>JBGSKQ010000059.1:0-28004 GCA_041741095.1 Saprospiraceae bacterium
CGCCCCCCCCCCCCCCCCCCCCGCTGGGGGAGTGGGCCTTGGGGGTGAAAATTGCGCTAGCAATATTCACCCCCTAACTCTCATCCTTCCGCATGACGGAAAATAAAGAATATTAGTTTACAGAGTACTGATTCTCACAAAATAAATAGGTTGAATCTGGAAGCAGGGTGATGAAAATTACTGCTATCGCTTCTTTGACTGAATACGTCGCAAAAAATCCACTTTATGCATCGGATTTTTAAAACGTGACGCAACATGCTACACATCTTTCCCAAAATACGTCCACACCTTTCCGGCCACCGATTTTCCGGCCACTTGTTCCAAATCTTCCTTCGGTGCTTCCCGCAGTTTTTTCACAGAACCGAAATGCTTGAGTAGTTTTTCCGCTGTTTTTTCGCCCACGCCGGGTATGTCGTGCAGTTCTGTTTTGGTGAGATCCCGTGAGCGTTGGTTGCGGTGGAAAGTGATGGCAAAACGGTGCGCCTCGTTGCGGGCTTGCTGGATAAGCTTGAGGCTCTCCGATTTTTTGTTGATGTAGAGCGGAATAGAGTCGCCGGGAAAGAAAATTTCCTCCAACCGTTTGGCAATGCCGACCACCGTCACTTTATCCAAAATGCCAAGGGCAGTGAGGCTTTTGACGGCAGCACTTAGCTGCCCCTTACCGCCGTCAATGATGATGAGTTGCGGCAAGGCATGGCCCTCGCTGAGCAGGCGCTTGTAGCGGCGATAGACCACCTCCTCCATCGTGGCGAAGTCGTTGGGGCCTTGCACGGTCTTCACGTTGTAGTGGCGGTAATCGCCCTTGCTGGGTTTGGCATTTTTAAAAACCACACAAGATGATACGGGGAAGCTGCCCTGCATGTTGGAGTTGTCGAAACACTCGATGTGGAGTGGCGCTTCGGCCATGTGCAGGTCGCTTTGCAGGGTGCGGAGGATGCGTTCGGCAGAGGTCTGCTTGCCTGTTTGCGAGGCTTCTTCTTTCTTTTTCTGGAGCAAAAAATACTGGACGTTCTTCTCTGAAAGTTCCAGGAGTTTCTTTTTGTCGCCAATTTTCGGGATGGTCATCACAATGCCCTCTTCCGCCAATTCCACCTCGAAAGGCAGGATGATTTCCGAGGCAATGCTGCTGAATTTTTCACGCAGTTCGGGAATGGTGAAGGAGAGGAGATCCTTTTCGTCGTCGTCCAGGTTTTTCACCAATTCCTGCGTATAGGTATTGATGATGGCTCCGTTCACCACTTTGATGTAATTGACGTAAGCCAATTTTTCATCACTGGCAATGGAGAACACGTCCACGTCCCGAATCGTCGTGCTGACCACCGTGCTTTTCGATTGGTAGTCTTCAAAAACAGTCAGCTTCTCCTTTATTTGCTGGGCTTTTTCAAATTCAAGGTTTTCGGCACGGCGGGCCATTTCTTCCTGAAAATGGCGTTTCACCGGGCCGAAATTCCCTTTGAGCAAGTTCTTGATTTGTTCGATGCGCTCGTTGTAGCTGGCCCCATCCTCCAGTTTTTCGCAGGGGCCAAGGCAGTTTTTGATGTGGTATTCAAGGCAGACTTTGTACTTGCCCTTGCAGGCGTTTTTTTCCAAAACGGATGGGGAAAGGTTCAAGGCGCAGGTACGCAGGGGGAAGAGGGATTTTATCAGTTCCAACATGATTTTCAAACGCCCCTTCGATGTGTATGGCCCAAAATAAGTGGAGCCGTCCCGAAAAACTTTCCGAGTGATGAAGACCCTGGGGAAGGGCTCGTTTTTGATACATATATAGTTATAGCTCTTGGCGTCTTTCAGCATCACGTTGTACGGTGGCTGAAAGCGTTTGATCAGGGTATTTTCCAACAATAGGGCATCGGTCTCTGTGTCCACCAGCGTAAACTCTATGCAATGGGCATTTTTAACCATGACCCTCGTCTTGTAGGCCATGCCCTTTGTGGCGCTGAAATAAGAGGAAAGACGGTTTTTCAGGCTCTTGGCCTTGCCTACGTAAAGCACTTTTCCTTCTGCATCCAGGAAGCGATAAACGCCCGGATCCTGAGGCCAGGTGGGGAGGAGTTCTTTATAGTCCTTGTTGGTCATTACTCAAAGATAGAAAATGAGGGACATGAGAGAATAACTGGGGGTGTAGTTTAAAAAACAAAAAAAAACGTTGGGCGCAGAACACCCAACGTCTCTTTATTTTTAAACAGTAACAACTGCCATTGACTTATCTCGCAAACTGCACCGCCCGCTTCTCCCGAATCACTGTCACCTTGATCTGGCCTGGGTACTGCATTTCGTCCTGTATTTTTTGAGAAATCATAAAGGCTAGGTCTTCGGCATACTGGTCGCTCACCTTTTCTGATTCCACGATGACCCGAAGGTCACGGCCAGCCTGCATGGCAAAGGCTTTCTGTACGCCCTCGTGCGACATGGCCAGTTCTTCCAGTTCGCCGATGCGCTTGAGGTAGCTTTCCAGAATCTCCCGGCGGGCACCTGGGCGGGCACCTGAAATGGCGTCGCAGGCCTGTACCAATGGGGAGATAATATTGTTCATTTCGATTTCGTCGTGGTGGGCACCTACGGCGTTGCAGACAACAGGCGTTTCGCCGTGTTTTTCACAAATCTGCATACCAAGGATGGCGTGCGACAGTTCTGTTTCCTCTTCGGCCACTTTACCGATGTCGTGAAGGAGGCCGGCACGTTTGGCGACCTTGGCCTGTTTGGGAGGAAGGCCCAATTCGGCGGCCATGATGCCGCAGAGGTTGGCCGTTTCGATGGAGTGCTTGAGCAGGTTTTGGCCGTAGGATGAACGGAAACGCATCCGGCCCACCATTTTTACCAAATAAGGATTAAGGCCGTGAATGCCCAGTTCGATGACGGTGCGTTCGCCGATTTCGATGATTTGCTCATCGAGTTGCTTGCGGGTTTTTGCCACCACTTCTTCGATGCGGGCAGGGTGGATGCGGCCATCCGTCACCAGTTTTTTCAGTGCCAAACGGGCCACTTCCCTGCGGATGGGGTCGAAGCTCGAAATGACGATGGCTTCCGGCGTGTCGTCCACCACGATTTCTGCGCCAGTGGCAGCTTCGAGTGCCCGGATATTGCGGCCTTCCCGACCAATAATCTGGCCCTTCATGTCGTCGCTGTCCAGCGGGAACACAGAGACGGTGTTCTCAATGGTGTATTCCGAGGCCATCCGCTGGATGGTCTGGATGATGATCTTTTTGGCTTCCTTGTTGGCTTCGGTTTTTGCCAGGGAAATGGCTTCTTTCACGAGCGACATAGCATCGGCTTCGGCCTTGTGCTTGATGGCTTCCAGCAGTTGCTCCTTGGCTTCGGCCTCTGTGAGTTTGGAAATGTTTTCGAGGGCCTTGATGCGCTCTTCGTTGGCGGCCTCCAATTCTTCTTTGCGGCGGGCCACAATCTTTAACTGCTTCTCCAGGTTTTCACGCACGACGTTGATCTCTGCCTCTTTCGAGTCGAGGTCGGTATTGCGGGTATCCAGTTCCTTATTGCGGTCTTTGAGTTTGTCTTCTTTAGCCTGGAGGTCTTTTTCCAAGCTTTTGATTTCCATTTCCCGTTCTTTGACCGCTACGAGCTTATTAGCTTTTTCTGATTCAAATTCAGCCCGCAGGTTGTTGAACCGGTCTTTGGCTTCCTGGATTTTTCGCTGTTTTATCTGTTCGTTTTTGGCTTCCGCTTCACCGACGATTTTTTGCGCAGTTTCCTGTGCTTTCTTGATTTCATGATCCGATTTGGCGTTTATCTCGTCAATTTTCGCCTGTTGTTGTTTTTTTAAAATGGACTGGATGAGAAAGTATCCTACCAGTGCTCCGATGACCAATCCTGCGATCAGTCCGATTCCTATTTCCATATTGTCAAGAGTTAAGATGCCTGCCTATCGGCAGACAGGTTTGATGGCTTCATGGCTACATGGCTTCAATGGTTTTGCGGTTGCTTGGCAAAAGCCATTTAACCATTCAACCATCCAACCACGGGTCAACCATTTTTCCATAAATATTGCTCAGCGGGAAAAGGGCCGTTTAAGCCAGCGCTTCGTCAAGAAGCGACTGAATGCGGGAGAGTTTGGCGGAAAGTTCGGGCGTGGAAGCTGTTTCAGGTGGGCTGGGTGTTTTGTGAAGGTCAACTGCGTAGGCGAGTAGTGCCATGGCTAGGCAATCCTGCTTTTCACGGTTGGGATAGGCCAGTTGGAAGCGGTTTACTTTATCGTTGACTTCCTTTACTATCCTTCGGATGACGGGTTCGTCATTCGCCTTTATTTTCAAAGGATATGGCCTGCCGGCAATCGTTACCGTCAATTGTTTGCTGTCTTGTTCTTCCATATCCTTTTTGAAGATTTGATGATTTAAAAATGCGGGAACGAGGTCAAAAATTTTTTACAAATCGTTCATCGTTCAACATTTATCATTCATCATTCCTTAAACACTTTGCAGCCACGCAATACATTTATCTATTTCACGAATGTATTGGTCAATTTGCTTTCTCAGCTTCTGAGAACTTTCCGGGTCATCCCCCCGCTGCTCGGCCAATGCCTGCTGCGCGTTGGATAATCTTTGTGTCAATTCGCCGATGCGCTCGTTTTGCGCTTCCTGTTCGGCTTTGAGTTTACTATTTTCTTGTAACAAGGCAGTGTTTTCCTGGCGCAAAGTGTTCAAAACTTCTACCAGCCGCTGCACTTGTTGTTCTATGTGATCGAGTTGTTGGGTCATTTTTTAGCGCCTTATGACAGCACTGAGTTTGCTTTCAAAATTGCCAATCAGTTCGCCCATCACCGCATCTACTTCCTTGTCTTGAAGGGTACGGGTCGGGTCTTCGAAGGTGAAGCCGATGGCGTAGGATTTTTTGCCCTCGCCGAGCTTGCTTTCATCCTCGAATACATCGAACAAAATTATATCTTTCAACAGCTTCTTACCAACTTTTTTGGCAAGGGCGGCAATGTCGCTAAATTTCACGGATTTTCCAATCACGAGTGCCAAGTCCCTCCGCACGGTAGGAAACTTGTTGAGCTCGGCAAAAGTAATGCTTTGTTTTTTAACCGCCTGCAAGAGCAGGTCCCAATTGAAATCGGCATAATAAACTTCGCTCCTGATGCCCATTTTTTTGCAAATCTTGGGCTGCACTTTGCCAAAAACAACCAGCTCCTGTGGCCCTCGGTGGTACTTCATGCCGTAGCTGAAAACCTCGTCATTTAGCACTGTCTCCTGGTAACCCGATACGGACAAACGGGCCAATATGTTTTCCACAAAATTTTTCAAAGTGAAATAATCGGCAGCGGGATTGCCCGCATTGCGCCAACTCTCCGCCCAGCGCTGCCCGGAGAGGAAAATGGCCAAATGCTGTGGCTCGTCGAATAATTTTTTTACGTCTGTCCCTCCGCCGTCCATCTTCCATTGCCCATCCTTCCTGTCGTGATACGTTTTTCCAAACTCAAACAATTTCAAATCGGACTGCTGGCGGTTTTGGTTGTTCAAAACAGCTTCCAGACCACTAAAAAGCATCGTTGGCCGCATAATGTCCAACTGAACATTGGAAGTGTTGTTGACTGGAACGATGTCTACCGCTTCCCTTGCCAAAATTTCTTTGTAAAACGTTGACTGCGAAAGGGATAGCGACATGATTT
This sequence comes from Saprospiraceae bacterium, assembly GCA_041741095.1. Classification (GTDB taxonomy): domain Bacteria; phylum Bacteroidota; class Bacteroidia; order Chitinophagales; family Saprospiraceae; genus UBA6168. Next base: position 5,621 of record JBGSKQ010000059.1, read on the forward strand.
CATTAAAACCATTGGCTGCCAGGTAGTCTCCGATGGCGTTGCGTACCTGGTTGGGGTCGGGGTACTCGTTCCGCACGATACTGCTGCGCATCTGCACTGGCACTGGCACGTTGTCGAGGCCATACACCCGCAGGATTTCCTCCACGATGTCGGCGGGGCGGGTCACGTCGGCCTTGTTGGTCGGCACGGCCACGGTGAAGGACTCATTCGTTTCACCCAAAATATCCATGCCGAGGGCGAGTAAAATGGCTTTTATTTCTTTGGGTGAAATGGGAGTGCCGATGAGGCGGTTCACATAGTCATATTTCACCGTAATTTCAGCCGGGCGAATGGGATTTGGATAAATATCCACCACTTCGGAAGCAATTTCGCCGCCCGCCAATTCCACCATCATCATAGCTGCCCGTTTGAGGGCATAGGCACAGAGGTTGGGATCGTGGCCTTTTTCAAACACCTTGGCGGCCTCGGTGCGCAGGTCGTGGCGGGTACTGCTGCGGCGAATCCATTTGGCATTGAAATGGGCGCTTTCGAGGAAAATGTTTTTCGTCGTTTCCTTCACGCCCGACCGGATGCCGCCAAATACGCCGCCAATGCACATGCCCTTCGAGTCGCCGTCGCAAATCATGAGATCCTCTGCGCTGAGGCTTCGTTCCCGCTCGTCGAGGGAATGGAATTTGCTGCCTTCGGGCAGGGTTTTCACGATGACTTTGCGTCCAGTAATTTCATCCAAATCAAAAGCGTGGAGCGGCTGCCCCAGTTCGTGCAGGATGAAATTGGTGATGTCCACGATGTTGCTGATGGGTCGCACGCCGATGGAGAGCAGGCGTTTTTTCAGCCAATCGGGCGACTCTTTGATGCTGACGCCCTTGATGGAAACGCCCGCATAACGGGGGCAGGCTTCCGTATTTTCCACCACCACTTCCACGGGCAGGCTGTGGTTGTCTATTTTAAAATTGTCAACCGATGGCAGTTTTACCTCGCCGCTGTGGCTGTGTTGTATTTTCAGTGCTGCCGCCAAGTCCCTTGCCACGCCGAGGTGGCAGGTGGCATCGGAGCGGTTGGGCGTCAGGCCGATTTCAAAGATGACATCGGTTTCTATGTTGAAATATTCCTTTGCGCTTTGGCCGATAGACGTGTTTGTTGGCAAAACGAGGATGCCGCTGTGGTCGCCGCCGATGCCAAGTTCGTCTTCGGCGCAGATCATGCCCTGGGATTCTTCGCCCCTGATTTTGCCTTTTTTGAGTGTAAGCGGCTCGCCTTCTGTGGGGTGGAGCGTAGTGCCGACGGTGGCGACCATCACCCTTTGGCCTGCCGCCACATTGGGCGCCCCGCAGACGATTTGAAGTAATTCGCCCGTTCCAATATCCACTTTGGTAAGGCTGAGTTTATCGGCGCCGGGGTGCTTCCAACATTCTTTTACTTCGCCCACCACGACACCAGCGAGGCCACCTTTGATGGTTTCCACTTCTTCCATGCCCTCTACCTCCAAGCCGAGGCTGGTTAGCAGGTTGGAGATTTCTTCCGGCGAAAGTGGAATGTCAATATATTTTTTGAGCCAGTTGAGCGATATGGTCATTGTACGCTATTTTTAAAGGCGGCAAATATAGGATTGAATGATAAAATAGCTATTCTGTATAGCGATTCTTACAAGTTATAGAGAGTGGCTTAGAATTATCAGATAGTTGAGGTACTTTTATTGAAAGTAAATGCCATTCAATACAGTTCAGAGAAAATCGAAGCTTTTATTATCCAAGGTGTAATTTGAATGTAAAATGAACCAAAAAGTAAAAATCCAAATGAAGGTCAAGCAATCCGGCTTTCGGAAATTTCTGTTCATGGCTGGTATTTTGAAGAAGAAAATTGGTTCAAATTAAACTGTTGGAGACTCTGGCCATCTGAAAACCACTTTTCCCAAATAAATCGTTCGTCCATGAAATCAATCCTATTCCTCCTATCCGCCACCGTTTGTTTTGCCATCGGCTGCCAAAAAGAAGATGTCCCCATTTACTATCCGGGAAGTATGATATATGGGAGCGCAGAAGCGAAGAAGAATGGAAAAGACTGGCTGGCCTCCAGTGGTGCCCAGCACTACGACACCATCCCCTCACTCTTTGGTATGGGCATGGAAACTGTTTCGGAAGAAGGGTTTCCTAGAGAAGATATAAGTTTTAATAAAATACCAAAATCCGTAGGCAAGTACAAAGTGAGCGGCCCGTACAACAATGTTTTCGATGGGTTCGTAGGATCCTCTTATCATACTTTAGAGGATGACGGGGATGCTTTGGAAGACACTTATGTATTGAACGAGGACGCCATCGACAACTACTTAGAGATAACATTAATAGACACCGTGGCCAACATCGTGCAGGGCAAGTTCACAGTGACCTATGACATTGCCACAAGTGGCGGCAAGCGCAACCCGAACAACCCCGACAGGGTGAAGTTTTCGGACGGGAGTTTTGATATTGAGTTTTTTAAATAAAAGAATAGGGCAAGGGCTTAGAATTGGCCTGGAACAATTCTAAACCCGAACAAATCAAACCCCAACCCCCTACCTTTGCCCCATGTGGCAACCCTACATCAAAGGCTTCCATTCCTACCTGCTGCTCGAACGTTCCATGTCGGGTAACACGATAGATGCTTACCTGCGGGACATCGGCAAGCTGGCGCAGTATTTTGACATCCATCAAATTGCTATTTCCCCGCTCAATGTGACCCTCGAACAGTTGCAGGACGCTATCAAATGGCTCAACGAACTGGGCCTTGACGTGCGCTCGCAGGCGAGGATCATTTCCGGCATCAAGGCTTTTTACAAATACCTCCTCCTCGAAGACCTGTTGCAAACCGATCCGACCGAACTGCTCGAAACGCCCCGCATTGGACGCAAAATACCCGAAGTGCTCAGCTTCGACGAAATCCAATGCATGTTTGCCGCCATTGACCTGAGCGAGGCGCACGGCCTGCGCAACCGGGCCATGTTGGAAACGCTTTACGCCTGCGGCCTGCGGGTGAGCGAACTGACAGGCCTTCGCTTGTCCAACCTCCATTTTGACGTTGGGTTTGTAAAAGTGTTGGGCAAAAACGATAAAGAACGCCTGGTACCCATTGGCGAGGAGGCGGCCAAGCATATCCGCTTTTATGTGGAGGGCGTGCGGCGGCATTTGAAAGTAAAAAAAGACAGCGAAAATATCCTCTTCCTCAACCGCCGGGGCGGCAAACTCAGCCGCATCATGGTTTTCCTGATCATCAAAGAATTGGCAAAACTGGCGGGCATCGAAAAAAATATCAGCCCGCATACCTTCCGCCATTCCTTTGCCACCCACCTCATCGAAGGCGGTGCCGACCTGAAAGCCGTGCAGGACATGCTCGGCCACGAAAGCATCACCACCACCGAAATCTACACCCACCTGGACACGGAATACCTGCGGGAAACCGTGCTGAATTTCCACCCCCGCAACCTGGAAATGCGCCGCAAAAGTTTTGACCGCCAAGAGGAGGAATGACCTTTTTGAAGGTTTGTTAAACTTCGGTAAATGCAGCACCTTTGCGGGCTTTTTGGGCATTTATTCTTTTTAAAAAACACCAGTTTGCAATTTGGAAATTTTATAAAACGGCACTTTCAGCCTGTCCCCATTGGCTCGGCAGGCACGCTTGCGTTTTGCGGTTTCTTATTGTCCTTATTTTTTGGCTGCGCCCAAATCATTCCCCCCACTGGTGGCCCCGACGACCTCACTCCGCCCAAACTTGACACGCTCCGTTCCACGCCAAATTACCAAACCCGTTTTCAAAAACAGGACATCGTGCTGACCTTCAACGAATGGGTGGAATTAAAGGAGGTTTTTACCCAGGTCGTCATCTCGCCGCCGCTGGAGTTCAGGCCTGAAATTACCCGAAAGAAAAAAAGCATCGTGCTGAAATTTGACGAAAAGGAAGTGCTGCGTGACAGCGCCACCTACGTCATCAACTACGGCGAAGCCATCCGTGACATCACCAAGGGCAACGTTGCCCCCATCGTATTTGTCTTTTCCACGGGCGACTACATTGACTCCCTCTCGGTGAAGGGGAAAGTCGTGGATGCCTACACGGGCAAGCCCACCAAAGACGTGCTTTTCATGCTCTATGAAAACCTGTCGGACACGGTGGTGCGCAAGGATCGGCCATTTTATTTTGCCAAAACAGACACTTCGGGCAGGTTTCAAGTGGACAATGTGAAATCCGGCACTTTCAAGGCTTTTGCCCTGCTCGACAAAAACCTCAATTACAGATATGACAGCGAGGCGGAGATGATTGGTTTTCCTGACAGTTTTTTAGTGCTGAGTTCGGCCAAATTGACCATTGACACTTTGGAACTGGACACTTTGCTGGCAGACTCAACCCAAGTAGACCTTCCGGATTCAGTGGTTGTGAACACCGCACTTGTTGATTCATTTTCATTGGCGCAGGATTCTTTGTTGGGGGATTCTTTGAAAACTACGCTGCCGCTCGGCATCCCGACTGTCAACATCCGCCTGTTTCAGGAGTCAAAAAAATTGTTTTTAAGGGAAAAAGAAGTGGGCATTTATGGCCGGGTCAATCTTGGCTTTAGCCGGGCCCCTTTTGACGCCACCATTAGTTTTGACAGCGTGGGGCAAACGGCTTTTTTTGAAACAGAAAAAGATTCCATCTGGCTGTGGTACAGCCTGGCCGAAGATGCACCCTGGAATATATATGTGCAGCGGGACACTTCCATTGATACGGTGTTGGTGAAGACGGGCCTCCGCACCAGTTTTTTCTCCACGGCCCAGTTGGTTTCTTGGGATAAAATTCCCACCAAGGCACCCTTGCAGCATCCCTTCAAAGCTTACCCGGTCATTTTCAATTATCCCTTGGACAGTTTTGACCTTGGTAAAATACAATTGCTGGAAGATTCGACCCAAGTGCCCGTGCAGCCAAAGGTCGTGCTCGATACTGCCTTGAGGAGAAAATTGCTGGTGGATTTCAAATGGAAGCAAGGCAAGCTGTACGAACTTATCTTCCTGCCCGGCAGCGTAATGGACATCTACGGCCTGAGCAATGCGGATTCCATCGCACGGAAATTTACCGTCGGGCAGGAAAAAGACTACGGCACCTTGACCTTGAAAGTATTGGGGCTGGACAGCAGCGCCGCTTACGTAATTAGGATTTTGGCCAAAAACGAAACCTTGTTCGAGGAATACAACGTGGATGGAACGGCGGATTTTCAAAAAACAATTCCCTACATGACGCCAGATACCTATTCGGTGGAATTGATCGAGGATTTGGACAGGAACGGGCGCTGGACCACAGGCAACTACGACCTTCGCCGCCAGCCCGAACGCATTCAACGAAAGGTGCTGGAAGAACTGCGGGCAAATTGGGAAGTGGAAGCCACGGTCGGCGCATCGTTTGAATAGCAGGTGGGGGAATCCAGTTTTTCCACCCTTTCTTTTTGTTAAACTATACTTTATGCCCGTTAAACCCTCGTTAAAGTATGGGAGGCCCAGCCAACCCTTTGCTACCTAATCAGTTCATTTAGAAACAATTGCGCTTTTATTGGGCTTGGTTGTGAAATTTTGGCCTTATTCAAAAATGAACCGCCATGCGTCTATAGCATGGCTGAAGGCTGAAAGAAAAGCCTAATTTTGGCGCACTAAACTGAAATTCAATATTAGAGCTTGTTTGCAATTTGGTCACTTGGTCAAAAAAACGGCTCTTTTTCGCCATTTTTTCACCTTTTTTCAGTTGCGTAGCCCTACTATGCGCCTTCAAAAAGATGAAAAACTGACAAAAAATAACTCGTTTTTGCCTCAAGCACCAAATCGCAAACAAGCTCTTAAACTTAAAGACATGCTGAAAAAATCAATCTCCGCCATCCTCTTCACAGCATTTTTCGCTTTTGCTGCCCAAGCCCAGCGCATCGCCTACGTGGATGTGAAGGTCATCCTCGAAAGCATTGACGAATACCAAAAGGCCCAGGACGAACTGGACAAAATAGCAGCCACCTGGCGCCAGGAAATCGCCCAGGAGTACGACAAAATCAAGGGCGAATACAACCGCTACCAAGCCGAGCAGGTGCTGCTGAGCGATGAGGCCCGCTCTAAAAAAGAAGACGAAATCATGGAAATGGAAAAACGGGTGCGTGAAATGCAAAAAGATAAATTCGGCCCCGAAGGTGCCCTTTTCCTGAAACGCAAAGAGCTGGTCGAACCTATCCAGGACAGGGTCTATGCGGCCATCGAAGACTTTGCCGGTGAAAAAGGCTACGATTTCATTTTCGACAAGGGCGGCTCCACTGGGATGATTTTCGCCAGCCCCAGCTACGACAAGACCAACGAAGTGCTGGAAAAGCTGAAAAGAAAATAAGCTTTGGTGCTTGGCATTTTTAAGCTGGCCAACCAACCAAATTCCCTACTTTTGCACACTTTTTACACTGTCCGTTCGGAGGCGAAAGCGCCGCCGGCGGGCGCAAATAGCAAAAACTTTTCACAAAAAATGATGAAGCATATTATGAAACTTGGAATGGTCGCCGTGGCGCTGTTTATGTTCTGCGGCCTGGCCAATGCACAGAAGTTCGGCTACGTCAACTCTGCCCTTATTTTGAAGGACCTGCCTGAAATGAAGCAGTTCCAGTCCACCATGGAGAGCTTTCAAAAACAACTTGAAAAGCAGGGCGAATCCAAACTGACGGCTTTTCAACAAAAACAACAAGCCGCCGCTCAGAAAAAACAGCAGGGCCTGATGACTCCAAAAGAGGAAGAAGAAGTGACTGCCGAATTGCAAAAAATGCAGCAGGAGCTTTACGATTACAGCGCCCAAATGGACAAGGACCTCGCCGATCGGCAGCAAAAAGAGATGCAGCCCATCCTCGATAAGGTGAACACCGCCATCCAGGATGTGGCCAAAGAGGGCAGCTTCCAATACATTTTCGATGCACAGTCCGGCGTCATTTTATATGCCGACGAATCAGCGGACGTGACGGCTATGGTGAAAACCAAGTTGGGAATTTAAGCGTCCCCCTTTTATAAAAATATACAAGAGCGGAGCGGCACAGGCCGTCTCCGCTTTTTCAGTTTTTGGAACTAGCGTTCCGTCCATACGAAAAAGCGTTTTTTCTTTTCTTAAAAATGCAACCCTGGCAACCGAATATTGTCTATATTAGGCGAAAACAATTGGGAATTTGGACTACGGCAGCACCCATAGGGAAATCATCGAGGACTGCAAACTGGGCAACAGAAGGGCACAGTTTGATCTTTACAGGCTGTATTCACAGGCGATGTACAACATTTGCCTGCGCATGGTGAACGATGATTTGGATGCCGAAGACCTCTTGCAGCAATCGTTCGTTGATGTTTTTACCAAAATGGACACCTTCCGCTACGAGTCCTCCATCGGCGCCTGGATCAAGCGGATCGTGGTGAACAACTGCATCAACTTTTTGAAAAAACGGCGGCTCAACCTGGAAAGCCTCGACGACCGCTTCCACCATGTGGCAGAAGATGGCCCGGTGGATGAAATAAAATTAAACGTGAGCACTATCAACCAAGCCATGACGGATTTGCCCGACGGCTACAGGGTGGTTTTTTCACTGTATATGTTCGAGGGCTACGACCATAAAGAAATAGGTGAAATTTTAAATATCACGGAAGCGACCTCGAAGTCGCAGTTTAGCCGTGCGAAGAAAAAACTGAAAGAGTTATTAGAGGGAAAACGGTTGACGGTTGATAGTTGACGGTTTTTACCCAAGATTTTTGAAAACTGAAAAGGTGATGAAATTAGGAAATTGAAAAATTGGAAATTATTATTGGATTGAATATCAATGATTTAATAATTCCTCAATTTCAAATTTCCCAATTTCGGTATAACAAACTGAAGATGGATAATTTAGAAAAATTCATACTCGAACACCGGTCCGAGTTTGATACTGCCGTACCGAACCTGCGTGTTTGGTCGGAGATTGACCGGAAACTGGAACGAAAGCCGCTCAGGAAAGTGGTCTTTATGCGGCGGCTCTGCATCGCAGCCGCTGTGGCCGTCCTGCTTGTTGCCGGAGGGATTATGGGCGCTTATTTAGCTTCCCCTGATCAGGAAGTGAAGTCCCTGGCCGATATTTCGCCAGAACATGCGGAAATGGAGCAGTATTTCAATTCTCAAATCAACGACAAAATGGCACAGTTGGCCTCTTATCGCCAAGACGGGTTTGTGAAAGCAGACTTGCAGGAGTTGGATTCACTGTATTACGATCTTCAACAGGATTTGAAAAATGCCCAACCGGGCAGCGAAGAGCAGGTCATCCAGGCCATGATCATTAATTATCAAACCAAAATTGATATACTCGAACAAGTGCTCGAAAAGGTACAAACTACCGATCCAACAAATTTAAAAACTGAAGAAAATGAAGTTAGTATTTAAAATCCGGCAAGTGCGCCAGCAATTTGGTTGGTGCGCTGTCGTGCTGGCGCTCATGCTCGCCGCTCCGTTGTCCATAACGGCAGGTGGGCCTGAGCCCCGGCAAGAACAGCCACAGCCAGCGCAAGATGCGCAAGAATTTACCAAAACCATTAAAAAGGAATTCCCCATCAATGCCACCGGCCTGGTGAACCTCATCAACAAATACGGCAAAGTGGACGTGAAAGTGTGGGATAAAAACCGTGCAAAAATTGACGTGACCATCGTGGCAAAGGCCAGCAGCGAATCAGCGGCACAAGATGTTTTCGACCGGGTGCGCATAGATTTCACCAGCGACGACAACTTCGTAAAAGCGGAAACGGTCATCTCCTCCACCAAAAATTCCTGGTGGAACTGGGGCGACAGCAAGTCGGAGTTTCAAGTGAACTACGTGGTGTACATGCCCAGCACGGCCTCCTTGGACCTGAGCAACAAATACGGCGACGCCACCGTGGAGCCTATCACCGGCAAGGCCCATATTGATGTAAAATATGGCAACTTCCGCTTGGAAGGCGTGGGCGGCGAGCTGAGCCTGGCTTTGGGTTATGGCAACGGCACCGTGGTGAAGGCCAGGAACGTATCAGCCGATGTGTCGTACAGCAAGCTGAACCTAAACGATGTGCAGGATGTGAATTTTACCACAAAATACTCCAAACTGTTTGTGGATAAAGGGGCGAGCTTGAATGCCGACTCCCGCTACGACCATTTTAACCTGACAAAAGTGAGCCGCTTCAACTGCCAAAGCCGCTACGGCAACGTGGAAGTTGGCGATGCAGAAAGCGTCATTGCTGTGTCACGCTACACGGATTACAAAATCAACAAACTGCGTGACAACGGCGACTTCAATCTCGAATACGGCGGCCTACGGGTGGACAACCTGGCCAAGGGTTTTTCCAATATCAACCTGGACGGCAAGTATTCCGATTTTAAAATACACGTGGAGGATGGGGCCAGTTATTCGCTGGATGCCGCCACGAACTACGCAGGCATTGATTACCCTGCCGGCCTGAACGTGACTTTTGAAAAAGACAAAGGCACTTCGCACGAAGTGAAAGGCCACGCAGGCACAAAAGGCGCCCGGAGCGTCATCAAAGCCAACCTGAACTATGGAGGATTGAAAGTCAACCAATAATACGTGGTTTGGTGGTTTGAATAATCACGTATCGCAATTTCATACTGATTCAAATATTGGCCATCCCAGCGGGGGTGGCCTTTTTTGTTTTGCATCAGTTCACCAAAAACAAAGCATTGCTGAACAGCAGCTTTCCTTCTTCCCAAAACGAGCGGAACAATGGGTTGTCAATCAAATAAATCACCTTGCCCTGGCCTTTGTCCTGCACAGCGAAAACGGTGGAATTTTTCAACTTCTTTTTCAAATTATGGCCAATGAAGCCCAGTGAAATAAAGTCCTTTTCCAAATAGCCAACGTTCCAGGCTTCTTTTACAATATCATACCTTATATCGTTGGTTTTCAATGAAAAATAGCGCTCCTTTATGCCAAAGGCCAGGGGGTGCGACTGATCCATTTTCACGCCCACCACCGCACCGGGGAGGTTGTCGGACAAAGAAGTGCGCAACCTATCCTTGTAGAGCGCAGTTCGGTGATCGAGCGCTATTTGCTCGGTTTCGGTTTTGTCGCTTTCCTTGTCGGCATCGGAGGCGAATTTTGCCAAATTGAACCCCTTCTTGTCGGCCAGCGAGCGGTTGGCGGCACCAATGGCGATAAGCCTGCCGCCCTTGCCTACCCAATCTCCCAACATCTCCAGGGTTGGATCATCGAATCCATAGGAGCCTTCGGGCAGGACAAGCGTATTGTAATCAGCGAGCGTATTGGCGGAAAGTTGGCCAGCGTCCATGATGGTGGCCGGATATTCGAGCACTTTATCAAAATAAAACCACACCTGCCCGAACTCGTTGTCGTAGGTTTTATTACCAGAAAGCACCAGCACTTTTGGCTGCGCCACGAGCCGTACCGCCTCCGAGCCGAAATCATGGCCAGCTTCTGCCCAGCCAGTTTGTACGGGCATTAAGTCCACTTCCATTTGAGCAGCCAAGTTTTGGACAATTTCATCAAAACCAGCCAATTTGCGGTTGTCGGCTTTGGTAAAAATCAGTGTACCGGCTGTGTGGTTTTTGCCTTCCACATCAAAGCCTTCTTCTGCGCTCCGTGCAATGATGCCCTGTTTCTGGGCGGCGGCGAGGAAGCGTGCGCTCTGCAAGGAATTCCAGGGCAACAAATAGGCATAAGCCGAATTAGTTGGGTTTGGCTTTTTTGTTTTTTCAAAATCATATCCCTGCGTGTGGTCTATCCGCTGTTTGGCCGCATAAGCCTCAAGGCCGTAGGCATGGAGCAGCGACCAAGCGGTGATGTCGTAGGTCAGTGAATCCACCAGTGCAGGTTCCGGCTCGAACAATACTTGCAAAAACAGGCCTTTTGGCTGATAGGCATTGATGACAAGGTCGGTTTCGCTTAGATTGAACTTGGCTTCATTTCCGGTCAAATAATCAAAGCCAGTGATAGAGCCAGCCGATTTCCCTGCCTTGCCATATTGGATTTTGTGGCGATCGAGCAAGGTGGTGAGGGCCTTGATTTTGTACGCTGGATTGGTTGATTTTACAATAAAACTCTTAAAGTGGCCCGGTGGGTTGTTTTTGGATTTGCTGAAATAATCGGAGAAGTTTTTCACCAAACGGCCTGCATTTTTTGAAGAAACCTCAACGGTGGAGAGGGCAGTGGTGATGTGGTGGCTGACCCGATCTTGCAGCGTCAAGGTATCACCGTTGGGCATTTCGATGGCCCGGCCCGCACGGGAATGGCCACCTTGTTCGTAAGTCATGCCGATGGCACCGTTGAAGCAGGGGTAGGTGTCGCCATAGCTGGGATAAAAGAGGTCGAAAATTTCTTTGGTGTAGTAAAGCCAGCCTTTTTCATCAAAATATTTTGCGTGGTTTTTACCAATTTCCACTTGAAAATCCGATTGCCATTGGGTCAAATATTGGTGGTAGGGCTGGGCTGCCGGGGCGAAATAATAAGGGGCGTCATAGTACTGTTCGTGCAGGTCGGCCACCACTTGGGGCAACCAGTCGTTATAGACTTTCAGGCGGTTTTGGGTCTCGATCTGTGTGGCCCAGGCCCAGTCACGGTTCAGGTCGAAGAGGTAGTGGTTCACCCTGCCGCCCGGCCAGGGTTCGTTGTGTTCCCTTGCTTTTGGGTCAATGTCTGGCTGGTCGGGGCTGGCCTGCCGGTACCAAGCAGTATAGCGGCTGTAGCCGTCTGGGTTGACGCTCGGCTCTATCAACACCACCGTGTTTTTCAGCCAATCAGCAGCGTCTTTATTGGCAGAGTTAGTGAGTTCGTACAAAACGGGCATGGAAGCCTCCGAGCCAGCCGCTTCGTTGCCATGCACGCTGAAACCGAGCCAGACGATAGCGATGGGGTTGGAATTGTCGGCTTGCCCGCTGGCGAGACCTGCCTGGCGCAGGTTGTTGAGCCTGATTTCTTCGATGCGCCGCAGGTTTTCGGGTGAGCTGACGATGGCGAGGATCTGTGGGCGCAGTTCGTTGGTGCGGCCGAACTCGATCAATTTTACCCGGTCGCTATTGGCAGCCATGTATTGGTAGTAGGCTACCAATTGGCTGTGGTCAGTGAATTGTTCCCCGATTTTATGGGGCAAAAACTCATCGGGCGATTTAAGTGAGTTTTGGGAAAAAATAGCCGTAGCAACCAGGATGCAGCCTGCAAATAAGATATGCTTGAGCATAAATCAGGGTTTTTGGCAAACAGTGCAGGGAGCGAAAAAAACTGTTCTGCTGCCTGGCAATATCCGCTTTGATAAGGAGACAGCAAAACAAAGCAACTATTGCTATATGCGCAAATTACGGGCTGTGTAAAAGGTGTTTTAAATTCCCCGCCTTTTCCAAAACCACCTGTTCTTTTAAAGTTTGATCCACAAGTCGCTATGCTGGGAAATTTCCCTTCTCCACTTTTTTGGGTTTTCAAGGGTTTCGTAAAATTCACTCAGGTATTTCGTCACATGGTTCCGGGAGCGGCTGTCGAAATAGGGAAAGTTTTTGCAATAGTCCATGACCTCCTGTTTTTTAGACAAAAAATATTGGATGGTTTTCGAGGTCTCCGCTTCTTCCCTTTTCATGCCCTGGTAGTAGCGTATGGTCACGTCCATTAAGTCGAGCCTTTTGTCTGGCGTGGCGTAGGGGCAATTTACCAGGCCGGAATAATCGAAATCATAAGGTACCAGCACGGGCAGGTCTTTGCCCTCTAAGCCCAGTATCACCAAATTGTGGGCGGTCAGCGTGAACCAATCCGTATTGCCGATCATGTATTGGAACAAACAGAAAAGTTCAACATCTGCCGTGCGCAGCCTTTCTGGTTCGGCAGCGCCCGACGATAGCTCAAACCCCCTGACCCGCTTGGCCATGTCCTTTTCGTTTTCGAGCAAAATGGCAAAACTTTTCATCGGTGCGCCTTTGCCCTTGCTGTCTATGAACTCGACCTTGGCCAATTGTACCCGAAAGCTCACATCGGTGAACATGTTGTACAGTTTGTAGGCGAAAAACTCCCGCAATAGGTACTGTTCATATTGGCGGGTATTTTGGCAGAGACTGACCATTTTCAATGTACGGGAGCCTTCCTTTTCGCCGGGCAGCCTTATTTTCAGGGGCGGCATGTCGCAGACCCGGCGGCGCATTTTGCCCCTCGGCCTCACTTCCACTTCCAGTTCGGTGTATTTGCCATTGTTGTCAGTGAAGCGCAACTCGGCGGCCTGGTAATCTTTCGTGTTCTTGGCTTTGCGCAAGGATTTGAAGTCAGTCACCAATTTTATTTCCAAGGAATCCTCCCGCAGGATGGACTCAAAAAAAGACTGCGAAATTGTAGTCTCGTCGTGGTAGACTGCAAAAACCGGCTGTTGAAATGCACGTGCAAAGAAGGGCAGCCCTGCGAAAAATGCGATGATGGCAAATTGTCTCATTTGGAAATAGCTCGTTAAAATATAGGGCAAAGTTAGGGGGGCGGCATGGCGCAGGGCAATCGCATATTTGTGTGAACCGCACTATTTCGATTAGCTGGCAGGTTGGATTGAGCGGTTGGCAGATTCTTTAGACAGAAAAGCCCAGCCCCCGGACATCAGGGGCTGGGCTTGTAATATTAAAGCAAAAAAATCCTGGGTATCGTTTTTATTGAGCCGTGAGTTGTTGTGAGAAAAAACCTGAGGTTCAAATAGTTGATTCTAAACGCTTTCTCACTCCTCTCATTCCTCTACAGTAAGGCTTATTGGATGGCTTTTAAATCCAATTCCATCATTTTTTGATCAATTTCCTGTTGGGTGGCGCCCGAACTTTTCAGTTCTTTATAAGCCAGGGCTTTTTCCTCCCGCATGGAGATTTGCTGCTGGCGCAGCAGCTTGATCTGGTCCTCCGTCAAAATGCGCTCGATGGATTTTTCAGTGCCAATTTGCAAGGCCCTAACTTTTTGGATGTATAAACCTGGATCAGTTTTTTTGATCGGTTCTATTTCGGCCAGGTTGCGGAGTTTGTGTTCTTGGACTTTCAGCATTTCGGCTTGTTCCTTGGCATCCAGGCCATAAAATTGCGAAAGCTTATCGGTGGCCTGTTGGGCAGGGCTGGTTGCCGTTAGCTCCTGGGCGGCTGCTCCCCAAGCGAGGAACGAGAAAAAAAGGCAGGTCAGAAAATTTTTCATAAAGGTGATTGTTGTGTTGTAATACTTTTGCCGCTAAGTTACCAATTGGGGCAGAACGAGCGGGAGCAATCGGGGATTTTTCCGGCAATAAGTAAAATGGCTATCAAAAACCAATTGTTAAAAACCATTCAGGCCCAATGAAAATATTATTGATAGAGGACGAACAACCAGCCGCCAAAAGGCTCGCCAGCCTGCTGGGCGAACATTGTCAGGAGGGCAGCATCCTCGGCATGTTGGAAAGTGTGGAGTTGGCGGTAAAATGGCTTGGCGATTACCCGCCGCCCGATTTGATATTCATGGACATCCAGTTGGCCGACGGGCTGAGTTTCGACATTTTCAAGCAGGTGGAGGTGAAATCGCCGATCATTTTCACGACGGCTTTTGACCAATACACGCTGGCAGCTTTCAAGGTGAACAGCGTGGACTACCTTTTGAAGCCCATTGACCCTGAGGAACTGGTGCTGGCGCTGCAAAAATTTCGAAAATTTTACCACAAAACCGAAGCCTACGATCCTGCGGGGCTGGAACAACTACTGCAATCTGTTTTTAAAAAAGAACGCTACAAGGAGCGCTTTCTGGTAAAGGCTGGGCAGCATTTCATTCAGGTGCCGATAGGCGATATTGCCTATTTTTTTTCAGAGGACGGGATAGCCTTCGCCCAATGCAGCAACAACAAAAAGCACATCATAGAATATACGCTCGACCAATTGGACAACCTGCTCGATCCCGGCCAATTTTTCCGCATCAACCGACAGGTGATTGTCCGGCCCGAAGCAATCTCCAAAATTTCTTCCTGGTTCAACAGCCGCCTGAAATTGGAAATGGCCCCGCCCTGCGAAGCAAATACCGTGGTGAGCCGGGAGCGGGTAAACGATTTTAAAAAATGGTTGGACAAGTAGTTAAGTTTTCTAAACAGGGGCTTGGGACGCCTGCCTGCCAACAGACAGGGAACGCCCCAATTCCGATAGCTATCGGAACTTCCCCCGACGAGCTCCCGATAGCTATCGGGAAAGGCGGCGAGGAGGGGCAAAGGAGTTTAGAAGATTTATTTTACAATGCAGTGAACATTTCGAACATATAAAGCTTATTCTAAAGTAAAGTCGCTGCACAAAAAAAAATTACATTCAATTAATAAGCAGGACTGGACATTTTTGCACCAATACCCTACCTTTGCCGCCCAACCTTTCACAAAAGCTTCTTCATCCGTTACTGCTCTTCGGCCATTTCCGCCGCATTTTCCTGCAAAAACAAACTTGCTATAGACAAACCCTAATTTGTATTAACCAAACACGACCGATTTCATGAGAACAAAATCCAATGCCCCCCGAACTGATGAAGTAATTGCATTCCTGCTTTTCATCCTTTGCTGTGTACTCTCGTTTTTCCGCCAGCCTATCCATGATATGCCGTTTACCCTAATTAATTAGCGGAAACCGAGCAAAATAATTACTCAATAACATGCTGAACTGTTATGTATGAGAGTGATATTTTATAGCTTGTAAAGGCAAGATAGGCAGCCTGATTCCGTTTTAAAAGGCTGATTATCAATCTTAAATTAAGATAGATAAGTTTTATTGGATTAAAACTGTTTTTAAAATTATACTCTCAAGGGTACGCTCTACTAATCGGTAGGCTTTACCTTTGCAACGTAATAGAGCATATTTTAAAAGAGAAATGCCTTCATCAAACCAAGTGGATACAAAACCTTCAACGGTATTTCTCACCATATTTTCATCCCTTTAGCCGATTCGTCGGCTCGACCCTTTGAGGCCCGGAACATATCAGAATTTGAGGCATAGCCGGGGTTGACACAAAAACGATTTAGTGGATTTTAACGGATAGGGCAGTGCCTCAGCCAACCAATGGCGTTGGCGTCATCAATATGGATCTTCTATTTTAAGAGGATATAAGTCTTGAGGTGGGGGTATTATACCTTAAGGCTTAATCAAAGAGCAGTTTTTGGGATGGCCTCTCTCCGCTTTGTTGGAGGGGGGCTCCTTTATTTTCTGGCGTTTTGTGGCAAACCGCAAGAATCAACCAACCTTCTCCAAAACGCCCAACATCACTTCAAGCCACCTTTCTTTTCCCATCCTTGTCCTTTTCACATTACGAGAGGTTTGTTTATAAAAAACATCCTTTCCGCCCCACTTTACCGTTGCCTTTTTCTTTTTGCCTCATTGTCCATTTCCGAACATATTCCGTTCATGCCCGTACATCGTTTTTTATCATTTTGTCAAATTATTTTTTATAAAAAACTGAAAAACAGCAACTTATGTGATATGGCATACCCGTTGTAAAAAGCTACTAGGGCCAAAGCTGCAACAGCGCCGTCCCCCCAGTGTTTTAAAAAATAATGAACAGTGCCACCAGTAAGAGGGGGCAACATCAGCAAATAACATTATGGATAAGAAATTAGAGAAGAAGAAATTTACTTGGCAAAAAATTGCCCTTTTGGGCGGCATTGTAGCGGCGGCAGCCTTGCTGTTTTCGGCCATTTGGAGGGACGCCGGGAAATCCAAATTGAACGTGGAAACCGAGCGCCTACTATTGGACACTATTCACAAAGGCGTTTTTCAGGAATTCATCCCAGTCACTGGAATCGTGCAGCCTATCAAAACCGTCTTTATTGACGCAGTGGAAGGTGGCCGGGTAGAAGAGAAGTTTGTGGAAGACGGTGCGATGATGAAACAAGGGCAGCCCATTCTGCGCCTTTCCAACCCGGATTTGCAGCTCAACTATCTCAACCAGGAAGCCAATACCGTTTCGCAGATCAACCAAATCCGCAACACGAGCCTGCTGATGGAACAGCAAAGCCTGAGCCTGCGGGACCAAGCGCTGGATGTGGAGTATCAACTTGACCTTTTCAGCAAGCGCACCCAACGGAATGCCGAACTCTATCAGGGCAAGGTCATCGCAAAAGTGGACAAGGAGGAAACCGAAGACCAATACGAGCACCTTCAGCGCCGCAAGGCCATGTTGCGCAAAACCATTGAAAAGGATAGCCTTTTCCACATTTTGCAACAAGATCAAATGAACAACTCGCTGGATCTGATGAAGCGCAACCTCGCCATTGCAAGGCAAAGCTTGGATAACCTCATCGTCAAAGCGCCCTTCGACGGGCAGCTTTCCGGCCTCACTTCCGAACTCGGCGAACTCATCAACCAGGGCGAGAACATTGCGCAAATTGACGATTTGACCAATTTCAAGATCAGGGCAAGGATTGACGAGTTTTACATCAGCCGCATTTTTATTGAACAGGAAGGTTCCTTCCAGTTTGCTGGCAAGACCTATAATTTGAGGATAAAAAAGATTTACCCACAAGTGGCCAACGGCGCTTTTGAAGCCGACCTGGTATTCACCGGCGAAGCGCCAGAGGCCATCAAGCGTGGACAAACCGTTTCCATCAAACTGGAATTGAGTGCAGAGGAACAAGGCCTGTTGCTCGCCCGTGGCAGTTTTTACCAAAAGACAGGCGGCAATTGGGTGTATGTGCTGGAGCCGGGCTCCAATGTGGCGCACAAGCTTGACATAAAAGTAGGCCGCCAAAACCCTAATTTTTATGAAGTACTGGAGGGCCTACAGCCCGGCGATATCGTCATTGTTTCCAGCTACGACAACTTTGGGGAAAAAGATGAACTGATCCTTAAATAGTTTATAAGGGTTGATAGGGGTTGATAAGGGTTGATACTACCCTCATCAACTTTATCAACCTGATAAACCTTATCAACTCAAAATAGATGATCCGTACCAACAACCTCGTCAAGGTTTACCGCACCGAAGAGGTGGAAACCACCGCCCTAAACGAAGTGAGCATCGAAATCAAGCAAGGGGAATTTGTCTCCATCATGGGGCCTTCCGGCTGCGGCAAGTCCACCCTGCTCAACCTGCTCGGCATGATTGACAGCCCCAGCAGGGGCGAGTATTACTTCATGGACGAAGAGGTGGGCAACCTGCCTGAGCGCAAGCGTTCCAACGTGCGCAAGCACAACCTCGGTTTCGTGTTTCAAAGTTTCAACCTGATTGACGAACTCACCGTGTTTGAAAACGTGGAGTTGCCCATGCTCTACACCAAAGTTCCCTCCGCCGAGCGCAAAAAGCGGGTGGACGAGCTACTGGAAAAAATGAACATGATGCACCGCCGCAACCACTTCCCGCAGCAGCTTTCTGGCGGCCAGCAACAGCGGGTGGCCGTGGCCCGTGCCATTGTGAACAGCCCAAAGCTCATCTTGGCGGACGAACCTACGGGTAACCTCGACAGCTCCAATGGCGACGAGGTGATGAAAATACTGGCCAGCCTCAACCAGGAAGGCACCACCATCATCATGGTGACCCACTCGCCCTATTGCGCCGAATTTGGCAACCGCATCATCCGCCTTTTGGATGGTCAGGTCGTGACGGAGAATATCGTGCAGCAATACCTTTGAATAGAATGTGAGAGAAATGAGAGAAATGAGAGAAATGAGAAAATTGGCTTTCTCACCCTCTCACTTCTCTCACCCTCTCACTTCTCTATCAACGCTGGGCGCTGGGAAATTTCGTGGTAGCAAATAACTCCTTCGCAGTAATAGTGGCAGACCATGCTTTTGCGGGTGGTACCGGGTTGCGTGATAGCGCTGCCGCCGTGCAACAGATTGGCGTGCCAGATGAGCACATCGCCTTTTTTTGCATAAAAATGCTCCTTCCGTAAGCGATTTTCAACAATCAGTTTTTCAATCCTGTCTTCGTAGCGGCGGTAGCTTTCCTCGCCGATGGTCCAGGCCGTGTTGCCCGACTCGTAGTCTTGGCATGTAATGTAGGGTAGGCGGTGGCTGCCGGGGTAGTAAAACAAGGGGCCGTTCCCTTCGTGGCAATCTTCGAGGGCCGTCCAGGTGGCAATGAGGTAGCCGAGCGGTTCGGTGGTCATGTGGATGTGGTCGGAATGTGCCCTTTGCTCGCTGCCCACCCGAAAATTGATGGTTTGGAATGGGATGACTTTTTTGCCCATCGTAAAATTGAGCAGGCTTAATATGCGCTGGTTTTTGAAAAAACCTTTGTCCAAAATATCAGAAAAACGGTAGGCGTCCATGACTTTTCTGCCTGTGTAGTTGAAATCAGTTTTGTGTTCGTTTAGTAGGCGGTCAATTTCGGCCACGGCCTTGTCGGCTTCATCGGAGCTGTAAAAGCCCTTGAGAATCATAAAGCCTTTGTCCACAAACTGCCTGATTTGAGCTTTTATCTCAGAGCTAAATTGTTGAAAATCAGGATGTTCCTCCAGGGCATGTCCAGCACCAGGCCTATCAAGCCAAGGAATGCTGTCGGAATGTTTTTTAAAATCGTGGCTGCCAATAGGGCTAAAAATGCTTTTGTGCAGCCCATGTTTTTGATACAAGGGCTTGTTGTGCTGCAACTTGCTGGCATTCAACAAGTTGTTGATAATGTAGGAAGCTTTTAGCCCTCTCAGGAAGCCCGTTTGTTTTTTGAAAATATCCCTTAGTGAAATCATGTTTGCAAAATAATGTTGGATGCTTTTAGTTTTGCGAAAATAATGGTTTTGGCGGATGGCGAACATAGATTCACTATTCACCAAAAACACCAGTCACCAAGACACCACGATGAAAGTAACCCAATACTTAGAAAACGCAAACGGCCAGACCCTGATTTCCTTTGAAGTGCTGCCGCCCTTGAAAGGGGGCAGTATGCAGGCCATCTTCGAGACGCTGGACATGTTGATGGAGTTTAAACCTCCTTTCATTGATGTCACCTACCACCGGGAAGATTTTGTTTACCGTAAAATGCCGAGCGGTTATTTTGAAAAAACGGCGATCCGCAAGCGGCCCGGCACGGTCGGCATCTGCGCCGCCATCATGCACCGCTATGGAGTGGATGCCGTGCCGCACCTGATTTGCGGGGGCTTTTCAAAAGAAGAAACAGAAAATGCCCTCATTGACCTTAACTTCCTGAATATCAATAATGTACTGGCACTGAGGGGCGATGCCAGATCTTTCGATGGCAGGTTCGTGCCAGAACCCGACGGCCATGAGTATGCCCTTGATTTGGTGAAACAACTCGCCGAAATGAACCAGGGAAAGTACCTTGACGAAGACATTGCCCAAGGAGAAAAAACAGATTTCTGCATCGGCATTGCCGGGTATCCGGAGAAGCATTTTGAAGCGCCCAACCTCGTCATAGACCTTGAATACACCAAAGCCAAAGTGGACGCCGGGGCTAATTACATCGTCACGCAGATGTTTTTTGACAACAAATACTATTTTGAATATGTGGACGCCTGCCGCAAAGCTGGAATTAACGTCCCCATCGTTCCCGGCCTGAAACCGTTGACCAAAGCTTATCAACTCAATTCCATCCCCCGCCATTTCCACATAGATATACCCGATGAATTGGCCAAAGAAATGACCAAGGCTTCCACCCCCAAGGCCCGCCAACAGGCCGGTGTGGAATGGTGCATCATGCAATCAAAAGAATTGAAGGAAAAAGGTGCGCCCTGTTTGCACTATTATACGATGGGCGATGCTGACATCATCAGGCAAGTAGCAGAATCTGTGTTTTGATGCTGCTTCATTGTTGCATTAACAATGAAGCAATGAAACAATGAAACAATGGACTATTCGCCAAATATCTCCGCCAGCTTCGCATCCAAGGCTTCTCCACGCAGGTTGCGGGCAATGATTTTGCCCTCCTTGTCGAGCAATACCGTATGCGGAATGGAAGTGACGCCGTAGAGTTTGGCCGCTTCGTTTTGCCAGCCTTTCAGGTCGGAAACGTGGTGCCAGATGAGGCCGTCCTTTTCAATGGCGGCCAGCCAGCTATCTTTCGTCTTGTCGAGGCTCACGCCGAGCACGTCGAAGCCCTTGTCGTGGTATTTGGCGTAGGCTTTCAGCACGTTCGGGTTTTCCCGGCGGCAAGGGCCGCACCAGCTTGCCCAGAAGTCCACCAGCATCACCTTGCCTTTAAACTCTGAGAGTTTCCGTGGACTGCCGTTGACATCGTTCATGATAAAATCGGGGGCCTCGCCACCGACGACATTGCTCGAAGACATCTTCAACATTTGCTGTATCTGGGCAATCGCCTCTGGCTCGGTGCTTTTGTATTTTTCCATAAAACGCTTGCCATAATCGGCCATCAGAGGGCTTTTGGCAGCCTGAAAGCCAGCTATTGCGCCGCCCAGAGCGAGCATATAAGTGCGGGAAGTGGCAGGAACTTGCTGTAAAATCCTGTCCATGAAATCCTTTTGTGTGGCCACGGGGAAATTGACGGAAGCCAGCGTCTGCGCATAACCTTTGATGCTCTCATAGACCCAGGGCATATAGTTGTAGTCGGGGTCTTTCCAATCCACAAAATCAAAATATTTGGTCGCAAAATAAGTCAGCTCGTCCACGTCTGCAGAGCCGTGGTTTTGGTAGCTGAGATAAGTATTGAGGGCCACGACCTTCGAGAGGTAGGGGTTGTTTTTTTTCATATAATCCAGCAAATCAAGGCGCTTTTTGTCCAATTCTCCCAATTTGATAATGATGGAATTGACCATGTCCACATTGTCCTGGGCATTGGCAGCCTGCATTTGGCGCAGGTAATTGGTGAGCTCGTTTTTGTGCTGGTTGATGGCGTTTTTAACCTCTTCGTATTGCTTGTTCAGTTCCGAATCAGGCAATTGCGCCCCTTGAAATTGCTGGCAGGAGCCGTTCATCGTCACCTGTTGTTCCGTGCCGAGTATGAGCGGCTTAATGTTGTTGCCTTCGATGCCCACGTAGTAAAACCTGGGAGCCGTAGCCGCCACCTTGAACTGGTAGGATTGCCAGTCGGCAGTAGGCGCAGTTTGTATTTTTTTGAAAACAACCCCATTGAACTCGTACAAGAACAAAGAGTCAATTTTGTTGCAAGAATTGAGGTTGCAGTTGAGCAGCACCTCGCCCTTTTCGGGCGGGGAAGGCAAAAAAGCGGTGGTAAGGAAAGGCAGTGCAGCAGAAAGCAAGGTAAACGCCAGGGACTTCATAAGTAAAAAGTTAAAATGATAAAGGTAAAAGTGCCGCAAAATTAGGCTTAATCAACAGGAAACGCAAAGGGTGAAGTCTTAAGAAACTGTTTTAAAATCCCTCAACGGCCATAAAACGCCATCTTTTGGACTCATACTTCGGCAATTTTTTCAGCAATAGCGCTGCTATTCCTTCAAAAATTCCCTGTGTCTGAGTCCAAAATCTGACATTTTCTGTCTCGTCAGGGGTTTTAAAACAG
>JBGSKQ010000060.1:0-18262 GCA_041741095.1 Saprospiraceae bacterium
CGACCCGGCCACTGCGCCTTCTATCGTTGGTGATTTTCATATACTGGCTTGCTCACCCATCATTGACGCAGGAACTTCATCCGGTGCTCCCACCAATGACCTCGGTGGCAACGGAAGAGTGGACGCCATCACTGGTGGAGGGATCGTGGACATGGGTGCTTACGAGTACCAATCCATCCTGTCCAATGGGACCCGTTGGTATGTGAACGCCGCATCTTCCGGGGGCAATGGTACAAGTTGGGCCTGTGCAGCCAAGGACCTTCAACTGGCACTTGCTAACGCTGACAGCGGCGATGAAATCTGGGTCGCCGCAGGCACTTACAAACCCACCACGGGCTCCGACCGCACGATTTCTTTTGTGATGAAAAACGGCGTTGCCATTTATGGTGGCTTCGTTGGCACAGAAACGCAGGTTTCGGAAAGGAACTGGGCGACGAACGTGACGACATTGAGCGGGGACATCGGTACGGTGAGTGACAACAGCGACAATAGTTACCGGATTGTAAACAACGATGGGAACAACTTGAACAATTCAGCTATTCTGGATGGGTTTACTATTACAGGGGGAAATTCAAATACTATCAATCCTAACAGGTATGGCGGTGGAATGTACAATAACGGTTCTTCGCCGAAAGTAACCAACTGCCTATTTTCTCAAAATTATGCAGCCAACAGCGGCGGCGGGATGTTCAACATCTTCTCCTCCTCCCCGGTCGTGACCAACTGCCGCTTTTCCGGCAATTCGGCTGACAGCGGCGGCGGGATGTACAACTACAACTCCTCCTCCCCGGTCGTGACCAACTGCAGTTTTTCCGGCAATTCGGCTGGCTTTGGAGGCGTGATGTACAACGGCAACTCCTCCTCCCCGGTCGTGACCAATAGCAGCTTTTCCGGCAATACGGGTTTTCAAGGCGGGGGGATGTACAACTATTCTTTATCCTCTCCCTCGCTGACCAACTGTATCCTTTGGGGCAACAGCGACGGGATTTTCAACG
The DNA here is from genome assembly GCA_041741095.1 of Saprospiraceae bacterium. Taxonomy (GTDB): domain Bacteria; phylum Bacteroidota; class Bacteroidia; order Chitinophagales; family Saprospiraceae; genus UBA6168. The sequence goes on from JBGSKQ010000060.1 coordinate 996, forward strand.
TCACCAGCAATCCCAGCGTCACTTATTCCATCGTGCAACAACCTAGCGGAGTCTATCCCGGCACAGGCAACCTGAATGTTGACCCGCTCTTCGTCAGTCAGCCACCCGTTGGCTTGGGTACATCGGGCGACCTCCGCCTGCAAATCACCTCCCCCGCCATTGACGCTGGCAACGATGCCGCCAACACAACCACCCTCGACCTCGACGGCAACGCCCGCAAATTCGAAGCCATCCCCGGCGGCAGCCTGATTGACCTCGGTGCTTACGAATTCCAATCCATTGCCTGCATACTTGCCGCCAACTGCCATCCCACGCTCACCGCTCAGTTGGACGGTGCAGGCATTGCCAACATCATCCCCGCCAGCCTCAACAACGGCTCCACCGGCTGCGGCACACTCACGTTCAGCATCGGCGGGCAAGCGGGCACCAGTTTCAACTGTACCCACATCGGTACGCCGCAAACTGTTACTCTCACCGTGGCGGACGACATCGGCAGCGCCACTTGCCAGACCACCGTCACTGTTGTGGACAATGTACAGCCCAACGCCCTCTGCAAGAGCATCATCAAAAGCCTTGATACCAACGGCAATGCCAATATTGCTCCCGCCGACGTGGACAACCTCTCCAACGACAACTGTACCCCGGTGACCCTTGTCAGCGTGGTGCCGAACTCCTTCAACTGTGCCCACGTGGGCATGAACACCGTCACCCTCACCGTGAAGGATGCCTACGAAAACACCAAGACCTGCCAGGCCACCGTCACCGTGCAGGACAATACCGACCCCACGGTCCTTTGCCACGCCAGCCTCACCCGCTACCTCGACAGCGGCGGGCAGATGTTCCTGGATGCTTTGGAGGTGGACAACGGCAGCAACGATAATTGCGGGGTTTCAGGCTTCTCAATTGACAAGGAAATCTTCGGTTGCAACGACGTGGGCAACAACACCGTGACCTTGACCGTCACCGACGTGAACAACCGGGTGTCCACCTGCACGACCACGGTCAATGTGGTGGACGATATTTCCCCTTCGGCAAATTGCGTCACGGGTCTTGTCCTCGACCTTGGTGCAAACGGACAAGTTTCGCTCGCCGCCCCGCAAGTGGACAACGGCAGCTCGGACAATTGTGGCATCGCCAGCCGGAGTGTTTTGCCCAATAGTTTCAATTGTGGAAATGTGGGCAATCAACAAGTCGTGCTGACCATTACGGACGAAAACAACCTCGTCACAACTTGCACCACTTCCGTCCAAATCCGGGACATCACCGACCCGGCCGCCATTTGTCAGAACATCTCCGTCAACCTTGATGCCGTGACCGGCCAGGCCAGCATCACAGGAAGCCAACTTGACGGCGGCAGCAGCGACAATTGCAGCATTGCCTCGTTCAGCGCTTCGCCGAACAACTTCACGCTGGCCAATCTGGGTCAAAACAACGTCACCCTCACCGTTACCGACGTGAACAACCGGACAAGTAGTTGCACGGCCATCGTCACCATCACCAATACGAACGCACCCAATGCGGTGTGCCAACCTTATACCGCCTACTTGGACGCAAATGGCATGGTCAGCATCACTCCCGCCAACGTGGACGGCGGCTCGTCGGTACTCGGTGGCATTGACTTGATGACGGTTGCTCCCGACGCCTTCACTTGTGCCAATTTGGGCCAGAATTCCGTGACCCTGACCATCCTCGGCAACAACGGCGTGAGTGCCACCTGCCAAGCTACCGTCACGGTGCAGGACAACACGCAGCCAAGTGTTGTTTGTAAAAATTTCATGGTCGGTTTGGATGCCAACGGGGAGGCAGGCATCGCCCCGGCGGATGTTTTCCAGAGCGGTACTGATAATTGCGGCACCGTGAACCTCGTCAGCGTCGTGCCGGATGATTTTACTTGCAACAACTTGGGCAACAACCAAGTCACCCTCACCGTGGACGATGGACATACCAACACAAAAACCTGCACCGCCAACGTCACAGTGCTCGACGACACACCGCCGGTCATGGTTTGTAAAAACATCACCGTCAACCTCGGTGCCAATGGCTCGGTCGGCATCACGCCTTCTCAGGTGAACAACGGCTCTTCCGACAATTGCGGCACGGTGAACCTCCTCAGCGTCTCGCCCTTCACCTTCGGCTGCAACAACTTGGGCAGCAACCTCGTCACGCTGTCCGCTGACGATGGGCACGGCAACACCAACTCCTGTCAGGCGACCGTGACGGTCAACGACAACGCCGCCCCGACGCCGCTCTGCCGGGACGTGGTCGTGCAGCTTGACCCAATGGGCAACGCATCGGTCACTGCCTCGCAAGTGGACAATGGCAGCTTCGACAATTGCGCACTCGGTACACTCACCGTCAGCCCGAACACCTTCACCCTCGCCAATGTCGGCATCAACCCTGTGACGCTGACCGTGCCGGACGTGAACGGTAACTCAACTTCCTGCGCCGCTCAGGTGACGGTGGAAAATAACCAGTTGCCGAATGCTGTCTGTCAGAACATCAGCCGCAACCTCAACGCTGCGGGCCAAATAAATTTGGCCGCTACGGATGTGGACGGCGGCTCGACGGCGCTCGGCGGCATTGCGAGCAGGAGCGTTTCCCCCAACTTGTTGACTTGTAGTGATGTGGGTCAAAAAACCGTGACGCTGACCATTGTCGGCAACAATACCCAGCAGGCAAGCTGCAACGCCATTGTGACGGTGAGCGATGCGACCGCACCGACGGCGGTCTGCAAAACGGCGACTATTTACCTGAATGCTGCGGGACAAATAAATTTGGCCGCTACGCAGGTCAATGATGGTAGTTCCGACAACTGCGGGGTGGCTTCTGTCACGGTTTCGCCCAATGCTTTCACTTGTGCCAACGTTGGCCCGAACAACGTGACCTTGACTGTGATGGACGTGAACAACCTGGTCTCCACTTGTTCGACGACCGTGATGGTGGTGGACAATATTCCGCCCACGCCAATCTGCCAGCCCGTGACAGTGGAACTGGACGCCAATGGCAGCGCCAGCGTCACCGCCGCACAGGTCAACAATGGCAGTTTAGACAATTGCGCCCTCGGCACGTTGACCGTCAGCCCGAATACCTTCACCCTCGCCAATGTCGGCCAGAACACGGTCACGCTGTCCGTGCCGGACGTGAACGGTAACAGCGCCAACTGCCCAGCTAATGTGACTGTGGAGAACAACCAGTTGCCCAATGCGATATGTCAGAACATCAGCCGAAACCTCAACGCTGCGGGCCAAATCAATTTGGTCGGCTCGGATGTGGACGGCGGCTCGACCGTGCTCGGCGGCATTGCCTTGATAAGCGTTTCGCCCAACTTATTGACTTGCAGTGACTTGGGTCAAAAAACCGTGACGCTGACTATTGTTGGCAACAATACCAAGCAGGCAAGTTGTAGTGCCATCGTCACGGTGCAGGACATGATGCCGCCTTCGGCCATTTGCAAAAACATCAGCGTAAACTTGGATGAAAATGGCGCAGCGAGCATTCTGCCTTCACAGGTAAACAATGGCTCGTCCGACAACTGCGGCACGGTCAATTTGCTAAGTGTTTCACCCCATCAATTCGATTGCAGCGATTTAGGTGAAAATCATGTCATATTGACAATGAACGATGGGAACGGCAACACGGCAGCTTGCCAGGCTATTGTGACAATCCTTGATGTTTCCAGCCCCACGGTTGTTTGCAAAAACCACACGGCCTATTTGGAGGCCAACGGGCAGGTGGTCATCACTCCGGCAGATGTTTTTCAGAATGGCGGCGACAATTGCAGTATGGTACAGCTCTCAAGTGTTGCCCCAAGTCAATTCAATTGCAGCGATGTAGGCCAGAATCTGGTCACTTTATATGCCCACGACGGCCACGGCAATACAGCTCAATGTTCGGCCAGCGTCACCGTGGTGGACAATATTCAACCTTTGGCAGTTTGTAAAACAACAACACTTTATTTAGATGCGGCCGGGCAGGCAAGTTTGGCGGCTTGGCAGGTGGATAATGGCAGCAGCGACAACTGCGGAACTGCCTTGTCCATCAGCAAAAGCATGTTTAATTGTTCCGAAGTGGGTTTAAACGTGGTGACTATGACGGTCACAGACCCTTCGGCCAATTCAGCTTCCTGCCCGGCAAGTGTCATTGTTGTTGATAATTTGGCACCAAATGCACTTTGCAAAAACGCAACTGTTTATTTGGATCAAAACGGTACGGCCTCCATCACGGAAACGGATATTGACAACGGCTCTTTCGACAACTGCGGTATTTTTGGAATGGCGGTTTCGCCCAACTCGTTCACTTGCAACAATTTAGGAAGCAACACGGTCAACCTGTCCGTGACTGACGTGAACGGCAACAGCAGTAATTGCACAGCAAATGTGACTGTGGCGGACAACCTGCCGCCCAGCCTTGTTTGCCAAAATATCAGCATCCAATTGGACGGGAACGGAAACGCCAACATTGTCCCGGCGCAAGTGTTCAACGCCGCCGCCTCCAACGATAATTGCGGAGCAATCAACCTGATCAGCGTTTTTCCAAAGCAGTTTGACTGCGGAGAAATAGGGCCGAACACGGTGACCCTGACGGCCAACGACGGCCACGGCAACAGCGCCACCTGCACAGCAACAGTGACGGTGGAGGACTTTTTTACCAATATAAATGTGGCCGTCACGCCTGAAGATTGCGGCATGGCCAACGGCAGCATTGTCGTGACGGTTGACGCCCCCGGCGGGCAGGTGGCCTATTCCATCAACGGCGGGGCAAGCTGGCAGATGAACGGCAGCTTTACTGGCCTTGCGGCCGGAACTTACAGCGTCGTCGTGCAGGCGTTCGGTGGCTTGGGCTGCACCAATGCACCCATTCCTACAACCGTGTCCAGCATTGGTACGCCAACGCTTTGGTGGAAGGATTGGGACGGCGACGGCTACACAGACGGCATTACTCAAAGTGCGTGTTTGCAGCCTAATGGCTATGTGGCCAGCGCACAGCCGGGTGACTGCAACGATGCGGATGCCGACGAATACCCCGGACAAATTTGGTACAAAGACATGGACAACGACGGCTGGTCTGATGGTGCCATAGTTGTACAGTGCCAAAAGCCGTGGGGCTATAAGAGCGCCGCCAACTGCGCCACCTCAGGCGACTGTGACGACAGCCGTGCAAACTGCTACCCAGGTGCTGTGGAACTGTGCAACAACCTGGACGACGACTGCGACGGCGAAGTGGACGAGGGTTTGGCTGAAATGACCTACACTGGCAACGTCACCTTTTCCAACCAAGCTCAGGTCAACGCTTTCAGCCCCTGCTACACGGTGATTGACGGCGACCTGACCATTCAAAATGCGGGCATTGACAGCCTCGGTTCGCTGCGCAAGCTGCGAATGGTCACAGGCAACGTGATGATCAAACAAACCGGCCTCGATCACTTGGAATGGCTGCTTGAATTGGACACCATTGGCGGCAACCTGACCATCCAGAACAACGGCCAGTTGGAGACCCTTGATGGCTTGGACAGCCTTGTCTATGTGGGTGGATCGCTGTCGCACCACCATAATCTGACCTGTGCCGAGTGCTGCGCTATCTACGATTTGCTGAACTCGTCGGGCGGCATTGGTGGCAGCACGGGCATTTTCCTGAACCAGATCGGCTGCAGCAGCGTGGGACAGGTTAATGCGGAGTGCGCACCGGGAAGTAACCTGGTGGGGCCGGGCGGAGATTGTGCGGATTGTGGCTTTGCGATGGAGGCTGCACTTTCTTTGCAGGTATCTCCAAATCCGGCGGCATCGAAGGTAGCTGTCAAAATAAGCGGCTTGGAGGAAGATGGCCTATTGGATGTTTTCGACCAGATCGGAAGGGTAGTGCTCCGCAAAAAATTTGACAGCGAGAATGGTCAAGCCCGTTTGGAATTGGATTTGGGCCATTTGCCGCCTGGAGAATACAATGTGCGCCTGGTGTCGGGCGGCGAACTATTGACTAAAAAATTGATAATAATAAGGTAAGATAAGCGCAAAAATTACGGAAGCCCCTTCCCAACAAGAAGGGGCTTTTTTGTTTCCACCCATTACATTTGTCATGAACATTGAGAGCATAATAAAACTTTTATCAAAATGAAAATAGCCGTCGGGACAGATATGAAAATGCAGGTGGCCGAGGTGGTGGTGGAGGAATTGAAAAAAAGGGGCCATGAAGTAGCCACCTTTGGGGCTTTGGTCGAAACACCTGCGCCTTGGCCGAAAGTAGCCATTGAAATAGCCGAAAAAGTAGCCAGGGGGGAATTTGACCAAGCCGTGCTTTTTTGCTGGACGGGTACGGGCATCAGCCTTGCCGCCAACAAGGTGAAGGGCATCCGGGCTGCCCTCTGCCACGACGCCGAAACGGCAGCCGGGGCCAGGAAGTGGAACGATGCCAACATCCTCTGCATGAGCCTGAGGGCTACTTCCGAGGCGGTGGCGAAGGAAATGCTGGAGGCCTGGTTTGCCAATGGGCCGAGCGAAGACGTAGAAGATTTGGCTTGCCTTGTTTATTTGAAAGAAATGGAATCGAAGTTAATGAACTGATTTTCAAGCCTGTATTTTTAAAGGAAAATAATATCTATTGTTTTGTTCCAATTGGAACTATTTTTGGAAATGCAGCAGAACAATTTCCCCCTAAGTGGTAGTGTATTGCTCCATATTTTTGTTTAAGTTGTTCACTACCCGTATTCCATTCTGATACTTCTTCAACCGTTAATAGTTTGATATGGGCAATTGGGCCGGATGGGTTTAATACCTCCGCTCATTGCTTATTTGTTCGTTTTTAAACGACTTCAACGCCCGGGAATGCACGTCCCCCTCCATTGTTTATTAATTATTTGAATTAATTTATTACGCTGAATATATCGGCAATAATCCTGAATTGCATGGATTAATTGCCCCTAATATATTTTGATATACCTCACGTCGCCAAGTGTAGTGCATAGAGGGTTTGGGGGCGAAACGCCCCAAACCCATGCACAACACTTGGTGGTGCGAACTATAATTATTTAAAAAAATCAGCAAAATAATCATACCTGACCTTATCTAACAATTAAAAACGTATGCGGCTTAAGGTGTCTATTCTTTCCATAAGGCTATTTAAAATGCAATAATTCCTCTTGTTTGAATATCAAATTATTTCGCTACGTTTTATCAATCCAAATCTATGAAGCGTATATTATTTTACACTGCTCAAACCTTTATTTTGATACTTGTATTTGGCATTGCTGCCTTGTCGCAGGGCAATCCAAACGATTTGTCCCAAGCCATTCCCGGCGGGTGGAACAGCCCAGGGACGCACCCCGATTTTATCGTACGAAACGGGACGCAGCTTGGCCGTATTTTCAGGGATGGAACTCCTGCCGTTTGCGGCAATAAAGTCTTTCCTGGCACATTTAGCGCAGGCACTACTTTCAATTATTCTGCTTTCCGTTTTTACAACAACTCGAATGGCCCGGTTTGTATCACGGTAAATTTTGATCCCAATACTGGCGACCCAGCCTGTAACACAAATGCCCATGCCCATGTATATCAGGAAGCTGGTGGCAACAATCCGAACCCTTATGAGCCCTCGTCTATGAGTACTAATTTTTTGGCGGATGTGGGATCCTCCTCTACACAACCTTTCGATGCAACAGTTGGCCCTGGCAATTTTGAAATTGTTTTTACCAATACGGGTGCTGCTGCTGCTTGTAATTTTTCATTTTCAGTGACCGACCTCAATGGCGATATTTCCTTGCCTCCGCCACCTTGCGCCGCTCCGGAAGCTCTTTGCCACGACCAAGTGGTAAACCTGGATGCCAGTGGCCATGCTTTCATTTTCCCGGAAGATGTGGACAATGGAAGCACGTATGATTGCGGCTTGCAAGGAATGTCTGTTTCCCAAAGCTCATTTGATTGTGGCGATGCTGGCCAGCAAACAGTGACACTTACCGTGACCGATTCCTATGGAAATAGTAATCATTGCACCGCTACCGTGACGGTCAATCCTTTTGTGCAAATCACAGATGTATCCAGCACAGACGAAAGCTGTGGTGGCTTTGGCAATGGAACTGTGACCATCACGGCGAATGCACCCGGCGGCACGCTATTCTACTCGGTGGATGGCGGCCATACTTATCAAGGTTCCAATTATTTCTACAACCTTACTCCCGGCACATACAATATCAGCGTATTGGCCCAAGGCGTGGGAGGATGTACTGCTTCTACCGCTACAGCAATAATTGGTACCGGCACCCCGGCAAGTGTTTGGTACAAAGACATGGACGGCGATGGCTATACGGATGGGGTTTCTCAATCTTCCTGCGTACAGCCCAATGGTTATGTTGCTTCGGCACAGCCTGGCGACTGCAATGACAACGACGGCAACCAGCACCCCGGACAAACCTGGTACGAAGACAGGGACGGCGACGGCTACGGAAGCGGTTTTGTCGAAACAGCTTGCCAGCGGCCACTTGGCTGCTACATGGCGTCCGAACTCATTGCCATCAGCGGTGACTGCAACGACAATCTTGCTGTTTGCTACCCAGGCGCTCCTGAAATCTGCAATGGCCTGGACGACGACTGCGACGGCCAAGTGGATGAGGATCTTGGCGACCTCACTTATGTGGGCAATGTCACTTTCACCAACCAAGGGCAGTTGAATGCCTGGAGCCAGTGCTACACTATCATCCAGGGCAATTTGACCATCCAAAATGCAGGCATCAACAGCTTGGCTGCCTTGTCAAATATCTGGCAAGTGACGGGCAATTTGACCATCAAAACCACAGCACTGACGAACCTTGCTGGGCTTTCTGGCTTGCAAACCATCGGTGGGAACCTGCTGATCCAAACCAATGGCCAGTTGACTTCACTGAATGGACTCGGAACATTGAGCGCCGTTGGCGGCAGTTTCAAAATATTCCAAAACCTGAAACTGTCTGATTGCTGCCCGGTACACGACCTGCTGAATACAGCGGGAGCCATCGCTGGCCCGGTGACGATTTACCTCAACAAAACAGGCTGCGAAAGCGTGTCGGCCATCAACAATAACTGTGTAAATTATGGCGGAAATGGCAGCGCACTAATCGGCTTTTCAGAAGGAAACCAGTCGGTGAATGCTTCCGAACTGGAAATGGAAATTTTCCCCAATCCGACGAAATACGGCATCAACGTACAAGTGAACGGCGACTTCAAGCGTGGATTTATCCGCCTGCACGACATGAACGGCAGGTTGGTGGAAACCCAGCAGTTGGTGGAAGGCGAATCACGCTATCATTTTGACACAAGCAATGGCCTAAAAGGCGTCTTCCTGGTGCAAATCTGGGCAGATGGCCAAGAACTGGCGCATAAAGTAATAGTTGAATAAGGTAAGCTTGTTGGAGTTAAATGGGCCGGGCTTTTAAGTCCGGCCTTTTTTTTATTTTACAACTAATTGTTTTTATTTTAAAACAATCCATTGTATTTTTAGGGCCTTATTTTTACCGAAAAAAAATCACCCTACCATGCCCACTGTCAAGTTCACGTATGCGCTGAAGCGCTTTTTTCCTACCATAAAAGATACGGTCACACATGGCCAAAGCCTCAATGAATTGCTCCAAAACATTGACCGCCAATACCCAGGCATCCAGGGCTACATCGTTGACGAGGCTGGCTCGCTCCGCAAGCATGTCAATATTTTTATTGACGGGGTGCTCATCAAGGACCGCCAGCGCCTGAGCGATCCATTTTCAGAAAATAGCGAAGTGTTTATCATGCAGGCACTCTCCGGCGGGTAGCCCATACTTGCCAAATGACATCGCCACTCAGTTCATCATTCATAGTTCATCATTAACCAAATTCAACATGAAATCAACCCTGCTATTGGGAACCCGAAAAGGGTTCGTCGTTTGCCGGAAAAAAGCTGCCGGCTGGAAAGTCGAAGAAGTACATTTTGAAGGTGTGCCCATTTCAATCGCTTATGAAGACGAGCGCAACGGCACCTGGTGGGCTTGCCTGGACAACGGCCATTGGGGAGCCAAACTCCACCGCTCCACCGATAAAGGCGCCACCTGGGAAGAAGTGGCAGCCCCTGCCTATCCGGAAGGCAGCGAAATCAAGGAAGGCATGCCTGCCACCACCCGCTATTTATGGGCGGTGCAACATGGGGGTATTTCAAAACCTGAAAGGATTTGGATGGGTACGGAGCCGGGCGGACTTTTTCGCAGCGAGGACGGCGGCCAGTCATTTTCTTTGGTAGAATCATTGTGGAACCACCCAAGCAGGATAGGGGGGCAATGGTTCGGTGGTGGCCGTGATCATGCGGGCATCCATTCCGTGCTGGTGGATCCACGCAACGAAGACCGGGTGCTGATTGGCGTAAGCTGTGCCGGGGTTTTTGAAACGACCGATGCTGGAAAGACCTGGGCCGTCAGGAACAAAGGTTTGCGGGCAGATTTTTTGCCCGACCCCACTTCTGAATTTGGCCACGACCCGCACATCCTCGTGGCAGCACCTTCAAATCCCGACGTGCTTTGGCAACAGAACCACTGCGGCATTTTCCGCTCTACCGATGGGGCAAAAAACTGGGAAGAGGTGACCGAACAAAACGGCCCGGCCAAGTTTGGCTTTGCCTTGGCCGTCGCCCACGACAACCCCCACCAGGCTTGGGTAGCCCCCGGCGTTGCTGATGTGAACAGGGTGGCCGTTGACAAGGCGCTTTGCATCTGCCGTACCGATGATGGCGGCAAAAATTGGAAGGCTTTCAGAAAAGGGTTGCCACAGGATTTTTGCTTCGATATTACCTACCGCCATGCACTGGCCTCATCGGGCGACGAGGTGGTTTTTGGCACTACAACCGGCAACGTTTTCCACTCGGAAGATCGGGGCGAAAGCTGGCAAGTAGTGAGCAACTACTTGCCCATGGTGCATTCTGTGCAGATGGTGTCTTAAACTCAGATTAAGCGATTTTCGCAAAATATTGAGCCGTGAGTTGTTGTGAGAAATAACCTGAGTTGCAAGAAGTTGATGCTAATTGCCTCCTCTCATTTCTCTCTCCCGATAGCTATCGGGACTCACTCCTCTCATTTCTTCTTTCATCACTTTCCCCAGGCATAACTCACGTTCAATTCGTGCGTGGTGCCGAGCCTTGCACCATAGCTGGCTATATTGTAATCAAAGCCATAACCTACCCGCATGACGGCATCTTTCATTTTTAAAAGGGAATTTAAAATCATCCCCACTTCGAGGTGGAGGTTGCGGGAAGTCGAGTAGCCAAGGCCCATCCAGAAGTTGTTGACAAATTTTTGGCGAAGGTTAAAATCCACCTGCATGGGCGCATTTTGGGCATATTTTACCCAAACGGATGGCTCCAGGAAGCCTTGTTGCCCCACAGCGAAAATGGCACCGCCGTTGGCATACAGGTGCATGATGCGTTTGATGGAAATTTCTCCCGTCGCCTCCGTCTTGAAATTGGCACTCAGCCCGAAAGTCTGCGGCAGGGACACACCGACGTACCATTTTGTGCCAGTTTCGGGGTGCCAGGTCACATTGGCCCCCAAGCCAAAATCGGGCAACAGGCTGGTCTCTTTACCACCCCTGAGCAGGTCGTCTGGCTCAAATTCAAGTTCCGAGCCGTCCAGGCGGTATTGAAGCAGCCCGGCAGTAATGCCCAGGCCAATAAATAGGTTGTTTTCACCTGCCGGGCGGATTTGGTACGAATACCTGCCGTACAGGCCAATGAGCGTATTGGCCCCTACCTTGTCGTTGAAAAGCATCCCGCCAAAAGTCGTGAGATTGTTGTCTTCCCGCATCCGCTCGTAGCGCAGCAAGCCCGTGCGGGGCGTATCTTCCATGCCGAGCCATTGTACACGGTAGGTCAACCCGGCCATCTGGTTCATGTTGTATTGCAAATAATCCACTGGTATGGCAGCGGGGTTGAGGTAGGTCTGCAGTTCGGTGTATTGGGTGAAAAGGGGGAGCTGCTGGGCGCTCAGGGTTCCCCACAGTAAAAACAATATGCTGATTAGTGTATTATTTTTCATAAAAAACAGATTTTGAACAGTTCCTTAATCATTGCTACATTTGTTTGTTAAATATTCCTTTATGCAAATCATCATTGAAGTCAAAAACCCCGGCATCCTTAATCGCCTCTTAGAGTTGCTTCGGCTAACTTCTTGGCTTGGGGGAGTCAAGATTTGGAAGAAAGAAGCCGATCAGTCACACCGAGAGTTGGTTTATGATTTCACGCCATCACCTCCCGAAGACGAATCAGAAATTGATTACATGAAATTCTACGGTATTATTCAACCCCCAATGAGCATTGAAAGCATTGACCATCTCATTTGAAAGGGGCAACCCTTGTTTCCCGCAATGAAAAAGATTTCCTGAATATACGGATTGTAGTGATGGCCGCCCCAGCGGAGCTTGTCCCGATAATTCGGGAGCGAAATGTTGGTAGCAAACACGCATACCCCCGATTTCAGCCCCAGCGGGGCGGAACATCACGCCCCGCTGGGGCTGAAATCAATGGGGAAACGGAAATCCTACCAACATTCTGCCCCGCTGGGGCAGGAAATAATGCCATCACTAACAATCCATTACAATGAAAAAGATTTCAAAGGCTTAGCTGGGTTGAGCTTTCTCAACCCTTTTGATTTGTAATTACCGCACTATCGTCACGGCCCCGCTCACCTCGTTGCCACTTCCTTTCAGGATGTAGTAGTAAGTGCCGTCGGGCAGCTTCTTTCCCTTTCCCGAATGGCCGTCCCAATCATTTTGGTAGTTTTTTTCTTGAAAAACCACATTCCCCCAGCGGTTGATGATGGTGATTTCAATCGGTGGCGGTAATTCCGAATAATTAGGGATGGCAAGCCGTTCGCTTGTGCCGTCGCCGTTGGGGGTGATGACGTTGGCGGGCTTCTCGATGACGGGTGGCGGCAGTGGCGATTTTGATAAAATCAGCACCTGCGCCTGTGAGCATACATCGGGGCAGTCCTTCAGGCAGATTTCGTAGGTGAACTCGACGTTCACGGTCGAGTCCACGCCGAAGAGGAAGTCGTAGGTGCCGTCGCCATTGGTGGTCAAGCTGCCATAAAGCGGCGTTGAAAGGAAAGCCAGGTTCACGTTTTCCCGCCCCGGCAATTCGTCATTTGCCAAAAAATCCAGCCTCGTGAGCGGTTGGCCCAGGTTAAAATATACGTCGGCATTGGCGGCCAGGCCCTCGCTCAAAAACACTTGCACCGTGTCGGAAGAGTAAGCCGGGCACTCACTGCTCGACAATGTCCAAACGAAGGCATTGCCCCCGGCGGCGAGATCGCTCACCAATGTCGTGGCATCAAATGGTTGAGAAATAAACGCCCCGCTTGCTGCTTCGAGCGCCGACCATTCTCCTAAAGTACCGGACGGCAAGTTGGCGGCGAGGGTCGTTTCCACTTCGTCGCAAAGGTTTTGGTCGCCTCCTGCATCGGCAGGCGGAAGGAGGCCAGCGTAGGTGCTAACCAACACATTGTCAAATGAATACGCACCGCATGCACCGTTCGTTAGCGTCCAGGTAAAGAGATAGTTGTTGTTGGGGAAAAAGCCAGTTATGGGCGAGTTTGGGTTGTTTGGTTCCAAAATTTCAACACCCAACTGTGCCTGCGACGATGGTTGCGACCACTCGCCCATAATGCCTGCACCCTGCGGCTGTGAAGCGTTCAGGTTGATGTTGTTTACGCTGTTGCAAAACGACTGGTCGTCGCCTGCTTGCGCCGCTTCGGTCGCCTCGGCGGTCACATTGACCAGCATTGTGTCAGCAGCAAAGTTGTCGCAAGCCCCACTGCTCAAAGTCCATATAAAGTAGTTTTCGCCAATAGAAAGGTTAGAGACCGTAGTGATCGGGTTTACCGGATTGTTGATATCCGCAGGACCAAAAGCAGTCCACGTGCCGCTTCCGGAAACGGGTGGCTGGGCAGCCAGGGCCAGGATTTCTGTTGTTTCACAAATATAAATATCCGTCCCAGCCACCGACAATACCGAGGGTATTTCATCCACCGAAACTGTCACTTCCCTTACTTCCGGGCAAATACCGCCATTGGTCACGGTCACGGCGTAAGTATTTGCCTGTGAGATGTTTATGCTTTGGGAGGTTGCTCCATTTGACCATAAAAACGAAGTGCCGCTGCCCGCATCCAGTGTCGCCGTTTCATTTTCACAAATAGAAAAATCGGCCCTGAGCGGTACATGCTGCAAAGGCTGGAAAGTCAGTTCTACCGTCACCGTCGAGTCGCAGCCAGAAGCCGCCGTCAGCGTCGCCGAGCCTATCGGGTTGGCGGCGTTGAACACCGAATTTCCAACTACCAAACTGTCGCCTTCGCAAAGGTTCAGGCAAAGGTGGACGGGTGTGGGAACGGTGCCTGGGTCGGCCACTATTACGTTCTGGTTCACGCTGTCCACGCAGCCAAATTGGTCGAAAACAATATGTGTAACATTGACCGTGTCGAAGTTGGTATAGCTGTGCGGGGCCGCTTGACCGCTGCCTGCCGAGCCGTCGCCGAAGTTCCACGACCAGCCCGACAGTCCAAAGGTGCTTTGTGAAATATCGTTGAAAATCAAGGACTTAGGTTCGCATAAGTCAGGCACGGCCGTCGTAAATGCCGCCTCGATTTTTGGGTAAACAAAAATCTGCTGCTGGGCCGTGTCGGAACTAATGCCGTCGCTCACCACGAGCATAACGGTGTAGGTACCCGGCGACGGGTAAAAAGCCGAGGGGCTCGGTTCACTGCTGAAATTGCCGTTGCCGAAGTCCCAAAGCAGCGAATCCCCGCCGCTCGAAGTGTTTGAAAATTGCACAAAATGCGATGCGCAAGCCGTATCCTGGCTGACTGAAAACGAAGCGGCCACCGAGTTGCAGTTTTCCTCGGCAATCGTTGTACTCGCCGAGGCAGTGCAAGCATTGGCATCGGTGATGGTCACACTGTAAGTGCCACCTGCCGTTACCTCGATACCAGGCGTAGTTTCGCCGCCCGGCGACCAGGCATAAGCATCGAACACCCCGGCAGTGAGCAGGATGCTCAAGCCGACGCAGACGCTGTTGGGTCCAAAAATCATGGTGTTTGGATTTTGAAAAACAGTGAGGTTGAGGTGTACGATCGAATCGCAACCACCGAAAGCCGTAAGCATTACTGTGTAATTGCCGCTCTGGCTAAATGATTGATTGCCAATGCCATAACTATCCCCTTCGCAGATACTTTGCACAAGGTTGGTTTCTAAAACGGGCAAGACCATCAGTTCCAGGTTGACCACTGAATCGCATCCGTTTGCCGCCGTCAGCGTGACGGAGTAGTTCCCGCTTTGGTCAAACGACTGGTTTCCAATCGGATAGCTCTGGCCCTGGCAGATACTTTCGATTAAATTGGTGGTAAAAACGGGCAGTACAGTCAGTTCCAGGTTGACCACGGAATCACAGCCGTTTGCCGCCGCCAGCGTGACGGAGTAGTTCCCGCTTAGGTCAAACGACTGGTTTCCAATAAGATAGCTCTGGCCCTGGCAGATGCTTTCGATTAAATTGGTGGTAAAAACGGGCAGTACGGTCAGTTCCAGGTGTACGATCGAGTCGCAACCACCGATAGCCGTTAGCATTACTGTGTAATTGCCGCTTTGGCTAAATGATTGATTGCCAATGCTATAATTGTCCCCTTCGCAGATACTTTGCACAAGGTTAGTTTCCAAAACTGGCAGTATGGTCAGGTTCAAATTGACCACTGAATCGCAGCCGTTTGCCGCCGCCAGCGTGACGGAATAGTTCCCGCTTTGGTCAAACGACTGGTTGCCAACCAGATAGCTCTGGCCCTGGCAGATGCTTTCGATTAAATTGGTGGTAAAAACGGGCAGTACAGTCAGTTCCAGGTTGACCACGGAATCACAGCCGTTTGCCGCCGCCAGCGTGACGGAGTAGTTCCCGCTTTGGTCAAACGACTGGTTTCCAATCGGATAGCTCTGGCCCTGGCAAATGCTTTCGATTAGATTGGTGGTAAAAACTGACAGTACGGTTAGTTCCAGGTTGACCACTGAATCGCAGCCGTTAGCCGCCGCCAGCGTGACGGAGTAGTTTCCGCTTTGGTCAAACGACTGGTTTCCAATCGGATAGCTCTGGCCCTGGCAGATGCTTTCGATTAAATTGGTGACCACAGCGCCATCCATGACAGTGACAATAAAAGAACATTGCGCAGTATTGCCAGCTTGATCGATTGCTGTATAAATCACTGCCGTAGCGCCCACTGGAAAGACAGTACCAGGCAAATATGTCCCAGTTAAAGTGGGAACTGTGCAGTTATCTTGTGCAGATGGGATAGTCCAAGTAACTGATGCTTCGCAATTCATCGTATTTACCTGTGCAATAATATCGGAGGGACAATTTAAAATCATCGGGATTTCACCGTCCACCACTGTGATATCAAAGCTGCAAATTGTAGTCAGGCCGCCGTTGTCAGTGGCGGTGTAGCTGACGGTCGTGGTGCCGAGCGGGAAAAAATCACCGGGCAAGTAGTTGCTGGTAAACGTAGCTATGCCGCAGTTGTCTGTAGCCGAAGGCGCAATCCAAATTGCGTTTGCAGTGCAAACGCCAGGGTCGGTTGAGATGCTGAAATTGGCAGGGCAGCTTGCTATAACAGGGCTTTCGGCATCTGCGACAGTAATATTAAAGCTGCAAGTTGCCATCAAACCGCCGTTATCGGTGGCCGTATAAGTCACGGTCGTCGTTCCAATCGGGAAAACATCTCCGGAATTATGGGTTGAAATAAACGTTGCAATTCCGCAATTGTCGCCCGCAATTGGAGCAGTCCATGAAACAGATGCTTCGCAAACGCCGGGGTCGCTGTTCATGGAAATATTTGACGGACAATTGGTTATGACGGGATTTTCCGCATCTACCACGGTTACATCGAAAGAACAAGTTGCAATCAATCCACCATTGTCGGTCGCCGTATAATTCACGGTCGTCGTTCCGAGCGGAAAAATATCGCCGGAATTATGTGTTGAAATAAACGTTGCAATTCCGCAATTGTCTGAGGCTGTCGGAGCTGTCCAATTGACTATTGCCTCGCAAAGGCCGAAGTCGCTGTTCACGGAAATATTTGACGGGCAATTGCTTATGACGGGATTTTCCGTATCAGCGACAGTAATATCAAAGCTGCAAACAGCCATCAAACCGCCATTATCGGTTGCAGTATAAGTCACGGTCGTCGTTCCAATCGGGAAAACATCTCCGGAATTATGGGTTGAAATAAACGTTGCAATTCCGCAATTGTCGCCCGCAATTGG
>JBGSKQ010000061.1:0-21829 GCA_041741095.1 Saprospiraceae bacterium
GCAAAAATAGTTCGTTTCAGCACGGTATTCGGTATGGAAGGACTCGCTTTGAAGTTGTTCCACTACCGATTTGAAAATAGTGGTGGGCTTGTGCATTTTTGTGACACAAAATACTGCTTTTGCCTTAAGTTGACGACATTACACTTTTAGTGCCCTGGAGGTAGTGCCACTTATTTTGATAGGCTTTGAAGCTTTTCACAATTACAGACTGAGCAAGGCCACCGATTGGCTGAAAGATTACAAATGGCCTATCTACTATTTGTTATCCGTTTCTTTCTGGAATTTTCTTGGTGCGGGTATCTTTGGTTTCGTAATTAATCCACCAATTGCCTTATACTATATGCAAGGCTTGAATACAACGGCCGTTCATGGACATACGGCTTTATTCGGAGTATATGGAATGTTAGGTATTGGATTGATGTTATTTGTATTTAGAAGTTTGTACAGAAACATCAAATGGAATGAAAAATTATTAGCCATTTCATTCTGGTCCATTAATATCGGTTTAATGGCAATGGTCGTACTAAGTTTACTTCCCATCGGTTTTTTGCAAACTGTAGCCAGCGTAAATGAAGGCATGTGGTATGCCCGTTCGGCTGAGTTTATGCAAATGCCTCACATGCACGTAATAAAATGGCTTCGTGTTGTGGGTGATACTGTTTTTAGCATTGGAACAGTGACACTTTGTTGGTTCATTTTCAGTTTAGATAGAACAAGTAAAAGACAGACTCCATAAAAATACTATAATTAAAATGCCAACTATGAAAGAAAATTTTGGAACATTATCAGAAACCATAAACGGGTTAATCAAGTTAGGTTATACACACGACTTTAATATCAAGGGTGAGTGCATAGTATGCCGTCAAACCAACCGCATACTATCTCCTGAAGATTTTCAAATTGACAAAGTATATCGTTTTGAAGGGGCTTCAGATCCAGATTACCAGTCAATACTTTATGCAATTTCTTCTGAAAAATATGACATAAAGGGGACTTTGGTAAATGGTTATGGTATTTCTTCTGACGAAGCTTCTTCAAAATTGGTAGAAAAATTAAAAACTAATAATTCGCATAATATTATGGAAAATAAATCCAAGGATGCGACACCACTACGTCCAGATGGTGAACGCATTTTAAATGCCTCTCTAGTAGAAATGAACTTGTTTGATTTCATTAAGCAAATAAAAAATGAAACGACTTGGACAGATAGTGACCGCAATTCTGTTACAATTTTTAAGTCAGAGACTATGAGAATTGTGCTAATTGGGCTGCACGAAAATGCAGAACTAAAACCACATAAAGCAAACGGAGTCATAAGTGTTCAGGTATTGGAAGGAAAAATTGAATTCACCGCTGAACAACAAAGCACTCAAATAGAAAAAGGACAAATGATAGCATTACAAGGAAATATTACTCATAGTGTAAAGGCGTTGACAGAATGTTGTTTTCTACTTACACTTGCAATGAACAACAGATAGACTTCGGAAAAGAAGGGCAGCAGCTAATAGCGGTTTGGCAAGAGTGGCAGCCAGTGCTTCGTATGACAGTTTTTCGCAAGTTTGAAGTTCGATGTTATGAATGAAGTTCAGTGGTAAAATTGCCACCCCACCCCGCTAGCCCAGGGTCTTCCCATTGCAAACCGGCAAAAGCGGGGTCGTTTTTCAATAGGAAGACCCCAGGCCAGGTGCAATGACAAAAAAAGGCTTTACAGGGATTTACCGACCGACCGATAGTGGCTACACCGACTATCTTTTATGTTTTTTTCAAAAACCCTCAGCCCACGTTCCCCAATTTCCCCATCAACCATTCCTTTTCCGGCAGTCCCTCCGCCGCTTCTATCTCGCTGCGCAGGTTTTCTTTTGCTTTCTGGTCATTGGGCAGCAGGGCCATCAGCTTTTCGGTGAAACGGATGATGCCGAGGTAGTGATTTTTCTGGTAGCCCAATTCTTTGCGCCGCCGGATGAAGGTTTTCAGCGCGGCCAACAGCGATTCGAGGGCGTCAAACTCCCCCAGTTCGTAGTACATTTTCAGGAGCATGAGCTTGGCATCGAGGTTGAGCAGCAGGTCGCTGTCGCCCACCAGCACCAATAGTTCCATCGCCTGGGCGTACTTTTTTTCGGTAAAATAATAGCGGGCGAGGTTGTAGCGGTAGAAGTTTTCCCGGTGGGCGGGTTCGAGAGCGGCCTTGTATTGTTCGATGAAGCCATGTACCCAGTCCGACTGGCCGAGGGTGAGGCCGAGCGCCACGGTGTTTTTGTAGGCAAAGCGCCCCAGGGCACCTTGTTCCAGCAGGATTTCCCGCTCGATGCCCGTGCGGTAGAGGTCGAATGCCTCCTGTACGTAGGGCCGTCCGCCGGTATTGAGGCGTTTGATGCAAAAATTGATGGCGAGCAGCCACAAGTCCTTTACTTCCAGCCGGGTAAAGGCCGAAAAGTTTTGTTCGAGCAAGTCCTTGAACTGCCGGAAATGCGCCTCGTCGCCCTCCGTCAGCGCCCGGTAGCAGTGATAGTAAAGGGCGATGGCGGGCAATTGCAGGTATTCGCTGCCTTCCAAATATTGCAGCAGGGCGGGCAGGAAGGAGTAGTCGTATTCCACCTGATAGACGGCCTGGTGCGCCAGTTGGAGGCAGCTTTGTTTCAGTTTGACGGCCAGCAGATAGGCGTCGAGCGAACGGCCCACCTCGCCGAGGTTGTTGGCCTGGGTGCGCTTCTGCGATTCGGAGAAGGCGTAGCGTTCAAGTTCCAGGCGGTAGCGGGCGTGGAAATAGCCTTGGTCTTTCACCTGTTTTTCGAGTTGCTTTTCCGCCTGTTCAATGGCCTGGTGGAAAGGTTTTTCGAGGTTTTTTTCCCGGCAGGCGGTGGCGAGTTGCAGGGCTTGTTCGGCCCCGTCCTTTTCAAAGCGGCGCATGGCGAGGAAGTATTCGATGCTTTTCACGAGCCACGACAGGACATGGCGCAATTGGGCCTCGTTGTATTGGACTTTGGGAAATACGGCCCAGTAGGCGGCGTGGTTGTCGAATACGCCGCCGGCGGGGGCAAATTCTTGCAGCAGGTACGTCCATAGTGCCTGCACATCCTCCCGTTTGTTGAAATAGTCGGAGGCGAGGTAACGGCTGAACTCCCGTTTTTCCACGCCCGTCAGGTGGTTAAAAAGGACGAGCAGTTTGTTTTGGGCCATATTTTACAATTTTGCCACAAATAATCATGATAATCGTAAATAAAGCAAGTTTGGGGGTTTTACTTTTTGATTTTTGGTGAAAAATGTTTTTTGTTCTATGCAGGTGATGATGAATTTTTGTAGCGGTGAAAAGAAGGTGTACCATCTTTGTGGGCCGCCGTTCCAAATTAATATCACATGAAAAAGAAAAATAACACCCTCGGTTGCTTTGTATGCTTATTCGCCCTGCTGTTTGCTTTTGGAACTACGGAGGGGCAGGGATTTGAGCTGCAATTTCCCCACGGCGTTGGGGCGCCCAACTCAGCAACCACAAAAACTATCATTGAAACCCAGGACGGCAACCTGCTCGTTCTCACTGATTATCAAGGCTATAACGGTGATGTTTTACTAAAGCTGGACCAAGCGGGCAACACCATTTGGATAGAAGACCTTTCTTCCAACGCCAATTTGCGGGGTGTGGATTTGGTAGAATTATCCGACGGCACTATCGTGATAGCGGGGGATGTAACCGTCAACAGCTCGCCAGATTTCACCGCATTTTATTGGCAGTTTCGGGATGCTGACGGATTATTTTTATCAGAGCACAGCTACCATGCAGGCACTTCGGACAATGTTTGCGCCGCTGCTGCCCTTTCACCCATCGGGGAAATTGTTTTTACGGGCTACCACGAACATCCGGTATTTGGAAACGAATTGGTTTTTTTTGCTTCGGATATTGATGGAAACGTTACCTGGAATAATTACCTGGCAGGAAACTATGGCCTCGAAGGGGTGGATGTTGCATTTAAAAACGATGGCACAGGGATGATTGGGTTCAATAATGTGCCGAATAGTACCATGGGGATTTTAACCTTTCAGCCACAAGGAAACATTCTTTTCTTCAATGCCTCCACTTTCACACAGGGATTGATGACTGACCTGGAGGTAGCCACGGGTGACAGCATTTATTTAGGATATACAAGCAACGGTTCTGACCATATTTTGGCTAAATTGGATAACGGTTATGAATTTCAATGGTCAACCAATGCAATTGGTATGTATGGGCCCTTAATTACACCAGAAATAGCCGCTACTATAGATGGAGGTTGCATTGTATCAGGCTATACTGTAGGGCAATTTCTATATCTTTTCAAATACAATTCCGATGGCGAACTTGATTGGTCAAAAACATGGATAGACCAACCATTCAACAGCGGCGGCCAAGCCTATGATGTCATCCAAACCTCGGATGGTGGCTATGCACTGACTGGCGAGCTTTTCAATTTCAACAATTTTGTGATAAAATATGATGGTACAGGCAATTCCAATCTCCATCTTGTTGTCGGGCAAATATGGATGGATATAAATGGAAACTGTAACCTCGACAGCCCTGGCGACCAAGTGGCGGCAGGCTGGCAAATAAAGTTTGCCGGAGAAGATACAGTGGTTGTTGGCCTCAATAGTTCCACTGGGGAATTCAGCGCCCTGCTTGACACAGGCACCTATGCTGTCTCCGTATTAATTGGACCAAACCCCCTTGTGGAATTTCAGCCCTGCGCCCCACTGCCCGTGCTGCAATTGATCAATATCGGCGATACTACTGACCTTGGTTCCCTTTTATTTCAGCCTGTGCAAAACGCCATGATCAGCGGCACCGTCTATTTTGATTTGAACCAGGATAGCCATCACGACCCCGGCGAACCTGCGATGCCCTGTGCGGATTTGCGCATTACCAGCACCTCCCCATTCCTCGATACCATTGTGCAAACAGACGCCAATGGCCTGTACAGCCTGGCTGTTTCCAAATTCGTTAACTATAGAATCACAGGTTTGACGGTTTTTCCTAATTGTATTTTCTCCCAAAACTTCCACCTTGTATTTGTGGACGACGATGTGAAAGTGGAGGACATCGGCATAGGCTGCTGGAACTTCGGATATTTGCCCGGCATCGTAAAAGGACATATAGATTTCGACCTGGACAGCGATTGCCTGCCCGATGCCAACGCCAACGTCGGGACGGGCTGGTATGTGGCTTTCCACCCTCCAGGGGGCGGTTTTGCTCAGGCATTCCCCGACGCCGACGGCAACTATTCCGTCAGTTTGGCACCAGGCACTTACGATGTCACGGTGATGACCTCCGCCGGGGCCTGGCAGGTTTGCAGTGGGCAACAGTCGGTTACAATCATGGACAATACTTGTATAGCAGCCGATTTGGTGGTGCAGTTGCCCAATTGCCCCTTACCCACCGTGGATGTGGTTTCCAGCGTTTTCCGCCCTTGTTTTACATCCCAAATCAGCGTCAACTACTGCAACCTTGGCACCGACCCCGCCCTGAATGCACAAGTACGGCTCGTGCTCGACCCCGCTTTGAATTTTATAAATGCCTCCCAACCGGTGGCTTCGCAAATGGGCGACACCCTTTGGTTCGATATCGGCACCCTCGATCCCATCGAATGCGGCACCATCTATTTGCAGGCTCATGTGGATTGCGATGCCATCGTTGGCCAAACGCACTGCATTGAAGCGCATATTTTTCCAGATACCCTTTGCGTCCAGGCCAGTTCCAATTGGGACGGCTCGAACATCGAACTTTCCTCCCGCTGCGAAAACAACACGGTCACCTTTACCATCAAAAATACGGGCTTGGGCGATATGGCCAGTCCGATTCCGTACTTAGTCATTGAGGACAATGTGCTGCTCCGTCCCAACGAAATCATGTCCTTTCAATTACTGGCAGGCAGCGACACCAGCGTTGTGTTCCCGGTGCAGGGCCAGACCTTGCGCCTTGAAACCCACCAGCCAGATGGCCACCCCTACGGTAAGAAAAGCGCTATTTGGGAAGAAGGTTGCGGGGCCAATCCGGCCAACAATTTCAGCAGGGGCTTCGTCACGCAGTACCCTTATGGCGATGAGGAGGATTTTATTTCGGTATTTTGCGATGAAAGCGTGGGCAGCTACGATCCTAATATCAAAAAGCCCTTCCCCAAAGGCGTTGGCCCGCAGCATTTCATCGAAAGCACTACCGAACTGGATTACCAAATCCTTTTTCAAAATACAGGCACGGCCCCAGCATTCACTGTGGTGCTTCGGGACACTTTATCGCCCCTGCTCGATCCGTCCAGTCTGCGGTCAGGAGCGGCCAGCCACCCTTATTCCTTTGTTTTGGAAAATGGAAATGTCGCAGTTTTCACCTTCGACAATATCAACCTGCCCGACAGTGCCTCCAACCCCGATGGCTCGATTGGTTTTGTGAAATTCCACATTGCCCAGGCCGCTGGAAACTTGCCGGGAGACGTTATTGAAAACGACGCTGCGATTTATTTTGACTTCAATGCGCCAATTATGACGCCGACGGTCGTCCACCGAATCCCATTGCCCGCTTATACGCAGACCAACGCCTTGTCTATTTGTTACGGAGAAAGCTGGCAAGGAGATATTTATACTGCCGATGCCACGCTGGCCGACACTATTCACTACACATTCTTTGACAGTATTTTTATCACAGAAATAACGGTGCTGCCTTTGGCCAACGCAGTCATTTCTGAGACGCTTTGCAATGGCGAAAGCATAGTAGTCAATGGAACGCAGTACGACGCTTCGCATACTGTTGGGACAGAGCTTTTCACTGCCTCGAACGGCTGCGATTCTGTGGTGCAAGTCTCCCTGGATTTCCTTCCATCTATTGCCAGTGAATATTCGCCCACCTTATGCGAAGGGGAAAGCCTGACCATCGGGGGGACAGTTTTCAACGAAACCAATACCATCGGCAATGTGGTCTTCTCCGCTGCCAATGGTTGTGATTCAACCGTGGCAGTTTCGCTAAATTTTTTCCCTGCCGTGCAAGTTGATTTTCAACCCCTGTTGTGTGCAGGCGAAAGTGTGCAAGTCGGAAACACAATTTATAATGAATTAAACCCCTTCGGAACGGAGCTTTTTACCGCTGCCAATGGTTGCGATTCGGTGGTGCATGTTTCCTTAAATTTTTTGCCTGAATTGGGCAGTACGCTCGCTGAAACCCTTTGCGCTGGCGAAAGCCTGACCATCAACGGCACTGTATATGACGAATTGAATCCAACAGGTTCGGAGCTTTTTATGGCTTCAAACGGTTGCGATTCGGTGGTGCAGGTTACGTTGTCTTTTTTGGAACCGATTTCCACCGAATTAAATGCCACGCTCTGCTTCGGCGGCAGCCTTTTAATCAACGGGACGGTGTATGACGAAGACCATCCTACCGGCGAGGAAGAATATACGGCTATAAATGGCTGTGATTCCATCGTTTCCATTTCACTTTCATTTGGTAACCAAGCCATAGGGCAATTAGAACAAGTTCTCTGTCCAGGCGAAAGTATCGTCATAAACGGTACGGTTTACAATGAGGGGAATCCAATAGGGAGCGAATTGTTCCCTAACGGCAGCTACCTCAATTGCGACTCGTTGGTACTGATCTCGCTCAGCTTTTATCCAACGGCAGAAAGCGAAATTGTCGGCCCGATATGCGAGGATGAAAGTATCACCGTAAACGGCAACCTATATTATTGGGGAAATGAAACTGGCGTAGAAGTATTGCCAAATGCTACCATGACCGGCTGCGATTCAACGATATATATTGACTTGGAAATATTGTTCAACCAATTTGCCGCCTTCGATACCACCTTTCTCGTCGGCGAAATATGGAACGGCATCCAATTTTGGAACGACAGCACCTTCACGCAAGTATTCCCGCTGTCCAATGGCTGCGACAGCATCGTGGATGTGACAGTTAACATATTGGTGAACGGGGTAGGAGACAATAGCCAATACCAGCAACAAGTAAAAGTTTATCCCGTGCCAGTAAAGGATGACATTGCAAATTTGGAAATAGAAATGCCACAGGCATGTTTGGCCTCCCTGTATTTGATAGATGGGGTAGGGCGGCAATTGCGGTTATTTTACAAAAATGAATTTATCGGTGGCGGTAAAAGCAATATGCTTTTGAATTTGGAAGGCATTTATCCCGGTATATACCATTTGGTATTTGAATCGCCAATGTGCAGGAGCGTTTTGAAGTTGGTGAAGCTGTGAAAGAGGTAAAAAATTTTCGGTTCTTCGTGATTTCGTGTGGGTAAATATTTATGATTAAGCTATTCCTCAATTTTTGAAGCAACAATGCCTATTCTGTTTGCAGTACCTTCTTGGGAGGCCGGGTTATCAAACCCGGCTGTTCCGGAACGCCGGGGTTTGATAACCCCTCCTCCCGATTCCTGTCGGGACAGAAATGCCTGCTATCAACTTCAAAGTCGTTCATCCAAACTAAAAATACCCACACGAAGTCACGAAGAACCAAATTGACCAAGCTTATTTCAACAACTGATCATCCCGAAGGGAATTTGGCTGATTGAATTGCTCCGTGTTGATATAACCTTCAAATTCAGGACTGTATTTATACCCTTTTTGCAATTTATATTTTACCCTTAACTTCGTTTTATAGTCGCCTTTATATTTGTTGATTAAAAACCATGTATAAGTATTGGCATTTAACATGCTATTAAAATAGCTATTTCCACAAGTACTGTTTACCCAATACTCAATAGATTTCCATTGGCCCTCCTCGTCCAAAGCTTCTTGAATATAAACTATCTGCCCATCTTGACTTGGATAGCTTATAGTATCTTCCGTATTGTTATATACCAAGAAATAATTAAAATCTTTGCCCTCGACTAATTGTATTTCGGTATATAATCGCTGTGGTTTAAAAAATGGATGCTTTATTGGCCTGTAATGTTGCTTCGTATAGATAGCCTTTTTCGCCTGATACATCGTTTTGGCATCAATTCTCATAGCGTTTTCATGCTCAATATCACAACTCCAATAAAGGCAAATCAGCAGAGAAATAAGAAGGTAATGACTGGCGACATTCATATCGTTTATTTGGCTTTTTATTGCTAAACAACACACTTTTTCACTTTTTCTTCTTCTTCCAAAACGTCAACAAATCTCCCAAAGAGTCGAATTCCTTGCGGAAACTCAGGCCCACGCCCGTTTTGTTGCGCCTGCCACCGGCCAGGTCGGGTTCGGTGTTGCTGTAGGCTTTGATTTTCAGGCGGCGGTCCCTGGTGATGATGTATTCAATGAGGAATTCGCCGCCCAATTGGCCGCTATTGGCGCTGTAGCCCGAATTGCCGCCGGACAACCCGACCCGGAAAGACCATCTGTCGCTGACAATGACCTTCAACCGGCCCTCCAATTCGCTGGAAGTATAATAGGAGGTGGGGTCGGTTATGTCGCCCGCCGAGTAGCGGTTGTAGGTTACGTCGAAGTCAATCCCTTGTATGAGATTGGTGCCGGTAAATAACTCGGAAACGAACTCCGTCAGGTAAATGGACAATTGATTGGAGAGCATTTCGCTCAAGGTGTTGATGCCCACTTCGCCCGCCTGCAAGGTGTAGCCAGAGGGCAGGAACTGCCCCAATACCAATAGGCCGAACACTTGTCGGTTGAGTTCGTTAGGGTCTTGGCGGATGAGGCGCAGCTTGTTTTCGGCATAGCTCCTGAGTTCGCTGTCCAGGGCTGGGAATTCAATATCGAAGTCAATATTGGGGCTAAGCAGTCGGCCACTGAGCACCATTTTCAAGTTGACGGGGGTGCCGGAACGGGCAATATCCTGTGCATTGGTGGAAGCAGCGGTGATGTATTCCTGGATGAAATTATAGACAGACGTGGTCAAGCCTTCGTACACGGCGTTCACTTTAATGATAGCCTCGTAGGGGTTGCCTGACCAGGAGATGGTGCCGCCCGGTTCCACGGTGAAGGGCTTGTTTAAAATGGACATCAGCGTGAAAAGGTAATTTCCGCTGGCCACCGTGTAGTCGCCGTACATATCGAATCGGCCTTCACGGGTCAAGATCACCTTTATGTTGCCAAAACCAGTCCCTTGCAGCACATCGCCCCAGGCTTTGTCAAAAATAACTTCCATTTGGGCGTCCGGCGTTATTTCCAGGTCATATTCCATGTTGAGGCCCCGCAACTCCTTGGCCTCTCCCGGCTCGTCTTTTCCGTTTTTAATGGCCTCTTCTGTAAAAGTGATAAAGCGGGTTTGCTTGCCCGTGGCCGAGGAGGTCATGGGAAGGTACATGTGCGTACCTTTCATCGTGCGGCCATTCACGTAGAGGTTTGGCTGCTTGAACGAACCCGTGAAGCGCACATAGCCCGATCCAATGGCCGTTCCATAAAAAATAGGATTGTTCTTTTCGGTCGTTTCCAGTCCAAGGAAACCCCTGCCCGGCTCGGTAGAAATGCGCAGATCGAGGCCAGGGTTGCGCAGGCGGTCGTGGGTGATGCCGCCTTCCAGGAAGGCTTTGTTGTCAAATTTGTCAAATGCCACCACACCCGTGCCGTCGAACATACGATTGGTCACCAATACCTTACCTTCCGGCACACGATAGGTGGTTTGCAGGGGCAGCACTTTAAATGCAGCGTTTTGGACATTGACTTCCCCCTCCATTTCCGGCTTGGAGGGTAGGCCGTAAAAACGGATCCTATCGGTCCCTGCCGTGCCCTGCACATTGGTTACTTCAGGCACAAAATATTGGACGATGCGCAAGGGATAGCCCGAAAAAGCCAGATCGAAATCGAAAAACAAGGGCTGCTGTTTCACATAGCGCCTATTTACTTTTTCCTCCAGGTTGGGCGGGTTGAAATAACCGTCCAGGGTCAGTTCCATGCTGTCGTTTTCAATCGCCACAAAAGCATTGACAGTTTCCGTCATGCTCGGTGCGGAGGCGTCCACACGAAGTGTTCCGTAGTTGTCGCCATTGATGATCAAATCGTTGATGCGAACCAATGCCGACAGGCCCTGGAATTTAAAGAGGTCTTTTATTTTGAGGTTGACGTCGCCGATGCCGCTGATGCGGTGATTGGGGATGTTACGGATATAGTCGAGCGAGTCGAGCGGGAAATTTTGCAACTGCAACTCCAAGCCCTCGTTGCGCACGCTTTTCAGCACTATTTTCTGATCATTGTTGGAAAGGATGAAGTTGTTGGTTTCCACTTTTCCCTCGCCGATTAGCACATAATTGGCCGTATTGATTTCCCAGGTTTGGTTGAGCAGCACCAGGTCGGAGGGTTTGAAGCTCACCCGCCATGCGTTGCTATCCTCCAGGGTCAAAACGCCGTTGATGTTGATGTTGTCGAGGATTTTGTAAAAATTTGAAGAGATGACCAGGAACTCCAGCGTATCGGAATAAATGGTGCCGATGACCGATACGGGGGAGATTTTTTGCTCCTCGTTGATGGTCGTTTCAATCACACCGACCTGCAAGGTGCCTTCGCCCTGCTTGAGTTTGGAACGGAAATAAACATCGTTGAAGACGATGTTTTGATACTGCCACTCCGGCACTTCCACCTCCACGGCCATTTCTCCCGTGAAGCCGTTGTAATTGCCTTTGATTTCTGTTTTGTCAAAGCCGCTCAGTTTTTCCTCAAAAAAACTGATGAGGTTTTGAAGTTCGAACAGCTCTACGGTAAAG
This sequence comes from Saprospiraceae bacterium, assembly GCA_041741095.1. Taxonomy (GTDB): domain Bacteria; phylum Bacteroidota; class Bacteroidia; order Chitinophagales; family Saprospiraceae; genus UBA6168. The sequence goes on from JBGSKQ010000061.1 coordinate 11,661, forward strand.
TCGAAACGGGAGGTGTCAAGGGGGACGGCCTTGTGCGGGATTTTGAGGCGCTCCGACAACTTCGGGTAATTTTCTGCTAAAAAATGCGTGACGTGAACGGGTATTTTTTCAATATCAAAAATGCCCTGTATGTCCACATTCCCCAAGTTGGAGTGCAGGGTAAAATGCTTGTTCCCCGATGGCAACATGGTAGAGGCCACCACAGCCGAGTCAATTCTCAAACTGTCCTTGCTGTTTTTAACGACCAGAAAATCAACCACTTTGGCATTTCCCACCACGTCGGAAAGGCGTTTGCCCTGGAAGCGCATGTCCAGCAGCCCGGCGAATTGCAGGTCTTGGGTCGTCAGGTTGAGGGGCTTGAGTGCCAGGCGTTTGATGTCCGCCTTAAAGTCAAAATCGGGGATGGAATCGGTGAAGTCGAGCGTTCCGCCGAAGGTCAGGTTGATGTTGTTGTCTTCGATTTTGGCGTCCCCGCTGAAGAGGTTTTTTTTCAGCTCGCCATTGATGGTCACGTTTTTATATTGGTACCCTTTGAAGCGCAGGCTGTCAATCTTGCCGTCCAACTTGGCATTGGCGGAGTTGAGGGTCAGGCCCACCCCTTCTTTTACGTGCGAATCGAAGGTGATTTTGCCAAAATCGGGGTTGCCCGACCATTTGCCCAAATCGAAACTACGCAGGTAAAGGTCGCCTGAATAGAGCGCCCGGTCACGCCCTTCCCGCAGCTTGAGGTTCATGAACATTTTGGCGGAGCCAATGTCCGTGTACATCTGTCCATCGGCCACGAAGTCCTGGAAAAAGCCGTTGAACTTTCCGCTAAAATCAATGGTGCCGAGGCGGTTGAAGTTGTCTGGCGGTTTGAAGCCGGGTATCAGTTTGCGAAGCGTAAACACATCCGTGTGCAGGCGGTCCAGTTTCAAATACAGGAACTGCTCGTCCTTCACGGCCAGGTTTCGGGTGCTGAAATCGCCCTCCAGCGTGAGGCGACCATCGGCCATGTTGACGATCAGGTTCCGCCCGTCCAGGCCGTTCACTTCGCCTTTCATTTGGCCGTTGATCTGCACTATTTGCTCCTCGTTTTCCTTAAAAAAAGTGTTGTTTTTGAGCATCGGCGCAAAAAACATAATGTCACGCAGGGCTATGTAGGAATTGTGGAAACGGACATCCATTTTCATTTCGTCCTCAAACTCCTCCCAATCGTAATAAGTATCGCTTTTGAAAATGAGCGTGTCGCCCAAGTGGGTGTAGGGCGTGGTCAGGTCGAGGTCGTAAAGTTCCAAGCCGCTGCAGGAGAGGCTTGCAGTTTTGGCGGAAAGGTTTTGCACTTCAAAACCCGTGCTGTCACGGAAGGCGATTTTTTCAATTTCGCCCCAAAACTCCAAATCAGCGGCCTTGAAACTGTTGATGTGCGCCTCAATGTCGAACACATCAATGTAGTTAGGGTTAAAACCGCCAATTTCGATTTTATTGGGTTCTTTGCGCAGGTTTTTGAGTGAAAATTTCCCGCCGTCCAAGTCAAATTCGCCGATAGTGATAATGGTTTTACTGGTATCTCCGTCCGCTGTTTTATCTGCGGTAAGCTGCACATTCGGATTGGTCTTGATGGGCAGTGGTTTGGGCGGCAGGAGGCTGATGCTGAACCGTGGGGAGCCGATTTTCACATCGGACAATTCCAGTTTTCTGTTTCCCAAATCGAAATTGTCGAAATGCGCCTCAGCCACTTTCACAAAAGCATCAATTTCTTCCCCTTTTACCTCGTCGGGTTTTTTAAAATGGACATTCTCCAGGTACAAATGCCGCAGGTCGAGGCGGAAAGGCTTGGTAGGGCTTGTTTTTTTATCGGATCTTGTAAAATAGTCAAGGATGAAATAGAAATTCTGCCTTTCGCTGCCCTCTTTTCGGCTGATGTGGACATCGGCGTTGCGCAAGGTCAGCGATTCCACTTTGAAGCGGTTAAAGGCCAGCATGTAAAGGCCCGTATGGCGGATGTCCAGTTCGCCTGCATAAATGAGCGTATCGCCTGACTTGTCTTCTATGTAAAATTCGTCGAGGGTCACCCGGTTAAAAATGCCGAGATAAACCTTATTGATGGAAACCTCCGTTTGCCACTCCTTGGCCAGGAATTCGGTGAGTTCCTGCGCCGCCCGGCTCTGTACCCAGGGGATTTGAAAGGCAATCACCGGAATCAAAATCAGCGCCACCAAAACCCGCAAAAGCCGCCTCACCCAACGGAAGAACAACTTCCGCCTGCGGCTACCCCGGTTTTCGTCGTTGGGCTGTTTGATATTTTCCGTTGATTGGCTATCCATACAATACGTGCAAATCTACAAGGATTTGGCTTCCTGTTAACGACAGGCACCCACAAAACCCGCAGCATTGGCGCTTTTGTTTGTGGGATATGTGGATTTAACTAAAGTTTATAACGGAAAGGTGCGGAAGGAGGGGAAAAGGTTGGATGGGGGCTGGATTTCTCGGACTTGAGTAGGGCTTAATGGCATGTCAAAAATAAGTGACAAGTTGTTGCTTAGATAAAAACCTCACCCCCGGCCCCTCTCCTTGAGGAGAAGGGCCGGGGGTGAGGTGAACTCACCAAATTGACTTGACAAGCCACTTTGAATAGAACATCGGCGAGGTACACACCTCGCCGATGTTGTTTAAAAATAACGTGAGATATGGCATCAAGCGCAACAGGATTGGAACGCGGATGAGGCGGATCGGGCGGATTTGCGCTGATTCAATTTCCTGATTAAAAAAAATCCGTTTTGATCAGCCTAATCAGCCCAATCCGCGTTCCAATCCCGTCAATAGATTCTGTAAAGTATTGGTATTCAACTAAATATTGCCATAACTCACGTTAAAAATAATAAATAATCAATGCTGTACGCTAAACGACTTGCTGGTGCTTCCCTTGTCCGTTTTGATGGTCAGGAAGTATTGCCCGGCAGGCAGCGTGGAGGCATCGAATTCGGATTTATCCTGGCGCAGGTTTTCCATTTTGGTGGAAAACAGCAGGCGTCCCGACACATCAAGGATCCTGTATTCGAGGTAGCTGCTCATTTCACCCAAATCAACTTCAGCGGTAAAGCGATCGCTGACTGGGTTGGGGAAAATTTGGATGCTGGCATTGGCCAATTCCTCCACCGTGCCGCTGCTGCCGTCTTCGTTGATAATCAAGGCAGTAGAAAGCGAACCCCAGAAATCGGTGAAGACGAAAGTATTGTCCAAGTCTGGCACGTCGTTTACCCAGGCAGATACCCAGAAGTAGGGCAGGTCGGCATCGGTTTGTGCCAAATTTTCCACAAAAGCAGTCTGATCATAAACTTCGTCCACGCCAAAAAATACCTCCTCGGATCCCTCGTAGCGCAAGCCAACGATGAAGGTCATGCCATCTTCCGGCACACTGTATTTGCCATCCAAATCAGGGAATTTAACCAAGGAAACTTTGATGAAATCTGCGGTTAAAGATGGGTCGGGGAATTCAACCAAAGAAATGGCGACAGTGGTGATTTCGCCAGTTTCGGCATCGCCGTCGGCATCCAAGTCGTCCCAGGCATAGACGTAGGCCCGGATGTTGTTGTCGCCCACCACGCCGAGGCTGTCAGCATTGGTGGAAACATAAAATTGTACGCTATCCATCATATAGCCTACTCCAACAGGCAGTGTAAAGGCCGACATGATTTCGATTTGAGTTCCACTGGCGCTGCGGTAGGAATTGGTGACCATTGGACGGTCATTGGCAAAATCCCAACGGCCCTTCATGAAGATGTTGTCGCTTAGGTAAAACTGCGTGCTATTGGCATCGTTGTACGCCACTTCATCGCTGTTGTCACTTTCTACCGTATAGTTGATGGTGTAAATGCCCTTGCCCTCTGACGGGGTGTATTCCGGCAAGGCAATCAGCCCGGTAGAATCTGGCTCGATCAGGTCTATCTGGCCACCATCGTTGTACACTTGCGAGCCGGATCCACCAATCGGGGCGAAGTCAATCGTTGCGTTCAGGAGGACGCCCGTAGCGTTTTCTGTCCCGTAGTTTTTCACATCGGCCCCCGGCGTAATCGTCCACCCGGCTGCTTCAGCCTGAAAGGCAGGTATGACGGAATTGGGGGCATGGAGCAGGTATTTGTCTTCCACTGCGATTTCATAGGAAAATTTGTAAGTGCCAATCGTCATGTTGACGGGGCCGCTGGCCAATTCGCCCCTAATCATTTGGCCGTCTTCGTAGGAAAGCATCACGGAAGGAATCGTGACCTGATCTCCCAAAGCAGCGCCGCCCATTACAAAAGTGCCGGCTCCGGCCGTATGGTTGAACACGACAACAGCAATGGCACCTGCATCTTCGGCATTTTTAACTTTTAAGCTGAAATCGCATTCACCGCGGTCAACCAGAGCAATTTTCCCGGAAATTTCGGAAGCATTGATGGGGTCTTCGCAGCCTTGCGTAGGGTTGGCAGTGCCGTCCTCCACAAAAACGGCATCGGCTGTCCAAATGCCGGTGTTCAGCTCTACGCCGAAACTGGCTGCGGAAAACTGGTAAGGCCCTTCGATGTTGCCCGGCGAATTGACGACGACATATTGGGCTTGCAGGGTGATTGCCATTAGGCATGTGAATAGTAAAGTCAATAACTTCATGTAATTTAATTTTAATGAAACAGATAAGGTGATTTCTATCGCCAAGGCCGAAACGGATCGGCCCAAGCGAAGCATCGAAGGTAGAGGGGCTGCCAGCCTTGAAATTGTAAAAAGGAAGAAGTGGAGGTCAGGTGGATGACCCAATTGGCTTTCGGAAATACCATTTCAACACTTGTCAGCAAAGCAAGGAAAAACCGGACGCCACTCTTTTTAGCCAATTGAGGTAAATTCAAGCAGCTTCTTACATTTAGGCCATGAAAAAACTGAAACCATTGATGCTGCTTGGGCTGTTATTTTTGGCCTGCAAAAAAGAAAGCACTGACGGTAGTCCCACGGCCACATTGGGCAGCCCCGTATTTGAGTTGCTGAAGCCTGAACACACGGGCATCACTTTCGTCCAGACCATCGTGGAAGAATATCGCTACAACTTCTCGATGGATCCCAACATCTTCAACGGTGGCGGCGTGGGCGTTTTGGACGTGAACAACGACGGCTTGCAAGACCTCTTTTTTACCTCCCGCCTCCAGCCCTGCCGCCTGTATTTGAACAAAGGCAAGTTGCAATTTGAAGACATCTCGGAAGCCTCCGGTATTACCAAATTTATTGGTATAAAAACAGGCGTGGCCGTGGTGGACATCAACGCCGACGGCTGGCAGGATGTCTATGTGACCCGCACTTTTCTCGACACCATCCCGGAGCGGCGCAACTTGCTGTTTATCAACAATAAAGACAATACTTTTTCGGAAAAAGCCGCCGAATTTGGCCTCGACGATCTTTCCCCTTCCCAACATGCCCATTTCTTCGATTACGACCTTGACGGCGATCTTGACTGCTATGTGCTGAACCACCCCGTGGATGCCCGGAAAATCAACAGCATTGATTTTAACCCAACAAAAGGAAATGAATATGCTGGCCAACAACCACCGCTCGACCCATTTGAAAGTGACAAACTTTACCGAAACGATGGGGGGCGTTTCTCCGATGTAAGCAAACAAGCGGGTATCCATAACCGGGCTTGGGGGCTGAGTCTGATGAGCACCGATTTCAATGACGACGGCTACCCCGATCTCTACGTGGCCAATGACTTTATCATGCCCGATTTTCTCTATATCAATAATAAAAACGGCACTTTCACCGACCGTAGCCGGGAGTATTTTCACCACACCGCCAACCACACGATGGGCATTGACATCGCCGACATCAACAACGATGCCCTGCCCGACATCGCCGCTGTTGACATGCTCGGAGAAAACTGGGAAAACCGCCATAAACAATTGACCACCATGCAGTTGGAGCGCTACCGCCAGTTGCTGGAACGAGGCTATACCGACCAGCAGATGCGCAATGTGCTGCAATTGGGGGTTGGCAGTTGGCTCCCGATAGCTATCGGGATCAGTCCACAGTCTTCAGTCCATAGTCCACAGTCTTCAGTCCACAGTCAGCAGGCGGGTTTGGGCAAGTTTTCTGAAATTGGATGTCTGGCGGGCATGTTCGCCACGGAATGGAGTTGGGCGCCGCTCATCGCCGATTTCGACCATGACGGCTGGAAGGATTTGTTCATTAGCAATGGCGTACGGCGTGACCTGAACGACATTGATTTTTTCGTCTATACTGCCGACAGCATCAACCGCACGGGCGGCATCAGCCAACAGCGTTTCCCGTCTTTTGAAGATTATTCCAAACTAATGCCCTCCACCAAAATCCGCAACCGTATGTTCCGAAATAGCGGCTCCTTGCAAATGGAGGACGTGACCAATGCCTGGGGTTTTTCAACGCCCACTTTTTCCAACGGCGCCGCCTATACCGACCTCGACAACGACGGCGACCTCGATCTCGTGGTGCATAATGTGGACGATCCGCCTTTTATTTATGAAAACAAAACGGCTGGCAAGGAAGGCCACAACTGGCTGCAAATTAAGTGCAAAGGCACTGTCCAAAACCCCGTTGGCGTTGGCGCTAAAATATGGGTACATGCGGGCGGCCAGGTGCAATACCAGGAAATGACACCTATTCGGGGCTTCTATTCTTCCGTCGAGCCTATTTTTCAGGTGGGTTTGGGCAAAAACAGCGCAGCGGAAAAAGTGGAAATAGAATGGCCTGGCGGCAAGCACCAGATTTTGGAAAATGTGCCCGCCAACCAGCGGCTCATGCTCGATGTTGTAAATGCTAAAACTGGCAAGTTGCCGAGGCAAAGTTATCAATCTTCAGTCTTCAGTCTTCAGTCCGCAGTTTCGAGCGAAGCGAAAATCACGAACTCGCTCCGGGATCACAGGCATCAAGAAAACGAATTTGAAGATTTCAACCGGGAGCGCCTGTTGCCACATCGGTTTTCCCATCTTGGCCCCAGCTTGACAGTCGGGGATGTGAACGGCGATGGCCTGGAGGACTTTTTCATTGGTGGTGCAAGGGGGCAGGCGGGCGGCATTTTTATCCAAAACCAAAATGGCGATTTTACAAAAACCAAGCAAGCGGCCTTGGAAACCGATGCCAATTATGAAGACAATGGTTCGCTATATTTTGATGCCGACGGCGACGGCGACCTCGACCTGTACGTGGTGAGCGGCGGCAACGAAATGCCTGCCGGGGATGCCAGTTATCAGGATCGGCTGTACCTGAACAACGGCAAAGGCCAGTTTTCCCGCTCCAACAACCTGCCATCCGAGGTAGAAAGCGGCGGCCCTGTCGCTGCCTACGATTTCGACAGCGATGGTGACCTTGACCTTTTCGTGGGCGGGAGGGTCATGCCGGGCGCTTTCCCAAAAACGCCTTTGAGCTTTGTTTTTAAAAATGAAAATGGCCAGTTTACAGATGTGACGGAGAGCGTGGCCCCGGCCTTCAAAAACATCGGCATGGTCACCTCCATCACTTTCGCCGATGTGACGGGCGACCAAAAAGCCGATCTCATCGTAGCGGGAGAATGGATGCCCATCACCATATTACCCTTTAAAAACGGCCAATACGTTCATCATTCATCATTTATCATTCATCGTTCTTCAGGCTGGTGGTACTCACTCGCCGCTGCCGACCTCGACTCCGACGGCGACATAGATATTGTGGCTGGCAACCTCGGCTTGAACACCCGCTACCGCCCTCCGTTGCGACTTTATGCCAGCGATTTTGATAAAAACGGGGCGCTCGACCCCATCCTTTGCGTACAGGAAAATGGACGCTTCCTGCCCGTGCCCATGCGGGATGTGTTGTTAAAACAGTTGCCGGGCCTGAAGAAGAAATTTGTGCGGAACAGCAGCTACGCCAAAGCTTCCATTGATGATATTTTTTCAAAAAGCGAACTGGACGCTGCACAAGTTTTGGAAACAGAAATCCTCGCCTCCGCCTGGTTTGAAAATCAAAATGGCAAGTGGGTGGCGCACGCGTTGCCAGACGAGGCACAAGTGTCTCCCGTTTACAGCATAAATGCCAGTGACTTCACCGGCGATGGCTTGGTTGACTTGTTGTTGGCTGGCAACGACAGCCATTTCGAGGTTGAAACCGGGCCGTTGAATACCTCCACAGGCTGCCTTTTACAAGGTGATGGGAAAGGTGGTTTTAAGGCCATTCCGTCCCGACATTCAGGGTTTTGGGCAAATGGGGAGGCAAGGGACGTGAAGCCGATCAAGCAGGCAGGGACAGGGAAAACACTCTGGCTGGTAGCGAACAATGGCGGGGACTTGCAGGTATTTGTTGGGAAATAAGTTTATTTTTTAAAAGATTGAAATAAATAGGCAATAGTTCAACTGCCATAGAAAACATTTTGGGACAAATGAACTATGTTCAATAAAAATATAAATATGCTGACCACATTCGCAGATCGGAAATTGCAGGCCATCGAATTAATCACCCAACTGGAAGATGAAGATTTATTGGTGGTAATCGAACAATTACTTCTCAAAGAAAACCAGGGAGATTGGGCAAGCGATTTATCTGATAAGGATATAGCGGCAATTAATCAGGGACTATCTGACTTGGAAAACGGCAAAAAAGTTAGTTATGAGGATTTTCAGGAAGAGATTAAAAAGTGCTTTCCATGAATGTATTTCTTTCTGCCAAAGCATCCCTAACAATTAATTGAACTATTTGAATATTTCTGACTATAACGGATTGTAGTGATGGCAATATTTCATGCCCCAGCGGGGCAGAATGTTGGTAGTTCTCCGTATTCCCATTGATTTCAGCCCCAGCGGGGCGTAACATTACGCCACGCTGGGGCTTGAATCGGGGGTATTGGTGTTTGCTACCAACATTACGCCCCGCTGGGGCGGCCATCACTACAATCCGTTAAAGTCAGCAAACTTCGATTATTTACAAAGTCCAGGATGATGCGATTGAAATCGTAACCATCTTGGATAATAGGATGAACACCTGAGCGGTAAGCCAAAAACGTTAAAACCAAAACAGCCCCAGTAGGTATCTTTAGACCTACTGGGGCTGTTTTTTATCTGCAATTTCAACTCAATTAAACAAATTATCGTAGGAAGTCGAACCGCCGGTGCCCCTGGCCTGCTTTTCGGGCCTGGAAGTCTTGCTGTTCAGGTCCAGGCTGTCGCTCGATGTAGTTTTGGGGGCCATGAGCATCAGGGTGCTTTTTTGTTCCCACTCTTCCAGCATTTTCAGGCCCTCTTCCTGGAACACACCTTGCTGCAAGTCAATGGAATCCATAAAACTGGCGGACATTTCCATGAAGCGCTCCATTTCGCCCACTTTCATGGCCACATCGTCGGCAATATTTTCGATGGCGGCATCGAACATGGCCCGCTTGTCGGGGTCGCCGGAGATGACGCTCATGGCCGATTTCATGGCCGAATGCGAAGCCCGGATGGCCTTGCGCTCTTGTTCTTTTAGTTTTACCTGATCTTTGGTGTCTTCCAACAAGATTTCGGAGTTCTTGTACATTTTATCCAAAATGCGGTAGAGAATCTCCATTTTGTTGTGCAACTGCGCATATTTCTCGTTGGTCTCCTGCAAGCGGGCGGCCTTGCGGGTGGCAAGGATGACCTGGCTCTCGTTGTCCTGCTGTTTGGCCACGCTGGCCAGTTTCAGGTTGCTGCTGATCTCCTTTTCGTTGTCCTGCATCAAGGTGGACATCTTGCGCATCTGGCCCTTCAGGTTGCCGATTTGCTTGCTCATTTTGCCCAGGTTGTCTTCCAAATCTTCGACATAGCTTTTCAGGATGCCCACCGGGTCAATTTGTACAAAAATGCCTGTCATCCAGCGCATTACGCTTTTGTACATATACCAAATGAGGTTGCGCATCTTCGGGTCAAGCACTATATAAATCAACGCTGCCAAGGCCATGAGCATCAGCACGAGGTAAATTGTGTTGGCTGCCAGGGCTATCAATTGTGGCAAAAAAGTAACAAAAAGAAAACCGCCCCCAATGAGCAGGGCCCCCAGGAAAATAGCACCGGTGATGCCTTCGGGGCGTTTCCAGAAAGATTTCTTTTCGTATGTTGGAGGTGCGATATCGGACATATTGGTAGTTTGAATTTTTTATAACTATTTAGCAGGGGGTGTTTTTTGGGAAAAATTGAAAATTTTTCCCAAAA
>JBGSKQ010000062.1:0-37905 GCA_041741095.1 Saprospiraceae bacterium
TTCCTTTCTTTTTTTTGGTAAAAATTTAAAATTTTTCCAAAAAAACACCCCACCAATTGCGGGAGGAGGAAGAAAAAATTTTATTTTTTCTTCCTCCTCCCGCACCCTCCTGAATAGTTTGAATTTTTTAAAATTGTTGAACGGTCTTTTGACGTCGTTTAAAAACCCGAAAGTAAGCTATTTTGATGTTGGCAACGCAAATAAGCAGCGAAATTTCAGACGAATCGAAGCTTATTCTCCATAAATTTCCTTTTTGCTGGCCTTCATGGTATTCATCAGTAGTGACATGACCGTCATTGGGCCTACACCGCCGGGCACGGGCGTAATAAAACTGCTTTTAGGTGCAACTGCTTCATAGTCAACGTCCCCCACCAGGCGTGTGCCGCTTTTGGTGCTGGGGTCGTCAATACGGTTGATGCCCACGTCTATTACGACGGCACCTTCTTTTACCATATCGCCTTTCACAAAATGCGGGATTCCAATGGCCGCCACGATAATATCCGCTTGGCGAACCATGCCTGGCAGGTCTTTGGTACGGCTGTGCGTGATGGTCACAGTGCAGTCGCCCACCTTGCCTTTGCGGGAGAGGAGGATGCCCATTGGAGTACCGACGATGTTGCTCCTGCCGATAATAACGGCATGTTTTCCAGCAGTCTCGATGCCATAGCGCTCGAGCATGGTGACGATGCCAAAGGGAGTGGCGGGCAAATAGCAGGGCATCCCCAAGGCCATGCGCCCAAAATTGACCGGGTGGAAGCCGTCCACGTCCTTTTTCGGGTCAATGGCGAGGGTGATTTTTTCTTCGTTGATATGTTTGGGCAAAGGCAATTGCACAATGAAACCGTCCACATCGGGGTCGTTGTTGAGGCTGTTTACTACTTCCAACAGTTCAGCTTCAGTAATACTGCCGTCTTTTCTTACAAGGGTTGATTTGAAGCCCACTTCTTCGCAGGACTTCACCTTATTGCGCACATACACTTGACTGGCGGGGTTTTCGCCGACCAAAACAGCGGCGAGGTGCGGGATTTTGCCGCCCGTATTTTTAATGCCCTCTACGGCTTGGGCAAGTTCGTTTTTGATGCGTTGCGAAAGATCTTTTCCGTCTAAAATGGTCATATTCAGTTGGCATTTGCTTGGGACAACAGGCAGTTGGGGCGTTCCCAATCTCCCATATTGGCCTGTTTTGTTTTAAAAACGCTAAATTAGAAAAGGGAAGGAAGGGTGGGAAAGGAATCGCTAGGAAAGTTGCTTTCTGATTATGATGGCAAGTGCTAAACCTCCAGCTTAATGCTGCTTTTTTGAAAATTTTTGCGGTAGGTGGAAGTCACGGTGCGAAGGCTTTTTGACATGGCAAAATAAAGATAGCCTTCCTGTTTTTGGACAATGCCGAGGCGGTTGTTGGTGAGTTTCACAAATTCGGCAAAAATATTCCAAAGCCGTGCTTCGTCTTTGCTGTCGAATTGCTCATCGGGGAAGAGGCCGGGCTGCGTTTTCAAAGCACCATTGTCCAGGGCGAGCCCCAGTTCCACCGCCGTATTGGAGTTGGTGTGGAACCAATCTATGAACATCGGATCCTCCATTTTACGGTAGTTTTTGAAAATTTCCCACAAAGCAGAATGGTACGACACAATGTCCTCTTGCTGCGTATCGAAAACCTGCCTGAAATAATGCAGGGTATCAGCATCTTGCCCTTCGGGGCTGTCTTGCAGGTTGTTCGCCATCCAGTCCAGTTCCAAAAACTGGAAAAAGCGGGCAGATTCCTCCATGCTCAGGCCCACGGCATAGGCAAAGCTCAGGTGCAGCTTGATGGCCGTACTGATAAGCTCGTTGTAGTTCCAGTGGTTGATTTTTTCCTTCAAACTGGCCAGGGCCATCAAGGACGAAGCCTGGAACTGCTTTTCGCAAAGTTCCAATTCCACCTGGCCACCAAAGAGTCCGTTCGCCGGTTCAGGTCCGTCGAATGTTACCTTGTCTGTCAAATGGGGTAAGCCGATTGCCGGATTGGCATCGATAGGTAGGTGCGGATTTGCCTCGAAAAATTGTTGGAAATGCTCTTGCAGGTTGGGTTTCAGGATGTTGTGGAGCACGTCGGCATTGCCCTTGAAGTAAAGGCAGGCATGAGGGCTTTCTTGCCAACTTCTTTCAAAGAAGAAGCGTTCGGCAACGCCGGTTTGCAGCACAACGTCCACATAGGGTTTGATGGCTTTTGCCAAAAAATATTCCCAAGGCCCGTTGTAATACAAAGATGCAGTCAACCATGTAGCGGTCGCTCTGGTAGCCATTGGATTGTGCGTCGTTTCAAAATGAGACCAATAAAAAAGCGGGAGCAAATACTCCGCCAAACCCACCTTTGGATGTGGATTTTTTTTAATAAATCGGATTGGGAAATTTTGGAAAGGGGATTTACAAAAATGAGAGTACGTGCCTGATGGCAAAAGGATTCATTTTTTACTCATATTTTTGAAAAATTATAAGTGAGGAATGGCAAGGGCCAAGAAAAATGACCTTAAAATGGACCAAGAATTACAAAGGAAATACAACAAACAGACGGCACAAACCGCTGCCGAATTTTGAGCCCAACTTTTATTTTGAAAAAATAAGAGTTTGCTGGCTTGGCTTAACCAAAAAGAAAGGCAGCAGCCCCACTGCCTTTTGTTTCTTACTTCCATTGTTCTTTCACGTAGGGTATCACTGAAACAATTTCTTCCTCCCTGATGACCAACACGCAATTATTGCCTTTCAGATAGGTGGTTTCCCTGAATTTATTGGTGAAAATTGATCTGAGCCGGTTGACTGGATCCAGTTTTATATTTTGTTTGTAGGCTTGTTCCAATTCATTGGCGATTTTGGTGTATTGACTAGGTTTTGAACGCTCAAGGTAACGCCTGAAAGCGTGGTCTGAAATTATCATAGGAGGCTGGGTTTTAAAATTTTAGTGAAATAATGTTTTTACGTTGTGCTTGTGAAAACAAGTTTCAATTTTCCAGCATAATAGAGATACATCGTCAATAAACCCCTTATCCCTTCACCACTTTCTCTGTCCAGGTTTGTCCCTTGGCCACTATTTGCAACAGATAAATCCCATTTTGCAATTGGCTCAAATCCAGTTTGGCGTCGTCCTGTAGATTAGCAATGTTGAAATAAACTTTGCCGCCCAGTCCGCTCAATTTTACCCGGCTTTCGGAAGGCAGATTTTTGATGAACAAATGGCCGTCGGTAGGATTTGGGCTGATGTCAAATGGGCTGTGGGCATGGGTAGTTTTGGTGGAGGTGAGGTCTTCCACCATCTGATAATTTTGGAAAAAAGACACTGCGCTCACTGGGGCAAAAAAAGCGCAGGTAACATGATCCAGCGATGAATTGACATCAATGGCTACCACATCGGCAGCCCCGGCCGTTTGCATGGTGGTAGCTGCCAGTGAGCTGTTTTCAAAAGGCACCTGCTCGTCGGCCTTGCAATAGTAAAGACGGGTTGGAGCAGTTGGTGTCCAGCCATCGTAAACATTGTTTTCCTTGAGGTGCAGGTTGGCCGGGTGGTCTGGATTGTTTTCGATGCTGGCCACGAAATCGTCTTGCAGCATTTTCAGGGGGATCACGGCACCTTCATTGGCATTGAGCAAAGAAGTCAACTGGACGTCCAGGTCGTTGAGCGAAATTTCTTCGTTGAGGAACTGCACGATGTAAGGCTCGTAGGGCGCTTTGAACGCTTCACTGAAATTGGTGAACAAATCCTGATACACATATTGATACGAAGCAATTGTGTTGATCAAATAGCCTGGCTTGGTGTATTCTTCCCCCGAAAAAATAAGCTCCCGCATCACCTCGCCGATGCTATATGGCCCCGACATGGGTGCTGCTGCGGTCACTTCAAATTCATTAGTCTCTTCCAGGGCACGGTGCATGGCCATGGCCGCATGGCCGCCCTGCGAGTAGCCTGTGATAAACAACTGCTCGTTGATGGCTACGTCATTTTGCGCAGCGAATTCCTTGGTTGCCTTCAGCATGTCTATGGCCACCCAAGCTTCGGAAGCCGCATGGACGTAGGGGTGCGGCCCCTGCGAGTCGCCCAGGCCCAGGTAATCGGGTGCAAAAACAACATAGCCCATGCCTGAAAAAGCGATGGCAATTCTCGATTCAAAATTCAGGTTGGAAGGCACATCGGCGTCGGTGCCGGAGGTGCCGTGCTGGTAGCAGAGCAGGGGATAGCGTTTGTTCAAATTATCCGGCACACTGATCAAACCAGAAACGGTCGTAGTGCTGCCGTCAATATTTTTGCTTTCATAAGTCACTTTGTACATCACCGCACCGCTGGTGAAGGTGACAAAAGGCAATTCGCCCTGCAGTTGCGCCTTTGTTTTAGTGCCAATCTGTATGCTGGTCAGGAGCGTTTGGGCCAGCAGGGCATTTGCAACAAGAAATAGGAATGCGGAAATGGTCAGGATTTTTTTCACAGGTTAGTTTTTAATGGTTTGATTTGTTAAATGGTCCTCCGGATTTTGGCTTCAATAGAACACCGAAGCAATAATAACACTTCTTCAAGTTTGGTTTTAACGGATCAAAGGCAAATCTTCGCCCGTGTGTTTACCAAACATTAAAACTATGAAATTTTCTGTTTTCACTGGTTCCATTTTCCTGGCCATTGTTTTTATGGTGGGCTGCCAATTTTTCAGAAAAGGCGCCCAATCTGACGATGGACTGCGCATTGCTTTTTATAATGTGGAAAACCTGTTCGACACAGAAGACGATCCAGCCATCAACGACGACGAGTTTACGCCACAAGGCAAGTTGGAATGGACGGAGGAGCGTTACAAAACGAAATTGGAACAACTGGCCAAGGTGGTGGACGGCATGGATTATCCAGCACTTTTGGGCTTGGCCGAGGTGGAAAACGCCACCGTTCTGGAGGATTTTTGCAAAAAAACAGACCTTTCAAAGCACGGCTACCACTTCATCCACTACGACTCGCCTGATGAGCGGGGCATTGACGTGGCGCTGTTGTTCCAAAAGTCCATATTCACGCCCCTGGCCAGCGAGACTATTTCCATCCTTTTCCCAAAAGAAGTGGCCGGGGAAGACCCCAACCCCGCTACCCGTGACGTGCTGGTGGTAAAGGGGGTTTTGGGCAAAAAAGACACCCTGAACCTATTCGTGGTACATGCGCCGTCACGCTCTGGCGGGGAGGAAAAAACGCAGCCGGAGCGCATTTTCGCTGCCCAGCAGATCAAGCTGAAAACGCAGGAGATTTTTAAACGAAACCCCCAGGCCAACATCATCATCATGGGCGATTTCAACGACGAGCCGGACAATAAATCCATCGTGGAGGCCCTGGCTGCAAAGCCCATTCCCCTGGGCGCTCCTGCCCCGGCTTCCCTTTACAATTGCATGGCGGAACTGGACGCCATCGGGGAGGGCACCTACAATTACCGGGGCGTGTGGAACATGCTCGACCAGATCATCATTTCCAGCAATTTGGTCGCTGCCAAAAACAGGCTCCATTTTTCAGAGGCCAGTATTTACAGGCAGGAATGGATGATGTTCAAGCACGATAAATACGGCCAGCAGCCCAACCGCACCTATGGCGGCGACCGCTATTATGGCGGCTACAGCGACCACTTGCCCGTGATGGTGGTGCTGGAGCGGTAAGCAATGCTGCAGCCCGTGCCTGATATCACTTACCCACGTTCACGGCCAAAGTCAGCCCGAAAAACATGTACCAGTCCTTTTTGTCGGGATTGCCACGCCCTTGCCCTGGTGTGGCTGGCGGCGCATTTTCGATGATTTCGGGCGAACGGTATGAGAGCCTTGACGACAAGGCATTTGCCTCGGCCAAAGCCCTGATGTTGTCTGGATAGGAATTACTCACATCGTCGAGATAGTCCGTAAAAGTTTTGCGCCAGCCCAGTTCAATGCCCACCTTGCCCCTATCGCTCAGGGCCATTTTGTAACCAAGTCCAAAAGGGACGGCAAATTGCACCAGACTATACTCCACGCCCTCCGTGCGGTAAGTGTTCAGGTTGTAGGTTTTGCCGTTCAGTTCTGCCTGCGGGTTGAAATAATAGCCCGCTACCCCAACGAATACAAAGGGTGCGCTTTTGGAAAGGCCATTTTCCATCCTGAACAGATCGTACTCGAATTGGGCGCCCACCTCGTAGATTTCAGATCGAAAACTGAGGTTTCGCTGCCACAAGCCCCGGTCAACGGCTGTGTTTGCATCCTTGCCGCTGATGACGCCCCGGTACAGGTGGGTTTTCAGGGCCAATCGCTCTTTTAAATTGAAACGCACGAACAGGCCAATGGCCATGTTGAATTCCAAGGGCTCCAGGCCCCTGTCAGTCAGGTCGCCGGCATAATTGGAGATGCCGACGAAAGTGCCAAACTCATCAAACTGGGCCTGGGCAAACCAGGGTAGCACAGTAAAAGCAGTGAGTAGGAAGAAGTATTTGTTTTTCATTTTGATAAAAAAAATAGGTGAATAAATGGCAAAAGCAAGCCACCTCCCATCCGGCGTACAGCCGTAGAAGTTAAGAAACTGTTTTAAACCCCTCAACGGCCACAAAACGCCATCTTTGGTACTCATACTTCGGCAATTTTTTCAGCAATAGCGTTGCTATTCACTCAAAAATTCCCTGTGTCTGAGTCCAATCCCGATAGCTATCGGGAGACATTTTCTGTCTCGTCAGGGGTTTTAAAACTGTTTCTAAGGCAACTTGCAGTTGTGACTCTTAACTGCTGTAATTGCCAGTCATCATTTGATGTGGGGAAGGATATGTTATAAGGATTGGGTAGTCTGCCTTTTTAAACAGGATAGATACAAGCAACTATTGCCTGGACAAGCCTGTTGGCCAGGGTTTAATCTGGGATAGGGTAGGTGAAATTAATAAGGGTAGCAAGCGTCGAATTGGCAGGTCTTGGAATTTAGTTCCAGCCCCCTGGAAATTTGGGCAAGAATAGGCGAAAGGGGAAATGCGGGGCAAACATAAAAAGCCTTTCCAAGCTTTAGCAGGAAAAATTGCCGAAAGGGAAAATTTTTAGCTGGAATGTTTTTAAACCCCGGTATTTATATTGTGAAATAGCAGTTATTCTTATTTAAAATTATTTATTAGTATTCCCAGCAAATAGCCATTCTTCAACCCGATGTAATCCGCTTGACCAATTCCTCCCGCTTGTTGTTGGACACCATGATTTCCTTGCCGTTCTCCATCACCACGGAGCCGCCCTTTCCCCGGATATAGCGTTTTATATATTCCAAATTGACGAGGTGCGAGCGGTGTACCCGGCAAAAACCGAAGCTGTCGAGGGCCGTTTCATAAAACTTTAAGTTGCGGCAAATCAAGGATTTATGGCCATCCAGGAAATAAAAACAAGTAAAATTGTCCTCCGCTTCGCAGTACAAAATGTCGGACATTTTCACCACATCGAAGCCTTCCATCAATGGCAGCACCAACCTGCGGCTTTGGGGGTTCACCACGGCCATATTTTCCAATAAAATCTCCGCCCGGCTGAGTTTGTCCTTTTGTTCCAAATGGCGCTCCACGATGGCCACCGCTTTTTCCAATTCCTCTATATCCACCGGTTTCAATAAATAATGGGCAGCGCTCAGGTTAAATGCCTGTACGGCATATTGGCTGAATGCAGTAATAAATATAATTTCAAAATTAATTTCGCCCCATTGTTCCAATAAATCAAAAGCATTGCCATGTGGCATTTCAATATCAAGGAACACCAGTTGCGGCTGGTGTTTCAGGATGGCGGCTTTTGCTTCCTGTATATTGGCGCACTCGCTTTTCAGCAATATTTGCGGGCAATATTTCCCAATATAATTGCGCAATATTTCCCGGCTGTCCTGTTCGTCGTCAACGATAATGGCGGTGATGGATTTCATTGATTAATTTGAATTTATAGGTATCTTCACTGTCACCAGCGTCCCCGTATCCGCTGCATTCCCGTCCACATCTTCCACGCTTATCTCATATTTTTTGTCATAAATCTCGTTGATGAGGGCGATACGGCGGGACACATTTTCCAGGCCAGTGCTGTTATATTTCTTTTGGTTTTCCGTTTTCAATGCCTTTGAACGCTGGCGGCCAATGCCATCGTCTTGCACTGTGACGATGATGTGGGCGTCCTTTTCAATTATTTTGACGGCGAGGTGGCCCATGCTTTCCTTGTAGCGCAGCCCATGCCACACGGCGTTTTCGATGAAAGGCTGGATGAGCATGGGCGGCACCAACAGGTCTGCGCCATGTGCGCTGGCCTGGTTGTCGAATTGATAGTCGAATTTGTCACGAAACCGGAAATGTTCCAGTTTCAGGTAGAGTTCGTTGAGTTCCAGTTCTTCTTCAAATGGGATGAAATCCTTTTGCGAATAATCCAATACTTTCCGCATTAACCTGGAAAATTCGGAGAGGAATTTATTGGCCGCTTTTTCGTCATTTTTAGCGATGAAATTATTGACTGAATTTAAGGCATTAAATATAAAATGCGGGTTCATCTGCGTTCGCAGTGATTTCAACAAAAGCCGTTGGTTTGCAATGCGTTTGGCTTTTACGTTTTTATACAAAAAATAAAAAAATACTAGCGAAGCTGCCAATAATATGCCCAATAAAGCAGTGATTATTTTTTGCTTTTGCAATTGTGATTGCAGCAATTCTTTGTCCTTTTCTTCCAGATTATATTCGCTTTGCAATTGGTCAATTTGCTGCTGTCCTTTTACGATTTCAATTTGTTCGTTCAGGTCATTTTTCAATTCTTCATTGGCTTTTTCCTTAGCGGAAAAATACAATTCCAAATCCGCCAATGCCGCCGCCATATTGCCCCTTTTCAGGTTGAGATCGTATGATTTTTTATACACCTCTGCGGCAGTGGCGGCATCTGTATTCTCGCTAATGGCATTTTTGGAAGCGCTGATGAAATTTGCAGCATCTGCGAGGCTGTTTTTTTGCTCGTACAGGTCGGCGATGCGCAAGTTTTCTTTCACCAATTCGTTGGCGGGATTGGCGGCCACGTTTTCCTTTTTGAAATCGGCATCCTTTCTGGCCAGGTCAATTTTTCGGTCAATGGCCACCTCGTTGTAAGTCAGCAATTGCTGTTTGGCCTTTTCCAGCGGTTCGATGTCCTCCTTTTTGATGGTCTGGTTGCGGGGTAGGTTTTCCACGGAATTCATATACGACTCGGAGGCTTTTGAGAAGTCGTTTTGCTGGATGTAGCCCTGCGAGCGGCGGGCCTCGATGCGGGCGTTGGCGAGGCTGTCTGGGGCCATGTTATCCTGCACATAATCCAATTGCTGAAAGGATTTGTCCACGTTTCCACGCAGCAATTCCACGTCGGCGAGGCCCTCCTGGCACTTGATTTTCAGGTCTTTGTCGTAAGCCAAATCAATGCACAGGCGGAAGCTCGACTCCGCCAATTTGTCGTTGTTTTGGCTGATGTACATTTGCCCCATGCGCTGGTGGACAGCAGCCGTTGGGCCGATGTCTTTTGAACGTTTCAAGATGCCCAAAGCTTGGCCGTATCGTTGCAGTGCCAGGTCGTTTTGGCCAATGTCCTCATATATTTCAGCCAATAAAATATAGGACTCGCCCTCCGTTTGCCAGTCGCCCTCTTTTTTGGCCATTTGGATGGCCCGTTCCACCAATTTGATGGCGTCCGGTGGCGATTTTTCCTGCATGGCCTGGGCTTGGTCGAGTAGGGCAGGGGCCTCCTGCCTTCGGGTTTTGGAAGCCTTTTTTTCCTCGCCTTTTTGGCCGTACAGCCCGCTGGACAGCAGGACGAACATGAGTATGAATATGGATTGGATGGGTTTCAATATTGTTTCTTTCTATTTTTTGCGCCGAAAGTTACAACTCTTTTTCAGAGTGGTTTTTTTGAAAAATGCCCAAAAAGGCACGTTCGCCAAGTCACCCGGCCACTTCGCCAAGTGGGGCGGCCTGCCCACCCATTCTCGGTTTTTTTTGCTTTTTTTTCTAAAGACATTTGGAGGGTCAACCACATCTTTTCCACCTTTTAAAATCAATAAACATGATAGCTCAGAAACTTCTCATCGGCTTCCTGACCCTGGCACTTTGCCTCTTGCTCAATTTTACTTTTGGCAAAAATATATTCGCCCTGCTGCCCAATTATAACAAAGAAAAAACCGAAGCCACTACGGACGGCAACACGGCCATCCAGGTCGCCCTATTGCTCGACACCAGCGGCTCGATGGAGGGCTTGCTCGAACAGGCCAAATCGCAATTGTGGAGCATTCTCAACGAACTCGCCCGTACACGCAAAAACGGCGAAGAACCCAAACTGGAAATCGCCCTGTATGAATACGGCTCGCAGCAAAGGGGCCGTGACGCCAATGAAATCAACCAACTAACGCCCTTCACCAGCGACATGGACTTCATTTCACAAAAGCTGTTTGAACTCAACACCAGCGGCTCCAACGAATACTGCGGACTCATCATCAAAACCGCCCTGGATGAACTTCAATGGAAAAACCAAAACGGTTTGAAAATTATTTATATCGCTGGCAATGAACCGTTTACGCAGGGCCGGGTCAGTTACGCCACCTCTTGCCGCCAAGCCAAGGAAAAGGGCATCATCGTGAATACCATCTACTGCGGCGACCACCAGGCGGGCATCAACGAATCGTGGAAAGACGGTGCCAGCATCGGTGGCGGCGACTACATGAGCATTGACCACAACGAAAAAACGGTCTATATCGAAACGCCTTACGACGATCAGATCAACCAGTTGAACAGCCGCCTGAACGATACCTATATCCCCTACGGAAAAGAGGGCAAAATGAAAAAAGACAACCAAGCATACCAGGATTCCAACGCTGCCACTTACAGTAAAACCAACGCTGCCGACCGTGCCGCATTTAAAAGTTCCAAAAAATACAAAGCGGAAGAATGGGACTTGGTGGACGCTTATTCAAAAGACAAATCCGTGCTGAAAAACAAAGAAGAATTGCCACAGGAATTCAACAATATTAGCATTGAAGAAATGGAGGCCAAAATTACCGCCATCACCGCCGAACGGGAGGCCATCCAGCAACAAATACAAGACCTGGACGCCAAACGCCGTGCCTACAAAGAGCAACAAACACAAGAAAGTGCCACTGCCGGCCTGCAGGATTCCATGCTGAAATCGCTGCGCAAACAGGCGGCGGAACAGGGTTTTGAGATAAAAGATTAGCAATTAAGCAATAAGGTGACATCATTTTCCCTATTCGGATTTTCTAAATTTTCACCCATTGAAATAAGGAAAATGGTGTCATCTTATTGCGACGGTTGCCTCCTTGCTGATTCCAATTCCGCCAATATTTTTCACCATAAATTCAAATCAATGAAAATCAAAAACATGTTCGCCATCGCCAGCCTGTTCGGCATTGCCCTTTTTACAATGGCTTTTGTCAAAAAAGATGCAACAATAACCAGTGCCGACGGCCAATCTTTCGTAGAATTTTTGAGCTATTTTGATAAAACAAACTTGCCTTACAGCATTGGACTCAACGATATGCCCGCATACAAGGATTATCGAAAAAATACGGGCAAAATATCCGTTTCGCAAAAGCAACAGGCTATTCCAGGCCGTTCGCCCATTGCCACTTCCAGCTACATACCCGAAGGCCGTTTTGGCATGATGAGCCGCATGGGCCCGCCCGACATACAGCCTCTCGCCCGTTTTTACCCGAACGACAAAATGGTGGCCATTATATACAGTGTGCAGCAGCGTTTTGGGGATGGATTGCACAAACAATTCAACCTTATGTTATACGATTTAAAAGGCAATATTTTGCCTAAAAACAAAGAAAACCAATCCTATCAATTAGCCTTTTCTTCCGTTGAAAATACGGGCACTTGCACCATTGACGCCAATGGCCATATTTGGGTAAATACCTATCAAAATATTTGGAAGAAAAATGTGGCCAATGAAGGCTATATTGGCAATGAATTATTGGATTTCAAATTGTCCGGTACGGAGGTTTTTAAAATAAACACTAAAACCGGGTTAGAGCAATTAAAGGATTATCCAATCACTTCGAGGGCTTCTTTGGACTGAGTTCCCCCTCCCCGACGTTTCCCAAACTCCTAACGTCGGGGAGGTTCAAAACCTCCCCGACGTTTCCTCCCCCCCCTCCCCGACGTTTTGTCCAATATTCGTGACAATAAAATACAATTTTCGATGGCCACACTTCCATATCCTGTTTCAAAAATAAAAACTATATTTTGGTTAATTGCCATTTCCTTTTTCAGCTATAAAATGGCGCAAATTATCCTTCCCTACACCAGCGGGCGCTGGGACATTGACTTCTTGTTGACCAAACAGGCTATTATTCATTTGGATTATTACCGCTTGGCATTTTATGCACATATATATAGCAGCATATTTGTCTTATTTAGCGGGGCCATTTTATTCCCCAATTATTTTCAAAAAAATTGGCCCAAACTGCACCGCTGGACGGGCAAATTATATGTCGGATTGCTGCTTTTCATCAGCGCTCCCAGCGCCCTCATAATGGCCTTCCATGCCAATGGCGGCTGGGTGTCGCAGGTGAGTTTTGTATTCCTCGCCCCGTTTTGGTGGTGGTTCACCTACAAAGGCTACCTAACCGCCCGAAAAAAGCAGTTCATAGAACACAAAAAATGGATGGCCAGGAGCTATGCCCTCAGCTTGTCTGCAGTGAGCCTGCGGGTGTACCAAATGTTGTTGGGCCACTTCGTGGAGATGGACCCTGCGCTACAATATGTGATGGTATCTTGGGCAAGCTGGGTGGGGAATTTGGCGGTGGCGGAAATTTGGGCCTGGCCTGGCCAACTTTACTCAGCGCAAATAGGTCTTGTGCAAATTGGGGTTTGGGGCGGAACGCCCCAAAAGCCCCTCTCCCCCGACGAGCCGCCGAAGGCGGCGAGGAGGGGCAATGCACTATAATTTTGTCATTTGCACAAATCCTATTGGTGCGAAGTATAATAAAACCAATCACAAAAAAGGCCATTCGATTACTTCAACTTCATTTTCAATCAGCTTCCTAAAAAAAAGCTTGTTGGATACCATCCCAACAAGCTTTTTTCCATTACATTTGCCCCGTCACGTCTAAAAAAAACTGAAGTAAGAATTTCGCTCATATTCTTTAAGTGCTGAATTTTTACTTTTGTGAGAAACAGACACCATGATTTTTCCAATCGAACACCTGATGGACGAGCAAAAGTGCTATGATTGGCTCGTCGAACATTTTCACCAAGGGCAGCTGCCCTGTGCCAAATGTGGCGGGTTCCATTACCATGCCCACCAGAACGCCCGCCGCCCTGTAACCCAGTTCAAGTGCGACGATTGCGGCTCCTACTTCAACGTGTTTACGGCCACCGCTTTCAGGGCCACGAAGTGGCCATGCAGCACCATAGTCATGATATTGAGGGGTT
This sequence comes from Saprospiraceae bacterium, assembly GCA_041741095.1. GTDB lineage: Bacteria > Bacteroidota > Bacteroidia > Chitinophagales > Saprospiraceae > UBA6168. Next base: position 13,407 of record JBGSKQ010000062.1, read on the forward strand.
TTCTCAAAGGTGACAGCACCCTCAGCATCAGCAAGGAGCTCAAGCTGAGCTACCCCAACCTGCTTTACCTCCGGCACGAGCTGATGGGAAACGCCCATTTCAAGCGGGAGTCCTCCCTGTTGCCCGACACGGTCACCGAAAGCGACGAGGTGTTCCAGAACTCAGGTGAAAAGGGGATCCCCCACCCGGACCCTGAAGACCCGCCCCGCCGGCGTGCCAATAAAAAAAGGGGCTCGGCACGTGGGAAAACGACCGTCCGCCCATCTATGGCACGGTTGGGCGGCAAAGCGGGCTGATACGCCTCGAAGTGCTGCGCAACGTGACGCAGGAGGAAGTGGGGGAATCCCTCGGCCTGCACCGGGGCAAAGAGGGCACCTGCTACAGTGACGAGAGCAACGCCTACAACCGGGTGGGCACCCGATCGATGCGCCACGCCACCGTTTGCCACAGCGCCAGGGAATGGGCAAGGGACGACGACGGCGACGGAATCAATGAGGTGCATGTGAACACGGCCGAGGGGCTGTGGACCGATTTCCGCAACTTTATGCGGAGGTTCAAAGGGGTTAGCAAGCATTATATACATCTCTATGTCGCCATGTTCGAATGGATGTATAACTTGAAAAGGGTAAATCAAAAACTAATTCGAATCATGGTTTGCAGCACTTAAAGAATATGAGCGAAGAATTTTTCTTCTCTGTCTTCCAAGCTGATCCCACTAAAGATGAAATGCTGATTGATAAATTCCAAGGAAACGGCACCCGTGCTGCGTTTTCGCATTTTGTCAACAAAAAAATCTCATGCTCAATCTCCAAACGCAGGGGCATCAAGGGACAAAAAGCAGCCAAAAAATTGACATTTGTCAACATTTTAATTTCGGAAACCCCATCAATTTGCAGCAGGAGAAAACTATCCCTTTTTTTGCTGCAAATCCAACTTTTCTGGCAGCTTCCCATTACCATCGCCCTTCCTGATTGTCTCCTCCACATTGAGTTTTATTGATTTTTTTAAATACGATCACTATGAAAAACCTCGCATTTACCCTTTGCGCTGCATTATTGTTTGCATTGGCCGTTGGCTGTGCTAAACAAAGAACTACCCTTATCAAAACAGACACAACGCACCTGTATAATCCCATTTCCCAAATTCCTGCTTATGATTTGATGATGCCCCTGGATGGCAAGCCTGAATTGGATCCGGTCGTGAAAAATGCCCAATTTTTTAAATTGGACGAACAAGAACTGGACAGGCTCTGGGCCGACCAGCCCGCCCAGTTTGTCTTGAAATTGCCCGATGCACAGGGCATCCCCGCTGAAATTGTTTTTGATAAAAAACAAGTGGCCTCGCCCGGCTTCCGCCTGATCGATCAGGACGGGCGGGAACTGCCCGTGCAGCCCGGCATCCATTACCGACAGACTACCGAAGATAGTTATAAGGCTGCCATCAGCATTTTTGAAAAACAATTTTCGGCCATCGTGGCTACTGCAAGCGGCGACTTCAGCCTCAGCGAGTTGACGTCCAGCCCCGGCGAGTACATCCTTTTTAAAGAGGATGATCTCAATGAAAAAGAAGGGCCGTTTACCTGTACACCCCTCTACCCGGAGGATTATGCCATGCCGAAGTATGGCGACTACCACCAGTTTTCCGCTAAAAAAACAGCAGCCGACGCCGACCCGACCGACCCCGTGGTAAGGGTCTATGTGGAATGCGACAACGAACTGCTGGCCATGACCGGCGGCACCGTTCAGGGCGTTTACCAATATGTCACCACCCTGTTCAACTACACCGCCCTGGTCTATGAGGTTGAAAATATCACCCTGCAAATGTCCGAAATGCTGGTTTGGACAGAACTTGACCCCTACAATGTGTTTGAACCGCTGACGGCTTTTGCCATCCGCTGGCAGGAGGCGCAGCGCAATTTCAACGGCGACCTGGCACACCTACTGCGGGGCTACGCCAGCGGTGGCACGGCCTGGGTGGACATGCTCTGCAACCCCGATCTGCCGTATGGCCAAAGCGGCATGGGCAACGCCAACTGGAACAACTTCCCCAATTACATTTACGAAGTATATGTGTTCGCCCACGAACTGGGCCATAACCTCGGCTCGCCCCACACCCACAACTGCTTTTGGGGGCCCAACAACGACCAGGCCATTGACAACTGCGCCTCGTCTGAAGGTGCTTGTGCTCCTGGCCCGCCGCCCGTCAATGGCGGCACCATCATGAGCTATTGTGGTGGCTTCAACCTGCTGAACGGCTTCGGGCCGGAGCCGGGCGACCTCGTCCGCATGAGGGTGGCCAATGCGCCTTGCCTGAAAAACCTACAGTATTACAATACCTGCCAATTGGACAGTATCGTGGTGATGACGGAGTGCCTGCCGGATCCGACGCCCACCAACCCTATGGACAACCAGTACAACATACGTTTCAACGTAAAAGGTACAGGTGCTCCGATGACCTTGCGGGCTATTGATACCCGCAGCGGCCAGACTTGGCTGTTTTCGCACAATTCGGATATTCTCATCGGCCCATTTTTGGCCAATGAAAGCTACCGTACCATTCAAATTGAGGATTTGTCTAACCCAGCCTGCCTGACCGAGCGGGTCATTTTTCCTTCCAGCGATTGCTACCGCCCCGATCAGTGCGCTCCTTTTGTTTTTGGAAAATCGGTGGCAGGGAGCAACTATGAAGCCTACAATGCTGTGGCTGCCTTTAACGATGGCAGTATCATCGGCACTGGCCGTGTGGAATCGGACGATGGCGATTTTACCCCCACGGAGTCCATTGATTTTTTTGTGGTAAAATACGACGCAAGTGGCAACAAGCTATGGCTCAAGCAGTTCGGGGGGGAGAGCCACGACGAATCATTAGACCTGCTCCCGATGCCTGATGGCGGTGCCGTTGTGCTAGGCAGCACGTGGTCCAGTACAGGCTTCGGCACTGGCCAAATGGGCGGTGGCGATGCCTTTGCCATGCGCCTTGATGCCAATGGGAACCAAGTCTGGAAACACTTCTACGGCGGTACCTGGGATGACCGTTTCCATTGTGCTGCGCTATTGCCCGGCGGTGATATGGTTTTTGGAGGTGTCGCTTGGTCGAACGATGGTGATATTTCCGGCAACCAAGGTGGCGGGGACGCTTGGCTCATCAGGGTCAACCCCAACGGTGGGGTCGTTTGGAGTAAATTATATGGCGATGTTAAATGGAATACATTTGAAAACATAAGTTTGGGAAATAATGGAGCCTTTGCTTTGAGTGGTTTTTATGAAAATTCAAATGGAATAACCGAGCAATGGGCCGCCGAAATTTCCAACAACGGGACGGTGAACTGGCAGCGCCAATATCCTGCCTTCATAAACGGTAACGACAAGGGCCTTTTTGCCAATGACAATGGCGGATATTTGTTGCTGTACCAAACCGATAGGCCCCTTGCTTCCCGCCTTGATGCCAATGGTAACCTGCTGCAAACCAGACAGATCATTGAAAGGGGTGGTTTTACTTTCGAAGATGCGGATAAACTGCCCGGCAACCGAATTGCTGCCGCTGGCTGGCGCAATGGTTTTGCGGGCGTTCAGGGCAGCGATCCGACCTCCAGGGATTTTTGGATATATGTGATGGACGGCAACGGCAACCACATTTGGGACAAAACCTTTGGCGAGCACCGCACGGAAAATGCCTATTGCCTGGCCCCAACGCCCGAAGGCGGTTTTGTCTTGGGCGGCAATCTGGAAAATAATGCTTCCAATAGCTATGATGCATGGATAACTAAGCTGGGTGCGGATTTTTGTTCCGATCCAAATCTGTGTTCAATTACAGCAACTTTCTCCAATGTGCAGTGCGACCCCAACGGCACTTTGAACGACCCATCGGACGACACCTACTCTTTTGACGTTAGCGTTGGTGCCGGCGGCAATTGTGGCACAGGCTGGACGGCTGGGAACGCCTCCGGCGTTTACAATACTGCTACCCATTTTGGCCCTTACCTGATAGCAGATGGTGATAAAACGCTGGTAATTGTTGACAACAACGACCCATCCATAACGGCCTCCGTGACAGTGGCCGCTCCGTTTCACTGCTCCTTTGGGCCTTCATATTGCCAGGATAATTTGTTGGTAAACAGTGGTTTTGAAGAAAATTTTAGCCAGCTAAACGGTTGGCAAACGGAAGGGGATGTCACCGTGTCAAACGACCCACACAACGGGAACTGGGCGGCACAGATTTGTGACGGCACTGGCCTCCTTACCCGTGTCCTGCCCACCACCCCCGGCAAAACATACACCGCTTCGCTCTGGGTAAAAAAAGCCAGCAGCAGCACTGCCTACAGCGCCTTCACCCTGCGTTTCCTGACGGCCAACTGGCAGCCGCTCTCCTCGGACGCCGAAGTGATTACCAATACGGAATACCAGCAGTTCGTGCAGACTGAAACAGCCCCGCCCACCGCCGCCTATGTACAGGTGTTGCTGTTTAAGGAAGCGGGCGGCTGCCTGATCACCGACGACTGGGAACTGTGCGAAAGCTCCGGCCAGCCATGCAGCATCAGCGCCCAGGTTTCCGATATCAACTGCGACGACAATGGCACGCCCAACAATCCCAACGATGATTCTTTTGGGTTTACCATTTTGGCCAACAACCCTGCACAAAGTACGGGTTATCAAATTGTGATTCCAGCATTGGGCATCAATGATCATGCACTTTACGGCATACCCAAAACATTTTGGAGCATCAATATTTCCGTTGGCCCGCTTACACTGAATTTGACGGATGACAGTGATCTCAATTGCACGGCCACAGCCCATGTCACACCGCCGCCGCCTTGTTCCAATGGCGGTACACTGCCTGATTTGGTACTCACCAGTTTCCTGGCCATCAGGCCGACCAGTGGTGGCAGTGCCGTCATTGTACCCAACGATCAGATTGCCGCAGGCACAGTCATCAATTTCCCTGATCACGGGGCTACTTTGGATTTTCCAGTGCAGGTGCCAACTTTTACCTTGACCATTGCTGCCTACCTCTCGGCCAATGCCACGCTAGACGGCAATGATGTTTTGATAACCTCTGGCACAAGGCTCATTGACCAAAATGTACAAAATGGGGGCTTTACGGAAGGCAGTTTTGGCAGCGGCCCGATACCAGCCGGTACAGCGCCGGGCAACTATTTTATCATTGTAAAATACGATGCCACGGATGCACTGGCCGAGGTGGACGAGACCAATAATTTCAAAACACTGCCCATCGTGGTGACTGCCGGGCCGGGCGGGTCTATTGACCTGGAAATGAGCATGTTGCAGCTTACGGCCAATCCAGTTATATACTCCGTTTACGATGTAAAGGCCACAGTGGAAAACAAGGGCAGCAAGCCTGCCACTGGCGTGAAGGTTTCATTTAAAAAAACCATCGGCGTGGTCTATCAAGGCGGCAACGAATGGTCGGCCACACAGGGCACTTTCAACCCGCATGGCAACGAAGAATGGACTGTCGGCACTATCCCGGCGGGCGGCTCCGCTACGCTCACCGTGCGTTATTTCTTGTTGCAAAACGGTGCGCCCGATGCCTACTCGCAGGTAGTGGCCGCCAATGAGACCGATCCTGATAGTACGCCGAACAACGGCACACCGCCAACGCCCAACGAGGACGACGAAGCCAGCACAGGCGGTAGCCAGCCTCCAATTTTGACGCCAGATTTGACCATTTCAAACCTGGTGATCGGCAATGCGCCCATCATGCCTGGGCAGGTGTTGACCTACAATTTTGACCTGGCCAATATCGGCAACGGTGCTGCCACGGGCAATTTTGTGGTAAAAGCGTGGATTTCCACCCAATCTATTTTCAACACCAGCGGCATCCAGGACGGCATTGTGCCAACTGGCAACTTCATCGCTGGGTATAGCGTCAGCGCTGTGCCTGGGGCCAGTACCATCCCGGCCAATTTGACAACTGGCCAATACTACCTGCACCTCTGGCTGGACGCCGACGAGCAGGTGGGCGAAATCAACGAGTCGAACAACTTTGCCACAGCAGCTTTTGTCGTGCAGTCCGATCAGCAGCCAGGGCAGTGCGATGAATTCATTGGAGCGGGCATTGTCCATTGTGTGACGGACGTGCCAACGGATCAAGTGCAGGTGTTGTACCAAGGCAGCAATGGCATCAATAAAGCGCTGGTGGACGAAGCCGGGGAATTGATTTACAATCAATTTGCATATCCAGTGGAGGATATTGTTTATCAGGTAAATAATGGCAGCCTTGAGAAAAAACTGAACGGCAATGTGGTCTATAGCCACCCCATTCCGGCAGCGATTGAAAGCCAGTATGGATTCGTGACCAGTTTTACGGAAATGGGTTCGGAGTTTGTGCTGTTCACCTACAAAATAGTTGATTCCACCCTTTACGCCGTCCGCACCAATGCCAATCTGGCCGTGCAGCAAGCAGTATTTGTATATAAAAATTACGCATCACAGCCGCCAATAGTCAACAGTGCGCTACAAATTGCCAGTCACAACATTGCCTTTGTGTTGCGCTCCTGGCCGAGTTCTCCTAATTATGAAAAGAACGAACTTTTTATAATGGACAACAACCTCGTAGTGACGGATGTGGAAACACTTACAGCGAACATTTTCTTGGGTTCTGCACAGTTGAAGCCCAATTTCTGCGGAGCTTTTAACCTGACTATTTTTAGGCAATTGGGCTTCTGTACGCACGGTTCCTGCTACGAACAGGAGCAACAGCAGGTGCATTTTGAAAATGGTTTATTGGTAAAAGATGCCTCCTACATTATCGGCGAAAATTCGGCTTTTGGTCAAGGCACCCGTTACCAATCTTGGTTCCTGCGCACTGATGACGGCGGAGAACTTACTGGTTCCTTGATACAGCCCTTCCAAATTTTTGTCAATCCACCCATCAGCAATATTGTCCATTTGAAAAAAACCTTGAATGGAGTGGTTCAATGGGAAAAAGACGTGGAGGTGTCCAGCGCCGCAGGACTGCGCCGCCTGGCTTACGCTGGCGATGAACTGGTGTTTGTTTCGGAGAAAAACAATTCGGTAATTTATGAAACGCTCGGCTGTCTCGAAGATAATACCCAGCCGCCGACAGGTTGCGATGCCATCACCATTACTTCTGGTCCCAGCAAAATCACCATTGCCGGTTTCAATGCGCCGCACGTGCTGATCAAAGTCTTCCGGCCCAACTGGACGGTAGCCTTTGAATGCCTCGATAATTGCGCCAATCCATTGACCATCGGTGGCTTGACAAACGGTAACCACAACGTGGAAATTCTGCTGTTGGATGCCTCTTGGAACCAGATCTGCCGCATCAACGAGACGGTGAACGTCAGCAGTTTTGGCAACGGCGGCAGCACGGCCCTGCGCTGGAAAGACGAACGCCAACGCCTGGCATTTGACAACATTTATCCAAACCCGGCACAATACTGGGTAATATTGGACATCCACTCCAGGGAAGCACAAGCGGCCACGCTGGATTTTTACAACCAACAAGGCCAATTGGTGCGCACGCTGGATGTGCAGTTGAAACAAGGGCGAAATGAAGTAGAGATGCAAGTGGAAGATTGGCGTTCCGGCACCTACAACGTCATCGGCAGGGGCGAAAAAGGATTGCCCGCCTATGGGCGGTTCTTGAAGGTGTGGGAATGAACGAACCCTGACCAATTCACTTTAAATGAAAGATCCAGCGGGACGAAATATTTCGTCCCGCTGGGCTTTTCAAGCCCTTGATTCACGATGATTTGCTTGTTTTGCAGATAAATAGGAGACTGTGACATGATAACCTGTGAACCACCTGTTGGCTTATGAACACGAAGAAACTACCGCTTTGGAAACGCCTGACCTTTTACCTGATTGGCATTGCTTTGATGCTCATCCTCATCAGCCTATTGGGGGAAGTGGGGGTGCGGGGCTTGGTTTACTTGCGCAATAAATCCTATCCAACGCTCACCACAGAGGCCGATCATAAAATTGGCAGCAGGGCCTTGGCCGATTTCCAATGGGACGGAACCGTGAAAGACGCCGAGGGCAAGGAATACCCGCTCCATTTTACCACCAATGAACAAGGCTTCCGCCAATTTGGCAACACGGCCACCACCAAGAAAAAAGTCCTTTTCCTGGGCGACTCCTTTACCCAAGCCATTGAGGTATCCGACGACAAGACCTATTTTTCCCTATTGGCCGACAGTTTGGATGTGGAGGTTTTTGCTTACGGGTGCAGGGGTTTCAGCACCTTGCAGGAATGGATGTTTTTGCAGCAATACCTGCCTATTATCCAACCGGATGTGGTGGTCTTGCAATTTTGTTCCAATGATTTTATCAATAACCATTTTGAATTGGAACGCCATAGCCAACTCAATAACAACCGCCGGAGACGGCCTTATTTGCAAGCCGATGGCAGTGTAAAATTTGAAGTGCCAGCCCTCATCGGCTGGGATTGGCTGGCCGAACATTCCATGTTTTACGACATGCTTTTTACCAAAACCGAGCGCTACCTGAACCAATCCGTGCCAGCCGAAAGCACTTCGGAATATTTTATCGAAAAAGAAGGCACTGCTTACCCGCCCTTCGCCGAGTCCATCGAAGTGACCGGGCAACTGCTTGCCCAATTCCGGGACAGCCTACCTTCCAGCACTCAATTTGTCGTTTTTTCAGTTGACAATTACAAACCTTTCTTTGAGACTGTCAGCGGTATTTGCTACGAAAAAGGCATCCCCTTCGTCGGCTATATTCCCCAGCAACTGGACTCCCTCGATCAAATCGGCCAACCGCACTTCGCCCTGGACGGCGCCCATTGGAACGAACTGGGCCATGCCGTGGCAGCCAGGGTGCTGGGGTGTGAGTTGGGGGATTTGGTGGGAGAATGAAAATATTAATTTTTGATCGGGTTGAAAACACTCTCTATTACAAATGGCTAAATGAGGAGACAAGTCGGTTGTTAGGCGGGGTCTATTTAATTCCCTTTTTATGAATCAATTGGAGCTAATTCAAGGATAATTATGTTGGTGAAAATCAACTTTAGCTTTAACATAATTCGCTCATGATAAACATATAATAGCCACCCTGTTTTGCCAAATTTTTACCCATTATTGGAAAGGAGGGGTTAAAAAAATCCTACCTTTGGGCATTGGTAAGCTCACTACATTAAAGCCCCGTCATGGGCCGCTCCTCAGCTGGTCTTTTCTGGAAACTTCAAACATCTCTGTTTCGGTCATGCGGCTGTCGGTTGAGCTTTCCCACTCACTGGCTTTTCCTTCTTGAAAGACAATTTTAACCGTAACCTGGCATGGTAACTTTCCTGCCAAGGGAATTACTATGCTGTAAAATCTCGATGATGAAAAGAATCGCTCTACTATTGGTGCCATTCATGCTTTTAGTTGTTAGCCAACCTTCTTTTGCCTTTCAGGTGACGCCCCCTATCACCTGTACGAACAGCGTTGTGCTAAACACGCAGGCTAAGGTAAATACCTTCGGCAACTGTGAAATCATGAATGCAGTATTGACCATTTCCGGTGCCGATATTCAGGATCTTACCCCTCTTTCAAATTTAAAACATGTTACTATTTTAAATATTTATAACAACCCAATGTTGACGTCTTTGAATGGTTTGCACAATTTGACAAGTGTTACAAGTGAACTGATTGTATATAATAACCCTTTGTTGACAAACCTTGAGGCATTGCAAAACCTTTCAACTACAGGAGTTTACCAATTGAAAATTACTGACAATCCACAACTGGCTAGCCTTGCCGGATTAGAAGGCATCAAAGCTGCCGGTTGGTTGGAAATTAGTAATAATGATAACTTACACGATCTGCATGGCTTGGAGGGCATCATTAGTGCTGGAACCGCCTTGTTGATTAGGTACAATGATGGCTTACAGAATTTGGACGGCTTATCTTCTTTTATAACAGCAGGTAACATCAATATCACTTACAATTCAAGTTTAGAAAATATTCAAGGTCTTATTAATTTAACCAATGTTGCCAATAACCTAACGCTCAATAACTTGCCAAGTCTTACAAGTCTTGCGGGTTTGGAAAACCTTAGCTCGGTTGTTACAGTCAGCATTAAGGACAATGCTATGCTTTCTCAATGTTGTGGTATCTATCCTTATCTTAGCACTCTGACCACTTGGGGCACACCCAACATCACGAGCGTCTCATTTTTAAACAATATCAACGGCTGCAATAGTTTTCAGGAAATTCTTGATAATTGTGTTTTGTCCACCGACTTCGTTGATATAGAACTTGGCATGATCGGTCCCACCTCTGCGGTTATTTACACAAGCTATCCCATCACCTTGACTATTGAAAACAAAGGGATGCTGCCCGCCACGGGCGTGAAGGTGAAGTTTGCCAAGCCCAATGGCGTCGTCTATACAGGAGGCAATGAGGCGACGGCCTCGCAGGGTACCTTTGATGTATTTGGCGATGAAGTGTGGAATATAGGCACAATAGCCGCAGGAGCCAGCGCTACCTTGACGGTGAGCTATTTTCTGTTGCAAAGCAGCCTGCCTGTTGCATACGCCCAGGTGATCGCTACCAACGAGGTTGACATTGACAGTGCGCCCAACAACGGCACGCCGCCCTCACCGAACGAGGATGATGAAGCCTCCTCCAACGGCCCGCCGCCTGCCCCGAAGCCCGACCTGTCGCTCAGCGGCTTATCAGCACCCGACCTGACGCCGGGCTTCAGCAGTGGGTTTGATGTGGGCTTGCAGGTGGCAAACTTGGCGGTTTCAGGTAGTTACACCATTGGCATTTACCTTTCTTCAGATAATACAATCAGTGCCGACGATTATCAATTTCCATCTTTGTCGGAACAGAATACGGCAGTGGGCAATTTTGCCCGCAACAGCACCTTGTTGCTTCCCGACAATTTCCCTTTGGGTAATTATTACCTCATCCTCAAAGTGGATGCGGGCGATGCTATTGCGGAAAGCGATGAGGGGAATAATGTGATTTATAAAAGTGTGAATGTCGCTAGCCCACAGGTGGTTTGCACGGGGGATATAATTTTGGAATCCCAGGCGGAGTTGGATGCCTTTTCTGGTTGCAATATCATAGAAGGCGATTTTATCATCCGCTCACCAAATGGGCCTGGCGGAGCATCTTCTGACATCACAGATTTAAGCCCATTGCTTAGCGTGAAGCAGGTGACGGGTTTTCTTATTATTGAAAATAATGATCAATTACTCAATCTAAATGGTTTGGACAGCCTCACTTCTATTGGTGGATTGTCGGTTGTTTTTTGTCAAAATTTGACCGATATTCAAGCGCTTGCAGGTATTCATGGAGAGCTATCGGGCATGGCGATAATTAGCAATCCATCGATACCCAGCCTCAATGGGCTTGAAGGGATAACCAAGGTGAAGACCAGTCTGCATATTGAAGATAACGAATCCTTACAGAATCTGGATGGTCTTTCTAATGTTGATTCTTTGGCTATCATTGGGCCTGAATACTCTTTGGGTATATGGTATAACCCTGCTTTGAAAAACATGCATGGCTTACAAAACTTGACCTATGTTGGCGGTTCTTTGACCATTGTCAATTGCATTGGTTTGGAGAGTTTGGCTGGATTGGAGAACCTCGCCAGTGTTGGGAGGGATTTGGTGCTGGTTGACAACATCCAATTACAGGATCTAAGTGCCTTAGATGCACTAACACACATTGGCCAAAACCTGCCCGTGCAGCGAAACTACCTACTGGCCGATTGTTGTATTTTTAAAAATCTCCTGAACAGTAATGGCCTTGGTGGCACTGCCTTCATTTCCGACAATGCCAGTGGCTGCAATAGCATATCAGAAATCCAAACCAACTGCCAAACTCAAGGCATTGACCTCGAACTATCTATCAGCGCCCCTTCCACGGCCCCCATTTACAGTAGCTACCCCGTGGAAATAACGGTCACCAACACAGGCGGTATCCCGGCCACAGGTGTCAAAGTGAAATTCGCCAAACCCAACGGCGTCGTCTATACGGGTGGCAATGAGGCAACGTCTTCACAAGGAACCTTTGATGTGTTTGGGAATGAAGTATGGAATGTGGGCATATTGGAGGCTGGTGCAAATGCTACGCTTACAGTGAATTACTTCCTTTTAGAAAATATCGCTATAGTCGCTTATGCTGAAGTGATCGCTGCCAACGAAAATGATTTGGACAGTTCGCCGGATAATGGAGATAACCCATTTGTCAATGAAGACGATGAGGGGAAATTTATCACCAACGGCCCTACAAACTTACCTTCAGACCTTATTCTTAACAATTTTCAATTATCGAATGAAACAGTAACGAGTAGCGAAAGCCTGCATTATCTCGTTGATATGAAAAATATTGGAGAGGGGCATGTGGTTGATAGTTTTTACATAAGAAGCTATATTTCTACTGACAATATATTGAGTGCTGATGACATAGAGGCTGGGTTGGTTAAAAAAGGCTTCTTTCCTTCCGGTCTCATGCAATTCAATATATCTTTTTCTTCTCCACTTGCATCCAATTTCGCCATTGGTGTTTACTATTTGATTTTGAAAGTTGATGCGGATAACGAAATCTCAGAGAGTAATGAGAACAACAATATTATAATGTTGAATTTTTCGGTTATAAGTAACCAATCAGTTTGTACGGGTGACATTATTGTAGAGTCGCAAGATGAGGTCAACAGTTTTCCGGGTTGCATTATCGTTGATGGTAATCTCAAAATACAGTCACCAAATGGACTAACTGGTGCCTCCTCCGATATTTATGATTTAAGTCCGTTGATGGGTTTAAAAGAAATAACGGGGAACCTTGAAATTAGTAATAATGACTACCTGCTCAGTTTGCATGGTTTGGAAGATTTAATCCATATCAATGCTTTGGCCATTAATTATTGTGATAGTTTGACCGACATCCTTCCCCTTTTGGGCATTAGTGGTGAATTAAATACTATTTCTATTACCAAAAATCTATCTCTCTTAAACATAGATGGCTTGAACGGAGTGACTTCTGTGGTTGGAACGGTCAATATTGCGGATAATGCGGCGTTGACCCATATAAATGGACTCACAAATTTAACTTCAGCTGCAACTCCTTATGGGTCGGTTTTCTCATTGGTAAGAAATCCTTCCCTCACCAATATTCAAGGGCTTGAAAAATTGTCCAATGTAGGAAGCTTCTTTGCAATTGATAATTGTTCCGCCCTACAGGCTTTGGATGGATTAGAAAATTTATCTACTGTTGGAATGTTTGTCCTCACCAATAATCCCATTCTACAAGATGTAGGCGCACTGACTGGCTTAACACATGTAGAAAATACTTTCACCGTAACTCATAACCCAATGCTTGAAGATTGCTGTGTATTTTATAATATACTCTACGCTAATGAGGCTGGATATGTAACTATCGAAGACAATGCCGGGCTTTGCAATAGTCCATTGGATATTCTTGATAATTGCTTGCCTTTTGGAGATATTGATGTTTCGCTTAGCATAATATCTCCTTATCTAAATCCAGCCATCTATACAAGTGTTGAAGTTACATTGACCATTTCCAATGAAGGTCCACAGGCAGCTACGGGTGTCTTTGTGGAATTCGCAAAGCCAAGCGGCACTGTCTATACGGGTGGAAATGAATGGATAGCTACACAAGGCACTTTCAACCCGTTTGGCAATGAACAATGGTATATAAACAGTATTCCTCCTGGCGGGTCGGAGAGTATCACCGTCAGATATTTTTTGCTAACTACTGATGTACTTAAACCTTATGCTCAAGTTTTGGCTACTAACGAAATGGACGGAGATAGTTCTCCTGCCAATGGCACCTGCTGCACCGCCAATGAAGATGACGAAGCTTCTATTACCTTAAATGGTTTTACTGGCGGAAATGGGAGCACTGCTTTGAAAATTCCAAAAGACAAGCGGCAGCGCCTTTGGTTTGAGCAATTTTACCCAAGCCCAGCCAAATATTCGGTCAATATGTCAGTCTATTCTCCTTTTGAGCAGATGATAACCCTCAATGTTTACGACCAACAGGGTAGGGTGGTAAAAGTGATTGAAACGGATATAGAAAAGGGCATGAATGGGGTCGAACTGTTTATCGGCGACTGGAGGTCAGGGACTTACAATGTAGTAGCAATAGGCGAGAAGGGCCTGCCCGCTTATGGTAGGTTCCAAAAAGTGTGGGAATAATGAAATAAAAAGGAGCGGCAAAACATCGGTGGAGTTGCCGCTCCTTTTTCTTGCTTTTTATACTGAAACGCTTGATTGTGCTGCTTTACATCCTCACCACCTTCTCCACCCCAAATTTCCCGCTTAAAGTTGTATAACGCAGGAAATAGACGCCATTTGCCAGGCCACCCAAGTCAATGGTGAATGCTTGGTATTGTGGGCCGTGGCGCTGTACGATTTGCCCATTGGCATAAGTCAATAGCACCTCGCTCAACGGCTCCTCCGATTGGATGTTTAGCTGGCTTTGGGTAGGGTTGGGAGAAATTTTGACTTTGGCGGCAGCCGTTGCTTCCTTGCTGTCAGAGAAGGCCAGTTCCATCCGGTAGGTCGGATAACCGTTGAAATTGTTGGTGCCTACATTGACCTGGAAGGGATTGTCCACCCGCAATTTTACAATGACATCGTTGGGAATGAGGCCATTGGCATAGGAAAGCAGGGAAGATCCCGTTGCCAGCATGGGGAAGCCAGTCCAGGTGACCCGTTTCAAAGCGTTTACCTTTCTGAGCGGGTTGGACTGCATACAATCCAGGCGCTCCCGTGAAAAGGTGCAGGAATCGTAAGGCTCATTGGTGATGTACAGAAAATGGTGGCCGCCAAGGTAAAACTGGTAGGGGAAACCATTGCTGTTGCCAGCCTCTATCATTTGTTGGCTGGAAGGGTTCCACATCATGTCCTCGCCATTGGGCGGCGAGGCAAAATCGGAGCCATCAATGCCGAACTCCGTTAGCAGCGAGGCGTCCTGGTTGAGGGAATAGGCGGAGTTTTCGCCAAAATATACATTCAGGCGCTGGCCCGTTTCCACATCCACGGCGTAGCCGGGAAACCATGCCATGCCATAACCGTCGCCATCGGGGTCGGCCATGCCGTCGCCGTCGCTGTCGTTTTTGCCGACAGAAGGAGCGGTGCGGATGTCAAATTGGACTACCTCGCAAAAATTGGGTGCGCCCTGTGTAGATAGTCCCATGAAGTCGTAATAGTCGGGACTGGCCGTTTCAATGACCACGCAACGGCTCCACAGGCTTTTGTCGGAAGTAAACACCAGGTCAACATTGTTTAAGTTAGCCATCAGGTTTTCAGCCATCACCAAATCCCCAATCATATCCATCATCCAGGCTGGGGAGATGCGGGCCAGCCCTGGCAAGTTCTCAATATCGTCAATCAGGCACATTTGATAAGGAAAAAAGAAGCCCTGGCCCATGTGGCCGGGATCGCTGTTGGGTGTAACGCTGGAGCCTTGCACCATGTCGAGGACAATCGGGTGTACCAGTTCATCCGGCACGCCGTCCAGCCACAGCGGGCCGTTCGGATTCTTGTAAGTGATAGTGGAACCAATAGCACCCGACGTAAAGGTTGGTTCGGGCGTTTGAAGCACCGTCAACCTCAGTCCAAAGGGCGGCGCTTCCTGTACGGGCATAGCTGCAATATCTGCGGGCGAAATGAATTGTTCCTGCGTGGCAAGTTGGGTCAATTCCCAGCGGATATTGTCGGGGCCCAGCACCTCGTCGTTGGGGCTGTCGTCTATGAGGCGGAGTTGGTACTCGCCCGGCTCAAAAGCGGTGGTATCGAGCACTTCCAAATAAACAGGGCCGTGGTAGGCATTGTATTCCAGTTTGCCGTCGTAGGTTCCGTTGACGATGCTTTGTCGTGATTCGTCCGTGAGGTCGAGGAATTGGTGGCCAGCACCGCTACCGTCGTGGCGGACGATGAGGCTTTGCGCCTCCAATTTGTTTGTGAAAATTGTCAAAAAGAACAACAGATGAAGGAAGGGAATAGAGGTCAATGTTTTCATAAATGAAAAATTATGGGTGAAAAAATACAGGCATCAGCCTATTGAAATTTCAAGCTTAGATCAGGAACAATAACAGGATTGGCCAAAGGTAGAACACGGTAGGACAACTAAAATAAATAGAAATTGGAAATTGAGAATTTAATTGACAATCAATGGGTTGTGAAAATTATTTTCTAAACTAATTTCATTGACTTTCTTACGAGGCAATATTAGCATTTTCCTTCGAGTGAAACTGTCTTCGGGAAAACATAATTGCCACAAATCCCAATCGGCAAATGGCCTCGCCCCATGTTTAAATGGGCTACATTTGCCATTTCAAAATGAAAGTAAAAACAAGCTGCAATGACCGACTTCCCACTCAATGGAAAAGAATACCTCGAACTCTTCAAAGTGCTGAAAGCCCTTGGCCTCACAGGCACGGGCGGCGAGGCCAAAATCAGGATTGACAATGGCGAAGTAAAAGTGAACGGCCAAACCGAAACCCAGCGCCGCAAAAAGCTGCGTACCGGCGACCGGGTGGAGTTTGCCGGCGAGGTAATTGGGATTAGTAGTTGAGTGGGTTTAGTCACCAGTCTTCAGTCAGAAGTTTCGAGCAAAGCGAGAACCCCGAACTCGCTTCGGGGGAGAGCAAAGCGAGAACCCCGAACCCGCTTCGGGGCCACAGTTCATAGTTCATCATTCATAGTTCATCATTCATCGTTCAACATTCATCCTTCAAAACATGATTACCAACACACCACCACCGCCTTATTATGCGGTCATTTTTTCCTCCCTCCGCACCGATGTGGAAGAAGGCTATGCAGAAATGGCCCAACGCATGTTGGACCTTGCCGCCGAACAGCCCGGCTACCTCGGAAATGAGAGTGTACGTGACGGTTTAGGCATTACTATTTCCTACTGGGAAAGCCTGGAAGCCATCAAACACTGGAAAATGAACACTGACCATCTGCTGGCACAAAAAAAAGGCAGGACGGACTGGTACTCGGCCTACAAGACCCGCATCTGCAAGGTGGAGCGGGACTATGGTTTTGAAAAATGAACAATTGGCGGAATACGGACATGGATCGGTAGCACAGCCTTTAGGCTGTCCTGTTAAATGGCGTTTACGCCATTGATTATAGAAAATAGAGACTCTATTGAGAAGTGAGGATGTTATGGTTTTGATTCTTTACTCCCTAAAGGTCGTTTAACAGCAAAGCCTAAAGCCGATACTTATCGGCTATGCTACCAAAATCTACCGCCAATGAAATCCAATGCGCTTTTACTCGTCTTTTCGCTCGGCGCTTCCGTGGCGACGCCTGCTACCCTCCATATCGGCGCAGGTTTCCCTTATGCAAATTTTGAGGCCGCTGCCGCTGCTGCCCAACCCGGCGACACCATCCTTTTCCATGCCGGTACGCACAGCGGGGGGCAGTTCGTGGCCAATTTGCAGGGCACTGCCAACGCCTGGATCGTCATCAGCAATGCACCGGGCGAGGTGGCCATTTTGGAGGGCGGCAACAATGCTATCCAGCTCAGCGATCCGGCCTATTTGCACATTTCGGGGCTAATTTTTCAGCAGCAAACCGGCAATGGTTTCAACACCGATGACAGCGGCACGTATGACACGCCCGCCCATCATATTATTTTTGAAAACTGTACCTTCCGAGACATATCAGCTACTGGCAACAACGACTTGCTCAAGCTCTCCGGCCTCAATGATTTTGAGATAAAAGACTGCACCTTCCTCAACGGTGCCGAAGGAGGCAGCGGCATTGACATGGTGGGCTGCCACAATGGGACCATCAAGGGCAACTATTTTGAAAACCTCGGCTCCAACTGTATCCAAGCCAAAGGCGGTATGCAGTTCATCCGCATCCAGGGCAATTATTTCAAAAATGGCGGACAGCGCACGTTGAACATTGGCGGCAGCACGGGACTGGCATTTTTCAGGCCCATAGACGCCACTTTCGAGGCGGCTGACATTCAGGTGTATTCAAATATCATCGTAGGCTCGTGGGCAGCGGTGGCCTTCGTGGGATCGGTGAGAGTGGAGGTGGTGAACAATACCATTTACCAGCCCGAAAACTGGGTCATCCGCATCTTGCAGGAAACGGTTGACCCCGACCGCTTCGTAGAATGCGGCGACAATACCTTCCGCAACAACATCGTCTATATCGGCAACCTCCCCACCGAGACCAATATCGGCCCGAACACCCGCCCAGAGACCTTCACTTTTTCCAACAACCTTTGGTTCAATGCCGACGACCTTTCCTGGCCCGGCCCCAGCATTCCCGTCACCGATGTGGACGCCATTATCGGAGAGGATCCCATGTTTTCAGCGGCCTTGGACGGCGATTTTTTGATTCCGATAAACAGTCCTGCGGCAGGGGCAGGTTTTCCTGTCAGCGAGCCGGTGTTGGATTTTTATGAAATGGGATTTGCCACGCCCCGCAGCATCGGCGCTATAGAGGCGAACCCTATTGCTGATGATTATGAAATAACGGCCAATATTGCCGCATTCGACCTGTTCCCCAATCCCGGTGGCCAGCACTTGACCACTACTTTTATTTTGGAAAAACCAGCCCATGTAAAAATGGAACTCATCAGTCAATGCGGCCAGCGCAAAACCTTGATGCACAGCACATCTTATCAGGCAGGTGCTTTTGAAAAATCGTTCGACGTGGCTATGCCTGCCGGTTGGTACCTGGTGCGGATGTGGGCCGATGAGGCACAGACGGCGCAGGGTTGGATGCTGGTGGAGGGGAGACCGTGATTACCTCCTCTTCGTCCTCGAATACAAAGTAATATTCCTAGTAAACAAAAACTTCATAATCACCCCCACCCAGGATTTATACGAATGTAAACCCTCATAATACTCCGGTGCCATTTTTTTCAGTTCGGGCAAGCGGCTGCCGGGGATGGTGGGGAAATCGTGATGCTCGTTGTGGTAGCCCACGTTGAAGGTGATAGCGTTCAGGGGGCCGTAGTAGGAGTAGGTCTCCTGGCCCTCGTGGAAGACATAATGCTCGGAGATGAAATGCCCCGAAGTGGGGTGGAGCCCGCCCGCAAACAACAGCGACAAGCCCAGGAACAAAATGCCCGGCCAGCCCACCAAAGGCAGGAAAATAGCCATGGCCGTTACCTGGAAAAGGATATTATAAACCTGCCATTTGTCCAACTTCAGCGGTTTGATAAACACCGGACGGAGGGCGTAAAAAACTATCTGGTGGATAAACCAAACGACCTTGCCAATGAAGCCCCTGAAAACCTTCGCTTCCATACGGGAAGGGATGTCCGTGTCCACGCCATCTTTGCCCTGGTCCCAATGGTGCAGGGAGTGGTAAATCTTGAACGACATAGCGTAGGGAATGACGATGGGCAGGTTGGCAATGAGAGCCAGGATGTTGTTGTATTTTTTGGACTTGAAGGCCAAATCGTGCGTGATTTCGTGGATGGCCAAAAAGAGCGCATGGGCAATCGTTGCGCCCACCAAATAGGCCACCAGAATAAACTGCCACCAGTTCATCAGGTAGGCAAAATAGGCAATGGTCAACTGCACGGCGACCATTCCCACCGTGGCATATTTCAACACAGGATCAATGCCGAAGAGCTTGGTGACATCTGGATGCGATGCCAGGATGTCCTTGCGGCGCTGGAAATGCGGTTCCCGGTCATTGGCCCAGTAGTAATCGTTTTTTTGTTTCGGTGCAGTTGAAATGATTGGTTGAGTGCCCATTTGTTGCTGATGGTTTGGTTCAAATTTAGCGGCAAATATCTGAAATTAAACTGGTTTGATTGGATAGGAGCAGGGTAGCAATCCCTTTTTACACTGCCTTGACTTTTATCACCGTCCATTTTCGGACAATGGACGTTCACGGCTGGACGTACCGAAAGCCAATTTTACCATTCGCATTTTTACAAAAATCAGAAAATCAATCACTTAGCACTTGTGGCACAGGCGTTGGACTAAGCCCTTCCAGCAACCAAACTTTTTTGTACAATGAAAAACTCTCAATCAGTCGAAAACAATCTTAAGGCCACGGAAAGGGCCGTTGAATTTATGAAAGTCTATGGCCTCGCCCTGCTTTTTCTGATGGCCGTTTCTGTTTTGGTCAACGTCCATCCAGCTTTTTCTGGAGAAAAACCGTCGGAATTTCAAGCAAAAGAAAAAACCGAATCCGGTGCTGGCCCAGTTGCCCAAGCTGCTTCCGAGCAATTGGGCAAGCGGATTTTGGATATAAAATGGGTTCTTTTTTGACCCTGTCATCATTCATTATGAAAAGATATTTTGATGTTGTTTTTTGACGCAGCATGACGCAGACTTTTTATGATTTTTTATGAAAATGCCGCCTTCCCAACTTTTGGTACGGGACAAGTGCGGCGACATACGTATCTTAAAAATTAGCCTCAATATATTTTTCTTAACTGCCCTTGTTCATAGTTCATCATTCATCGTTCATCGTTCAAGACACCATGTTCAACAATCACTTAAAAATCGCCTTTCGCAACCTTTGGAACAACCGTTTTTTTACCCTGCTCAACCTGTCTGGATTAGCGGTGGGGTTGGCGGTTTCACTGGCCTTGATGTTGTTCGTACGGCACGAACTGAGCTTCGATGTCTTTCACCCGCAGGCCGACAACATCTACCGGGTGAACCTGGACGTGAACTATGAAGACAGGCACGAGCGCTGGGCCAATGCGCCCAACGTGGCTGGCCCGGCTTTTAAGGAGGGCATCCATGCGGTGAAAGAATATGTGCGTTTCCTGCACCACAATTTCGGGCGGACGGCCTTCGTGCGGGCAGGGGAACAGAACTTTGCCGAAAAAAGCTTTTACTGGGCGGACGAAGGCCTATTCCACATTTTCGAAGTGCCGCTGTTGGCAGGGGATACGGCGTCGGCTTTGGAAGGGCCGAACAAGGTGCTGCTGAGCGAAAGCACGGCCCGGCGCATGTTCGGCCAGGAAAACCCCATCGGCAAAAACCTGAAAGTGGACAACACGCTGAACCTGGAAATAACAGGCGTTTATCAAGATTTTCCCAGCAACTCTTCCATGCAATGCGACATCATCGGCTCCTTCCTCACGCTGGGCTGGGCTTCCAAAGAACTCTATTGGAGCAATTGCAGCTTTGAAACTTATTTGCTGTTGGATGCAAATGCCGACCTCGGCGAGGTGCAAAAACAAATGCAATCCATTGAGGACACAGCAGTGCCTAAAGAAGGGCAATGGTTCACGACATTTTTGCAGCCTTTCAAAGACATCCACCTTTATTCGGCGGGTATCCAAAAGGGCTACAGTACCCAATTGGGCGACATACGGCAAGTAAAATTGCTGGCCGTGCTGGCCTTGGCCGTGCTGCTCCTGGCTTGTTTCAACTACATCAATATGACAACGGCCCGCTCGCAGCAGCGGTTCCGGGAGGTGGGCATCAATAAAACCCTCGGTGCCAGCACCGGGCAAATGGTTTGGCGTTTTTATGTGGAAACGGGCCTGCTCGTGGCCGCAGCCTTGGTGGGCGGAGTGCTTTTGGTTGAAATGAGCCTTCCGCTGTTCGAGTCGCTGTCGGGCAAGGAACTGACGGTGGCAACCCTGCTGAACAGCCGATGGGCATTGGCCTTGCCTGCTGTCTGGCTGGCAGTCACCCTGGCTGCCGGGCTGTATCCGGCGCTGTTTCTTTCCTCCTTTTCACCCAAAAAATTGTTGGTGCCAAAGGCCATTTCGCCCAGCGGTAATAGCTTTTTCCGGCAAACGCTGGTAGTTGGCCAGTTTGCCGTATGCGTGGCGCTCATCGTGGGGGCCGTTGTTTTCAATCAGCAACTGAACTATATCAGCCAGAAAAAACTGGGTTTCGAGCCGGAACAAATTGTAGCGGTTACCACAGCGGGCGCAGAAAATACGGAGCAGATCAATGCCTTGATGAATGCTTATCAAAACCTGCCGTCGGTGACTTCGCTCTGCCGTTCCATGTCCTTTCCGGGCATCGAGCCAGCGGGATATTCCATCAGCCAGCCCGGCCACGACGACCGAAGCACTTATATCGGCGTCAACCGGGTGACGGAGGGTTTTGACGAGGTATTGGGTTTGAAATTTTTGGCTGGAAAAACCCTACCCCTGAAAGCTGAAAACGACACCACGGCAGATGTGGTATTGAACGAAGCTGCTATTAAATTCCTGGGCTGGACGCCCGACGAGGCCATTGGAAAAAAGGTACAAAACCTTTTCAGTTGGCCGACCACCATCGTCGGGGTGGTAGAGGATTTTCACTTTGAATCCATGCACCAAGCCATTGGCCCGTATGCTTTTTCCAATGCCAACAACCTGGGCTGGCGGCCTTATTTGTTGGTGAAAATGAACACTGCCGACCTGCGTGGCACGATGGCGCAATTGGAGGCTGATTTTAAAAAACACCTACCGACCTCAGCCTTTGAATACACTTTCCTGGACGAGCACCTGGCGAATTTATATGTTGGTGAAAAACGCCTATCGAAAGTGGTGCTCGTTTTTACCCTGCTCACCATTTTTATTTCCTGTTTGGGCCTGTTTGGCTTGGCCGCTTTTACTGCTGAGCGGAGGACAAAGGAAATCGGCGTCCGCAAGGTTTTGGGTGCATCCGTGCCTGGGCTGGTGGCTTTGTTGACCAAAGATTTTTTAAAACCCGTATTGGTAGCCATCGTCCTGGCCGCACCGCTGGCCTGGTGGGGGCTGGACAAATGGCTGCAAGATTTTGCATATCGGGTGGATATAAACGGATGGTATTTTGCGCTGGCGGGCGCCCTGGCCGTGACGGTTGCTTTTTTGACGGTCAGTTTTCAGAGCGTAAAAGCAGCGCTGGCCAACCCAATCGAGTCTTTGAGAAATGAGTAGCGGGCATTGTTTATATGGGTATCAGGAGAAATTGTGACGCTGTTTTTTCTGACGCAGATAGACGCAGATTTTTTATGATTTTTTATGAAAATGCCGCCTTTGGCGACATTCACTATCAAAAAATTGGCGTCAAAATATTTTTTTTAACTGCCCCCGTTCATCATTCATCATTTCTAAAAACCACCCCGTCCTTCATCACAAAAGCTACTTTCAGCACGGATTTGATGTCTTCCAAAGGGTTTCCGTTAACGGCTACGATGTCGGCGAGTTTTCCCTTTTCGATTTTACCCAAATCATCGCTGCGGCCAACGAGGGCGGCGGCGGTCACCGTGGCCGATTGAATGGCTTCGATGGCTGGCATTCCGCCTTCCACCATGTAGATAAATTCCCAGGCATTCAGGCCGTGAAAGGAAACGCCCGTGTCGGTGCCGAAAGCGATTTTCACGCCCCGTTTGTAGGCTTTGGCAAAGGTTTCCTGGATTTGCGGGCCAATGACCGCTGCCTTCATGGCCACGACGGCGGGGTAATAGCCTTCTTCCTTGGCCTTCTCTGCCACAAACTTGCCAGCGGTGATGGTCGGCACGTAATAGGTGCCATTTTTTATCATTAAATCCATGACCTCATCGGTCATAAAAGTGCCGTGTTCGATGCTGGTGACGCCGCCTTCCACGGCACGTTTCATGCCTTCCGTGCCGTGGGCATGGGCTGCCACAGTGAAGCCGTAATCTTTGGCGGCAGCCACGATGGCTTTGATTTCTTCAACCGTAAATTGGGGGTTTTGGCCGGAAGCTGCTACACTCAACACACCGCCCGTAGCGGTGATTTTGATTAAATCTGCGCCGTTTTTATAGCGCTGCCGCACGGCTTTCCAGGCGTCTTCCTCGCCGTTGACCACGCCCTCGGCAGGGCCGGGGTCGCCTTTCATATCTTTTCGGACGCCGTTGGTCGGGTCGGCATGTCCGCCCGTAGTGGCCAATGATTTCTCGGCGGTAAAAATGCGTGGCCCTTCCACCCAGCCAGCGTTGATGGCATTGCGCAGCGAAACATTGACGCCGCTGCCGCCGAGGTCACGCACGGTGGTAAAACCCGCCATCAGGGTCTTTTTGGCGTAAGTAGTGGCCCGCAGCGCCACGTCGGCCTCGTTCATGCGGAATTTTTCCTCATAAGCCTTCGGATTGCTTTCCCCTTCGATGTGGACGTGCATGTCCATCCAGCCGGGCATCACGGTTTTGTCTTTCAGGTCTATTTCCCGTGCGCCAGCAGGGGCTTTTGCATAGCCTTTTTGCACATTGGTGATGCGGTTGGCTTCCACCACGACAGTCATTTCGCTTTTCAGGTCTTTTCCAGTGCAATCAATGAGTTTGCCGCAATGGAGGTAAGTGGTTTGGGAAAAAAGGCTTCCGAGGCTGAGGGAAAACAGTAACAGGGTGATTATCTTTTGCATAGGTCAGGTTGATTAGTTTCATAATAATAGCTGCGCCAAATGTAAAGAAAGCCTTCAAATCCCACACATCCTTTGTCATTTCCGAAGGGAATCTGCAACATCATGAGGGAAGCCATGAGGGTTGCCACACATGCCGCATTAAGATGACACCTCACCCCCGGCCCCTCTCCTTTGAGGAGAGGGGGGAAAGGCGTCGGGACTCGTGGAAAAATAGCTGC
>JBGSKQ010000063.1:0-23866 GCA_041741095.1 Saprospiraceae bacterium
AGATAGAATTATGCTAATTTGCAGGATTGAAAATTATCGGGGCGTAGCGGGTTGCAGAAAAGATGACAGGTAGGTGGAATGGACAACTTTTTATGAAAAAATGAAAATTTGACTTTTTTCACAACCTGCGTTCTTTGCAACAATAAAGAAGAAAATAATACATAAAAAATTAAGAAATGAAGAAAAAATTTATCATCTACGTTTTCATTACAGTCATTTTTGGACTGTTGCAAGTTTGGCTTGCTTGCTTTATCCTATTTTTAAGAAAGGTGGATTTCACAATAATTGATATAATAAAAGACGGAGGCTTGTTCTTTTTTGCTTCATCTTTGACTGTCAGCAGTTTTATCAATCACAGAAAGATATTTTCAAATGTCAAGTACGACGAAATAATTTGGTCTTTTTCGTTTGTTGTTTTCATAATGATATTTTGTGCTGTTGGTTACGCCACGGCTCTAAACATTGTTGAGAAAAAATTTACCTTTGAGACAAATGATAGACACAATTGGATTCAATTTCTTTGTTCTTTATTTGCAATTTTTTATGGAGTAATAACGGAATTCCGAATTGAAAAATATTTACCTTCTGAAACAGCAGTAGCATGATGAGTTTTGATACATTTTTTCTTTTTTTCTTGGGGATAGGTGTTTACCTTAGCCTTTACGCAGTATTTTTTATATTAAATCGTCCAGTGCCATTGTTAAATGGAAAATTAAAAGTACACCTAACTGTCAGTGAACTTGGCAAACTTGAAGGTAATATACCACATCTAAAAGAAGTAGTAATTTTAGCAGATAGGATTGAAGAACCTACTGGAAGACTATTCGATGCCGTGAAGAAAAATTTTAACAACAATGTGAAATATACTTTTTTGATTTCAAAAAGTAAATATGTCATCGAAAGAAAGAATTTTTATCCGATCTTTGAAGCTTTAGCCAAAAGTATTGATAAAAAAAGAAACGGCAATCAAAAACTAATTTCAATGAAACCGTTGCAATTAGAATGGGATGATTACCCATATATCTTTTATCGAACAGGAGATGAAGCAAATTCATACAAAACATTTGCTTACATGGGTACTCAAAACAAAGAAGGCATTGCTGATGACTATGAACTAATACCTCCTACTGTTGCGGGAAAAATTGTAAAACTTGCAATGTTAGGTGTAGAGTTAGAACATGAAATAAAACAAGAAGAACTTGTTCCCATCACAAAAATTGTTTCACTTACAAAAACTGGATAGTATGCAACAATATCGTTTTAAATACCTCGGTTTGATAACGTGTCTTTATATCACGTTTCAATTAGTTTCTGATGTGTCTGCAGGAAAACTAATTACACTTTTTTCTTTTCCCGTATCAATAACGGTACTTTTTTTTCCTTTTACCTATATTTTTTCTGATATATTAACAGAAGTTTATGGGTATTCAAGAGCGAGGAGTGTGCTTTGGATAGTTATGCTCTGTTCAGTTATCGCTGGACTAATTTATTCATTAGTAGCATGGTTGCCAGCGATAAACGACCCAAATGGTGCTTACCCCGCCGTTTTAGGACAAGTGCCAAGAATATTAGTTGGAGGCTGGTTAGCAGTATTTGCAGGTGACATTGCAAATAACTACACACTTGCAAAAATGAAAATTTGGACAGGAGGGAAACACCTTTGGTCAAGAACTATCACTTCAACTTTTATTGGGCAGTTGGTCAACACAACAGTATTCTACATTGTTGCCTTATATGGAAAATTGCCTGATAACATATTGTTTCAATCAATTATGACAGGTTGGCTTCTCAAAACAGCCGTCGAAATTGTGTTTACACCTCTCACCTACTTAGTTGTTAATAGACTTAAAGCGGTTGAAAATTCGGATGTTTACGACACTGATACAAACTTTAATCCACTGATAATAAAGACCCCATTTTAGTAGTAAATATCGAGAGGGATAAAAATGCAAGTTACAACGTATTTTTATCCTTGCTGCCCAACCCGCTGGCACACACCTTGCTCCTTCAATTAAAAACAGCACTGCTCGTCACGTCCCGATAGCTATCGGGATTGCTCGTTGACGTGCCTTGGTAGATCCCGATAGCTATCGGGATCGGCCTCTGCTCATATAAGCGAGCATCACACCCCTGCGGTCGGCACGAAGCCGACGTCGTTTCACAAATCTTCCATTACTATCACATCCAAAACGCCCTTACCATTGGCATAGTTGGGTGCGCTGCTGAGCAGGTAATGCTCGGCGAGCATCACGATGTCAGCCTCCACTGGATTGTTGTGGACATAGCCAAATTTTTGCGTCAAGGATGCGGTATCTCATGTATGCTGTTCTTGTTAGGCGAATACAACATGTTGCGTTATCTTTGCAAAGCATGAATGGGCTTGTGGAAAGCGAGGCCGATCCCGATAGCTATCGGGATCTACCAAGCCGTCAACGAGCAGTCCCGTTCTTTGACTGGAAGGGATAGGGGGTCGCCTGCGGGGAAGGTATCCGTGAAGTTGAAGCAAGCGGTAATTTTGTACAAATGCGCCGAATGTGTCAATAATACTATCAATTTAAATTCGAATAGGATGGAAAATAACACAGACAAATCCATGGTCGTGGAAACTTGTGCAAGTTGTGGAGCGAAATTAAAAGGTGATTACTGCCGTAAATGCGGCGAGAAGAAGATTATTCCGGAACGGGATTTCAGTTTGAATAAGTTTTTGAAGCAAAATTTGTGGCACTTTATGCATCTTGATTTCAAATTGGTGCGGAGTGGCTGGCTATTATTTTCAAAGCCCGGATTTCTGACAACCGAATGGATTGCCGGTCGGCGGGTCGGCTACATGAAACCTTGGCAGTTGTTTATCGTGGCGGGATTGCTTTTTTATTTCTTTTTGCCGACTACGCCAGTTTATTTTAGCACCCCGGACGATTTAATTATCGGGTATAAGAAGCATAAAGTGCTAATGAACACCTTTTATTACGATTATCAAAATGCCTTGTCGGAAAAAGCAATTGCAAACCAGGTGGATGAAGAAACATTGAAAATCAATGTTGCAGCAAAGGCGGCGGAACACTCGAAAACATTGCTATTCCTTGTCATTCCTTTTTGGGGAGGACTCATTTACTTGTTTTTTCAAAAGAAAATGCCTTGGCTCGCTCCACATCTCATTTTTGCAATGCACGGAATAACCTTTTATATGCTGGCAGACCTGGCAATACACGCTGTCCTTGAAATTGTGGCTTTTTCAACTCCCAAAAAAAGCACCATCCTGCCACTCCTCCTAATTATATTTTCGATTTTTCTATTTTTGGCGGTGCGGCGGGTATATGATAGTTCCTTGCCAAAAACCTTATTGAAAACAATGGGCATATTGGCGGGGTTTATTATCGTTATCTTAATTTACAGGCAAATGATGACAATTGGAACCACAATATTTTTTTGATTTAGGTGAAGGGTTTCTATAAAATTAAAATAATACCGCTTGGGAAAGAAGTTCAGAACAAAGTAAACACCTAAAACCGGTAGTGAGCAAAAAGAAATAAGAGGAGTAACAAATTGAGCAGAATAGCCCTTGATACATTGAGAA
Source organism: Saprospiraceae bacterium (assembly GCA_041741095.1). Lineage (GTDB taxonomy): Bacteria > Bacteroidota > Bacteroidia > Chitinophagales > Saprospiraceae > UBA6168. The sequence continues at coordinate 3,575 of JBGSKQ010000063.1, forward strand.
AAATAAAAAAAGCCGCTAACACTGCACTCAACGCCAGCCGCAGCCAACGCCTAACCCGCAACGCCAACGCAGGCGGCGGCTGCGTGAGTGAACCCGGTTAGCGGCAAGCACAAAAATCACCATGCAACTAATCCCTATCCCCCAAACAATAGCAGAAAACGGCGAATTCCTGGCCCACCCACTGTGCAGTGATTCCTTGCAGGCGGTCGTTGATTATTACACCAGGATTGGTTTTAACAAGCCCTGGATTGGCTATTATGCCCAGCTTGATGGCCAAATGGTGGGGAGCGCCGCTTTTAAGGGGAAACCCGTCAATGGCCAAGTGGAAATCGCATACAGCACATTTGAGCCGTACAGGGGGCAAGGCATCGGGACAGCCATTTGCCGCCAATTGGTCGAGTTGTCGCTGAAGACGGACAAAACGGTCAGGATCACCGCCCGGACATTGCCGGCGCCCAATCATTCCACGAGCATCCTGGCAAAGAATGATTTCAAGTACCTGGGCATCGTCCTTGACCCCGAAGATGGGGAGGTCTGGGAGTGGGGGTATATGGGCAGCGAAGCTGGGCGATGAAATGGGGGCCGCATCCTATATTTTGTGTACAGGCGAAGGGAAAACGGCGGCACCCCTTGCCATCCAAGGCGTTGGATTTTCAGCGAAGTGGCCTAAAGAGCTGCTGCCCCTGCTTGGTAGAATCGGGGGTGGGCGGTATATTTGTCGGGCAGGCTACCCCTAACGTCGGGGAGGTTCAGAACCTCCCCGACGTTTGACGGGAATCGGATACGGCCTTTTAGTTCAAAATGAAATGTTGGGAAATGGTATTGCATGTTTTGGATTGTCGGCTATGTAAAACATGCAATGCGGCAAACCCGGAGTTGTGCGTTACTTGAAAAACAACCTAAATACAAAGAATTAATACTCGGCTTTGAAATATTTGAATCATGAAATCACTTAGTTTATTGTTAGTCAATTTCATTTTTGTTGCCACATTAGCTTGTGGACAGTCAAATGATGAAATAGAAATAAGACGATTAGAAAAACATTGGACAGAATTACTGAATAAGGGGGAGATAGATTCTTTATTAGAAATTTGGTCGGAGGATTATGTTGTAAACAATCCAAATGGAAAGATTGTGACGCCCAAAGAAATTGTTGCTCTTATGGAGAGTGGGCATAAATTTTCTACAGTTGAAAGAATCATTGAAAAAATCACTTTCAATCAAGATGTTGCGATTGTAATGGGTAAAGAATTACAACAACCTGCTAATATGACTCCTAATCATGAAGAATGGATAGCAAGGAGATTTACTAATGTTTGGATAAAAACTAAAAAGGGTTGGCAATTAGCAGCAAGGCAGTCATCAAAAGTATGTACAGAATAGCCCAGAAAGGTTATTTAAATATGAAAGCGAACGCATAACAGCGTGGAGAACGACAATGTCTCCTAAACGGAGACACTGCGTCTCCACCAACCGTCAAGCACCAAATCTCAAACAAGCTCTTAGCTTTGCCCGCAAAAAATCTTTTGAACCATCATGAGCGAATCCATACAACGCACCCGTGCCCAGGAATCCCGTGCGGCTATTCAGCAACTGTACATTTCCATGCGGCACCTTTTCATCCGGGGTGGTTACAAGCCGTTGGGCGTGAGTGGCGAGGCCATGCGGGAAGCGCTGATGGTGCTGCGCCCGGAGATTTACGGCTCCATCGTTGACCCGGAGCGGGTAGAATTGGAGGGCCTGTTGTATATTTTCCAGCGCCTGCCGCAGGGCATCGAGGAGTGCCGCTACATCCGCCTCATCACCAAGGAGGGTTTTGAAACTTCCGAATTTGACCCCATCGTGCCGGCCAAGCGCCGCCGCAACTGCTACCGCATTGACGAGGAGCAGATGTTCATCGAAATGACCAATGGCCGCAGCGACATCTACGACATCCTCACGCACCTGACCTTTCTCTATGTGGAAGCTGAAAAAATACGCCGCAATAGCCTGGACGTGAAAGGCCGCAAAAAACGGGATTGGCTCAACCTGGAAAAAATCCTCGAACAAGAGTCGAACGGAGAAGCAGTGGAAGAGGAAGTGGCCAGCACTTACCTGAGCAACATCCTCGGCAGGACTTTTTCGGAAACCCTGGATGCCGTGCGCAAGTTTGAAGCAGCCAGCCGGGTGAACAGCCTGTTCCACATCGTTTATTGGATGGGCCGCCTCTCTATCGAAGAGGAGTTGGAGCAGGTGGACCGGGAAATCAACTTTTCGGCAGCCCTGCGGGAGAAAATCGGCCACCATGTGTATGGCGAACAGTGGGCCATCGCCATCAAGTCCTTTTTGCACAAAAAAAATTGGCTCCACCGGCCCGTCCATATCATCAGTTCCAACCCGCACAGCGTGATGAACTGCCTCTACGCTTTTTCGGCCCTGGAGGGAATGCGGGAGGGCTATGCCCTGGAAGAACTGGCCAAGGAACTCAGCCACCCGGAGCGCTTGGAGTGGCGCCATGCCGTGGAAAGCTATGCCTCCGAAAACGGCATGTTCCAACTCAACGACACCAGCGGCACCAATATCACGGTGCAGATTTTTGATACCACCCAAATTGATTTTTCTATCTTATCGCCTGATATTCAGTGGGATAAAACCTACATCCAAAGCAAAAAGCCCTTGATACTGGTCATGGACTACGCCTTCGGCGAACAGGCCTACGAGGTGATGGACGAGCTGCTCAAGCCTTTTGAGTTTTTTGAAAACGACGAGGCCGATCCGGCGCTGAAAAGCAAAAAGCGCATCCCGTTCAAAGTCGAATCCATTTCCATCATGGGCAAGGCGGGCATTTTGGAAGGTGGAAAGGGCGACATCATGGTGCCCACCGCCCACGTTTTTGAAGGCACGGCAGACAACTACCCATTTGACAACGATTTTTCAGTGGAAGACTTCGAGGGCAATGGCCTGCGGGTCTGCGAAGGCCCCATGATAACGGTGCTGGGCACTTCCCTGCAAAACAAGGACATCCTGCGCTATTTCCTGAAATCCTCCTGGAAGGCCGTCGGCCTCGAAATGGAAGGGGCGCACTATCAAAAGGCCATCCAGGCCGCCTCCAAAATCCGCAACAGCATCCACAAAAACGTGATCCTCCGCTACGCCTATTACGCTTCTGACAACCCTTTAATTACAGGCCACACCCTGGCCTCCGGCAGCTTGGGCGAGGAGGGGGTGAAACCAACGTATTTGATCACGTTGAGTATTTTGAATAGGATAGGGGAGGGGCGGAAAAAACGCTTTACCAAAAAATAACCTTTCCCTCACCACCATTTAACTTTCCATCCCTAATCAGCGGCCTCATTTTTTGCCGCATGAAAAAACTGATCGCTGTTTTATGGGCCGCCGGATGTGCCGCCGCTTTTTTACAATGCAGAGAAACCAATCCCGCATTGGACGGAGAGGCGCTCGCCAAAACCAACTGCGCATCCTGCCACGCCTTCCCTTCCCCCGATTTGCTGGATCGGCCAAGCTGGAACAACTACATCTTGCCCCGCATGGGCGTTTTGATGGGCCAGCTTCCGATTGACAGTGCCGGGACGGCTTTTGTTGAACCGGAGGCGCTGGCACTTGCACAACAAAACCCTTCTATTTTCAAGAAGGAAAGCACTTTGACAAAAGCCGAATGGGGGGCTATCAGGCAGTTTTATTTAAAAAATGCGCCCGAAAAGCTTCCCCCTACAACCATTCAAATTGGAAAAAACCTGCCGCTGTTTGAGGTGAAATTCCCCGATCACCTACTCAGCCCGCCCAGTACTGTTTTCATTGAAATACAAGAAAAAAACCTTTACCTCGGCGATGTCCACAGCAACCGCCTGTACCTTTTTGATGAAAAACTGGCGCTAAAAAGTCATGCCACGGCGAAGGGTGGGGCTGTAAGCATCCACCACATCCCAGAAGGCGACATCGTAACCAGTATCGGCTCCTTTTCACCCACCGACCAAGCTACCGGGCAGGTGTTTTTTTTGCCAAAAAAAGCTGGAAGCCAGCCGATTATATTATTGGACAGCCTTCGGCGGCCCGTGCATACAGCGGTGGCCGACTTGGATGGCGATGGCCGTTTTGATTTGGTTACTTGTGAATTTGCCAAATGGACGGGTTGCCTGGCCTGGTGGAAAAACGACGGGAAAGAGCATTTTGAAAAACATATTTTACGAAATATGCCAGGAGCTATTCGTGCGTACATCCAAGACATGAACGCTGATGGGCTGCCCGACGTCGTTGCGCTATTTGGGCAGGGCGACGAGGGTATTTTTGCATACTATAATCAAGGTGAAGGGGCATTCACAGAAGAGCGTTTGCTGCGGTTCCCGCCCAGCTACGGCTCCAGCTTTTTCAACCTGTTCGACTACAACGGCGATGGGCACGATGACATCATTTACACTTGCGGCGACAATGCCGATTTTTCGCCCATCCACAAGCCTTATCACGGCATCCGCATTTTTCAAAATGATGGGAAAAATCATTTCGAGGAGGTATTATTTTATCCGTTGCCGGGGGCATACAGCGCCATTCCCGCCGATTTTGACCAAGACGGCGATCTGGACATTGCCGCCATTTCATTCTTTCCAGATTTTGAAAAAATGCCAGAGGCAGCTTTTCTTTTCCTTGAAAATCAAGGAAATGGGAAGTTTTTGGCCAACACCTTCCAAGGAGTGGAAAAAGGCCGATGGATAGTGATGGATGCTGGCGATCTCGACGTGGACGGCGACTTGGATCTGGTGCTGGGCTCGCTCGCCTTTGAGGTCGTCCCCGATTCTAAAGGCTGGGTGGAGCAATGGAAAAAGGATGGCATCCCATTCGTCGTGCTGGAAAATAAGCTGCGTTGAGTAAATGCAAGTGGTCAAATCTTGGCTCGGCTGACCCCCTTTTTTTCATTTATCCATTTTCAAATTAGATAAAACATTCATTCCGTGCTCCAACGGGAACAGGGCTTTTTATGTAAAATCGCCAGCGTGTCAACGGCCTGGTATTTCAACAAAAAATAAAAAGGAATTTACCCACAAGTCATAGCTAACACACGCCTAACTTTCTGATAATAAAATGTTTAAACAAGTAATTATAATTTACAATCATTTTATCCATTCTTAAAAAAAGTCTCACGTTCCCGTAGCATTGCCCGCCTACTTTCGCTCAAATCTTTAAATCAAAAATTAAAACAATTCCATTATGACAAAGAAGATGACCCTCCTCTTTGCACTGGTTGTGCTGTGCGCCAGTGTGAAGTCCCAAACCCTGTTCGACGAGGAAATACAAATCCCCGCCGGCTATGCCCCCACTGAGATTGTGATGCCACCCTCTCCATTGACCACCCAGGTACTTTTTATAGGCGGCACCGACCTGGTACAAACGACACCCACCTACGGAAACCCTGCTGGCGAAACCATCGCCAAAGAATGGCACGACTTCATCGGCTTCACCCCTGACAACTCCGGCCAAAGCCTTGGTTGGGTGTCGGTGAACCACGAAATGGTTTATGCCGACGATATGCTCGGCGATGGCGGTGGAATGACGGCGTTTAGGGTAAAAAGGGCTGCCAACGGCTCCCTGGAAATCATGAACCAGACCTTGCCCGATGGCCGCTCCGGCAAGTTTTTCAATGTGGACTTTGTGAATAAAGTGGGTGAAACGGGCATGAACTGTGGCGGTATCTGCTCCATCGTGGACGGCCGCATCTGGACGGCAGAAGAATGGTTCCAAAACAGCAACGTTGGCATGTACGCCAATGCAGGTGGTATCCGTGACACTTCTGATTTTGTAGTCCACTCCGACATCCCAGGTTGGGAAGGTGTGACGCTGAAACGCTATCAAAACCTGAACTGGATGACCGAAATTGACCCCCGCAATGCCGTGGCCATCCGCAAGCAGTACAACTGGGGCCGCCAGCCATTTGAAGGGGGCGCTATAGAGCCGGGCAACCGCATCGTTTATCTGGGGCCTGACGACACGCCGGGCTTCTTCGGCATGTTCGTGGCGAATACGCCGGGCGATTTCACGAGAGGCACATTGTTCGCCTACAAGCACGACAAGCCAGGATGGAAATGGGTGCCGATTTGGGAAAACGGCTCCATGCTGAATCATAAGAGCTTCGCCAACCAGAAAGGTGCTACCATGTTCAACCGTATCGAATGGGTAGCCATCAACCCGAAAAACAACTTCATTTATTTTACCGAAACTGGCCTCGATGCACCGGCTGGTTCTTGGGCCGATGATGAAATGGCTGGTGGCATACACCACCCAGCGCACATCGCCCGTGCGCAGGCGCAAGGCCTTAGCTCGCCCAGCGATCCGAACTATCACGACTACTATGGTAGGGTGTGGGAATACAACCCGATGACTTCAGAGACAAGGGTTTATTTGGAAGGAGGCCCTGTATTCGACAACAGCCCGGCAGAGGCGGATTATCCTGAAAAGGCCCTTGCCAGTCCAGATGGTTTATCGGTGATGATGATTGACAATCATCCTTTCCTCATCATCCAGGAAGACCTTAACGGCACTTCCAAGGGCCGTGTACCCGCTGGCGTGAGCAACCGCCTGTGCGAAGTTTATCTCCTGGATTTGAGCCTCCAAAACCCAACTTTGGACGACCTGATCCGCTTGACTGCTGTGCCAAATGGTGCAGAGGTGACTGGTGCCATTCAATCACCGGACGGAAAATCGCTGCTGCTGAATTCTCAGCACCCGGCTACTTCCAATCCTTTCCCTTACAACCACTCCTTGACCATTGCCATCAACGGCTTTGACCAGGTGAGCTACGCAAGCCTGCAAGACAGGAACGCCATCGTTGATCCGGAAATGCCGAAAAGCAATGACAATGATGCCTTTTCCATTTATCCCAACCCGACCACCCGAACGGTCTTTATGAACAAAGTGACGGATGTGGCCGTGTACGATGCCAATGGCAAAAGGGTGATGGTGAAAAGGAACACCAGCGAACTGGACGTTGCTTCGCTCGCCCCTGGTATTTATTATGTGAAAAATGCAGATGGTGAGACGCTGAAGTTGTCTGTACGATAATTTTTAAAAATAAAGTTGAGTGGGCAGGGCTTCCTTGTCCACTCATTTTTTTTACATTAAAAACATTAGCGACATGAACAAAAAAATACTCCTATCCCTCGTCCTCTTGGCCGCCTTTTTTGCCCTGCTTGGTTTTAAGGAAAACGAAGCTGCAGTTGCCCTTGAAAAAACCAACGATCTTTTCCATTCTCGTTTGGAAGAAATGGCATTGGCCGTTGAAAAATTGGAGCATACTGCTCAAAACCTCACTCCCAATCAAGTCGAAGTACTGCAAAAAGCGGTAACGGACGCCCGTTTGCAGTACAAAAAAATAGAATTCCTGTTGGCATATCTCGATGGCTATGCTATCAAAAAAAATATCAATGGCGCTCCGTTGCCCAATGTGGAACCCAATGTGCCGAGGGTGATTGAAATAGCGCCTTCGGGCCTACAGGTGCTCGACGAATTGGCCTTTGGCGAAGACCCCTTTTCAGAAAAAGAAAAGATACAGGAACTGGCCCAAAAACTCTCCCATGATTTTGAGGAAATGCAGGCTTACCAGTCCAAAGTAAAATTGACGCACCGCCATATATTCGAGGCGATCCGGCAAGGTATAGTGCGGGTTTTTACGCTGGGCGCTACTGGCTTCGACACGCCCGGTTCAGCCAATGCCATCCCCGAAGCGAAGGCAGCCTTTGAGGGCATGTACGATGCTTTTAAAAATTATATGCCCATGCTCACCGAAAAGGATCGGGGACTGGCCATCGTCATGGACGCCCGCATGGAATATACCCTCCAATATTTGACCGAAAACAACGATTTTGAAACCTTCAACAGGTTGGAATTTTTGAAAAACCACATCGAGCCGCAATACCAGCTTTTTTATGAAATACACAAGTCACTGGGCATCGAATTCGCAGAGGAAACTGACAAAATGCCCCGTGCGGTGAACTACCACGCTACCAGCTTATTTGCCCCTGATTTTTTAAATGCAGGCTATTTTGCCAACCTTGATTTGAAAAACCCATTGATGGCAAAGCGGGTGGAATTGGGCAAAACCCTCTTTTTCGATCCCATTTTGTCAAAAGAAAACAACAGGGCCTGTGCCTCTTGCCATCGGCCCGAAATAGCGTTCACCGACGGCCTGCCGCAGAGCCTGGCCGCCAATGGCAAAGAGCATTTAAAACGCAATTCCCCCACGCTTGTCAATGCGGTATATGCCGACCAATATTTTTATGATTTGCGGGAACCACGGCTGGATAGGCAAATGCTGCACGTGGTGATGAGTAAGGACGAATTCGGGACGGATTATGTCGAAATTATCAACAAAATAAAGCAAAGCACGGAATATGGACAGTTATTTTCGGAAGCATATCCGGAATATCCGGAATATCAAATTTCCACTTATACCATTTCCGATGCACTCTCGGCCTATGTGGCTAATTTGACTGATTTTGACAGCCCTTTTGACCTATATGTTCGGGGAGAAATAGGCGTAATAGACCCGGCGGTGGAGCGGGGTTTCAACCTGTTCATGGGCAAGGCAGCCTGTGGTACTTGCCACTTTGCACCCACCTTCAATGGTACCGTGCCGCCCACCTACGACGAGTCGGAGTCCGAAGTGCTGGGCATCCCCACTTCGTCCGACACGCTGAACGCCCAATTGGACGGTGACCTGGGCCGCTACGCCAGCGGCATCCCAGGCTACAAGGCCGATTTTTATAAATCTTCTTTTAAAACCGTCACCGTGCGGAACGTGGCGCTCACTTCGCCCTACATGCACAATGGTGTTTTCAAAACACTGGAAGAGGTGGTGGATTATTACAACCGGGGCGGCGGGGCAGGCCTCGGCCTCGATGTGCCGCACCAGACTTTACCTTTCGACGAACTAAAGCTGACAAAGGCAGAACAGGCTGATTTGGTGGCCTTTATGAAATCGCTGACAGGTGATATGACAAAATACGATACACCAACCCGTTTGCCGTCATTTGATGGCCAGGCAGCTTGGAATACCCGAAAAATTGGCGGTGAATATTGAGGAAAGATTGGATGGGCAGGTATTGCTCCTGCCCATTTTAAGAAAACCAAGTGGGGGGAACCTGGCTATTTTGTAGCCGTTGCCTTTTTGGCCCTTGCTGGTTTGGCGGGGCTTGCTTTGCCAATGGCAGCCCGTTTGGGTGGATTTGCAGCTACAGCCGCTTTGATTGGCTTGGCAACTTTTGCTTTTATTTTTGCAGGCTTGGCAACTTTTGTGCTTGCTTTTTCAGGCTTGGCAACCTTGGCTTTTGCCGCTTTTTTCTTCTCTTTTGGCAAAGCCTTGATGTGCTTTTTCAGGTCTTTTTCCGCAGATTTCAATTCCTCCTGCAAAGCGTTTTTCTGATGCTTGAGGTCTTTAAGCGCTTCTTTTTTGTCTTCAATATTTTGAAGCATTTGTCCCAGTTCTGGGTAGCTTTTCAACAGCTTTTCGCTGAGTTTTCTCATGGTTTGATGATTTTGTGAATAAAAATTGTCACGGCAAAAGTAGGGGGCTTAACAATTTTTTAATGTTAAGTTTTCATTGGGGGCGAAAATTTAACATTGGAAGCGAAATACATGGATTCATTGCTTCATGGATTCATTGCTGTGTGGCCAATGAAACAATGAAACCATGAAACAATGCAACAACAAAAAAGCCGACCGCTTTTGACGACGGTCGGCTTTTTATGCGCTGTAGAGTACAGTTTATTTTACCATCAATTTGCCCGAAGATATTGCATTTCCAGCTTCTTCTATTTTGAAAAAATAAAAGCCAGCAGTCAATTCCGAGCCGTTGAAAAGCAGCTTGTTTCCTGTGAAGGAAAGCGTCCGGACAGGTTTTCCTTGCAGGTCATAAATTTTCAAAAGGCCCTGCTTCGCTTCCATCCCTTTCAGCAAAAAAGTAGCAGAAGATTCGAATGGATTGGGGAAAACATCTACTGCTACGCCCGGCACAAATACCTGGTTTTCAGTCACTTCCAATACCAGATCTTCGCCGACGGTGTGCCAGGTGCGGTTGGTGATGACGGCGTCGTTGAAGTCGAAATAAATGCCCGCTTCGTTCTCTACCACCGTGCCGATGGCTAGGTTAGGCTGTTGGGAGATGGTGAATTTCACAAAACCATGCGAAGCTGCTTCGTTCGCATTGCTGTCGGGCAGCATGATGCTCGGGAAGCGGAACTTGGCCACGCCACGCCCTTCCAGTTCAAACTCCATCGGGTGGCTGCTGCCGTTCAAGCGCAGGCTGGCAGGGTCGAGATGTTCGGCCAGCGTGTCAACAATCAGCACATTGAAAGCGGTGTCCGTGCCGGTGTTTTGAAAGCGGATGAGATAGCTGATGTCCTGCCCTTGTTCGATAAAATGATTGTCATCGTAGCCGTAGGGATAGCCAGTTTTGTCGTTGGGGTCGAACGAGCCGATGTTTTCCTGGCAGTCAATGTCCTCGAAAGGGGTTTCGTCGGGCAATGGGAATTGGTTCACAAAGCCCAGGCTGAAACTGCCGCTGCCATTGGTGCCGCAGCCTTCCACGGTGGCGCTGGCAAAGGTTTCAAAAGGATGGTATTCCACTTCGTTCGCTTGCAGCCTCCAGGTGGAGCCGTTGGCCGGGGCGGTGACCGTGGTAGATTCGTCGTGGCCCAGTTGCACACCGTTCCCTTGCATTTGGATCATGATGTCCTCAAAAACCACATAAGGAATCGGCTCTGTCATATCGTCGCCCTTGTTGGTAATGGTGAAAAGCACATTGTTGCCCGTGCATTCGCCAGTGACCAAGAGGTCGCCGCCGCCCCAAAGCGGAAGTGGGGGGAGGCAGTTTTCATCTGGATAAACATGGGCGCTGCTGCAATGGGTTTGCCCCAGTACGGCATCGCAACTGACGAGGAAGCTCAGTTGGAAATTTCCGCATTCGCCGGGTGCCACATCGCCCAAATCGAAGGTGTAGGTATTGCCGTTGACGGAAGTCCAGGGGAGGGTGCTGCTCACATTTTCATAAAAGGAATCGAGGGTGATTTCCACGTAGGCATCTTCGGCGGTCACGGTCCCTTGGTTGCAATATTCCACGAAATATGGGCTGAGAAAACAACGCCGGACGCCCCAGGTAGAAAGGTCAACGGTCATCAAAGGGCAATCTTGCACTGCCTGCTCCATAAAGTTGACGTTGGCCGTAGCAAGGTTGCCCAAAGTAACACCTGGGACTATGGCTGTGCAGGCAGCCCAGAGGGAATTGAGCTGAATAATTTCGACATCGTAAGTACCAGGCGGTACATGGATGGAATAAAAGCCGCTGGTTTGACTTGTGCCGAAATAAGTACCGTTGGCGCCTGATGCCTTGACGGTCCAGCCCTTCAGAGGCGTATCCCCCGTAGAGCCGGTGCAGTTTTCATCCACGTCATAAAACACATGCCCACTGATATTGGACAGGAGGCTGGTGTCTGGGTTCAGGATTGTAACGGCAGAATTGTTCACGTCGCCCACCTTGATGGCGATAAAATCTGCCGTGATATCGCTGCTGAGGTTGTTGATGTTGACGACCTCCGGAAAAGCTGTCTGGAAGGGATCCGCAGGGTTGGGGAAAACAAAATCGGCAGGCACGAAACGCCAGGAGGTGTTATTGGGGAAACTGGTGGTAATGTTCCATACAAGCTCCCTGATTTGTATGGTGTCATTCCACGTTATTGAGTTTGATTTGTCGGCGTCGGCAGCGATGATTTTGTAGGGAGAGTTGAGGGCTTCTGTGCCATTTAGATGCTTTGTAATCAACACCAGATCAAACGTAGTTACACCATTGAGTGGCTCGGTGTCGTTGATTGGAGTCAAGTCAAAACTGCTTCCTGCGGGCAATTCCATCTGGTATTGGCCATTTTCGTTGGTAATTGTAAAATCGCCACTGGCAAGGTCAACGCCTACCACGACGCCCTCAACGCCAACGCCGTCTTCGTTGGTAATGGTGCCTGAAACGGTAAACTGCGCCCAGGCAGCGCCAAGGGAGAGCAGGGACAAACAGGCGGCGGTAAAAATCTTCTTCATAGATTGGGTAAAACTGTTCGGAAACATGGGATTTTCTTTTTTTGTGTGAAATAAAAAATTTTGATGGTACAAAAGTCAGGGAACACCTGCTCAAGGGCAAAAACAAATAAAGGGTTTTGTACTGAATTATTTAGCTGCCATTTTTATAAAAAGCCTATTTTTACGGATGTTTTAAATTGGTTTTTGTCTTGAAAAAATAAAGGTGTTGAAGGTGTATTTTTATCATAAAAAAACCATAATTTCAGCACCTGGCCCTTGTATATGGAAAAATCCCGCCTCGTTCAATTGCTCCGAAGCCTTGCCGCCCCAGAATTGCGGGACTTTCGCCGCTTCCTCCAGTCGCCCTATTTCAACCGCCGGGACGACGCCCTTCAATTTTTCGATTTGCTTACAAAGTACCTCAAAAACGGGAAAGAAATGCCCGAAAAAGAGACACTTTTCCCAAAATTGTTCCCTGGAGAAGCTTTTGACGACCACCGCCTGCGGATGCTGATGAGCCTGCTGTACCAGTTGGCCTGCCAGTTTTTGGCTGTTCAGGATTTTGCGGGGGACGGGCTACAGTACCGGCTGCGCTTGGGGAAGGTTTTCAGGCAGCGGAAATTGGACAGCCATTTTCACCAAAACCAACAAGAAGTGGCCAGCCAATTGGCACAGATGCCCTACCGCAACCCCGAATTTTTCCAAAACCAATACCTCGCCTCGCTCGAAAAATTCCATACCGACTATGGCCAGCGCACGGTGGAAAGCCAGCAATTGCAGGCACTTTCCGATGAACTCGACACGGCCTACCTCTCCCGTAAACTGTGGCAAGCCTGCCTGTTGCTGTCCCACGAGGCCATTACCACCTTTAGCTACGACTTTGGGCTGCTCGACGAAGCGCTCGTTTTTGCTGAAAATAGTGCTGCCTTGGACACGCCGGCCATCGCCATCTTTTATTCCTGCTACCGTGCGCTCACGAACCCTTCGGAACTGGCTCATTTTCAACAATTTAAGTCGCTTTTGTTGCAACACGGCCACCTGTTTCCGGCGGAGGAAATGCGTGATCTGTACATCCTGGCCATCAATTTTTGCATCCGCCGCTACAATGCGGGCAACCAGGAATACTTGCGGGATCAGTTTGATTTTTACCAGGAAGGTTTGAAAAAAGGCTACTTCCTTACGGAGGGGGTGCTGTCCCGTTACACTTACCAAAATGCAGTGACGAGCGGCTTGGTGATGCGGGAATTCGATTGGGTGGAAAGCTTTGTACACAGCTATCGGGACAAGCTGGCAGAGCCTTATCAGGAGAGTGTTTTTAGCTTCAACTACGCCCGCCTGGAGTACGAGCGGAAAAACTACGCCGCTGCCCTGCCCCTGCTGCAAAAAGCAGAGTACAAAGACCTGCTGCTCAACCTGGCCGCCAAAACCCTGCAACTGAAAATCTATTTCGAGCTGGACGAGTTTGACCTTTTGGAGGCGCACCTGTCGGCCTTCAAGACTTTTTTAAAAAGAAAAAAGGAACTCGGCTACCACCGGGACAACTACCTGAACACCATCCAGTTTACCCGTAAACTGCTGGAAACCAACCAATTTGATAAAATAGCCCGTGAAGATTTGAGAAAGGAAATAGAAGGTTTAAAAGGGGTGGGGGAGAAGGAGTGGTTGTTGGCGCAGGTGTGAGGGTTTTGTATAAATTTTAATGGATGTTCCGATTTCGACCGGGAACCAACCCTGTTAGGGTTCCGAAAACCCTAACAGGGTTGGTTCCTGATCGAAATCAAGCACCAACGGAATTCAAATTATTAAATCCGAACAGCTTTTAATGTAAGGGAATTTTTTCCATCAAAGCCCGGCAGTAAGGTGGGTTCTTGACTGTAAGCCATACTTTTTCATTCATCGGTTTTTCAGTTCTTCAACGGAGATGGTACTTTCTGGCTTGTCCAAATATACCTGGTAGCGCCGCTCCAGTTCTGCTTTTTGCTCTTCTGTCAGTTCAGGTTCGTCGGCAGGGGCAGCATTCCCCTCGTAGTATTTGTTGAGCAGGAACTCAACAATATTGGACACTTCGTGCTGCAAGGCATTTGGCAGCAAATCAATCTTCTCTATTAACTGTGTACAGCTGATATAGGTCAAATTGTTTTACAAAAATCTGTTAATCAATGTTTTGCAAGTTCCTACCTTCCTAGGGCAGATTAACCTACAGGTCACCGTTCATCATTCATCGTTTTCAAAAAAAACCTCGTCCCCTCCAAATCCCCGTGCAGCACCCGGTCCCCTTCCAATTTCGCCACCACTGATCTGTAGTTTGACAAGATCGCTTCCAATGGTGCCGAACTCTTCGCTGGCCGACGGAATTCCATCGCCTGGGCTGCCGTGAAAAACTCGATGGCCAGGATGCGCTCCAAATTTTCCACTACCCGGTAGGCTTTGGTGGCGGCATTGGCGCCCATGCTCACGTGGTCTTCCTGGCCGTTGGAGGAAACGATGCTGTCCACCGAGGCGGGGGTGCAAAGTTGCTTGTTTTGGCTGACGATGCTGGCGGCGGTGTACTGCGGGATCATCAGTCCAGAGTGCAGGCCGCCTTGGCTGGTGAGGAAAGGTGGCAGGTCCCGTTGGCCTGAAATGAGTTGGTAGGTGCGGCGCTCGGAAATGCTGCCCAATTCGGCCAGTGCGATGGCGAGGTAGTCGAGCGGCAGGGCCAGCGGCTGTGCGTGGAAGTTGCCGCCGGAGAGGATTGAGTCGTCGTCAGGGAAGATCGTCGGGTTGTCGGTGACGGCGTTGATTTCGGTGAGGAACACTCTTTCAATAAAAGCAAGGGCATCGTGGCTGGCCCCATGTACCTGCGGCACACAGCGGAAAGCGTAGGGGTCTTGCACGCTCGTTTTTTCACGGGCAATGAGTTCGCTGCCTTCCAGCCATTCCCGGATCGTTTTTGCGGTGGCCAATTGCCCTTCGTGCGGCCGGATTTGGTGCAGCAATTCATTGAACGGCGAAATGCGGCAGTCGAAAGCATCCACGGAGAGGGCGGCGCAGAGGTTGGCTATTTTCAATAATCGCCTGGATTCGAGCAGGCACCGCACGCCATACGCCTGGCAAAATTGGGTGCCGTTGAGCAGGGCCAGGCCTTCCTTGGCTTGCAGGCGCAATGGTTTCAAATCAAAGCGTTGCAGGGCGGCGGCGGCGGGCATTTTTTCGCCATTGATGCGCACTTCGCCCAGCCCTTCCAGCGGCAAACTGAGGTGGGCTAATGGTGCCAAATCGCCCGATGCGCCCAGCGAGCCTTGTTGGTAAATAATGGGCAGGATGCCAAAGTTGTAAAAATCCACCAGGCGCTGCACCGTTTCCAATTTCACCCCGGAATAGCCGTAGGACAGGCCCTGTATTTTCAACAACAACATGAGCCGCACCACGTCGGCTGGCACCTCGTCGCCCATGCCGCAGGCGTGCGACATGACGAGGTTGATCTGCAATTGTTCCAATTCGTCCTTGCCAATTTGCACATTGCAGAGCGAACCAAAGCCAGTGTTGATGCCGTAAAAAATGCCGTCGGAGTGGGAGAGTTTTTCTTCCAAATATTGTCGGCAATGTTGGATGCGGGCAGCGCTTTCTTCCGAAATTTGCAGGTGTCCGCCGTCGTGGAGCAGGTTTTTTATTTGCCCAAAAGTCAATTGCGATGGGCTGATTAGGTGGTTGGGCTGCATTTACTTGGCTTTATTTGAATGAGGCGAAAAGCGGTCAACTTCTCCGCCAGCTTGGTGTTTCCAAAATCCGGCGCAAAGGTAAAAAATGGTCACATGGCTTCATTGTTTCATTGTTCAATTGCTTCATTGCCAATAAAACAATGAAGCCATGAAACAATGAAACAATGATACTCAACTACAAATCCTTCGGCCAGGGCGACCCCGTCATTATCCTGCACGGGCTGTTCGGCACCCTGGACAATTGGCAGACGGTAGCCCGCCAACTGGCGGAACACTACTCCGTTTACATCCTGGATCAGCGCAACCACGGCCGCTCGCCGCACACCGAGCGGCACGACTATCCCAGCATGGCCGAAGACCTGCGGCAATTCATGGAAAGCCACTGGATGTACGACGGGGCCTACGTCATCGGCCATTCGATGGGCGGCAAAACGGCCATGCAGTTTGCCCTCGAACACCCCGATCTGGTGAAAAAACTGGTGGTGGTGGACATTGCGCCCAAGGCATACAACGGCGGCCATCAGGAGATTTTCGACGCCCTTTTTTCGATGGATTTGGATAAAATAGATGACCGCAGCGAGGCCGACGCCATGCTGTCCGAGCGCATCCAGGAGCAGGACATCCGCTTGTTTTTGATGAAAAACCTGTCGAGGAAAAAGGGGGGCGGGTATGAGTTTAAAATGAACCTGCCTGTCATTTATCAACACTATGACGACATCTTGGCTGCCGTGGCGGGCGAGCACCCTTATGAAGGCCCTGCGCTGTTCATTCGGGGCGGGCGCTCAAAGCATGTAGCGGATGGGGATAAAACTTTGATAAAACAACTGTTTCCCCAAGCCGTCATTGAAACCGTAGCGGATGCGGGTCATTGGGTACATGCGGACAAGCCGGGGGAGTTGTTGAGGTTGGTGGGGGAATTTTTGGCGTAAAATTCAATCATCTTCGCCTGCAATCACTTTTCGCTCAATAATCCGATCCACTTCATTGAGTTTTAAAAGTTTGACCGTAGCTTCTCCAATATTAGTTTTGGCATAAATAACGCCATGCTCCATTTCAAAATGTTCCACCCAATTGTCTAATCGTGGATCGAATAGCCTAATCAACTGCCTATCTGGCAATAGTACAGTGCCAATGTCGCTGCCTTTGTTGTTATTGCAAGGAAAACAGGTATAAGCTAAATTTCCTTCTTCGGTCTTGCCGCCATGTTTCAGGCTCAGGATGTGATCAATTTCAAAATTAAAAAATGAGTCGCTTTCAGGAATTCTACAATATTCGCAACAGTAATTGGCTCTTTGTGCCACCAGCCTTTTTAAGGTCGTTGAAATCCTTCGGTTCATGCTGCTAAACGTTTCCTTGCCCGTGCTTTGGCAAGGCGCATCATGTGCTCAATGAGCAGAAACTGCTCAAGCTCTTGTTGTTCCGGTTCCGATAAGCGTTCTTCCTGCTTTTTGGCCAATAACTCGGAGACCCTATTTTGTGCTTTTGTGGAGGGTTTAAACGAAATCACGTCTTCCGGTGTGGGGCATGAAGTCAAAAAATCCACTATTTCGTCAAATGCACGGTTAATGACCATAACGACAATTTTGTTGACAAATAAAAAGAAAAAATACTTAGATTCCAACTTGAGGTTTGGAATATCTGTTTGGGTTGACATCAAAATTTTTTTTGAATAGCCCTCCCCTTCAACCATTTCCCCTTCCGCCGGGTTTTACTTCCTCACTTGTCCTACCTTTACGGCCATAATTTTTTTTTAACCGGATGGAATCACCCGCCAAGCAAAGCGTTGACTACAAACTCCTCGGAAGGGTTCTTGCCCAGGCCAAGCCTTACACGTTGGTTTTGAGCGTGGCGGGCATCCTGGCAGTGGTGCTGGCACCCGTTTCTATCTTCCGCCCATACCTCGTGCAGATCATGGTGGACGAGTACATTTTCAAGTTCGACATCGCTGGTTTGACCCGCATGGCCTTGTTGTTTCTTGGGGTGTTGGTGCTGGAAAGTGCGTTGCGATACGTGTTCATGTACTCCTCCAGTTGGGTCGGGCAAGCGGTGGTGCGTGACCTGCGGGTGAAGGTGTTCAACCACATCACTTCGCTGAAAATGACCTATTTCGACCGCACACCGATCGGCATCTCTACCACCCGCACCATCAGCGACATCGAAAACATCAACCAGGTTTTTTCGCAGGGCATCATCACCATCATCGCCGATTTCCTGACGGTTTTTGTGGTGCTGGGCGTTATGTTTTGGGTGAGTTGGAAACTGACGCTCGTCTGCCTCATCACCATGCCTTTCCTCATCGTGGCGACCTATATTTTCAAGGAAAGTATCAAGTCTTCCTTCCAGCAGGTGCGGGCGCAGATAGCCAAAATGAACGCCTTCCTACAAGAGCGCCTCACGGGCATGCGCATCGTGCAGATCTTCAATGCCGAGCAGCAGGAAATGGAGAAATTCAAAATAATAAACCGGGAATACACCAAGGCCAATATTGACTCCATCCTGGCCTATTCCATTTTTTACCCTGTGGTGGAAATCATCTCCGCCGCCTCGCTCGGCCTCATGGTTTGGTGGGGCGCACGGGAGAGCCTCGGCAACGATGTTTCCCTGGGTGCTTTGGTCGCTTTTCCATTGTATTTAAACATGCTGTTCCGCCCCATCCGCATGTTGGCCGACAAGTTCAACACCCTGCAAATGGGCCTGGTCGCTTCCGAGCGGGTGTTCGATCTGCTCGACCGGGCTGATTTTATTGAAAACAAAGGGACTTTGAAGCCCGAAAAACTTCAGGGCGAGGTGGAATTTAAAAACATCTGGTTTGCCTACAACGGCTTGGACTATGTGCTGAAGGACATCAGTTTTAAAATAAACCCCGGCGAAACGCTGGCCCTTGTTGGCAGCACCGGCTCCGGTAAAACCTCCATCATCAGCATCCTCAACCGTTTATACGAAACGCAAAAAGGCGAAATCCTGATTGATGGCGAAAATATCCGTGACTACGAACTCCACGCCCTGCGCAGCCGAATGGCCGTCGTGTTGCAGGATGTATTCCTTTTCTCAGGTACGGTCATGGAAAATATTACTCTCCGCAACGACCACATCAGCCGGGAGCAGGTCATCGAAGCGGCCGAAATGATAGGGGCGCACCATTTTATCGAAAAACTGCCCGGCGGCTACGACTACCAAGTGATGGAGCGGGGCGCCACTCTCAGCATGGGCCAACGCCAACTGATTTCCTTCGTGCGGGCGCTCGTCTTCAATCCCGACATCCTCATCCTCGACGAAGCCACCTCTTCCATTGACCCCGAATCCGAGTCCGTTATCCAATACGCCATTGAAAAATTGATCGCCAAACGCAGCTCCATCATCATTGCCCACCGCCTGTCCACTATCCGCCATGCGAACAACATCATGGTTTTGGAAAAAGGGCAGGTGAAGGAATTCGGCACCCACGAAGAACTTTTACAAATGGAGGATGGCCGCTACCGGGAGCTGTATGAGATGCAGTTTTTGACGGTGGGGGTGGAGTAGAGAAACAAAAAAACACCCTGGCTTGGGCACCAACCAAACCCCTGATGGAACAAACAAAAACGGTACAGTGGACAGACCAACAGATTATCGCCTCCGTCAAAGACCCGGCGCAGCGTGAAAAAGCCTTGTATGCCGTTTTTTCACCTGCTCGGCTGGCGGAAGGCTGCCATCGCTTATGTGAAGCAACATGGCGGCAGCGAACAAGACGGGGAAGAAGTTGCCTCGGATGCCCTGCTCGCATTTGACCGGAGCCTGCGCAACGACCAGTTCCGGGGAGCAAGTTCATTGAAGACCTACTTCCTTTCCATCGCCAAACGCCGCTGGTGGAAGATGTTGCAAAGCCGCAGACCGGATACGACGACGCCCCCCGAATTCATTGCCGGCGATGACGATAACGTGGAAGCACTTTTTATAAAAGAGGAATTCAAGGAAGTTTTCAACCAGGCATTGGCGTTGGCGGGCGAACGTTGCAAGCGCATCTTTGAAATGGTCATGCTGGAAATGAGCATGGCGGAAATCGCCCTCGCCATGCACCTCGACAATGCCCACATGGCGAAAAAAGCCGCCTACCGATGCCGGATGGCGATGCGGGAGTTTTTGCAAACGCACCCTGCATGGCTGACCAGGCTCAAATGACAGTACATGAAAAATGACGAACAACTTTTTTTCAAAATAGAGGACTACCTCACGGGAAAATTATCGCCGGAGGAAGCTGCCGTCCTCGAACGGGACATCGCCAACGACTCCGAACTGGCAGAAACCGTCGAGATGCACCGCTTCGAGCGGGAGGCGATGGAGCATTTGACGGGCGAAAACCTGCGGGCGAAAATCAAGGACTGGGAGGCTTCGCCGCCGCTTAAAAGACCTGTTAGCACTCAAAGTGCTACTGTATGCACTTAACCACGTTCGTACGAAAAGTTCTTTGACATAAGGTATCTATGGACTCAGCCCCGCAACCATCACCATGTCCTGGAATCGGCGGAGCCCCCTTGACATGGTGATGGGGCCAGGCGGCCTTTCGGAG
>JBGSKQ010000064.1:0-3028 GCA_041741095.1 Saprospiraceae bacterium
AACAGTTTGCCATTGATCTGGCCGATCTTAAAAAACCTGTTCAGGTAAATAATCAACTGCTTGCCTCGGCAGATTCAAGACATGTAATCCGGAAAGGCGATAATCTTTGGACAATCGCCAAGAGGTACAATACAACAGTCAAAAAGATTTGCACTGTCAATAACATTACCGCTTCAAAAACGTTGAAGGTCGGTTCGGTGCTGAGGATTAACTAATTTAATTCAATGTCGTTTAGTTAGTGTTTATTCATAATCGTTTGTAATTCATGGAGTAAAGTTTCTTTGGTTTTTTATTCCTTGGGTTACTCCGCCCAAGCCTGACTATTTCTCTTGTTTTTTCCACCAGTTGATCAAAGGCTTGTAATGCCTCCCTATATTCTTTTCGGATAAAGGTTGGAACCAACATATCCATTGTTGTTGCCAGAGCATTGGTGCGGTTTATTTTCTGGTCGTATTTCCTGTCCTGGTCCGCTTTGTATTCTTTAATTACCTTTTCTTCAATGGGATGTGCATAAGCTGCACACAGGGTCATCAGGAATACTTTTGCATGAAAATCCTGTTTTACTGCCTTGGCTGTTTTGCCTGAAAAATTTTCCAGCTCGATTCGGCTTTTCAGTAATTTGTAGGCTTCTTCTTCATTCCAGCGGTAATGGTAAAGTTGTTCAAATTCATGGTAAAGGTACGTTCTGTCATCTGTCAGAGAGGTGCAGAGTACTTCCTTTTCACCATTTTCGAGTTCAACTTTGATCAGCCTACAGGTTATTTCGGTATCCAGCATATGGGGGAAGTCTTTGAGCTTTGCCCTGTCTTTTTTTGGCAAGGAAAAGGTTACAATCCTTTCTTTTTCAGAACTGTCCGTGAAGTCTTTCACCTTTAGCCACCAGTCTTCTTTCAGGCGGACACAAAACTCGATGCCCTTCGCTTTCATCAAAAACAACAGCCAGAAACTGGGATATCCCCTGTCGAGCAACAACAAATCGCCTGATTTTGCCTGATCTAAATGTTGCATCAACAAATCTCGTTCGCTTGATGCGTACGGTGCTATTTGCGAATCGAGGGTTATCAGGTTTAAAACATCGTACAACAACGAACCCATAGCCAGAGAACGCGGACTGTCGGCCTTTGGCCCAAACTGGTGAACGCCAAACTCTTCTGCAACAGTAGGATGGTTGGGCAAAACAAGGCGGGTACCGTCAACGGCAAGCAACCGCATGTTGTGCCACACATAGAATTCTGCACCATCGTAAAAGGAGTTGACCGCAACCTGGTTCAGCCGTTTAAAAGCCCATGGGTTTAATTTTGCCCTTGCCTGGGTGAAGGCGCCTTTGGTTACCGCCCTGATGTTGAAGTCGCTTTGCATAACTTCTTTGTAAAAGCGATCCAACTCGCGCTGTATGGAACTCTTAAACTTAAGCACAAGCAAGATTATCGTTTTGATCGGTAATTTTCGGTCACGGGAGAACACCCTGTCGCTGCCGTCTTTTGAACGGCTGATAAATTGTTGATTTCCAATTTCATAGTCGATATTTTTTGTTAATTTTTCCCGATAATCTGTTTTTGTGTTGATACTTGGGTTACCCCCTATATACCCTTACAAGATAATCATCATTGAGTAAATTACAAACTTTTCAAAGAACTATATTTTATAAAATGCCAATAAAATCAAGCCTTTCAGAGGATTCCTTAACTAAACGACATTGATTCTTATTTTGTAAAAGAAAAATCCGTTTTACCAGCAGAATGACAAGCAACACACATACCGTTCATCAAACTTGCTCCACGCATTTTCATTCCTGATCCAGCATCTGTTGCTATTGATCCATTGGCGTTCAGCATGAACCACTCCCAATCGCCGCCAGAGGGGTTGAAATCATTTCCTCTTTTAACCATCGCCGTATACTCGTTTACTGTGAGATCGGGATTTTTTGAATGTTTTACGATGATTGTTCCCACAGGAAATTCTCCATTAACAGGATTCTGGCCGTTTTTGTAATAAATCATCCGGGTCACGGTTGCGTCATTTCCGGCATGAGCACTGCCTAAAGCCGGATCAGGCCCCTGATTTGTTGCTTCGAGTTTCCAACTCATAAAATTGCTGAATGTGGAATCATCCGCGATAAATTCCTGTTGAGTTGCTTCATTGTCCTTGCACGATTGCATAGATAATACTACTGCCACGGCAGCCAAAACTGTAAATAATGCTGATTTTTTCATGTGCGTATATTTTTGATTACACGCATTAGTCGAGGAACTTTTTAAACCTGACAAAAATAAAGATAAAAATATCCGTTTTTTTTTAAGTATTTATTGCACCTACTGTTTCTGCGGACATTTTAGACAGACAAACAACACTTACAATAATCTTCAGGGTTTAGTCTCAATACTGTTTTGCAATTTCACTTTCAAAAAAACAACACCAATCTGTCTGTATTTCTTCAGTTTTTTGATAGTCCAATTTAGAACACATAAGTATTAAACAGCATATTTATCGTCCAAATATTTCACTCTCCGGATGAAATGCAAACCAGGCAAAGGCAAAATGGTTGCCGTAAAGTATTGGGCGGAGTTCCAGCCCTTTCATCTTTCCTGCAATACATTTGCCGGTAATACTCCAGGTTGAAGCGGTTTGATTATCACTAAATCCTTTTTCAGATTTTTTGAATGTGAGCAGTTTTTCATCAACACGAGGGTCGAAAACTGTAACCGAACCAATTTGTTTTGATTGGCCAATGTTGTTTTCATCGAGTACAGATACAGTCTTTTCTGTATGGAAAAATACTACCGGCTTTCCCTGAAAGTTGTCGTTTACAACCTGTCTTTTGCTGATTTCAGACAAAGGATAAATCTTAAACTTACCGTTAACTTCAATATCAACAATCCTTTCCATTGCCGGAAGTCTGGAATCGACATCGCCATTGAAAAGGCGGGGCCGTTTATTCTCCAAATTGTCGTAACTGGTATATGGATTTGTACCGTATTCGTTGGAATATCCGGTCTCGGTCGATAAGATCTGACCTTCAGGGTAGGTT
>JBGSKQ010000065.1:0-182202 GCA_041741095.1 Saprospiraceae bacterium
ATAGCAATTTTCACCCCCAAGCCCCCATATTGAAAATGTCAAGAAATTTTATTTATAGAGTAATAAAGATCAAGATTTGAAAAAATTCCTGTTCATAGCATTCGTGGTGGGGTTTGTTGTTCCAATATTTTCACAAAACCCTCATGGTGAAGCGTTTATCATTGACTGCGCCTTATGCCATTCACCCGATAAATGGGAAATTGCTTCGGAATATTGGCAGCAGGATGGGCTTGTCGTTCCAGGCGGTAAAACGGAGGCGCAACGTTTCAATCACGACCAAACTGCCTT
This sequence comes from Saprospiraceae bacterium, assembly GCA_041741095.1. Lineage (GTDB taxonomy): Bacteria > Bacteroidota > Bacteroidia > Chitinophagales > Saprospiraceae > UBA6168. The sequence continues at coordinate 289 of JBGSKQ010000065.1, forward strand.
TCCGCTGACGGGGCAACACACCAACGTTGATTGCAGAAATTGCCACGAATCACTGGTGTTTGAAACAGCCAATTCTGATTGTATTTCCTGCCATACCGATATGCACCAAATGACGGTGGGCGACGACTGCGCCCGCTGTCACAGCACAGAACATTGGCTGATTGACGACATCCAGCAGCTTCATGTTGAAAATGGTTTTCCACTGTTGGGCAACCATATTTTTGCCAACTGTACCGATTGCCATACTTCAGAAACAGCCCTTCGCTTCGACCGTATCGGCAACGATTGTATCAATTGCCACTTGGACGAATTTCAGGCGACCACCATGCCCGACCACGAGGCAGCGGGCTATTCCACCGATTGCTGGCTTTGCCACGATGTGGCAGGGCCGGATTGGCAATGGATCGCTGGCGGTGCAGGCCATAGTTTTTTTCCGCTCACCAAAGGCCATGAAATCAATGACTGTGCGGCTTGCCATATTGGGGGCAATTTCACCAATACGCCTACGGATTGTTTCGCTTGCCACCAGGACAACTTCCAGGCAACCACCAGTCCAGACCATGAGGCTGGCAACTTCCCCACCGATTGTTCCATCTGCCACACCACTGATCCGGGCTGGAACGCCACCGATTTTTCACAGCACGACCAATTGTATTTCCCCATTTTTAGTGGAAAACACGAGGGAGAATGGAATGACTGCACAGAGTGCCACACCACGCCGGGCAATTTTTCCGCCTTTAGCTGTATAGATTGCCACGAGCACAATGACGCCAATGACTTGGCAGACGAACATGACGACGTTTCCAATTATAACTATTCCAGTGCAGCATGTTACGCTTGCCACCCGAATGGGGATGAGTAGCTGGGATCTGCTCCCGTTCAACCAAATAAATTTCCTATTCGGTAAATGACAACGCCCGTCCAGCTTTTCCGACATGTTCTGAGAAGTACAATGTCATAGATTTGTCAAACAGGGCTGAATAGCTGCCGCAATTGTCAATTTTAATTTTTTAAATCTTCAAAACTGGCAGGGCAACCATAGGCCACAATTTACCCGTAAGCTATTAAAAAAAACAGGTTATTTGCAAAGACTGCTACTCATATTGATTGCATTTGGGTTTTCTGTAAAAATATGTTCGCAGAACCCGCACGGCGAATCCCTGAAGCTGGATTGCGCAGCCTGCCATAACCCGATGGGTTGGGAGATAGAAGCCGATCACTGGCAGGGCATTGAGTTGCACAAACCAAAGGTTTCAAAAACGACCGGGCTGCCAATGCCCATTGATACTTCCCTTTTTCACCACAATAAAACCGACTTCCAACTCACGGGCCAACATACGGATGTGGATTGCCGGGGCTGCCACGAAACGCTGGTTTTTTCACAAGCCCAAAGCGACTGTATTTCCTGCCACACGGATATGCACCAGATGACCGTGGGCAACGACTGCGCCCGCTGCCACACCACCGATCATTGGTTGGTGGACAACATCACAGATTTGCACTTGGAAAACGGCTTTCCGCTCATCGGTCCGCACGGAGCCGCCACTTGCAACGAATGCCACGTATCAGAATCTGCCCTGCGTTTCGACCGCATCGGCAATGATTGTATCAACTGCCACCTGGACGAATTTCAGGCGAGTACCAATCCCGACCACGAAGCGGCGGGATTTTCTACCGATTGTACAGAGTGCCACGACATCAACAAACCGGGCTGGGAAACGGAAATCGTGGATCATAACTTTTTCCCATTGACAAAAGGCCATGCAATCAACGATTGCGCAAGCTGCCATGCCGGGGGTGATTTTATGAACACGCCCACGGATTGCTTTGCCTGCCACCAGCCAGATTTTCAGGCGACCATCAGCCCGGATCACGAAGTGGCCAATTTTACCACCGATTGCGCCCAATGCCATACCACCGATCCGGATTGGGTGCCAGCCTTGTATTTGGCGCACGATGGGCAATATTTTCCCATTTACAGCGGGGCGCATGAAGGCGAATGGAGCGAGTGCGTGGACTGCCATACTAATCCATCGAATTATGCCGAATTCACTTGCATAAGCTGTCACGCCAATCCTGAAACCGACAATGTCCACAATGGCGTAAGCGGGTATGTTTATGAAAACACGGCTTGCCTGGCATGCCATCCCACGGGCAGTTCGGACGGCAGTTTTGATCACAATGCCACCGATTTTCCGCTGACTGGGGCGCACCTTACGACAGACTGCATCGAGTGCCACGCCAATGGTTACCAAGGTACGCCGACGGCCTGCGAGGCTTGCCATGCCCTTGATTTTCAACAAACTACGAACCCCAACCACACGGTGCTGGCCCTGCCGATGGATTGTGCCCAATGCCACACGACCGACCCCGGCTGGACTCCTGCTACCTTCGATATACACAATGATTTTTATGTTTTAAATGGTGCACATGCCCAAATCGCCAACGACTGCGCCTCGTGCCACAATGGTGACTACAACAACACGCCCAATACCTGCATGGGCTGCCACACGGCAGATTTCAACCAAACTACCGACCCGAACCACTCGACCAACCAATTCCCGACGGACTGCGAAACCTGCCACTCCGAAACGGCATGGGTGCCTTCTACGTTTGACCATAATGCTATTTACCCATTCACGGGAGCGCATGTAGCGGTGGCGGATGATTGCGTGGCTTGCCATGTTGGGGGGAATTATTCCAACACGCCCAACGAATGTGCGGGCTGCCATACCCCTGATTTTAACCAAAGCCAAAACCCAAGCCATACGGCGCTCAACCTGCCCACCGACTGTGCCATGTGCCACACGACAGATCCTGATTGGTCGCCAGCGCAGTTTCCGATACACGATGATTTTTATGTGCTAAATGGGGCCCATGCCATGATTTCCAATGACTGTGCGGCTTGCCACAATGGCGACTACACCAACACGCCGAACACCTGCTTTGGCTGCCATAATACTGACTTCAACAGTACGACCAACCCCAACCACGTGACGCTGCAATTTTCAACAGATTGTGCCACTTGTCATGGTGAAACAGCATGGGTGCCAGCCACATTCGACCACGATGCGCAGTATTTCCCCATTTACAGCGGGGCGCACAATGGAGAATGGAGCGAATGTTTGGACTGCCACACGAACCCGGCGAACTATGCAGAATTCACCTGCGTGACCTGCCATGCCAATCCAGAAACCGACAATGAACACGTGGGGGTAAACGGCTATTCTTACAACAGCCCCGCCTGCCTGGCCTGCCACCCGACGGGCGATGCGACCAATGTTTTTGACCACAACACGACTGCTTTTCCTTTGACTGGTGCGCATATAACGACAGACTGCATTGACTGCCATGCGGGCGGCTATCAAGGTACGCCTACGGATTGTGCAGCCTGCCACACCACAGATTTTAACCAAAGCCAAAACCCCAACCACGTAGCACTCGGTATTCCAACCGATTGCGCATCGTGCCATACGACCGATCCGGGCTGGTCGCCGGCCACGTTTGCCATCCACAACGATTATTATGTGCTGAACGGCGCACATGCCCCAATCGCCAATGACTGCGGTGCTTGCCACAATGGGAACTACAACAACACGCCGAACACCTGCATGGGCTGCCATACTACAGATTTCAACCAGGCAAGCGATCCGAACCACCAGGCCAACCAATTCCCGACCGACTGTGAAACATGCCATTCGGAGACGGCTTGGGTGCCTTCTACTTTTGACCATAATGCGGTTTACCCATTTACGGGTGCGCATGTGCCGATAGCGAATGAGTGCGCTGCTTGCCACGTGGCGGGCAATTATTCCAATACGCCGACTGAGTGTGCGGGCTGCCATACACCTGATTTTAACCAAAGCCAAAACCCAAACCACGTAGCCCTGGGCATCCCGACCGAATGTGAAATGTGCCACACCACCCAGCCTGAATGGATGCCTGCACAGTTCCCCATCCACGACGATTATTATGTGCTGAACGGAGCTCATGCCAACATCGCCAACGACTGCGCTGCTTGCCACAATGGCAGCTACAACAATACACCGAATACCTGCTACGGCTGCCATACTACTGATTACAACTCGACGACAAACCCGAACCACGCCTCGGCGCAGTTTTCCACCGATTGTGAAAGTTGCCACAGCGAGACAACTTGGGTGCCAGCCACTTTTGACCACGATGTGCAGTATTTCCCCATTTATAGCGGAGCGCACAATGGCGAGTGGGATCAATGCGTGGATTGCCACATCAATCCAACCAATTATGCGGAAGTCACTTGCGTGACTTGCCACGCCAATCCTGAAACAGACAATCAGCACAGTGGGGTAAACGGTTATTCCTACAATAGCCCCGCTTGCCTGGCCTGTCACCCGACGGGCGATGCGACCAATGTTTTTGACCACAACAACACCAATTTTCCACTGACGGGGGCGCATGTGACGGCTGATTGCATCGAGTGCCATGCGGGTGGCTATGCTGGCACGCCGACGGATTGTGCGGCATGTCATACGACAGATTTTAATCAAACCTCCAATCCGAACCACGTTGCGCTCGGCCTGGGTATGGATTGTGCCCAATGCCATACCACACAGCCTGATTGGGAGCCTGCGGGCTTCCCGAACCACAATGATTATTATGTGCTGAACGGCGCACATGCCCCAATCGCCAATGACTGCGCCTCGTGCCACAACGGCGACTACAACAACACGCCGAACACTTGCATGGGCTGCCACCAAACAGATTTCAACCAGGCAAGCGATCCGAACCACCAGGCCAACCAATTCCCGACCGACTGTGAAACATGCCACTCCGAAACAGCTTGGGTGCCTTCTACTTTTGACCACAATGCGGTTTACCCTTTTACAGGTGCGCATGTGCCGATAGCCAATGAATGCGCCGCTTGCCACGTGGCGGGCAATTATTCCAATACACCCAACGAATGTGCGGGCTGCCATACACCTGATTTTAACCAAAGCCAAAACCCAAACCACGTAGCCCTGGGCATACCGACCGATTGTGAAATGTGCCACACCACCCAGCCAGAATGGATGCCGGCACAGTTCCCCATCCACGACGATTATTATGTGCTAAATGGCGCTCATGCCAACATCGCCAACGACTGTGCGGCCTGCCACAATGGCAGCTACACCAATACGCCGAATACCTGCTACGGCTGCCATACTACTGATTACAACTCAACGACAAACCCGAACCACGCCTCGGCCCAGTTTTCCACCGATTGTGAAAGTTGCCACAGCGAGACAACCTGGGTTCCAGCCACTTTTGACCACGATGTACAGTATTTCCCCATTTATAGCGGGGCACATGCTGGCGAGTGGGATCAATGCGTGGATTGCCACATCAATCCGTCGAATTATGCGGAGGTGAGCTGTACGGTATGCCATTTGAACCCAGAGACAAACAATGCCCACAATGGCGTAAACGGATATTCGTATAACAACTCGGCTTGTCTGGCCTGCCACCCTACGGGTAGTGCGGACGATAATTTTGACCATAACAATACAGGCTTCCCGCTGACGGGGGCGCATGTGACGGCTGATTGCATCGAGTGCCATGCGGGCGGATATGCTGGTACTCCGACAGACTGTGCGGCTTGCCATACCACGGATTTTAACCAAAGCCAAAATCCCAACCACGTAGCACTTGGCTTGCCGACAGATTGTGCTGCTTGCCATACTACTGATCCGGGTTGGTCGCCTGCACAGTTCCCAGACCACAATAGTTATTTTGTGCTGGATGGTGCGCATCAGCCGATAGCCAATGATTGTGCGCTGTGCCATATTGGTGGAAATTACAACAACAACACGCCCAATACTTGTGCTGGCTGCCATACGCCGGATTTTAACCAAAGCCAAAACCCCAACCACGTGGCATTGGGAATCCCAACCGACTGTGCCTTATGCCACACGACGGATCCAGATTGGCAACCTGCCAGCTTCCCGATACACGATGATTACTATGTGCTGAACGGCGCCCATGCAAATATTTCCAACGACTGTGCTGCCTGCCACAACGGCAATTACAACAATACCCCCAATACCTGCTTTGGCTGCCATGCTGCCGATTACAATGCAACGACCAATCCGAACCACGCCTCGGCGCAGTTCCCAACGACCTGCGACGACTGCCATACGGAGACGGCCTGGGTGCCTGCCAATTTTGACCATAGCCAGTTTTATCCGCTCACCGGGGCGCACCAGCCGATAGCCAATGATTGTGCGCTGTGCCATATTGGCGGCAACTATAACAATACGCCGAACACCTGTGCAGGCTGCCATACGCCGGATTTTAACCAAAGCCAAAACCCCAACCACCAGGCGCTGGGCTTGCCGACGGATTGTGAAATGTGCCACACGACCAGCCCCGACTGGGAACCTGCCACTTTCCCCATCCACAATGACTTTTATGTGCTGAACGGTGCCCACGCCAATATTGCCAACGACTGCGCCACTTGCCACAACGGCAATTACAACAATACACCGAATACTTGCTTCGGTTGCCACGCCACCGATTATAACGCAACGACAAACCCAGACCACGCTGCGGCGCAGTTCCCCACGACCTGCGAAGACTGCCATTCGGAGACGGCTTGGTCACCTTCTACTTTTGACCATAGCCAATTTTATCCATTCAATGGGGCGCACGTGGCCATTGCCAATGATTGCAATGCCTGCCACAACGGCAACTATAACAACACGCCGAACACTTGTGCAGGCTGCCATACTGACGATTACAACCAAACTGCCGACCCCGACCACCAAACGAACCAATTCCCGACCACTTGTGAGGATTGCCACACAGAGACTGCCTGGACGCCTTCTACATTTGACCACAACCAATTTTATCCATTAGTAGGCGCACACGCAACGATTGCGAATGACTGTTATGATTGCCATGCTGGCAATTACAACAACACGCCCAATACCTGCTATGGCTGCCACCAGCCCGACTATAACCAGAGCACCGACCCGAACCACCAAACCAATCAATTGCCAACGGATTGCGAGGATTGCCACACGCAGACGGCTTGGGAGCCTTCTACATTTGACCATACACAGTTTTATCCATTTACGGGTGCGCATGTGCCGATTGCGAACGACTGTGCGCTGTGCCATGTGGGGGGCAATTACACAAATACGCCCAATACCTGTGCGGGCTGCCATACGCCGGATTATAACTCGACTACCAATCCGAACCACGTTGCCTTGGGCATTTCCAATGATTGTGAAATGTGCCATACGACCAGCCCCGATTGGGAGCCGGCGCAGTACCCGAACCATAGCAGCGTTTGGCCATTTACCGGTGCCCATGCCAGCATTCAAAATGACTGTGCGGCCTGTCACAATGGCAATTACAACAACACGCCCAATACCTGTGCGGGCTGCCATTTGACAGACTACAACCAGACCACCAACCCGAACCACGCCCAAAACCAGTTCCCGACCACTTGCGAAGATTGCCACTCGCAGAATGGATGGGTGCCGGCCACTTTTGACCACAATACAATTTATCCTTTCACGGGTGCGCACATTGCGATAGCCAATGACTGTGCGGCCTGTCACAACGGCAATTACACGAATACGCCCAATACCTGTGCGGGCTGCCACACGCCAGACTACAATTCATCCACCAACCCGAACCACTCGGCATTGGGCCTGCCGATGGACTGTGAAATGTGCCACACGACCGACCCGGATTGGAACCCAGCACAGTTTCCAAATCACAATACTTATTGGCCCTTGAACGGGGCGCACGCTGCTATACAAAACGACTGTGCGGCCTGCCATAATGGGAATTACAACAATACGCCGAATACCTGTTTTGGCTGCCACGCCACTGATTATAACCAGGCCAATAATCCGAACCACGCTTCGGCTGGTTTCCCGACCACTTGCGACGATTGCCATAGCGTAAATGCCTGGGTGCCAGCCACTTTTGATCATGACAATATGTACTTCCCGATTTATAGCGGGCGGCATGAAGATGAATGGGATGATTGCACAGACTGCCATATCAATTCGGGCAACTACTCTATTTTTAGTTGCATTGACTGCCACGAGCACGATGATCCTGCCGAACTGGAAGATGATCATGAGGACGTTCCAGGATATACTTATTCCAGTCCAGCATGTTATTCTTGCCATCCAGAGGGGGAAGATTGATTATTGCAAGCGCTGCCGCCGTTGGCCCTCAAATTGATTTTTTAGCATGAAAAATATTTACTGCTCCATATTGTTCCTACTGCTTGCTGCCATACCGATGTTTGGGCAGCAGGAAATCAAGCTGGTAACGGGGACGGTGACTTATTTGTCATCGCAAAATGTTTATGTAAAATTCAAGTCCACGGAGGGAATCAATGTTGGCGATACACTTTTTGTGAAACAGGGTGAAAATTTGATTCCATCGCTGGTGGTGAGCAACAAGTCGTCCACCTCCTGTGTCAGCATACCCATTGTAAAAGTCAAATTTGAAGTGAAAGATGAGTTTTATGCAAAAGTGGCCATTACAGCAAAAGAAAAAAAGGAAGGAGAAAAGGATGAAAAACAGGAGGAAAAGCCAAATGCCAAGCCTTTGGTGACAGTAGTAGAAGACCAAGGGGAGGAGGAAGCGGGCAAAGCAGAATTTAAGCAAAAAATAAAAGGCAGGGTATCGGCAGCCTCGTACAGTACGATGTCCAGTGGGGAAAATGCGGAAACAACCCACCGGATGCGCTATGCCTTCAACCTGACGGGCAGCAACATCAACAACAGCCGTTTTTCGACTGAAAACTATATCACGTTCCGCCACACCTTGGGAGAGTGGCAGCAGGTGCAGGACAACCTGGCCGATGCGCTGAAGGTCTATACCCTGGCCGTGAAATACGATTTGGATAAACGCTCAAACATTACCCTGGGCCGGAAGATCAACTACAAAATTTCCAGCATGGGCGCTATTGATGGCTTGCAAGTGGAGAAGGGGCTGGGAAAGGAATTCCTCGTCGGGGCCTTGGTAGGTACGAGGCCGGATTATTCGGATTATGGTTTCAATGCCAATCTGTTGCAGGTGGGCGCTTTTGTTGGCCACTATTCGGCCCCGGAAAAAAAATTCCAGCAGACCACCCTGGCTTTTGTCGAGCAGCGCAACCACTCCAACACGGACAGGCGCTTTACCTATTTCCAGCACTCCAACAACTTGGTTAAAAATATGACCCTGTTCGGTTCCTTTGAGGTGGACTTGTTTAGAAACATCGGCGGCGAGGCGCAGAACAAGCTGAGCCTCACCAATTTATACCTTTCGCTGCGCTATCGTTTTAACAGAAAATTGAACGCCTCGCTTTCTTACGACAACCGCAAAAACATCATCTACTACGAGTCGTACAAAAATTTTATTGACCAATTGATAGACGACGAAACCCGGCAAGGGCTGCGCTTGAACGCCAGTTACCGCATTTTAAAATTCGTGACATGGGGGGCGAATCTGAGCTGGCGTTTTCAAAAAAGCGACATGAACGTCTCAAAAAACCTGAACACTTACGTCAACATCAGCAGGCTCCCGTTTATCAAGGCCCAACTCTCGCTGTCGGCCAATTTTCTGCAAACCAATTACATTGACAGCAAAGTGTTCGGCATCAGGATGTCGAAGGATTTTCTCAAGGGGAAAGTGAACGGCGACCTGTATTTCCGCTATGGCGAATACCAGTACAAAACCAACGAAAATACCAACCGCCAGAAAATATTCGGTGCAAGTTTGTCTTACCGTTTGATGAAAAAATTGTCCCTGTACCTCTATTACGAAGGCACCTTCGACAATATCGGCTACGATTACAACCGATTGAATACGAAGCTAATACAGCGCTTCTGAGGAAAACGCTACCGTTAAATAGCCTTGTAAAAACGCTTTTGACAAAAGTCTCTGCCATCCATTTTCCCACAAAAAAGTTCAAATGTCCTACCTTTGATGTAGGTCAAACAATCAACAATTTAACACAATGAAAAAAGCAAATATTTTAATTGCCATTATAGTCACTATGTTCATGTCGGCCTGCGATTCAGGCCCCAAGGTGGTGGAAAGCGTATCGGATTCGGGCGGCGAATCCACTACTGGCACGATGGGCGAAGGCAGTTCTGTATTGGATGAAATTGCCTCCGGACAGCAAATGCCCAGTGCCAACCAACAGCACAAGGTAGTAGTGGGGGAGGTATTGCACACGGACAAGTACACCTATCTCAACGTGGAGGAGAACGGCGAAAATTTTTGGATAGCCGCCTCGAAAATGGAGGTAGCAAAAGGAGAAACCGTTTATTACACAGGCGGTTTGATGAAAAAAAACTTCCAAAGCCGTGAGTTCAACCGGGTTTTTGAGACCCTTTACCTGGTGTCAAATATTCAAAAACAGCCAGGCGGCACCGAGGCTGGAACCGGGACGATGGGGCAGGGTAGTGGGAGTGCTTCGCTCGACCCGCCCAAAGACGTGAAACCCGCTGAAGGTGCCATCAAGATTTCGGAACTCCTGGCCAACAAGCAAAAATACGCTGGCAAAATGGTGAAGCTCACGGGCAAGTGCGTGAAAATCAACCCCAATATCATGGGCCGCAATTGGATCCACCTGCAAGACGGTTCCGCCAATAATTACGATCTTACCATTACTACCAGTGAAAATATCCCATTGGGGCATATTGTAACGGTGGAAGGCACCGTGGCCTTGGACAAGGACTTTGGGGCAGGGTACAAATATGATATTATAGTGGAAGGGGCGGGGTTGAGGTGATGTGTTTATTAATTAATTAAATGCCTGAAAAATCATGAAATCACCGTTTCCTGGAATGGATCCTTTTTTGGAAGGAAATTTATGGCCTGATGTCCACAATGAAATGGCCTCTAAAATCAGGCGGCAATTAATGCCGCTTATTAAGCCAAAATATGTTGCACGAATTAATACTTATGTTGTAGAGGATATTCATCCAGAAAGTGATTTGGGAATCATGTATCCAGATGTAGAATTGATTTATAAAACATCTCGGCAAATATTTGAAGAGCCAGCTGCTGTGTATGCCGATAGTACGAAAAAATTAAAGGAAAATATTACTACACCTGTTACATTTTCAGTACCATTTCTTGTGCCAGTTGAAGTAAAAATTCCCTTCGTGGAAATCAGGGACGGCGACAACAACCGATTAATTACCTGTATTGAAATATTATCTCCAGTCAATAAGCGGAACCCAGGTTTGGAGGCTTACCTTGAAAAGCGGAAAAAACTACACCGGGCGGGTGTCCATTTGTTGGAAATAGATCTTTTACGGCGGGGCGATCGCACAGTAAAACATCCAAAAACAAAGAGCACGGATTACCTAATCGCCCTCACACGGGCAGGAACATCACATACTGAAATTTGGACAGTTGATATGCGATCCGTACTGCCTACTGTGCCAATTCCACTCATGGAAAATGATGGTGATGTATCCTTGGATTTACAAAAAGCCTTGGACGAAGTATATGAAGACGCTGCTTACGAACTATCAATTGACTACTCCAAGCAGCCACCCCCTCCAAAATTGTCGAAGGAGAATCGGGCTTGGATAAAAACACTTTTATGATTAAGCCTTCGCACATGTTCTCTTGGCGCTGAAAAGGTCTGTGGAAGTGACGGGGTGACTTAGAAGTCACCCCGTCACTGAACGGTAAATCAGCATTGATAGAACATTAGCTCTAAACCTTATTATTTTTCAAATAAACCTTGTGCCGCCACAGCGCCAGCAAACTAATCCCCGTCAAAATAGCCGCTGAATAATATACCCAACCTGGAATTGGCACTGGATCTCCCGCCGCATAAGAGTGCAATCCCGATAAATAATAATTCACGCCATAATAGGTCATTAATACAGAAGCGAGGCCGAAGAGCGTCGCCACATTAAAGGCATAAACGCCACGAAAACCTGGAATAAAGCGCATGTGGAGGATAAACGAATAAACCAATATGGTGACCAGTGCCCAGGTTTCTTTGGCGTCCCAGCCCCAGTAGCGGCCCCAGGATTCATTGGCCCAAACGCCGCCCAAATAAGTGCCGATACTGATCATAAACAGGCCGCCAATTAAGGTCATTTCACTCACCTGGCTCAATTCCTTTACCATACGATATACGTTCGCCCCATTTTTTTGATTGCCCACTATCATAAATATCAAATTCAAAATCCCGATAATGGCACCCAGCATCAGGAAGCCATAACTGCCCGCCTCCAGCGAAACGTGGATGGTGAGCCAATAAGATTTCAAAACGGGAACCAATGGGGTGATTTCGGGGTCAAGGAAACTCAAATGCGCCACCATCAGGATAGTAGCTGCCAATACGCTTGTAGCCGCCAATCCGCCCAATGATTTCCTGGAAAATATAAGCCCTGCCAAAACCGTGGTAAAACCAATATATATCATGGACTCATAGCCATTGCTCCAGGGCGCCCGGCCTGATACGTACCAGCGTAGCCCAAGCCCAAATGTGTGGAATATAAAACATAGCGCCAATGCAGCTATTGCTATATTGGAAGGCAATTTTAAGTTCCAATTTGGCTTAAATACAGTAGTGAACAATAAAGCTAAAAATACAAGACCCAATATGGCATAAAAGCCGCCCAGGCGGTTAAATACGTTCATTTTATTGAGCAGTATTTCAGAATTTATCTTGCCATCGGACGGCATAATATCAGCACCATATTGACGCTGATATTTATCTAATTCGGCAATTAATTTATTGGCTATTTCCCAATTATTTTCCTGTAGGGAATTTTGCAAAATAGAAATATACGCCGGATAAAATTTGGAAGTAAAACTGCCCTCGGTGCCCATCAACTGTTGCGATGGTACATCCAATGGTGACTGCCAATGATGGCTCGTATCGCCCGGTACAGGGAAGCTGCGCATAAATCGCCCGGAGAATACCATGCTGCAGATGTTCACCTTCTCGTCCAGCTTCATGATTTCCTTTTCAAAAACGCCCCGGTCACGCTGGGGAGTGTTATAGGCATTGCGCACCAAATCCTTGAACTTGTAGGTGCCGTCCACATTGAAAAAGTCGCTATAAGTGACGAGGTCGCCACTTGCTTGCAGGATATTCCTGATTTCTTCGTGGTGGCCGAGTTTGATTAATGGGATGTCGTACCAATCCTTTGGAGAGGCGGCCATGCCCAGCACGATTTGCTCGGCATTGAGGCCGTGAAGTGCCTCCTTGCGGGAAAGTTTGCGCACGATCTCGCTGGCATAAGTGTTCATGGGTTTCATGCGCCCATTGTGATCCTGCACGATGATTTTTCCAAATAATTCTGCATGGCCTTTGTCCACCGACTTTGAAATTTCCAAAGGGGGAGTAGTAGCGTAAGTTGGGGCAGGATTGACCATTAAAAACAGGGCGATCAGGCTTGCCAGTGCGCCTTGGGCTTCCTTGGAGCGCTTCAGGTTTTTGGCCAATTGTTGGAAGCGGCTTTTTTTGTCAAAAAACACCAGCACCATACCAATTGTCAGCAGGGCGTAGCCAAAATACGAAATCCAGGTGCCCCAAAAGTCGTGGTTCACGCTCAGGTAAGTGCCGAGTTCGTCTTTGTCGAAAGAAGACTGGAAAAAACGGTAGCCACCGTAGGTCAGGATGTTATTCATAAAAATTCGAAAATCTTTTACCACCCCCTTTCGAGGGTCGGCCAATGTGACCTCACTGGCGTAGGAGGAAGCGCTGTTGGTGCCGGGATATTTTTCCATGATGAAATCGTGCAACTGTACCGAAAAGGGCAGTGTGACCCGTTTTGACCCATAAGAAACGGCGAAGCTCATGTTGCCCACCGACAGCATTTTTGGCCGGCCTTCCATGCCTTGGTTGCCATACACGTAAAAATCTTTTTCCTGCCCATTGGTGCTGATTTTCATGGCTACTCCGCCCGTACTGGTACTCGACATTTTTTCGGAAGAAGACACAATTTCAACTTTTCCGTGAGGGGTGAAGCCGCCAAAAACAAAACTTTCCACACCGTTGGTATAAAGGCTGCGCATCATCAACGGATGGTAGGTTCCCGGCGATAAAGTGTCACGGGTTTGGGTAGCCATTACGGTCTGCAAATAGGGCATGCCCGCCATGAATGAAAGCACGTCGTTTTCGTACTTGATATTGAATGCGCTGGGGTCTTCCGCTTGTCCAAAGTTGAACAAAGTACCCTGGATGTTCACTTTTTCACCATATCTCACAAAATATTCCTCCCGTCCATCGGCCCCGCCAATTACGACTTTCACTATTGGCAGCCCGTTTTCGTCGTCCACCATAGTTTCCGCCGGGTTTGGCATAAAACCCAACACCTCCACGTCCACCTGTTGGCCGCCAAGGATGTAGGATTCCTTCTTGGTATTATCCCCAAGGGAGGCAAACAGTGCGGGTTCCTCGAATGCGTATTTTTTGCCGTCTTTCATCGCCTCGAACAGCAGATAAGTCTCTGCGGACAAAAAGGTATTCGAAACATCCTTCTCCCGGATGTGCATCATTCCTTCGCTGCCGAAATATCGGGTCACGCCTGCGCCGATAAGTATGATTACCATTGAAGCGTGGAAGCTTAGGGTGGCCCACTTTTTTTGTTGAATCATCCGGAAGCGGAAGATGTTGACTATCAATGAAATACCAAAAAGGGCCAGCAGCAGTTCAAACCACCAAGCCTTGAAAATGACCTTTTGGGCCGAACTGGTGCCGAAGTCGTTTTCAATAAAAGTGGCCGCAGCGATGGCCATAGCGAAAAGAATCATGTACAGGCCGGCGGCGGAAGTGGAAAAGAGTCGGTCTGCTATAATTTTTATAAATTTCATGCAGAAAATATTTTGGACAATAATCAAGCGATGGCCAAGCAGGGCAGCTGTATTTTGTCATTGCAGCCCGGTGTCATTGGTCACCAAGCGAAAGGTGGGGAAAAATAAGAAAACTCCGAATAATGCTGCCAAAGTAAGATTGGCCTTTGCCTATTGGTGACAGGTGTTATTTAAAAAGCTGCGCAAGTTCACCATATTTAAATAAACCGTACGTCGAAGCTTCCTGAATTAGCTTTTTTAATAGCCGAACTGGGAAGAAAAAAAACCAAGCGGGGAATGCTGCCGATTGCTGACCTGCAAATTTCATTTTGTGAGGAACCATTTGCAGCATAAAAGCCTTCATTTAAAGCATCCGATGACCAAGACTGAAAAAAAGTTGAAAAAAACTACCTTTCAAATTTTGAAAAATAAACCTGACCAACCGATATTTGCCCCGCTTTAAAAGAAAGCGATAAAATTACAAGCGGAAGTAGCTCAGTTGGTAGAGCACAACCTTGCCAAGGTTGGGGTCGCGAGTTCGAGTCTCGTTTTCCGCTCCAAAAGCCTTCTCCAAGTGTGAAGGCTTTTTTTGTTTCTAAGCCCGGGTGGTGGAATGGTAGACACGCTGGACTTAAAACATCTTGTTCTTTGAGGTTTTTGGCTACATTTGTTGAAAACTCTGTTGTGAAAAAATGGGCAGTTAAAGAACGGATTGACAGTGCGACGTTTATCGAAGTTTGCAATACCTCAAAAACGATGGCAGAAGCAGCTTCAAAACTTGGCCTCCATTTCAATTCTTTCAAAAAAAGGGCATTGGATCTTAAATGCTACCGGCCTAATCAAGCTGGGATTGGCATTAGGAAAAAATCTCCCCGCATTCCACTTTGCGACATTATTGAAAGTAACTTATTCCCTCATTATCAATCTTTTAAGTTAAAAATACGATTAATAAAGGAAGGGGTTAAGGAAAATGTTTGTGAGCATTGCGGAATTTCCTCTTGGAAAGGCAGGCCTTTATCAATGGAGCTTCATCATAAAGATGGCAAAAGAAACAATCATACATTGGCAAACCTTGTATTGCTTTGTCCAAATTGCCATAGCCAAACCGAAACTTTTCGAGCAAAGAATAGGAAAATTTGAGTGCTCCCAGGGAAACCTGGGACGTAGAACCTCTCAAATTCGGGGAAACCTTCTTCATAAAACGAAATGGCAATCCCGAGCCAAGCCCCATCTGGGGAAGGTGTAGAGACTTGATGGGAGGCACCTAATTTTTGATTTTTCAAAAAATGGTGAAGAGAAAGTCCAGACCACAAAATCCTATCATTTTCTTTTGGTAGGAATGGCAGCGAAAGCTGTAGTTGGTAAGAAAATCCAGTGGCCAGAAACGGCCGTGCGGGTTCAAGTCCCGCTCCGGGTACGAAAAAGAGGTTGTCCTCAAAAAAGGGCAGCCTCTTTTTGCATTTTACCCCCAATGTTTAGTTTTGCCCTTTTCAAAATCATCCACATTATTAATATGCAAGATCAATCTGTTTTTGAAAAAGTGGCCCAACAGCTCCAAGGCAAAGGCTTCCAAATTGTTAGTCAAGACACCCACCGGCCTTGGGGCGGTTTTTATGTGATTGATGAAAGCCAGGCCCCCACATTTATCCATACCTATTTTCCAGAACTTTCCATGTCAGACTTTGAAGGATTTGAAAAACTCAGTCCCAAAATCCTGATGGTGGCACCTGAAAAGCGCCTATCCTGGCAGTACCACCACCGCAGGGCGGAAATCTGGCGCCTGATTGATGGCGAGGCAGGGGTCGTCACCAGCGATACCGACGAAGAAGGGGAAGTAAAGCGGCTCAACATTGGCGATAAGGTTGTCTTGGCGCAAGGGGAAAGGCACCGCCTGGTCGGAATGGAAGGCTGGGGCGTGGTCGCTGAAATATGGCAGCATACCGATGCTTCAAATCCCTCCAACGAAGAAGATATTGTCCGCTTGCAGGATGATTTTTCCAGAAAATGAATAATGTTATAATTGCTTAATAAAGAGAAAGTTAGGGAAATTGAGCGGCCAGCGACTTGAAATTTTTTTGAAAAAAAAAGCCTTCTAAATTTAGAACCCATCTAAATAATTCAACAGCTCTTAATTTCTTGTTAAAAAAATGCTTCGAGTTTTATCTTTGCGCCGACTTCGACAAAACGGTCATAGTTATGTCAAGTTTCGACCATATCAATCCTGTTAAAGATGATATACAAACGACTGATTGAGCGTACTTTAATAGTTCTATTCACTTCATTTTTTGCCCTTTCCCTTTCCGCACAGGATGGTCCTGATATTGAGGCAGGCAAAACGCTTTTCAAAAACAACTGCGCCGCTTGCCACAACAAGGACATGAAGAACAAACTGACCGGCCCCGCCCTTGGTGGTGTTGAGGAGCGCTGGTCTGGATTCCCGCAGGAAGATTTGTATGCATGGATCCGCAACTCTCAGGCACAGATTTCCAACGGACACCCTCGTGCTACTGAACTGTGGAACGAGTGGAAGCCAACGGTGATGAACAGCTTTCCCACCCTGACGGACGCCGAAATCGCCAACATCCTTGCGTACATTGATTGTACCTACAAAGGAACATGTGGAGGTGCAACACCAGTAGCCACAGGTCCAGACCCCTGCGCAGTACCCAAAGAGGCCGAATCGGGCGGCAAACTATTATATGTGTTCCTATTTGCTGTGCTCGCACTCTTGGCCGTCATCCTCACCCGCATCATTTCCAACCTAAATTATATGGCGGAAATGAAAGAAAAAGGAGAAGCCGCTGACCGCAAAACCCTGGCAGAAATTCTTACGAGCAGGGGTGTCATCAGTTTTGTCATTTTTGCGGTGATAGTTGTGGGCGGTTATTTTACCGTGCGCAACTCCATCAACTTTGGACGCCAGCAAGGCTACCAACCTGAGCAGCCCATTAAGTTTTCCCACATTATACATGCTTGCCAGCACCAGATTGATTGCAACTATTGCCACGATGGTGCCCGGCGCAGCAAGCAGAGCGTCATTCCTGCCGCCAATACCTGCATGAACTGCCATAAGGCTATCAAAAAAGGCTCTTTGGACGGCACAGCGGAATTGACTAAAATTTACGCTTCTATCGGCTTCGATCCTAGCACGGACAAGTACATCGAAAACTACGATTCCATGAGCCAGGAAGACATCAAAAAAGTTTATACAAAATGGATCGCCGATACTTACATCGCCGACAAAGGTTCGCTGGACGGCGAAGGCGAGGAACTTATTGAAAGGCAATGGAACGGCATCGTTAAAGCTTTGACCAATAAAGAAACGGGCGATGACAAAATTCAAGGCCCTATCGAATGGGTGCGCATCCACAACCTCCCCGACCATGTGTATTTCAACCACTCCCAGCACGTAACGGTCGGTAAAATAGCCTGCCAAACCTGCCACGGTAAGGTCGAGCAAATGGATGTCATGAAGCAATATTCGCCGCTTTCAATGGGCTGGTGCATCAACTGCCACCGCCAGACGGAGGTGAAGTTTGCAGATAACCAATACTACGACAACTACTACGAAAAATACCACGAGGAAATCAAAGCGTTGAAAAGGGATAAAGTGACGGTGGAAGACATCGGTGGCACCGAATGTCAAAAATGCCATTATTGACAAGTTCCCTAAGCCCATTGCTTCATTGCCCCATTGTCAATGAAGCAGTGAAACAATGAAACAATCAAACAATGGCTGAAGTGAAAAAACACCTTTATATAATAAGATGAAAAATCAAAATAAGCATACGGAAACCTGGATAGGGGTCGAGCACCTGGAAAACGACCCGCATTTTCTGGAATCCATTGAAAGGGAGTTTTCAAACGATGTGTCAGCCTTGGCACATGATAGTTCGCTTGATGTAAGGGCTAACCGCCGTGATTTTTTAAAGTTCCTCGGCTTCAGCCTGAGCGCAGCCACCATCGCCAGTTGCGACATCCCGGTGAAAAGGGCTATTCCTTATGTTGTGAAGCCCGATACCATCGTACCTGGCGTGGCTACTTATTATGCCTCTTCCTTTTGCAACGGTGGTGACTATTGCGCTGTGCTGGTAAAGACAAGGGAAGGCAGGCCCATCAAAATAGAGGGCAACACCCTGTCGAGCGTAACCAAAGGTGGTACAAGCGCCCGTGCGCAGGCCAGTGTGCTCAGCCTTTATGATACAAACCGCTACCAGGCCCCAATGAAAAATTCGGGCGGTAAGTGGGCGGTGGCCAGTTGGGAAGAATTGGATAAGGAGATAGCTGGCAAACTGACGGAAGGAGCAAGGATCCGCATCGTGATGAACACAAACCTCAGCCCAACTGCCAAAAAGGCAATGGGCGAGTTCAAAGCAAAATTTCCAAATACAGAATTTGTAACCTACGATCCCGTTTCTTCTTCTGCCATGCTGCAGGCCAACGAAACCTGTTTTGGCCAAAAGGCAATCCCCAGCTACAAGTTTGATAAGGCAGAAGTCATCATGAGCTTTGGGGCAGACTTCCTGGGCACATGGATTTCACCCATTGAATTCGCCCGCCAATACGTTGATGGCCGCAAGATTACAGATGTGAAAGGCGCTAAAATGTCGCACCACATCCAAGTGGAAAGCGCCATGACACTGACAGGTTCAAATGCCGACAACCGTATTTTGGTTAAACCTTCCGAAGTGGGTGCGGCCATTGCTGCCCTCTACAATGCCATTGCATCAAAAGCAGGCAACCAAAGTGTAAGCGCACCAAAAACAGACGCAGCCGCTGCGATTGCAAAGGCTGCCGATAAATTATGGGCAGCCAGGGGCAAAAGCTTGGTGGTGAGCAGTTCCAACAATGTGGGCGAACAGACCTTGGTCAACGCCATCAATGCCATGCTCGACAGCTATGGCAATACCATGTCTTTTTCCAATGCCTCTTTGCAACGGCAGGGTTATGACAACAACATCCAAACCCTGATCCGTGAAATGAGCGGAGGTGCCGTGGATGCAGTCATAGTTTGGGGAGCCAATCCTGCTTACGAACTGCCCAATTCTGCCCAATTTGCTGATGCACTTGGAAAAGTAAAAACCAAAATTTCATTGGCCACAATCCCCAATGAAACTTCGGTTTTGTGCGATTACGTGGCACCATCCAGCCATTGGCTGGAAAGCTGGGGCGACGCAGAACCCAAACGTGGGCATTTCAGTTTGACGCAGCCCACCATCAGTCCTTTGTTTAAAACAAGGCAAGCAGAGGAGACCCTATTACGTTGGGCCGCCAGCCCGAATTTGAACTTACAGGCTGAACAGCCTTATTACGAATATCTGAATACCAATTGGCAAGCAAGCATTTTTCCTCAACAAAACAAATTTGCCACTTTCCAATCTTTCTGGGACACGGCTTTGCACGATGGTATTTTTGAGGCGCCAGAAGCGGAAGTAGGGCTTTTCGATTTTGGAGGAGATGTCGCTGCTGCAGCTGCTAAAGTTACCAAACCTGGTTCGGGCATTGAAGTTTCTTTTATCGAAACGGTCAATGTAGGTGCAGGTCAATATGCGGACAACCCTTGGCTGCAAGAAATGCCTGACCCCATCAGCCGCAGTGTTTGGAGCAACTATCTGGCGATACCTGTTGAATTCGATGGCAACCGCCGTTTTCATGGGGCTGGCCAATTCAAGGGTTTAAACGAAAGTGAATATTACAAAGAAGCTGACATTGTTGAGGTTGACATCAACGGTCAAAAGCAGCAGGTAACTTGCAATCGCCAATTCGGCCAAAAAGTGGACACGGTCTCTATTGCGCTCGGATATGGCCGTTCGGTGGCCGGCAATTGTGGTACAGGTGTAGGCGTGAATGTATTCCCCTGGCTCAGCATTGATGCCGATGACAATACACAGTATTTTGCTTCCAATGCCACTATATCTGGCAAAGTCGGCACTGACAAAGAATTTGCTGTGGTACAATACCACCATACGATGGGGGTTACCGGCAATGTAAACGGGCAGGAGGCCAAGGTTAATGTGGACGAGGTGGCATTGATGACCATCGGAAAGGGCTTCCAAGGCTCGCTCGTGGATCGCTCTGTCATTCGCCGTACAAATTTTAATGAACTGGGCACTTTTGCAAAAGAACTGCACCACGAGCGGGAACACCATGAGCACCTGAACGATCAGTCGTTGTATCCATACACAGAATATGTGGCTGACAAATACAGCCAAGGGCACCATTGGGGCTTGCACGTTGACTTGAATTCCTGCATAGGATGCGGTGCTTGCCAAGTGGCTTGTGTTTCTGAAAACAACGTTCCAGTTGTAGGCAAACACGAGGTTTACCGCCACCATGAAATGACTTGGCTGCGCATTGACAGGTATTTTTTCGGCGACTATGAAAACCCAAATGTGGTGTATCAGCCGATGATGTGCCAGCATTGCGACAACGCCCCTTGTGAAAATGTTTGCCCGGTGTCCGCCACCAACCACAGCTCGGAAGGTTTGAACCAAATGGCCTATAACCGTTGCATCGGTACTAGGTATTGCGCCAACAACTGCCCCTACAAAGTGCGCCGATTCAATTGGCTGGATTATACAACCGCCGATTTGTTCCCTGCCAACGAAGTCATCACCGACAATCTGGATGTGCCATTTTATGGCGACAACTTGACCCGTATGGTGTTGAACCCAGATGTGACGGTAAGGGTGCGTGGGGTCATGGAAAAATGCAGCTTCTGTGTACAACGTATCCAGGAAGGAAAATTGACGGCCAAAAAAGAAGGCCGTGCCTTGATGGATGGCGAAGTCAAATCCGCTTGCCAAACGGCTTGCCCGACGGGAGCCATTACATTTGGCGACACGAACAACCCGGAAGCAGAAATCAGCAAAAAATTCAAGCATCCACTGAATTATATCGTGTTGGAAGAAGTGAACACACGGTCTTCTGTTCAATACACTTCAAGGGTAGTGAACAGGGACGAAGCATTGAGCTAATATCGTGTTTGTAAAAGGTTTGGAGTTGTTTAAAAAGCAACTATCAAATCCAATCAAACCCAGCTATTTTAAAGAAAAAGAACTCAACCATTTGATATGAGTGCAGCAGTTTCACGTATTCGTGAGCCCCTGGTGATGGGGAACAAAGATTACCACCAAATAACGGAGGATCTGATCGGGCCTACCGAGAAGACACCCAACCTGGCTTGGATAATATGCTTTGTCATATCGGTCTCTGCCCTTGCGTTCGGTCTATTTGCCCTCACCTGGACTTTCTACTTCGGTATCGGAACCTGGAATGCCAACCGGACTATTGGCTGGGCTTATGACATTACCAACTTCGTTTGGTGGATCGGTATCGGTCACGCTGGTACATTGATTTCGGCCATCCTCCTGTTGTTCCGCCAACGCTGGAGGACAGGGGTGAACCGTGCAGCCGAAGCCATGACCATCTTTGCGGTGATGTGCGCAGGTTTGTTCCCGGCTACGCACACTGGCCGTCCTTGGTTCGACTTTTTCATGTTCCCCTACCCAAACACAAGAGGTCCGCTTTGGGTAAACTTCAACTCCCCGCTGCTGTGGGACTTGTTTGCCATCTCGACTTACTTCACTGTTTCCTTGCTATTCTGGTACACAGGGCTTGTGCCCGACCTCGCAACGGTGCGTGACAGGGCCAAAGGCGTCCGCAAAAAACTGTATGCCTTCTTTTCAATGGGCTGGACCGGTGCTGCCAAACATTGGCAACGCCATGAGTATCTCTCGCTGATCTTGGCAGGGATTTCTACACCGCTTGTATTGTCGGTTCACACGATAGTAAGTTTTGACTTTGCCACTTCGGTCATACCCGGTTGGCATACCACCATTTTCCCGCCTTACTTTGTTGCGGGTGCTATCTTTTCTGGTTTTGCTATGGTACAAACCCTCATGGTGATAACCAGAAAGGTGTTGAAGATTGAAGATTATATTACCTTGAACCACATTGAAAGCATGAACAAGGTGATACTTGTGACTGGTACAATGGTGGGTTCGGCTTATCTCATCGAGTTGTTTGTAGCTTGGTATTCTGGATATATTTATGAGCAATTTGCCTTCTACAATAGGGTGCTTGGCCCTTATTATTGGGCATACATCGGCATGATGGGCTGCAACTTGCTTTCACCGCAGGTTTTTTGGTCGAAAAAAATCCGCCGCAGTGTTTGGTGGACTTTCCTGATGTCCATCTTCGTCAATATCGGGATGTGGTTTGAGCGCTTTGTGATCATTGCCACTACGCTGGCGAAAGATTACTTGCCATCTTCCTGGAGCTACTATTGGCCTTCGTGGGTAGAAATTGGGATTTATATTGGCACCATCGGTTTGTTTTTTACCCTCTACCTCATTTTCGTGAGGGTGGCACCAGTGGTGGCTGTGGCAGAAATCAAGGCAATTTTGAAAACTTATGGCGACCAATATTTGGGGCCAAATGCCAAGCCCCGTCCACATTCGCATGCTTCTGAGCATGCCCATTGATAAGGTGCTGCTGAGGAGTGAATCAATATCCTGAGCCGGCAAAATAAAATTGAAAATTGAACCAGTTCAATAATTATTAAAAAATGAAAGGTCAACATAAAGAGGTACTTTACGGGATATACAATGACGACGAGGTGCTATTGAACGCCATCCACAAGGCGCACCACGACCACCTCGAAATCTTTGACGTTTACTCGCCATTTCCCATCCACGGCATGGACACAGTGCTGGGCTTGGAAGAAAGCCGCCTGCACGTGGTCGGCTTCATTTTCGGTATGCTGGGTACTTTGACGGCTTTGATTGGCATCAGCTGGATTTTTGGCGGAGCGCTTCTTTTCGAAGGCGATTGGCCCACTGTTTTTGGTGGAAAACCCTATTGGTCGCTCCCTTCCTTTATCCCGATCACGTTTGAGCTGACCGTGTTGTTTTGTGCCATTGGCATGACCGTGGTATTTTACATCATTTGTGGGCTGGGATTTGGAGTGAACAACCCAATACTGGACGAGCGCCTTACCGACGATAGGTTCTGCATTGCCTTTCAAACGAACGGAATGAGCCACGACGAAATGGACAACCTGAAAGGGTTTTTCAACAATACAGGTGCAGAGGAAGTGCATTCAAAGGTGATCTAAGATTATCATTCATCAAGCAAGGTTTTTTTAGAAATACTAATAGTAAATGAAAACCACTCAAAATTTTATTTTTTTCCTGCTGGCTTTTTCCCTATTGGCCAATATGGGTTGCCAGCAACCCGGCGGCAATAGCACCGGCAGTGAATTCATACCCGATATGGCGCATTCGGTAGCTTATGAGGCCAATGTTTTGACGGATTATTCCCTGAACACCTGGGATAAGGAAAGCACTTTGAGCCGCCGCCAACTTTCCCAACCAAGGCTTCCTGTAAAAGGTACTATTCCACGAGGATACGCTGGCCTTGGTGCCAGCGAAGGTGCCTATACCACAGCCGATGAGGCCGCTGCCGCTGCCATTGGATTATCAAAAAATGGCAAAGGGATTGCCTATCCCCTCAACGGAAACGTGCCTTATTATTACCCCGATACGGAAGAAGGAAGAATATTGGCCACACAGCAAATCAAATTCAATCCCTTCCCTATTACAAAGGCAGGAATTGCCCAGGGGCAGGAGTTGTACAATATTTATTGCGGTATTTGTCATGGAGGTTCCGCAGGTGGCGATGGTTACCTCGTAAGGGACAACGGTGGCAAATATCCAGCGCAGCCCGCCAATTTATTGGATTCACAGTTTGTTTATTCCACCAATGGACGTTATTACCATGCCATTATGTATGGCAGAAATGCAATGGGCAGCTATGCCGACAAATTATCCTACGAAGAGCGCTGGCAGGTGATCCATTATATCCGCTCCTTGCAAGCGCAATCCAAAAAACTCAAGTACGATGCAGATATGAATTCCTTTGTGGCTGACTTTGGCGTACCAGTTTCCAGGATAACGCAGGGGATAAAAAACCAGGCATTGCCAAACGTAGGGGAAATACCCGAAGAAGATCCTTCAACCCTGGAAGAACCAGCGATTAAAGAAAAAGAAACGGAAGGGGGCAGTGGCCACCACTAATCGGTCACGCCTTCTGTATTTATAAAAGCTAAAAATCCGCCGGGCATGATCCGGTATAAATAAATACCTGCACATGAAGCAGTTTACTTTTGAAGCAAAACAAAAAACGTTTTTGATGGCGTTGATGGGCTTGGGCCTCATCTGCCTTGTCATATCGTTTATCGCCGAACCTGAACAAATAGCGGCGGCAGGCATCCATCAACGCTTTTGGACCAACTTCCTGCACAATGCGACCTTTTTCACCGGCATGGCTTTCATGATCACTTTTGTGATTGCAGCCTTCACTACCGCTTATGCTGGTTGGTATGTGGTATTCAAAAGGATTTGGGAAGGTTTTTCCCTGTTTTTGGTGCCGGGCCTTATTATGATGGCTTTGATTGGTGTGGCTGTATTTGCCCATTTCAACCATCTCTATCACTGGTCGGATGCTGAGGCTGTTACAAGTGATGAGGTTTTGAAAGGAAAATCTTCTTTTTTGAACCCCGGCTGGTATTTGTTCGGAACTATCATCATTGGTGGCCTATGGGTCTTTTTTGCCAACAAATTCAGGCAAATTTCCCTGGAAGAAGACAAACGCGGGGCTGAGGTGAGCAACTTCGCCTTCCAACGTGAGCTGAGGAAATATGCAGCGGTGTTCCTCCCAATTGCTGCTTTTTTAGGGCCAGCCATGATCTGGCAGTGGATAATGTCTATTGATGCACATTGGTACAGCACTTTGTTTGCGTGGTATTGCATGGCAAGCTGGTTTCTGGCTGCTTGTTCACTCACCATTTTGTTGCTGATATACCTGAAATCAAAGGGTTATTTTGAAAATGTAACCGTTGAACACCTGCACGATCTCGGCAAATTCATGTTTGCGTTCAGTATCTTTTGGACTTACTGCTGGTTCAGCCAGTACATGCTCATCTGGTACGGTAACATAGGTGAAGAGACCATTTATTTTAAAGAAAGGACCGACAATTATCCCGTCCTTTTCTTTGGCAACCTGGTGATCAACTTCGTGCTGCCATTTTTGATTTTGATGCGCAATACGACTAAACGCCGCTACGGAACTTTGATTTTTACTTCCATTTTGGTTTTTGTTGGCCATTGGTGGGATTTCTTTTACATGATTAAGCCTGGCACTTTATTGACTGCGAAAGATATGTTGCAGCATGGGGCAGTAGAAGGGACTGGCCACGAAGAAGTGGCGGGGCATCATGCCGCTTCCTTTGTAGCAGGGTTTACCATTCCAGGCCTTTTGGAAATAGGAATAATGCTCGGCTTTTTAGCTGGGTTCATATACTTTGTTTTTACCCGTCTGGAACAGGCATCGCTGATACCCATCAACGATCCTTATTTGGACGAGAGCCTGCACCACGAGGTGCAGCCTTATGAATAGTGTCTTGTAGTATATCTTATTTTTTGCAAAACCATTAACTCGTTCATAAATGAGCACTGGATTAATAATAATAGGTTGTTTGCTCCTTATCATCATCGTGGTTGTCCAAATCGGGAAGGTCACTGAATTGGCGACAAAGATACGTGGTGAAGAAGAGGTCCAATTGGAATCCAACAAACGCAATGGGATTTTAATGTTGGTTTTCATGGTTGTATTCCTGGTGTACTGCATTTGGTCGGCCTTGCATTATAAAAATTGGATGCTGGGTTATGGGCCACACCAATCAGCTTCGGCGCATGGTGATGAATTGGATTCCTTGTTCAATATCACATTGTTCTTTACCGGAATAGTTTTCTTCATTACACATATTGCCTTATTCTGGTTTGGCTACAAATACCGTGGCCGCAAAGGGGTTATTTCCACCTTTATACCTCACGACAATAAACTGGAAATCATCTGGACGGCCATTCCAGCCGTCGTTATGTGCTTTTTGGTCATCCGTGGTTTGGTAGCATGGAACGAAGTTATGGCCGACGTGACAAATGACGAAGATGTAATGGAAATAGAGGCAACAGGTTCGCAATTTTTATGGTATATCCGCTATCCAGGCGCCGATGGCAAATTAGGTGCAAGGGACTATAAAAAGATTACTGGTAAAAACCCGCTTGGCCAAGATTGGACAGATGACAAAAACCTGGACGACCTGCAGCCAACCGACATCGTTTTACCAGTTGGAAAAAAAGTAAGGG
Organism: Saprospiraceae bacterium; assembly: GCA_041741095.1. Classification (GTDB taxonomy): domain Bacteria; phylum Bacteroidota; class Bacteroidia; order Chitinophagales; family Saprospiraceae; genus UBA6168. Next base: position 27,306 of record JBGSKQ010000065.1, read on the forward strand.
TTAGGATTACAGCCAGGGACGTGCTGCACAATTTCTATTTACCACATTTCAGGGTAAAAATGGATGCAGTACCGGGTATGCCTACCTATTTTGTTTTCACCCCAACCAAGACGACGGAAGAATATCGCCAGGAACTGCGCAAGTACCCTGAATACCAGCAACTCAGCGATCCCAACGACCCTGCCAGCGATCCACTTTGGAAATCTTTCAATTACGAATTGGCTTGTGCGGAATTGTGCGGTAAAGGCCACTTTAGTATGCGCAAATTGGTCCGCATCGTTTCAGAGGAAGAATACAACACTTGGCTAAAAGAACAGCAATCTTACTATATGACCTCCATCCGGGGATCAGAAGAAGACCCCCGCACAAACGAGCTGCTGGGTGTAGAAATTGAGCAGCGTAAACAAGATTTCAATTTGGCTGTTGAAAAAGCCCTTGCGGCTGAAAAGGCAGAAGAGAAAATCATCCGCCTCAATTATGTTACTTTTGAAACAGGTTCCGCCAATTTGACAACACTTTCCAGGTACGAACTGGACAATATCGTTGCCACTTTGAACAAGTATCCAAACATGACCATCGAAGTAGCTGGCCATACTGACAATGTGGGTGACGATGCCCAAAACCTCAGCTTGTCTGACAGCCGCTCAAAGTCAGTTTTTGACTATCTTGTTGGAAAAGGGATAGTTGCTGGAAGGATGAAGGCAAGAGGCTATGGCGAAACCCGTCCTACTGACACCAACGATACAGAAGAAGGCCGGGCCAAAAACCGCCGGACCGAGTTCCAGATTTTGACCCAATAAGAAACAGGAGTTGACAAATTTTTGAACAACTGTTGACGAAATTTAAAAAAGAAAAAATTAATCAAAATATGGCTAACGTGACTACCGCAGCCCCTGCAACACAAGAGGAAAAGCTCATAGAAGAATTAGGATTTGATGACCACTTCCATGAGCACGAGCATGGTGACAAGTTTAAGTCGAACTTCTTTTCGACCTATATTTTTAGCATGGATCACAAAATCATCGCCCGCCAGTTCCTTATCACGGGTATGATTTGGGCCATCATCGGTGCGGCCATGTCCTTGATTTTCCGCCTACAGTTAGGTTTTCCTGAAGAAAGCCTGGCATGGCTCCGCCCATTGCTCGGCAAATGGATTGAAATAAATCCAGATTCAGGCGTGGGCACCTTGGCCCCTGAGTTTTACTATGCCTTGGTGACCATGCACGGTACTATTATCGTATTTTTTGTGTTGACAGCAGGATTGAGCGGTACATTCAGCAACCTGTTGATTCCGTTGCAACTGGGAGCCAGGGATATGGCATCGCCATTTCTGAATATGTTGTCATATTGGTTTTTCTTTCTTTCCAGTGTCATCATGTTCTACTCCTTATTCTTGAGCACTGGTCCATTTTCGGGAGGATGGGTTGCCTATCCACCTTTGAGCGCCCTGCCGCAGGCTTCCGACGGATCGGGTACGGGTATGACATTGTGGATTTTAAGCTTGGTGTTCTTTGTTGTTTCTGTGGCTTTGGGCGGGGTAAACTACGTGACTACGGTGCTGAATATGCGCACAAAAGGAATGAGCATGTGGCGGATGCCCCTGACCATTTGGGCTTTCTTCGTAACTGCCATCCTTGCCCTATTGTCTTTCCCGGTTTTAGTGTCTGGCTTTTTGTTATTGATGTTCGACCGTGGTATGGGCACCAGTTTTTACTTGAGCGAAATATTCATCGGAGGTCAGGCCCTCGACCATGTAGGCGGTAGCCCAGTGCTGTACCAGCATTTGTTCTGGTTCCTCGGCCACCCTGAAGTATATATCATCATCCTGCCGGCAATGGGGCTTGTTTCGGAAGTGCTTTCCGTTCATTGCCGCAAGCCGATTTTCGGCTACAAAGCGATGGTGTTTTCAATTTTGGCCATTGCATTTTTGTCGTTCATAGTATGGGCGCACCACATGTTTATGGCTGGTGTAAATCCTTTTATCTCGAACTTCTTCGTCATTTTCACCCTCATCATTGCGGTGCCTTCGGCGGTAAAAGTGTTCAACTGGATTTCGACCATGTACAAGGCAAACATCCGTTACAATGCGGCCTCTTTGTTTGCTATTGGTTTTGTTTCGCTGTTTATTTCAGGCGGTTTGACTGGTATCTTCCTTGGCAACTCTGCCATTGACATACAAATGCACGATACTTATTTCGTAGTGGCCCACTTCCACATCGTGATGGGTATCGCAGCCTTCTTCGGCATGTTTGCTGGTGTTTATAACTGGTTCCCAAAAATGTTTGGGCGCTATATGAACGACACCCTTGGCAAAATCCATTTTTGGGGTACCATCGTGGGTGCTTATGCTATCTTCTGGCCGATGCACTATCTGGGCATGGCCGGAGTTCCACGCCGCTATTATCGTTTCGATAACTTCGATACCTTTTCTCATTTCTCTTCAATGAATCAGTTCATCACCATTGCGGCTATCCTCACGTTTGGCTTCCAATTGTTGATGGTGATCAACTTCTTCTACAGCATTTGGAAAGGTAAAAAAGTAACTACCCAGAACCCGTGGGGCGCCAATACCATTGAATGGACCACGCCCATCCACCCAGGCCACGGCAACTGGCCCGGCAAACTTCCGACCGTGCAGCGTTGGGCGTATGACTACGGTAAAAATGGCCGTGAGTTTATCCCCCAAATTGAGCCGCTGAAAGAAGGGGAAGGGGATCAAGGGCATTGACATTTGAGACAATAGATTGCGAGATATTTGATTTCAAAATTTGTAGAAAAAGACTTAGTGAATCATAAAATTAAATCTGCCGTTGCCAGCCCAGGTGCCATCATTGCCCAAAAAGTGGGCGATTTCGGGATGCTGGTCAAGTTTAAACTGAACCTGACCGTTGTCTTTTCGGCAGTAATGGCATATTTGATCGCCGCATCAGGAACAACCAATTGGATGGCCATCGTCATCCTTGCTTTGGGCGGTTTTTGTGTGGCAGGTGCAGCAAATGCGCTGAACCAAGTACTCGAAAGAGACTTTGACAAATTGATGAAACGCACTGCCGACCGCCCCTTAGCGGCTGGCCGGATGTCAGTTTCCGAAGCTGTTTTGACCGCTGGCCTCCTAAGCATCATCGGATTGATGCTCCTGGCACTGTTCAATCCCTGGGCTTCCTTTTTTGGGGTGATGGCATTATTGAGCTATGCTTTTCTTTATACGCCCATGAAAAGGATTTCCCCGGCTGCCATAGCTGTGGGCGCATTTCCAGGTGCATTGCCTATGCTCATTGGCTGCGTGGCTTTTCAGGGCGAATTGACATCCCTGGCATTTGCGCTGTTTGCGCTCCAGTTCTTTTGGCAGTTCCCACACTTTGGGGCCATCAGTTGGCTGGGTTTTGAGGACTATCAAAAAGCAGGCTTCCGTTTCGTCGCCACGAAGGATGGTGAACGGGACAAAAGCATCGGCTTGCAAGGGGTTGTTTACGCTTTATGCCTAATTCCAGTTGGTTTGATTCCTTATTTCACTGGAATTACCGGCAGTATCTCAGCGATATTTTTGACATTATTGGCAATAACTTATGCATGTTTTGGCTGGAACCTCTACCGTAAAAACGACAGGAAAGCGGCCATGCAATTGATGTTCAGTTCATTTTTCTATTTGCCTTTTGCGCTCATAACGTTGTGGCTGGACAAGATTTAATGTCTGTGTTTATGTGTTTGCGGGTTTATGTGTTTTGAAAATGATTTTTTAAAACACTTAAATACAAAAATACCCAAGCACTACAATTATGACCGATGGATTTGACCATACAAGAAAATACAGGCAGAAATAAAATCCACCCCTACAAATTTGCGATGTGGGTAGGCTGTGGTTCGCTGATGATGATGTTCGCCTCGTTGACAAGCGCTTACGTCGTCAGGCAGGCCGCTGGGAACTGGCTTGAATTCAGTTTGCCAGAAGTTTTTAAAGTGAGCACTGCCGTCATTTTGTTGAGCAGTGTTGCACTGCACAGTTCATTTATCGCTTTCAAAAGAGGGAGCGAATTGATGTACAAAGTCCTCTTGATGACGGCATTTTTATTGGGCATGGCCTTTTTTGTGTTCCAATATCAAGGCTGGCAGGCGATGGCCGCAGCGGGCGTACCGTTTACCATCAACCCTTCTGGTGACTTTGTTTTTGTGATTTCATGGATACACGCTGCCCATGTACTGGGCGGTCTGGCCGCTTTGGCCGTGGCGCTTATCCATGCTTTTGGCTTGAAATTCCACATAAACAACAAGCGCAAGCTGCGCTTTGAACTAACCTTGACCTATTGGCATTTCGTGGACTTGCTGTGGGTCTATTTGTTTGTTTTTTTATCTTATTATCGTTGAAAAGTTTTGGTGATTGGTGAATGGAAATGGGTGAATGGCATTTTGACCATAAATCCATGAAACCATGAAGCCTTGAAGCCAACAAACCAACTAAATATGGCAGAAGTAGTTTTGGAGCATCACACTGACAATGAAGAACATCTTTGGGAAGGCGGCAGGGAGCCGTTCAAAGCCAGCTATGGCAAGCTGATGATGTGGTACTTCCTTTTGTCGGATGCATTCACCTTTGCAGGTTTCTTGATCTCTTATGGTGCATTGCGTTTTAGCAGCCCCACTTGGCCGGTGCCAGACGTGGTGTTTGAAAAAGTGCCTTTTTTCCCTGACTTGAAGGCCCCGCTGTTATTTGTAACCTTTATGACCTTCGTCCTCATCGCCAGTTCCGTGACGATGGTACGTGCCGTGCAGGAAGGCCATCGGGAAAATAAGAATGGCGTGGTCATGTGGATGTTCCTTACCATCTTGGGAGGGGCCACCTTCTTGGGCTGCCAGGCTTGGGAATGGACTACGCTAATTGTCCATGAAAACGTTAGCCTTACCGTCAACCCCTTCGGCACACATACCGAGGCCGGGGTATATTTAGAGGATGCGCACGGCCAGGCTTTTCCTGCAGGCCAAGAAGAGGCATTCAGGGATGGCGATGGCTACCTGATACACAAAGACCATGAATCAGGCGAATGGCTTCAGCGCAAATACCGCACAGAAAGCGGCGTGGAGAGCAATCTAAACTTTGGCCCCAGGGCGTTTGGAGCTTTGTTCTTTTTCATTACAGGTTTCCACGGTTTCCACGTTTTTTCCGGGGTGGTTTTCCTTTTGATAATTATGATAAATGCTGCCAGCGGCACATACGTCAAGCGGCGGAATGGATATGAAATGGTGGAAAAAATAGGCCTTTACTGGCACTTTGTGGACTTGGTATGGGTATTCGTTTTCTTGGTATTCTACCTGCTTTAATGGCCTGTTTAATTTAAAATAAACCAACAAAAATTAACATCAAGAAATATGGCGCATTTATCATACGACGAACAGAAAAAGCTGGTTTTCAAGGGTTTGAAACTGCTGGGCATCATCACTATCATTGAGGTATTTTTTGCCCTCTTGTTCAATGGGCACATCATTCATAGCTTTCACAAAGCCCATATTAGCGACTCCAAAGTAGTCATTATCACCTTGGCTTTGATATACGGCCTCATCATGGTCGGGTTTAGTTTATACAAAGCCAGATTTATTGTATTTAATTTCATGCACTTGGGCCAGGAAGTCAGGGGCATGCGGTTGAGTATTCTTTTGCCGATGTTACTGCTTGTTTGGGCTATCATCGCTTTTTTCCAAGAAGGCAGCTCATGGGGTGCCAGACGGCATCAAATAGAGCAAAAGAACCAAGAAGAAGAAAGTACAAAACCTTCTACCGGCAGCCTCGGTTTCGATTCGGAAACCTATCAGGAACTGATATAAAAAAGGCGGGGCCGTTCAGCCCCGCCTTTTTTGTTTTACATTTTTGAGACAAACTACCTATAGAAATCTTTGTTTCCTACAAACATCAACTACAAAAATGGAAGAAGAAAAGGAAAAAAGTAGCCGGAACCCTGCCATAGCCATCCTCATTTTCCTTGTTCTTTTCGTGCTGCCTGCCGGTGCATTGTATTTTTTGAATGCCGGCAAAAACTTTCGTCAAGACTACCTGAAAGATTTGTCGGATATGGGAAAAGTTGCGGCTTTCAATTTGCCCAACCAGGACAACCTGCCCGTCAATCCTGATATGCTGAAGGGCAAGGTTTCGATTGTACATTTTTTATCTGGAAACCCCGCTGAGGCCAAAGAAAAAGTGGGCCGCATTTCCAAATTGCACCAAAGCTTTGATGATACGGACGATGTGGTTTTTTTAACTTTTATGCCAGCGGATTCTGCCACCAGTTTAAGGGACGAGGCGGCCCGCTTAGGCATTGTAGATAATCAACAATGGTATTTGATCGGGGCAGAGAAAGGTAATTTGGAAAAAATTGCCCAACAAGGCTTCAAGCTCAAGGATCCTTTCAACAGCATAGCATTGGTGGACACCACTTTGACAATCAGAAACCAATACAACATCAACGAAAACGAGGAGATGGGGCGGCTGGTCGTCCATATTTCCATGATTATCCCGAAGCAAAAGAAAAGAACTGGGTTCTGAGGTTTACTTCAGATTCTCCACTCAGTTCGGGCCGAAATGACATCGTAGCCTTTTCTTCCGTTTGCCCAAAACTTCTTTTTCAACATGGAACAAGCGAATTTGATACTTGAAAAAAAATTGAACAAGGCAGCTTGGGCAATCACGGCGGTAGTCTTGCTGTTGGTCAGCATTATGCACCGCATCCACCTTGACTTAGGGGTTGATTTTACCTTCTTGCCCGCTTTTTATTCTACCCTCAATGCGTTGACGGCAGTCGTCCTCCTTGCGGGATTGTATTTTATCAAAACTGGCCAACGGGCCCAACACGAAAAGGCGATGACGACAGCGATGATCACATCCTTGCTTTTTTTGTTGGGTTATGTGCTGTACCACATCACCAATGCGGATACAAAATATGGCGGTGAAGGCACTATCCGCTACGTATATTTTTTCATGTTGATAACGCATATTGTGCTGGCGGCTGTCATTTTTCCTTTTATACTATTCACATACATCAGGGCTTTTACGAAGCAGTTTGCACGGCACGCCCAAATGGCCCGCTGGGTTTACTGGGCGTGGCTGTATGTAGCTGTAACTGGGCCGATTCTCTATTTTATGATAAAACCCTACTACAATCATTGAAAACCGGGTAAAACCCAATTGTCATTTTTATTAATTTTGCCACCATGAAAAATCGTTTGTTAAAAATAGTATCCATATTCGTCCTGCTATCTGTGCTTGCGCCAAGTTTACCCGCCCAATGCCCCATGTGCAAAATCGGCGCAGAAAGCAACCTGAAAAACGGTGGCTCGGCAGGCAGCGGCCTGAACGCCGGTATTCTCTACCTGTTGGTATTGCCTTATTTAATGGTAGGCGGGCTGGGGTATATTTGGTGGAAAAACCGAAAAAAAGAAGACGAATTGGAAGCATAAAAAAAGGCCCGGTAGCGCTACCGGGCCTTTTTTTTGGTGATCAAATTTTCCCCAGAAAATTCAATAGCCATAAGACAAAAAACACTGCCGCCCCAATGGCAAAAACTGAGCCCAAGATGCTGAAAACCTGCCCCTGCCCGCTGAGCGCAAATGCGATAATGGACAACACCACCAAGCCAAAACAAATGAACAGGTGTTTTTTTGCATTCTCACGGCCTGGTTTCTGTTTGGCTTTTTTTATTTTACGTTCAAACTTGGACTTGATTTTTGCAAACCAGCTTTGTTTGGTTTTGTTTATTTTAAAAACGCCAAAACCTTCTCCTTTTCCAGTTTTTACAAGTGTTTCTTTTACTTGAGTTTCTGACAATTTAAGGGTGGCAGCCTGCAGCGGGTTTTGAAAAACAGGTGAAATGAGCAATAATAAGCAGGGAAAAAAAATGTGCTTTAGCATAAGGTTGTCCTGGTTTGTGAGATGAAATCTAAGGGAGTTTTTTCAAAAATACTGTTCGTAAAAATCAACCACCCGCTCGTCCACCATGATATCACGGTGTTGTAGTTTTTCTTTCAAAACAATACCCTCCAAAGTACGGCAGCGGCTCAGGGCCACATAAGTCTGCCCTGTTTCGAATGCGCCCTTGTCCATGTCAATGATCACCTTATCAAACGTCTTTCCCTGCGATTTATGTATAGTGACGGCCCATGCCAATTTCAGGGGGAATTGCTCGAAAGTCCCAATCACCTCTGTATCTATCTCATCCGGGTTGTCCTTGCTGGGCTTGTATTTCACAATTTCCCAGCTCATGGGCAACACCTCCATCTCACCTGGGCTGCCCGGCTCGTCCGAAAAAACCTTGATGGATTCCTCGCCAAACCCCACCACTTTTCCGATGGTGCCGTTTACGAAGTTGCCTTCGGGGTCATTTTTGATAAACATCACTTGTGCCCCTATTTTCAGGTGCAAAACCGATTCGGCCGGGTACAATCGAGGGTCGAATTCACCAGTGACATTGGCCGTGAAAATATGCTCGTGCGAAAGGAGGTTGGCCAATTCCCGGCGGTTGATGCTGTCCACTTTTGCGTTTCTGGGCGATAAAACCACATAGCTGGAAGGCGACTGGAAATTGGGCAGATAGCGGGTATTGAGGTCTTCGAGGTCTTCGTCGTCGGCCTGGTTTAGTCGCACTGCGTCGAGCAGGCGAAGGAAATGGCGGTTTTCCTGGCGATATACTTTTCGCAGTTCCAAAATTTCCAAATCAAAATCACGCAGGACATTGGCCGAAAAAAAATAGGGCGTTCCATAGTTCATTTCAAAAAGGCGCTTTTCCTCCTCCGTAGCCACGATGGGCGGCAATTGGAACAAATCACCAATAAAAACCATCTGTACGCCGCCGAAGGGTAGGGGATTGTCCCGGTTGAGCCGCAGGGAGCGATCAATAGCATCCAGCAAGTCGGCCCGCACCATGCTGATTTCGTCAATGACCAGCACTTCGATTTTCTTAAACCACTTGCGGGCAAAACTTTTCTGAATGTCTTTGGCTTGGATCAAGCGGGGCGGGAAGCCAAACAGGGAGTGGATGGTCTGACCTTTCACGTTCAGGGCGGCGATGCCGGTAGGTGCGACTACCACGGTTTTCTTTTTGGTGGTTTGGCGGAACAATAGCAACAGGGTGGACTTGCCTGTGCCTGCCCGGCCTGAAATAAACAGGCTTTTGCTGGTTTTTTCCAGAACGTCCAGGGCGTATTTGAAATCAGGGTTGAGTTCGAGTGGCGTCTTGTTCAGCGGCATAGGGTGATGGCCTTGGCATTGTTGATTATTGGAAGATACGGCCAAGGTAAAAGCAAAATTATGAAAGAAAAGCCGCCCCGAAGCTGGGCTATTTGTTTATGGCTTTTCATCTCTCACTTCTTTTACTAAAAATACACAAACTGGGAAGTGGTCGCTGTACCCGCCGATGTAGTTGTCAAAATCGAAGGTACGGAAAGGATAGCCTTTGTATTGCCCTGTCTTTTGTATCAGGTAGGGTTTGTTGAAAACTTGGGCCTTGTAATAGTGGTAACCAGTTTGTTTTTTGCCCATTAAACCCGAAGACAGTATGATTTGATCGAACAAACTCCAGGCATCACGATAGGCAGTCGTACCAATTCCTTTTTTGAAAAATTCGTACATGGGATTGAAAAAATCTCCCGGCTCAACATCTTCTTGCTTGTGCTTGCTTGCCATGATCTTTTTCACGCTGGGGCTGGTGGGGTCGTCGTTCAGGTCGCCCATCACGATGACTTTTGCATGGGGATCAATTTGTTCCAATGAATCTTTCACGTTTTTGCAAATCAATGCAGCGGCGTTGCGGTACGGTTGGGTAGCTGCTTCCCCCCCACGGCGGCTGGGCCAGTGGTTGACCAAAACGTGCAGTGGTTCCCCATCGAGCAGGCCAGCCACATAGAGGATGTCACGGGTAAAGTTTCGCTCGCCATCGTCGCCATAGATCAGCAGTGGAATGGATTTGCTGGCCGTCACTTTAAAATATTTGGGCTGGTATATCAGGCCCACATCCACGCCCCTTTCATCGGGAGAATCAAAATGCACCACCTGATAATTCCTGGCAGCCACAGCGGGCTGTTTTGCAAAATCCTCCAATACTTTCCTGTTTTCAATTTCTGAAACACCGAGTATGGCCACACCATCCGGCGTGACATCGGTTCCCAGTTCCGACACCACACGGGCCAGATTTTTTAACTTGTCCTTGTAAACCTCGTCCGTCCAAAGGCGGGTGCCATTGGGCAGGAATTCCTCGTCATTTTTAAGTGTGTCGTCCACCGTATCGAAGAGGTTTTCAAAATTGTAAAAACCCACGGCGGCCACGTGGTAACTTGCTTTTTGAGAAAACAGAAGTGTGGAAAAGAGGGTGAAAAGAAGGATAAAATGCGTTTGCTTCATAATGGAATTTTCGTGTAATGTAAACCGGGCGCTAATGTATGGAAACCTGTCAAGCGTCCACAAAAACAAGAGTTAAGCTTGGGTGATTTTTCATAGCTGCATTTCGCAACAAAGTAAATGTTTTATCTATTTTGTGCCAACAAAATGAGAGAACTACATGATCACAAGAGACCTACTTTGGAAGGGCATTATTGAAGATTTATTTGAAGACTTTTTGCATTTCTACTTTGCAGATTTGGTGGTGGAGGTGGATTTTGAAAAAGGCTTTGAGTTTTTGGACAAAGAACTCCAACAGATATATCCTGAATCTGCCCTTGGGCAGCGATTTGCCGACAAACTGGCAAAAGTCTTTTTGAAAAACGGGGTGGAACTGTGGCTACTGGTACATGTGGAAGTTCAAGGATACAGCGATCATGATTTTTCCGAAAGGATGTTCACTATGTTCTACCGGCTCCGTGACCGCTACCATGTGAATGTATGTCAATTGGCCATATTCACGGACGAGTCGCCGACCTTTTCTCCAAGTACTTTTAAGTATGAAAAATTTGGTACCTGGTTAAATTATGGTTACCGAACCTGGAAACTCTTGGAAAATCCACCAGAAGTTTTAGCGGAATCCGATAATATTTTTGCTTGGGTTATGGAGGCGGCATGGGGTGGCTTGCCGCTTTTTAAAAATGACACAGCATTATACCATCAAAAGACAAACTTGGTCAAAAAGCTCCTGACCAAAAACATCAGTAAACAGACTATCAGGAGGTTGTTTCAGTTTATTGAGTATTATGCCCACTTTGAAAAACCAGAATTAGCCATTAATTTTGGGAACGAAATCAATCAAATATCAAGACCTATGGGTATCGAAGAATTGATCAAGGAACGAATGCTGCAAGATGCCGAAGAAAAGGGCATGGAAAAAAAGACTTCCAGCGTTATAGAGCAGATGTTGAACAAGGGTTTTGAACCCAAAATTATCGCTGAAATTTTAGAGGTCAATCCGGCTTTGGTACTTAAAATAAAGGAGGAACTCCGCAAAAAATCGGAAAATTAACAGGAAAATTTATTGTTCTCCCCCAGCTTAAAAAAAGGGCTGATGCATCAAGGCGTCAGCCCTTTTTAGTTAATGCTATCTTCAATTTATGGAAAAAAGGAAGTGACTGCTTCTAACGAGCGTTTATTGGAAAACAAATTTTGCCCCACTGGCCCTAAATTAGACCACCTTTTGCCCTGCATTTTGCGCTTTAACTCCCGGTTAATTTTCAGTCGAATCAGAAAATTCCCAAAACGTTCGTGCTACCTTTGCACGCTTAAATTGATTGTATGAAACAAATCGCTACCCTGTTACTTCTTTTCCTATTTTTCAGCTCCTTTTCCATTGCACAAACCGTTCAAATTTCTGGCACCATCCGTGACGCTGGCGAAGGTGCCGCAGTGTCGGGTGTAATAGTTACCAGCGGCAATGTGGAAGCCACTTCCAATGAAAGTGGTTTTTTTAAAATACAAGCCAATTCGGATGGAAAAACTGCCTATCTGAGTTTTTATAAAGATGGCTACTCGCTCATGGAAAGGGAAATACAAACCGCTGGAAAAGAGGAGGTTGAGTTGGGCGTAATCGAATTTTCCCACCTGCCTACCGGGCCTGCCATCACTGAAATCGTTACAGGCGAAGACCGCATCCCGGTCATTACGCTTTCAGAGGGAGAAGAAGAAAGTGAACTAGGCGCACAAAATATTTCGGGCATCCTTTCAGCCGCCCGTGATCCATTTATCGCCGCCGCCGCTTTCAACCTGAGTACGGGAGGCTTCGACATCAGGGGCTACGATGCTGAAACGGTGGTACTCTTCAACGGAATGCCTTTCAATAACTTGGAGAATGGCTCGGTATATTGGAGCGTGTGGGGCGGACTGAACGATGTGACCCGCAGCCGGGAATCTTCCATTGACCTCAGCCCCAATTCCTACACTTTTGGGGGCATAGGTGGCTATACGGCATTTGACACAAGGGCTTCCGAAATGCAAAAAGGCAAGCGCATTTCCTATTTGTTTTCCAATAGGGCCTATAATGGCCGTGTGATGGCCACCTGGTCAACAGGCATGTTGAAAAGCGGTTGGGCCTTTTCTTTTTCTGGTTCCAAACGTTGGGCAAACGAAGGCTATGTGCCTGGTACTTTTTACGATTCTTACGCCTATTTTGCCTCTATTGATAGGAAATTTGGCAAAAACCACCTGCTGAATTTTACCGCATTGGGAACCCCGACCAAGCGTGGTTCGCAAGGCGCAGGCACGGAAGAACTTAACGACATAGCTGGCACCAATTTTTACAACCCGCATTGGGGTTGGCAAAATGGCAAAAAAAGAAATGCAAGGGTCGTCAATACACATCAGCCACTTTTCATCCTGCGCCATGATTGGAAAGTAAACGAAAAATCGTCCCTCCTGACGGCGGTTGGGTATCAAACCGGGCGATATGGCCGCACAAATATTGATTGGTTCAATGCGCCGGATCCCCGCTCGGACTACTACCGTGAAACCCCGGTTTATTTCAGCTTATTGAACGAGTCGTTGGGGGATGAAATCGCCCAGATTTATCGGGACAACCCTGACCTGTTGCAAGTTCAATGGCATGACATGTATGCCGCCAACGAAGTAGTTGATCTACAGGAAAGGGACTATTTCAACCTGCATAAATATTTCCCAAATAACAATGCCCCACAGGGCAACATGTCGCAGTACATCCTGGACGAACAGCGTTCTGACGCCAGCAAGTTCAACGCAAGCACCACCTACCAAAGCATCATTTCCGATCATTTGACCGTCCATGCCGGACTTACTTGGCAACAGGAGAAAATTCATTATTTCAGGACAGTTAAAGATTTGCTCGGCGGCGATTACTTTATCAATGTGGACAAGTTTATTTTGTCCAATCAGCGGACGTTGGAATCACTCTATAATCCTGCCTTCCATCATTCGATCTATGATGTTGCCCGTGTGGATTTGGACGACGATAATGTCGTCATCCGGGAAGGCGATACTTATGGTTGGGACTACGACATCAACGGCCAACAATTTGGCACTTGGCTGCAAGGCCAATTTAGCTTTAGGAAAATTGACTTCTTCCTGGCCGGGCAGTCCACCAATACGACCTTTTGGCGCACAGGAAACTTGCGCAACGGAAAATTCCCCGAAAATTCGCTCGGCGATTCAGAAAAACAAGATTTCATCAATTACAGCGCAAAGGCAGGCATCACCTTTAAGATTGATGGCCGCAATTACATTTACGCCAATGGAGCTGCCCTTACCCGTCCGCCGGAAGCCCGTATCGCCTACGCCTCTCCCCGCAACCAAGATCAATTGGTGCCGGGCCTGACGACCGAAAAGGTTTTTGCGTGGGAGGCCGGATTCCAGCACCGCTCTCCTGGATTTAAAGCCAGGGCCACCTTTTTCTATTCACAGATTAACGACGGGCTTAAGCTAAACCGCTTTTTCCTGGTGGACATCAGCCGTTTTGGCACCTCTGTTTTGAGCAACGTGGATCGCCGCCACGCTGGGGTGGAGGTGGCATTTCAAGCGAAAATTACCCCCACCATTTCTTTCATTGGTGCAGCAGCGGTGGGCGAATACATTTACACCAACCGCCCCAACAATTATTTCATCATTGACGAAGATGGGGTCGTTCAGGACAGGGGCAAAACTTATTTGAAAAACTTTTATGTGCCCAGTGTACCGCAAACGGCATTGAGTTCTTCCCTCGAATACCGTTCGCCGAAGTTTTGGTCGGCCAGTTTGACGGTCAATTATTTTAACCGTACTTATCTCGATTTTAGCCCCAATAGGCGATCGGAAGATGTTGTTTTCGGATTGGAAAAAGGTTCGGATATATACAACGATATCGTCAACCAGCAAAAGGCACCCGATGCATTTACAGTGGACTTATTTGCCTATAAATCATTTAAAATATCGGATGACATCTTCTTTTCCCTTACTGGAGGTGTCACAAATTTGTTGAATGCAGAAGTGGTGCAAGGTGGATACGAGCAATTGCGCTATGAGCGAAATGCTGTGGGCGTGAACGTTTTCCCGCCGAGGTATTTCTATGCCTACGGCACCAATTTCTTCATCATGGGCGCTCTTCGTTTTTAACTTTAAACACATAAAAACCCAAATACCCAAACACAATATTCCTTCGACAACATTTTTTATAAAATATTGAAAATGAAAAACTTAGCTAAAATATTTTTACCACTTTTCATCCTCTCGCTCACCTTCAATGCTTGTATTAAAGAAGATTTTGATCAACCCCCAACAGGTGGTTCCGACCCAAATTTGACCGTTACCACCACTATTAAAGAATTGAAGGCCATGCGCACTTCGGCGGCTTATGATGAAATCACCGATGATCTTATTATTAAGGGTGTCGTGGTAGCCGACGATGCTTCCGGCAACTGGTTCAGGGCTTTTGTTCTCCAAGATAGCACGGCTGGCATCGAAATATTGATTGATCAGGCAGATTCTTACGTCAACTTCCCACGGGGCCGTGAGGTATATGTGAAGTTAAAAGGGCTGTATCTAAGCGATTACAACGAACTGATCCAGTTGGGTGGCTTCATAGAAAGGGACGGTTCACTTGGTTCCATCGTCAACCTGACCGACCATTTGGTGAAAAGTGTGGAGCGGCCCGTGCCTGCACCCAAAGTCAAAAAAATCAGTGAACTGACCAAAGACGACGTCAGCACCCTCATCACCATAGATGGCAAAGTTAATTTCGTTGACCAAAATGTCACCTTCGCCGACGCCATCAACCAAACCGCTGTTAACCTCGACCTCGCCGACTGCGACGGCAACACCGTACTCGTGCGCACGAGCGGCTTCGCAGATTTTGCAGGTGAAACGGTGCCTTCGGGTGGCGGTACTTTTACAGGTGTTTTGAGTATTTTCCGGGACGACTACCAATTCCTCATCCGTGACCTCACTGATCTGGATATGAACGACACCCGCTGCGACGGCTCTGGCGGAGACCCTTGCAATGGCGGCACAGTGCCTACAGTGACGGGCATAGACGAAGACTTTGAAAGTGGTGCAAATAATGACCCGGTCGCTTTGGACGGTTGGACAAATGCCATTATCAAAGGTAGCCGCAGTTGGCAGTTCAAATATTTTAGCAATGATGATAACACTTATGCCCAGGCCACTGCTTTCAACGATGCCGCAGCCGAAATGGAAACTTGGATGGTGACACCCCTTATTCAAGTTTCCAATGAGGCGAAAGTGCTGACTTTCGAAACTGCCAAGGCATTTTACACCCACGATGGTTTCACAGCTTGGATTTCAACCGATTTTAAATGCGATCCATTAGCTGCTTCGTGGTTGCCGCTCAATGCCACCTTGGCCGGGCAAAATGATGCAGACAATGCGTGGATTCCTTCCGGCGATGTTGACCTTTCTTCGTTGATTGGGCAAAAAGTGGCTATCGGGTTCAAATATGTCGGCAGCGGTACCGGGGGACAAACCGGTACTTTCCGTGTGGACAACGTCAAAATGGGGCAAGGCGGCGGTGGAAACACAGGTGGCCCTTGTGAAAACGGTAACCCTCCCCTCGAAGTAGCCACCCTGAGCCAAGATTTTGAAATCGGTGCCAACAACGATCCGGTGGAAATTACGGGCTGGCAAAACTTGGCCGCCAATGGCACCCGCAACTGGTTGTTCAAAGAGTTCGACGGAAATGTGTATGTACAGGCAACTGCCTTTAACGCCACTGATCCGCTGACCGAATCTTGGCTCATCACGCCATTGGTCACCATTGATGCCGCCAAAACCCTGACCTTTGAAACGGCCAAGGCATTCTGGACGCACGACGGTTTGACTGTTTGGATTTCTACCGACTTTGAATGTGACTTTGCTGCTGCAACATGGCAGCCCGTGAGCGCTACCCTGGCTGGCCAGTCCGACGCCGACCATGCCTTTATCCCTTCTGGCAATATTGACCTCTCGCCCTTTATCGGCCAATCCATTGCCATTGCCTTTAAATATGAAGGAAACAATGGAGCGAGTTTGACTACTTCCTATCGGGTGGACAACGTTGTTATTCAGTAACAATGAACTATAAACGATGAACGATGAATGCTGGACAATCTCCTAATTCATCATTCATCATTCATCATTATAATTCACCATTCCCAACCCTGCTAAATATCCGCCCGTCCATGCTGCCTGGAAATTAAACCCCCCTGTGATGGCATCAATGTCCAGCACCTCGCCAGCAAAGAATAGATGAGGATGGAGTTTGCTCTGAAAAGTTTTAAAATCTATTTCATCCAAATGGATACCACCCGCCGTCACAAATTCCTCCTTAAAAGTGCTTTTGCCGTTCACCTGAAATGAGCCATTGGAAAGTTCCTGGGCGAGCGCCTGTAAGGTTTTTTTGCTCAAATCGGCCCAGCGCATCGTTTCACTTATCGCCAAGTGCTCCAGAAAACTTTCCCACAACCTTTTGGGAATTGCGAAAAAAGGACAATTGGCCCTCACCGTCTTTTTGGCCATTTCGTTTTTGGCCATTTGCAATTGTTCAAAAACAGCAGCATCGCTGAGATTGCCCAGCCAGTTTACTTTGATTTCAAAACGGTAACCCATTTCCTGCAAATCCCTTGCTCCCCATGCCGAGAGCTTTAAAATGGCCGGGCCGCTCATGCCCCAATGGGTGATGAGCAAGGGCCCTTCGGCTGACAGTTTAGTACCGGGGATGTGGACGGTGGCAGTTTTGACCGCAACTCCCGCCAAACCTACAATCCGTTTATCTTTTATATTGAATGTAAAAAGCGATGGCACGGGTGGCACGATGCGGTGCCCCATGCTTTCGAGTAGTTGCCAGATACGGGGGCTGCTGCCGCTGGCGATCATCAGGTTTTTGGCGAAGAATTCCTCACCGTTTTGCGTTATTATCTTCCAATTTGGATGCGTTTCACTGGGTGGGTAGATGGCGGTGGCGTTTTGTCCAGATAGCACTACTACGCCAGCTTTTTCCGCCGCTATCGTCAGGCAATTGATGATGGTTTGGGAACTGTCGGTAGTGGGAAACATACGCCCGTCAGCCTCCGTTTTCAGTTTCACGCCACGCTGGGCGAACCATTCAACCGTTTCCGTCGGGCCGAATCGGTGAAAAGGCCCCAATAGCGCCTTGCTGCCACGTGGGTAGTTTTTTACCAATTCCCTTGGCTCAAAGCAGGCATGGGTCACGTTGCAGCGCCCACCGCCGGAGACTTTTACTTTTTGTAAAACCTCCCTTCCTTTTTCCAAAATAACGACCTCTGCACCCGGCAAGGCTTCAGCGCAGGTGATGGCGGCAAAGAATCCTGCCGCCCCGCCGCCGATGATGAGGGCATGAATTGTTCGTGGCATTAATGGGCCGAAAAGGCTGCTTTTTTTGCAGTTTTTAGCTGTCCGATCATTTGATCCAGTTCATTAATAAGCCATTCCCTGTCGGCAGCATTGAGTTGTTGATGATTGATGGCGGATTGAACTGTTTTTACCAGATCGTCGGTGGCTGCCCTAAATGTGGCTGATTTATTTTTAGATTGGGTTGTCATGTATCTTATTCTTTGATGTTCAATAGCTCATTCCTGAGCTATTTCATTAAATCAAGCATCCTTGTCTATTTCTGCTTATTTGGAAATTCCTAGCGCAATCCAAGAAACTCCTCGTTGAATGCTTCAATTGTCAGTAATAGAAGCCATTGTAGTACATGTTTAGCGGTCTAATAATTAAACAAAAATAGGCTAAAGGTTTCAAAATGCGCTGTTAAGGCAAAATCCAGCTTTAGATAATGATTCTTAGCTTTGCAAAAACAAACCAGATTATGTCAGTCATCAAATTGCCAATATTATATGCAGGTTCCAAAGGCGAGGCCCACCTTCTCTCCCTGTTCGATAGTGGGGCCAACTTGTCCTGTATCAACCCCGATTTTGTGAGTCAATTGGAAACGCCCACAAAGTTGGGGAGGGTTCGCCAGGTTTCGACGGCTGCGGAGGGGCACTTCATCGAAATCAAAGAAAGGGTATCATTGGATTTCTATTTGGACGATGTGCTTTTATCAGACGAATTTCTTGTCGTCCCAAGTCTCAGTGAAGAAGCTATTATAGGTGCGGCCACTATGCAAAAATGGCGCATCAAACTGGACTTTGAGCACGATACCGTACATGTTGATCCAAAAGTGGCCAAAATGCAGTTAAAATAACTCGTTTAAGGCATAGCTTCTGGCATTGCTAAATTTTCATCCAACAAAAAGGCCAGCCGTGCAACACGGCTGGCCTTTTTGTTGGAATAGTATTTACTCGCTCCGCAAACTCTCCACCGGATTCGACCAGGCCGCCCGCAGCGCCTGAAAACTGACCGTCAGCAGCGCCACAAGAAGTGCCACGCCCAAGGCCGAAGCAAACAGCCACCAGCTAAGTTCGGAGCGGTAGGCGAAGTTTTCCAACCACTGCCCAGCGGCCCACCAAGCCAATGGAACGGCGATTAAACTGGCCACCAGCACCCATTTGGTGAACTCTGAGGTGAGAAGGGTAAAAATATTAGCGGTGGTGGCGCCCAATACCTTGCGGACGCCAATTTCCTTGGTTCGCCGCTCGGCGGTAAAGGCAGCCAAAGCCAACAGGCCAAGACAGGCAATAAAAATGGCCAAGCCCGCAAAGACGATGAAGATGTTGCCCAATCGCTGTTCCGACTCATAAATTTGTTTGAAACGGTCGTCCATGAAGGCATAATCGAACGGCAGACCGGGGCTGACCGCATCCCACTGATTTTTGATTTTTTCAATAAAAAGGCCCACATCCGTTGTGGCGTCGAAGCGCACGGAGAGGTTGCTCCGCTGCTTGGGCGAGTAGAAAAAGCCGAGCGGCCCGATGTTGTTGCGCAGGCTCTCGTAGTTGAAATCCTTCACCACACCTACGACTGTATAAGTCGAGTAGCTCTGGAGCGTATTGTCGTTGAACTGGTTTATTTTCTGGCCAATGGGCTTGTCGAAGCCGAATTTTTTCACTGCCGTTTCATTCAGTACAACAGCGGCACTATCGGTGGCAAATTCTTTGGAAAAAAAGCGCCCGTCCAGCATCTCCATACCCATCGTGGGGAGATAGCGTTCGTCCACCCACCAGCACTGCATGGCCAGAGAGTATTGGTCCTGGCTTTTGCCATCAATCCAGACGGTATTGTCGCTGCGGCAGGATTGGACTGGCAAGAAACAGGTGGAAGTTGCATTTTTTACTTCCGGCAATGCTTCGATACTGTTCCTAAATCCTTCAAATTTTTCGCCCAAAGAACCTGCGTTGCCCAACAGCAATATTTGTTCTTTGTCGAAGCCTAAGCGTTTATTTTGGATAAAATCCAATTGCTGGTAAATCACGCCTGTGCCGATCAGCAGCAGGATGGAAATGGAAAACTGGAACACGACGAGCGAGTGCCTGAGCCAGCCGCCGCCCATGTTGCTCCGCAACTTCCCTTTTAATACTTCGATAGGGCGAAATGCAGAAAGGTAAAATGCTGGGTAACTTCCGGCAAGCAAACCAACCGCCATTGCACCAGCCAACAGCAAACCCAGGAAGGCAAACTGCCCAAAAGGAATATCCAACTCCTTGCCTGTCAATTGGTTGAAAAAGGGCATAGCCATTTCAGCCATAAAAACGGCCAGGGCAAAAGCGATGGCGCTCATTAAAATGGCCTCGGTCAAAAACTGCCCCACCAATTGTTGTTTTACCGAACCCAACACTTTTCTCATGCCCACTTCCTTGGCCCGGTTGGCCGAGCGGGCAGTTGCGAGGTTCATAAAATTGATGCAGGCAATGAGCAAGATAAAAAGGGCAATGGCACTGAAAATCCAAACGTAGGCCATGTCGCTGTTGGCTTCGTGCTCAGCCACCAGATCGGATTGAAGGTGAATATCTTTCAGGGGGAACAGGGTATATCTTGCCCAACTGCCTTGGGCCTCCAGTTCTTCGAGGGTGGCACCAATGGCCATTTTCACTTGTGGCCCTGCATATTTTTTAAACATCGCCGCAATTTTTGCCTCGATTTCTGCTGGATCTGCGCCAGGTTTGGCCACCAGGTATGTCTGGAAATTGTGGCTCAGCCACACCGGGTTTTGCGCTTCTTCCAACCCGGCCATTGACAGGAAAAAATCATAATGAAAATGGGAAGCGGCAGGGATGTCTTGAAAAACCCCCGTCACTTTTACAGGCGTTTCGTTGTCAATGATCAGATTTTGGCCGACTGGGTTCAGTTCACCAAAATGGCGCTTGGCGGCGCTTTCGCTGATGACGATGGTGTTGGGGTCTTTGAGCAGGGTAGCCTTTTCACCGCCCAAAAGCGGGAAGGTAAACACGTCGAAAATTTCATTGTCGGCCCAGGTGATTTTCTCTTCGTTGAAATTCTGCGTGGTGCCTTCCCGGCGCAGCAGGCGGCTGCCCCATTGGCGGAAGCGGCAGGCGGTTTCCACTTCTGGCACTTCTTCCCGCAGGGCGGCGGCGAGCGGAGCCTGCGCCACGGCGTAGATTTCCCGTTTTCCGCCAAAATTGATGTCCGAATTGATCCTGAAAATGCGGTCGGCTTTTTCATTGTATTGGTCGTAGCTGAGTTCGTCCCAAACAAAAAGGCTGATGAGCAGGCAACAAGCAATGCCAATGCTCAGTCCCAGGATGTTGATGCCAGCATAAAAACGCTGTTTGCGGAGGTTTCGAAAGGCAATTTTTAAATAATTGGTAAGCATAGTCGTCGGGTGTTTGAGTGAAAAATAGAATGATAGAATTGGATGCAGTATGGATAAGATGTGCCTTCTGACGTATTAGCCCCATTTGCCTGTTACAGAATTTGCCTTTTTGTGCATGATTTTTTTAAAAAGTGAAAGAAACCAAGGACCCTTGCGTAGCAAAGGGTGAAACAAATGAAAAGCAATTCTTCACTTAAAAATTTAGTCATGAAAAAGAAAACATTAAAATGGATCGCAAGTGTGGCTATGTTGGTCGTTTTGGCCATGCTTTTTACCCAATGCGAATCAGATGCTAATGAAATCGCACAAGTGAACGATGTGAAATCCGCCTCCGCCCTGCTGGGAAACCCAAGTGGCTTTGTTGACATGGCCGAAAGCTGCAATTGCCTGCTCACCAATTTCCCTATGGAGGAATTGAGCGAAAAAGAAATAGATGCCCTCTTATACATGCGGGAAGAAGAAAAACTGGCACACGATGTTTATGTGGGGCTTTATGAAAAATGGGGCACTAAAATTTTCAACAACATCTCTGCTTCTGAACAGCGCCACACCGAAGCCATCCTTTGTCTTATCAACAAATATGAACTGGGCGACCCCGTCGGTGACAATGGCGTTGGTATTTTCAATAACGGCGATCTTCAGGCTCTTTACACCAGCCTCATGGAACAAGGCACGGCATCCCTGGCCGCAGCGCTCAGGGTCGGGGCGACCATCGAGGATTTGGATATTTCTGACCTGAATATCAGAATAGCGGATATGGACAATCAGGATATCGTCGCTGTTTTTAAAGAACTGACCAAAGGTTCCCGCAACCACCTCCGTGCTTTCAACCGCAACCTGGACCGGGTAGGGGAGGATTATGTACCTCAATTCATCAGCCAGGAGCTGTTTGATGAAATTCTCAATTCAAGCAAGGAAACAGGCGGATCTATCTGTGGCGTATGCCCAGGGACAGGTATGGGGCCAGGCAATGGCACTGGCAACTGTGACGGCACTGGCCCAAATGGGAATGGCGGAAATGGCAAAGGAGGAGGCAAGGGCAAAGGCAGGAAATAGTTGAAATTGGGAATTAAATGAAATTATGAAATTGAAGTAATGCCCTGATAGCCAAATGAATGCGTTTCGATTTCTTGAATTTCGTTTCATACATTATTTCAATTATCGTGTATCGTGATGAGTGGTCAAATGCCCTGTCCGTATCGGCAGGGCATTTGTTTTTCGGCAAGGTGACATTCGTCTGCATCTGGCCAGTTTTCAACCCTTAATTTGCCAGCGTGTCAGGCTGGTTTTGTAAAATGATAGTTCCAAAAGAAATATGCGACCGCTTTAGCGACGTGGAAATTATCCAGAAAGCACTGGTGGAGGTTGACTTTTTCTCCTGCCTTTATGAGCGTTATGAAGAAAGGCTGCTCCGTTATATCAAGCGTCTGGCACATGTTGGAGATGATGAGGCCGCCGACATTTTGCAGGATGCTTTTATCAAAATTTGGAAAAACCTGAACGCATTTGACCAAGACCTGAAACTCTCCAGTTGGATTTACCGCATTGTACACAACCAAACCATTTCGAGTTTGAGGAAAAAACAGTCGTTTGGGCAGGCGGCAAGGGTAGAATGGAGTGAAAAATTGGATGCCATCCTCCCAGACGACAGTTATGTGAATTCGGCTGAAATACCTGAAAATTTAATAGCCACCGAGGAAATTTTGTCCCGGATGCCCTTGCCCTACAAGGAAGTATTGGTCTTGAAGTTTTTGGAAAACATGAGCTACGAAGAGATTTCGGACGTGCTAAAAATACCTGAAGGCACGGTGGCCACCCGCATCAATCGTGCGAAAAAAGCTTTTAAAAAACTGGCCGGAACACAACTTGCAACCGTTTGAAATTTTAAAAAACCGCCGTTATGAAAGGCTCGGAAAAACTCATCGAAAGTATCAAGCAACAGGATCTAAAGCCTGTGCCAAAATGGCAATTTAGCTTAAAAAACAGCCTCTTGTGGGCCGGTTTTCTGCTGGCCGTTGTGCTGGGAGCGCTGGCCTTTTCGGTCATCCTCTTCGCCATCCAACAGACCGATTTCAATGTTTTAACCCACTTGTCCCACTCTGGGCTTGAAATGTTCCTTGGACTTTTGCCCTTCGTTTGGATAGCTATTTTAATCCTGTTTTTAGGGCTTGCCTTTTTCAGTATCAGCCATTCCAAAAAAGGCTACAAATTCACGGCGGCAAAATTGGTGGCTTATAGTGCTGCGTTCAGCATTTTGCTCGGCACCCTGTTTTTTATAGGGGGCGGTGCCCGCCAGTTGGAACAAGCTTTTGCCATCCACATCAGCCTGTACGAAAGTGTGCAGGAGAAAAAAGCAAAACTGTGGTCTATGCCGGAAGATGGTTATTTGTCTGGGCAAATTGAAAAAGTTGAACCTGAGTTTATTGTGCTGAGTGGATTTGACAAAAAGCAATGGAAAATTCTATACGAGGATGCTTTTATTCCCCCCGTGGTTCGTTTGGAAATAGGCGAGGCCATCAAACTGATAGGCAAAATGACTGGCGATGGGGAATTCACCGCAGAGGAAATTCGCCCCTGGGGCGGCAGGGGCAACCGGATGAGGGGCAAAGGACCTTCTCACTAAATTTGCCCAAAAAAGAAAGCCACCCAGAACCAAGTCGGATGGCTTTCCAATCTGCATATAGAGTCGCTCTTAAATATCTTTCATCGGTGCCTGGCACCTTCTGTTGCTTCAAAATTTGCTTGCCATGATAGATATGGAAATCACTATCTCAGCTGAACACAAACCGAATAGTGGACATTGCGGTAATGCCGTTTAAAAGGGGGAGTTGCTTGGTTGAAAACTTGCTAATACAAGCCTTCAATTTCTTAGAATCATTTGTTATGGACGGGGTACCGAGAGCTTTTGTGTTCATGGGAGAATGGGTGTGGGATAACTAATGGATAATCTAAGTATCTTGCTCTCGACTCAACTACCAATCTGATTTTCAAAATGGTATCACAAAGAAATAAAATTATTAGTGAAAATAAAATGTCTTTGGCGCTTTGTTCTGCGGGTAAAATTTTCGTTCCATTCTAACTTGTTGAACATCAGTTTTTATAAAAATATAAAATATGTGTTTGAGATAAAAAAAGCCGCCCCCACATGAGCAAGGGCAGCTTTTAATATTGGTGAAAAAGTTTTTCCTAGTTCATTAAAACCACATCGCCTTTGAAGATTTCCGTCCGGCCATCTTTATATTCCACATCTGCAAACCATGTAAACACGGCAGGGTCAAGCTTTGTCCCCTTGTGTTTGCCATCCCAGCCATAGGCGGGATCGTTGGGTTGGAAATTGTAGTATTGGAAGACAGTTTCTCCCCAGCGGTCAAACACCAGGAAGGACTTGATCCTCGCCACACTCTCAGGATCCGAGAAAATAAAGAATTTGTCGTTCGGGCCATCGCCGTTGGGCGAGAAGGCATTGGGCACGTAAACGCCACTGGTTTTGTTGACAATGACCATGATGGGCGCTGAGTCCTTGCAGCCATTTTTCGTCACCACGGTCACATTGTATAGCATGGTGGTCGTAGGCGTAATGGTCGGGTCGAGGCAATCAACACAACTGAGGTTCAGCGGTGGGTACCATGAAACCTGTTGGATTTCATCAATGGGGAAGTTGACCTGGGTCTCGATGTCATAGCTCTCGCCGAATTTCATTTCAATGGTTGGTTCCACCTCCACATCAAACAAGTTGGGCTGGTCAATGGTCACGAATTCCTCGTCTTCACAGCCTTTGGCATCTTGTACCACGATGTGGTAAGTGCCCGGCTCCAATTGTGTATAAAGCGTTTTGGTGGTAAAGGTTGACCCGCCGTCCAAGGAAAACAAATAAGGCTGTTGCCCGCCCGTGATGCCCGAAATAGCAATAGCGCCCTTGTCGCCATAGCATGGCGGCTGTGTCAAGTAGGAATTTGAAACAGGCCCATCGGTTGTGATGGTCACCACGTCGCTATCCGTACAGCCGTTGCCGGTATTGGTTACGGTCAGGGTGTAAACCCCAGGCCCTGTGATACCTGCTTGGGCGCTGTTTTGGCCGGAGGCGATTGTCCCGTCCTGCGTTTCCCAAATGTAGCTCAATGTGCCAGTACCTGATGAAGCGCTGCCGTCCAAATAGTTGACGGGTTCAAAGCAATCCATCACGAATCCCTGGCCAGCATCGGCGTCCGGTTCTTCAACATTTTGCTGGACGGTAGTCTGTACCTCTACCGAGCACCCATTCAAAGTATTGGTAACGGTCAACAGGTAAACGCCCGGTGCGTCAATCATTGGATTCAGGCTGTTTTCACCAGAAACAATATGACCGCTGGGGCTTGACCATTGGTATTGGTATTCACTACCGGCAGAGGCAGAGGAATTGATGGTCAATTCTTCCACCAAACATGTCAACAATGCAGGCGGTGATATGAGTGCTTGCGGTAAACTTTCATCCTGATCCACCAGAACGCTGGCCGTGTTGGTGCAGCCATTCGAGGTATTTGTTACCAATAAAACATAATTGCCCGTTTGGCTGACAGTCGGCGATAGGGTAGTGCCGCCCGATACAATATTGCCCGTGGTTGTTGACCATTGGTAGCTAAAATTGTTGCCAGTACTGCTGCCAGCGCCGTCCAAAGAAACGGTTTGCATGGTACAAGTCAATTGGTCAGCATTGCCCACCATTGCTGTTGGCTGGGCGATGTCTTGTGCCACTGTGATTTCGTCTGTTTCCGTGCAGCCGTTCAGGAGGTTGTTGACCAATAAAATATATGTACCCGGTTGGTTGATAGAAGGTGTCATGCCATTGGCACCAGAAACGATATTGCCATTCGTGGTTGTCCAGTGATAAGTGAAATTGCTGCCAATGCTGGAGCCATTTCCATTCAGCGTCAACGATTGAACCGTGCAAGTCAACAGGCCGGGCGTATTGGCCACAGCCGTCGGCGCATCCAGGCTTTGAGTGATGGTCACTGCATCCGTATTGGTACAACCTGTTGTTAAATTGGTCACCAACAACTGATAAGTGCCCGGTTCTTCAATGACTGGGTTTAAGGTATTTGCGCCACTAACGATACTGCCGTTGGCAGTAGTCCATATATATGTAAAATTGGAACCCGAAGCTGAACCAGCCCCGTCCAGCGGCAGCGCAGTTTCCGAACAGGTTAGCTCGGCAGTAGGCCCTGCTTCCACGACTGGTGGTGTGGTCTGGGCATCCACCGTAACGCTGGCCAGGTTGGTACAATTTGTCAAGGTATTGGTTACAGTCAAAACGTAAATACCGGGGGCGTCCACCATGGGCGTCAAGGTATTGGCGCCAGCACTGATGTTGCCGTTACTTGTGCTCCACTGATAAGTATAGGCTGGGCCAGTCACCGAGCCTGATCCATCCAAAGACACTTCCGTAACGAGGCATGTGATGGGCGCAGCCGTTCCGGCATCCACATCGGGCAGGTCGTCGTCTTCCGTAATCAATACTTCATCGCTGGAAGTACAGCCATTGCCAAGGTTGGTTACAACAATGATATAATTACCGGGTGCATTAATGACTGGGCTTAAAGTATTTACCCCAGAAACAATATTGCCATTGGGCGATGTCCAGTTGTACAGCACGTTGTTGGTGGTGGAGCCATTGCCGTTCAGCGTGATGGAATTCACGGTACAGGAAAGCTCGCCACCAGTTCCTGCCTCTGCGGTAGGAGTTGCAATGTCCTCACCAATCAGCACTGTCGCTGTGGAAGAACAAGCAGTCAAAATATTGGTGACCAATAATTGGTAAGTACCCGGTTCATTGATCAGCGGGCTCAGGGTCGTTGAACCATTGACGAGGCCAGGGCCAGTCCACTGGTAGTCAAATTCCGAACCTGTTGAAGCCAAGCCATTGAGCGCCAACTGCGTGGTAGCACAGGTCAATGTTGCGGGCGTACCAGCATTGGCCATTGGCAAATCAACGTTTTCATCAACAATCGTTTGGGCAGACTGGGTGCAGCCGTTGGTATTGTTGGTGATGAGCAAAACATAGTTGCCTGCTGCATCCACCGTTGCGTTCAAAGAATTGCCGCCGCTGACAATGCTGCCATTGGCAGTTGTCCATACAATATCAAAATTGGCACCCGTGCTGGAGCCACCTGCATCCAAGTTCACGGTGTTGTTGCTACAAGTGATGATATCTGGTTGGGCAATTTGAACGGTGGGTGCTGTGATGTTTTGAGAAATGGTGACTGATTGGGTGGACGTGCAGCCGTTTGCATCATTTGTCACCAATAAAGTATATGTGCCAGGTGTGCTGACACTGGGATCCAAGGTATTAGTGGCTCCATCAAAAACGCCATTGGAAGTTTGCCATTCAAAAGTAAAATCCCCTGATGGCACGTTTGGAACGCTGGCTCCCAAGGTGGTAGAAGTGACATCGCAAGTGAGCAGCGGCGGCGCAGGCATGTCAATTTGTGGGGAAGCAATGTCTTCCGAAATGGTGACCTGGCTTTCGCTTTCGCAGTTATTGCTCGAATCAAGTATGGTCAATGTATAAACCCCAGGCTCATTAACGGTGGGCGTCAGGGTGTTTTGACCTGCCACAAAATTGCCTCCCGCCGTCGTCCAAGTAAATGTTATAGTAGCCCCCTGGCTGGATGCGCTGGCATCGAGCAGGGCCTGTCCGTTGGCACAATCCAAATTGTTGGTAGGCGTAATAAACACTTCGGGAATGTTGGCGTCTTGTTCTACTTCAACCGAAGCAATACCCGTGCAGCCGTTTGACAGGCTAGTGGCCACCACTTGGTAAATACCAGGTGAACCTGCTGTTGCTGCGGCGTTATTGGCACCATTGACAATACTCCCGCTGGCTGTTGTCCAAACAAATGTATAGCCGCTTGTACTGCCATTGACGGAGGCATTGATGCCTATGGAAGTGGCGTTGCAGTTCAGTAAGCCATTTGAACTGGCGCTTACGTTTGGTTCGGCCAAATTTTCATTGACGGTAATTGAAAAGGCATCTGTACAGCCGTTAGTTTGGTCGGTCACGATGATCTGATAGCTTCCTGTGCCGTTCACGTCCAAAGTCTGTGAAGTTTGCCCAGTCAAGGGGTTGCTTCCCTGATACCATTGGTAGGTGTAATTAGCCCCAGTGGATGAGCCGCTGCCATCCAAGGTGACGCTCGTTGTAGCACAAGTGAGTGCTTGCGGAGCGGCAATCATAGCGTTTGGAACATCGGTGTCCTGTTGCACTTGCACTTGGATATCATCGGTACAACCATTTAACAGGTTTGTCACAGTCAAAATGTACGTGCCATCTGAGTTGACAGTTGGAGTTAGGGTATTGCCGCCGCTGACGATGCCCGGCCCCGTCCAATCGTATCCAATGTTGGCCCCTGTACTCGAACCTGTTCCATCCAAGTCGAGGGTGGGTTCTGTACAGCTTAAAGTTCCGCCTGTACCAACTGCCGTTGGGGTGCTTTGGTCGGCAGTAATGGTTGCGCTGGATTCGGAAGTGCAGCCATTTGAATTATTGGTGACCAATAAAATATAGGTACCAGCTTCGTCCACGGTAGCATTCATGGTGTTCCCACCACTCACAATTCCCGGCCCCGACCATTGGTAACTGATGTTGTTGCCAGTTGCGGAACCAGTGCCGCTGACAGTGGAAGTACTACTGTTGCAGGTCAAAGGCGTACCAGGGCTGGCATTGGAAATGGGCGGTATTAAGTCTGCCGCCACAGTAGCCGATGCGGTGCTCATACAGCCATAATCGTCGTTGACCGTAACGGCATAAGTGCCAGGGGCAAGCCCCGTTGGGTTGCCCGTGTTGCCAATGCCGCCCGTCCAAGTATAGGTGAACGGTGCAGTACCGCCATTGACAGTCACATTGATACTGCCGCCAAGCGGATCGTTGCAAGTTGCTCCTGTTGGGGATGTGGCAGAGGCAATCATGGGTGGCCCTGCCACGATGGTAGCCTGATCCGTGCCAGTGCAGCCGAACATATCTGAAACCGTAACGGTGTAAATGCCCGGCGCTAATCCCAGTGCAGTCGGCAAGTCTGGAAAACCATTGCTCCATATATAGTTGTATGGAGGTATGCCCCCATCGGGGAAAGCCGTGATGGTACCTGCCCCTGCACAGGTGGGAGGTGAAGGTTCTGCTTCCACCGTCACCGTATTAATTAAAATAGGTGCAACACCCACCGCTGCGCCCTGGCAATTGCCAATCACCGAGGTTACTCCGAGCAGTTCATATACGCCCGGCACATTAGTAGAATAGATGTACGGATTATCGTTGGTCGTGATGGGCGGCAAGGGCGTACCGTTCAGCAACAACTGGAATTCCCAAGGACCCGTGCCTGTGAAGTCAATGGTTATGTCAACTGTTTGGCTTGGGTTGGTGGTACATAGAAACCCTTGTCCGGTTAGCAATGCCGTAGGTACCTCAGATACTAAGACGTTGTTCGTAACCTCGGTGGTAGAACCGCAGGCATCGGTGACAGTGACAGTGTAACTTGTGTTTGCCAAAGGAATAGCGAGAATGGTAGGCGCTGACTCGCCCGTACTCCATTGATAGCTGAAGTTCCCCGGCACACCTCCATCAACATCGGGCGTGAGGAAGAGCGGGGTGCCGGCGCAAACTTCCTCGTCGGGGAGCAAGGCTTCTATCGGTGGCGGATCGTGTATCTCAAGCGTGACGTTGAAACTACTGCACGAACAGGAGTTGGTAATCGAAATGATAATGGTTTCGATGCCTTCCGTGATGCCATCGTCGAAAACGATTACTGGCAGGGAGAATTCAACCAATCCCGGAGGGATAACTACCGAACCTGAAAGCGGTGCATAGTCGGCACCTGGCGTGGCAGTGCTGCTTGGCGACACCGTATAATTGATAATCAATGGTTGATTAAGGTTGTTCCCCGCCCTTGTAAAAACAAAAGAACCGTCGTTACAAGATTCATAAACGATGTTGGTACCGGTGGTGATAGCAGTAGCATCTGCCGTGGCGGTACCGCCGGCGTTGAAGCTGTTGGCTTGTAGGAAGACGGCGGAGTCGTAAATAGCATCGCCTGCATCGGCAACCAATAATCGAATGTGATAAGTTTGGCAAGGAACAACATTCGCTATTGCAGTAAGCATGGTTGTAAACCCATCATATTGAATATCGTCCATATTGTAAGCGGAGCCGCAACTTGCCAAACTATTAGGAACAAAATAAGCCGTGTTGGCACCAGGGTTCACATTATTGATGGATACGTATATTCCACCGCCTGGCAGGGTAGCAATATTTTGCCCATTATATAAAAAACCGCCGCTTATACCTGGCCCGCTAATAAAAAAGCCAAACACGTCATTGAAGTTGCCTGGATTTTGCGGAGGTGCAAACTCGCAATACTCCTCCGAGGCAAAAACATAGTTGAAGTTGATGGTACTGATAGTGGGTTGAAAATTGAATTCGATCCCGACGGCATCGTTTATGGAAGCATTTGTAAGCAATGCCAAGTCTGGATCGGAACCACCACCTATATTATTACCTGCGCCAGGTGCATTATTGGGGCCAGGGGCATTGTTTATATTGCCCGATGCAAGTATTACCCCTTCATCAATCAAAATGGAAGAAGCGCCGTTATAAAATGCACCCCTACCGGCATCTGGCCCGATGGTAGTAACGTTTGTTACATCGAAACAGCCGCCGCCAATAAAGACATCTGTGATAAGAGATTCGGCAGTCTGCCCCCCAGCTACCGATATACCTGCCATTTCAGCGAGTTTTTTGCCAGTGTTTTTAGCTTCGGGACAGCTACGGCAGCCAATGGAAAACCACAGTTCTTCCGATGTTACACTGGCATCCTTTTTCATGACAAAGCTCATGCAGGTGGAAGTTGCTTCAAATTCAAAAGTCCTAGTAAAGGTGTTGGTACTTGCCAAGCGGATTTTTGGTTCAGCACCACCTAATTGCACAGCCCACACAGCATAAGTTTCTCCAACTTTCAGGTGGCAGACCTCCAATGGTTGCTCGCCCTGCACGTTGGGCATTGGGTATCGCAGCCTGTACTTGCCTTCCAGGCTGATGTGTTGTGTTGGATTTTGTGAAAAAATTGTTGGCAAGGTCATGCCCCACAAAAAAGCCGAGGTGATGAATAGTCGTAAAGTTGTTCCCATGAACAGATTATTTTGAGTTTATAGGTTCTTTTTGAATACTGCCACATACCCGATGCTTTCGGCTTCAGGTTATGTAAAATGTCGAGTCAATTTTGATGAGTGGACTTAAGAATTTTGCCCAGTTTAATGGTCGCACCTTAGTTGTTTTCTAGTGGCTACGTGGGGCAAAGGATATGCATGGGCGAGAGCAAGAAAAGTGAGTTTTAATAAGACAGGCTTTTACAAGTAAGTTATATTGGACTTTTTGGGAGGGAGGTGTCAGAGGTTTCGTGTTAAGGATAGAGTGCCAAATTTATAATGGCAAAAGTTATTGACAAAATCTAATTTCCCAAATGAGGAATTTCAATGCCCAAATGTGATAAAAATCAACCTGAATAGTCTTTTATACAAAATTTTACCACTATTTGGCTGCGTTTATTGCAATTAACAAAACTAAATTTTTCAAAAATTCAAATCAGCTTTCTTAATTTAAACTTGAATTTCAGCTTTTGTTCATGCCGTTTTATCACGATGTTGATTTTTTTCCCTGCCTTCTTTTTAAAGGTATCATGGATGTCGGAAAGCGATAGCATGGCAGAAGGCATCCAGTTGATCCTTTTGATGACATCGCCTTTTTTCAGGCCTGCCTCGGCAGCAGGGGAACCTGGGAGTACTTCGTGAACGGTAAATTTGTTGAGTTGCATGTCGGAGGCGATGACAACAAGGCCGCTTTTGTCAAATTCAAATGCCTCCTTGAATTTTTTGTTAGGCTGGAGGTACAACTTCTCACGGGGATAGTCAATGACAAGGTGGAAGCGGCTAAGGATTTGATTTCCGATAATGCCGTTCCTGCGAAACAGCACGGAAGTGTCTATTCCTTGGGTCAATTCCTGAAAGTTGGTCAAGACCTCCAAACATTGCAAACCTCCCAACTGTAGGGCGGTCACCCTGCCCAGGTAGCCCTCCAAAAAACCGCCCAATCCCGCACCGATATTGCCCTTGATGGCGTTTTCGGGCAGTTGCAGGTTTGGATGGGTATCTGTATTGAGCAACAAAGAAAGCATGGCCCCAGTATCCAGGAGCAGTTTAACGTTGACGGTCGAGTCGGTTTGCAATTTGATGGTGGTGTTCAAATAAGGCTTGTTGCGGTTGATGACGAGTGGCAGGGTTTGATAGTCTTTGGTTGGTTGCTTGAAGGCATTTGATTTCATGAGTGAAATCACCTTGCGCTCGTAGTTGATTTTCACTACCAACCCCTTAAACAAATCTGCCCCCAGGATGCCATGGACTTCCAAGCCAGTCATTTCTTCAAACCTGAAATAATCGTCGTCCAACACCAACATGTTATGGTTGGGAACGATCATGTTGTCTATCCGCAAATGGATGTTGCGCACCAAATAGGCAGTCAGGACGGTCTTCATGTCGGAGCCAACCAGTTTGAATTCCCTTTCGTATGGTATGTTCAAAACGTCGGTAATGGATCGTTTGGAAAGAATGGTATGTTCGGCGCCCGTATCAAAGATGAACTTCAAGGGGAAAATCCGCTCGAACATGACGTTGACAATGATAAGGTCGTTTTTGTATTCAAACGGGATGTCTATACGCTTGACATCTTTCAATATTTCAAAGCCGGGCTGCGCCACCAGCAGGAGCCGGCACGACACAATAAGCAGCCAGGTTAGGACAATTTTCATTTCATTGCGGGCGATGACTTGTGCCTGTTTTCCAGGTATATAAATAGGCAAACAGGTAGAACTAAAGAAGGCTAACGAAATGTTAGCATCAAAGTCCAAAGATGTGAGCGAATATAGCAATTTTATACTGAACCCAATTCAATCAATGTCGTCTTGATTTTTCCCACCTCCAATTTTGATTTTTTGTTTTCAATCATTTCAACCAAAAAATTTGCGGCATGGAGGCCCACTTCTTCGCCGGAATGCCGCATGTGGGTGATGGCCGGAAAGTGGTAATGGGGCGCTTTGCCATCGCTTACCGAAATCAGGGCTATGTCCTCAGGAATTTTCAGGCCGAGGCTGGCCAGTACTTGGCAGGTTTTAATCATTAGTTTATCAGACATTGTGAAAATGGCGGTCGCATAGGGAAACTTGTCCAACAGGGCAATGATAGATTGTTCTATTTTGTCGTCATCGGCTACCATGATCAATTGGCTGTTCTCCAGTTCCAAAAAATTGGCTTCGTGTGCCGACTTGAAGCCTTCAGAGCGCAAGCAGGTCATGTGCAGCCTTGCATCGTCAAAAATCCCCAAAATGTGGGAGTGGCCTTTTTTGATCAAATAATCCACCGCTTCATAGGCAGTTTCCCTATCGTCAATGGTCAAAAAAGAGATGCTGCTGTTTGGTACTCCCCGGTCAATCATCATAACGGGTGTGCCCAAGTTTTGCAGTTTCAACAGGTGCTCGGCATGTTCCGTTTCGGCAGAAACTGAAATCAGGACGCCATCCACAAACATTTGGATACAATAGTTTACGAGATCTATTTCTTTTTGCAGGGTATTGTCCGATTGCAGGAAAAGCAGGGAATAGCCTTTTTGCTCCACTACTTTGCTGATGCCCTGTAGCAGTTCCGGAAAAAAGAAAGTGTTCACCTCCGGCAGGATGACCGCTATGATTTTTGAGCTTTTGGAACGGAGCAGTTGGGCGCTGGGATTGGGGAAATAGTGAAGTGCAGCGGCTATTTCTTTTACCTTTTCCTTAGTGTCGGGGCTAATGTCCGGATGGTCTTTTAAAGCCCTTGAAACACCTGAAATGGAAAGCCCGGTAAGGCTGGCAATGTCCTTTAAGGTTGATCGTCTCATATTGATAACAGATAGGCTGTCCAAAAATTTGGCTCAAGAATTTATGTGCCAAAGGTAAAACGCCAACGCAGGTGCAAATGCCGCCCGGAAATTTTGGCCATGCGGATTTTATTTTCCTACCTTGCCGGGCGAATCGTACCTGAAATGAGAAGAAATTGCCCAATGGGGAAAAGTTTTCCACATCAAAGCTTTGAGCTAACGGTTGAATAAAATTTGGAAACATTCAAAATAATATTTCAAGATACATTTGATTGCTGTCTTTTGTTTTAGCGTCGGCTGTTTTTGCCAAATCAATGCTGCATAATTTCTGATTTTCTATTTTGTCAAATAGAATGATTTTCGGAGTTTTGCCGCATAAGCGTTATTTACACACTTAGCCCCATTTCCCTACCGATGCAAATCCCATTCATGTCCTTACTACATTGCGGAAATTCATTTATTTAATTTAAACTTGATAATGTATGAAACTTAAGTTCGACTATCTCACTAAATGCCTTTTGTTGCTTTTGGTGGCAGTGGGCATGAGCAGCCTGGCTATGGCGCAGCGTACCGTAAAGGGTACGGTGACCGATGCCCAGACTGGCGATCCCCTTATCGGTGCGAACATATTGGTGATGGGTACCAGCACAGGTACCATCACGGATATTGACGGCACTTATGAGCTACGTGTCCCAGACGGGGCAACGGAAATTGAAGTTACCTACACAGGTTACGCTGCCCAGCGTGTGGCACTTGGTGCTTCCAATGTGGTGGATGTGACCATGTCGGCTGGCTCACTGTTGGAAGAAATCGTCGTAGTTGGTTACGGTACGCAGAAATCCAAAGAAGTGACCAGTGCCGTCTCCAGCGTGAAAGCGGAGGAATTTAACAAGGGCCAGGTGAACGACCCATTGCAATTGGTGCAAGGTAAAGTAGCTGGTCTTCAGATGTCCCAACCGGGCAACGACCCGAACGGGGAAGCTACCGTGCGCCTTCGTGGTTTGAGCACATTGGGTGCCAATACACAACCATTGGTCGTCATTGACGGTGTTATTGGTGCTTCACTGCAAACGGTTGACCCCAACGACATCGCCTCCATTGATGTGCTGAAAGACGGTTCAGCCGCCGCTATCTACGGTTCCCGTGCTTCTTCGGGCGTGATCCTCATTACTACGAAGAAAGGCCAGGGAGGCAAAACTGCCATTGATTACAACGCTTATGTAACGGTGGAAGGCATTGCCCGGCAGGTAGAAAACACGGATGCGGACGAATACCTGCGTTTGCGTGAGGTAGCCTACAGGCATTTCAATCCGGACTCTTCCGATGCAGTAGTTGCATCTGAAATTGCTAGGTTGGATCATGGTTCCAACACAGATTGGATGGATGAAGTAACACGGACTGCCGTTTCGCAAGTCCATAACCTTTCCATGTCTGGCGGCGTTGGCGGTACTTCCTACCGTGCTGCCTTCAACTACAGGGATATCCAAGGTATCGGTATCAACACTGGCTTTACCCAACTTAACGGCAGGTTGAACCTTTCGCAAAAAGCTTTGAACGACCGCCTGACTGTTGGCCTGAACATTTCTGCCACACAGCGCAATTCTGATTTCGGCTTTTCCGAGGCATTCCGTTACGCCGCCCTTTACAACCCGACGGCTCCTGTGCTTACAACGGAAAATGATCCGCTTTATGAAAAATATGGCGGTTACTACCAACAGGAAAACTTTGACTACTACAATCCAGTAGCTATTGCAGAGCAAGGCCAGAACGAAGGTGTGCTGAAAGATCTGTTGATAAACATTCGTGGTGATTACGAAATCACCAAAGGCTTGTTCGCTTCTGTTTCCTATTCCCAGCAGAAAGAAAGCGACCTCTTTGCTGAATGGTATCCGAGCAATGCTTATTTCCGTGGTTTCAATGATAAAGGTCTCGCTACCCGCCGCACGGAGGACCGAAGCACTGATTTGTTTGAAATAACAGGCAACTATACGGTTGATTTTGGTAACAACAATCTCCAATTGTTGGCTGGTTACTCTTTCCAAGAGTTCAACACCCAGAACTTCAATGCCGAAGCTTCCCGTTTTATTTCCAATGACTTCTCTTACAACAACCTGAACTTTGGCCAACAGGCTGCATTGGGCGATCCAAATGCAGTAGGTTCATACCAGGATGATTACCGTGTCATCGGTTTCTTTGGCCGTGCCAATTTGAACATTGACGAAACTTATTTCTTGATGGCTTCTGTCCGCCGTGAAGGCTCCTCCCGTTTTGGAGAAGGCAACAAATGGGGTATTTTCCCAGCCGTTTCTGCAGGTTTGGACATCAGCCGCCTGGCAGACATCAAAGCTGTGGACAACTTGAAACTGCGTTTGGCATATGGTGTAACGGGTGCAATTCCGCCTTCAAGCTACTTGTCATTGCCAGGTTATGGCCGTCAGGGCAACTTCTACTACAACGGCGCATTTGTGCCTGCCATTGGCCCAACCCGCAACGCCAATCCTGACTTGAAGTGGGAGACCAAAAGCGAATTCGACGCTGGTTTGGACTTTGCTTTCCTGGACTACAAACTCACGGGCTCTATTGACTACTACAACAGGGTAACGAAAGATCTGCTTTACAACACACCAGTACCTGTTCCACCAAACTTCTCCAACCGTACTTGGGCCAACCTGGAAGACGTAGCTTTGAAAAGTAACGGTATAGAGCTGGCTGTTGGTTATACTTTTACTAAGAACAATTTTAGCTGGGAGCCTCGTGTTACCTTCGCTACTTTCAAGACTATCCTCGATACATTGGATGTTGATAACCCTACTTTCCAATTCTTCCAAGGTGAAGATCCTGTGACTTACGACGCGGGAACTTCTCCAGGAGCACCTGGTCAAAATGACGATCCTACCATCGGCGTATTTGGTGGCAGTGAAATCGGCCAAATCGTAGGCCCTGTTTATGTAGGTCCTGCTGACGATGGCGACTGGGAATTCGAAGATGTGGACGGCGACGGCGTACTTGAAATCGGACGTGGCGAGGATGACAGGGTTGTAATCGGCAACGGTCTGCCCGATTGGTCACTTGGTTTTGCCAACACCTTCCGTTTTGGGAAACTGGATTTCAGCTTCTTCCTCCGTGGCGACTTTGGTCATGACCTTGTCAACATGTACAGAAACTTCTACGAATCGTTGGGCAACGCTTCTTCCAGGCCCATTGAGAACCAGGTTAAAACGGACGAATTTGACGAAACTTTGTTTGGTCAGCCTAAATTCTCCAGCTACGCCGTTGAAAAAGCATCCTTCCTTTGCTTGGACAACGCAACCCTGGGTTACAATATTGACCTGCCGCAAAAGCATAGCCTCCGTCTGTACCTGACTGGCCGCAACTTGTTCTACATCACCAACTATACAGGTGTAGATCCAAACGTAAGGTATGTTGACACTGGAGATGCAGATAATGGTGGGAGGAGTGATCGCAACGATCCTTTGGCCCCTGGCCTCGATCGCCGTAATACTTATTTCCGTTCCTATTCTGTGAGCTTTGGTATCAACCTGGGCTTCTGATAATATTAGCAAACGATTTACTGCCCTGCAATGAACGCTTGGAGTAAATTTGCTAATCAACTTTTTTATCAACCAAAAAGAATCTTGATTATGAAAATCAGTTTTTTCAATAAACTCTTTCTGATCGGTCTCTTGGTGGCTTTTTCAACCCAATCTTGTACAGATTTGGACGAAAAGCCCTATAGCGAATTGACCGATGAGACCTTTCCAACCACTGATGAGCAGTTTATTTCTGCTCTTGGTGCTACTTACACCAGTTTGTACGGCTGGGCCAACCACGGCGGCTATTTCTCGCTGCAAGAAGTATCCTCTGACGAAATCATGATTCCTCAGCGGGGTTCCGACTGGTTCGATGGTGGGATTTGGCTGAATACACATCGCCATAACTTTCTTCCCAATGACGGCCCTATCAATGGTGGCTGGAATTATTGCTATGGTGGAGTTAACAACTGTAACCGTGTTATCGCTTTGTTCGAAACATTGGTCACTGAAGGCAAAGTTGCTCCTGAAGATGCTTCTGCCTTTATCGGTGAAGTGAAGGTACTCCGTGCCTTATTTTACTACTGGCTTTTGGATGTTTATGGCAACGTTCCTATCGTGACCAGTTTCGCCGATAGCGATCCTAATCCTCCTACCAAGTCTCGGTCGGAAGTGTACGATTTTATTGTTGGCGAATTGAAAGACAACGTTACTAACTTGTCAAAATCGGTTGATGCATCAACTTACGCCAGGATGAACTACTATGCTGGCCAATTTCTACTAGCTAAATTGTACCTGAATTCGGAAATTTATACCGGAACGGCAAGGTGGGCAGAAGCCGCCGCTGCATGTGATGAGATCATCAACTCTGGTGCCTACGATCTGGAAGGCAACTATTTCGCTAACTTCAACGCTGTTAACAGCGCAAGTAGTGAGAACATCTTTGTGGTTCCTTACGACAGGAATCAGGCGCAAGGATTTAACCTACCTGCAATGACCTTGCATTATACCAGCCAGGAAACTTTTAACCTAACCTTTCAACCTTGGAACGGATACTGTACTTTACAGGAATTCTATGAATCATACAGCGATACGGACATCCGCAAAGGCGAGTATGGCAACCAAAAGGTTCGTAGCAACTTCCTCGCAGGCCCTCAGTACAAAGCCAATGGTGTAGATCGTTCATTTGACTCAAGCGCAGATGATCCAGGCGGACCCGAAGTTGAGTTTACTCCTGAAGTCAATGCGTTGGAGCCGGATTGCTACCGCCAAGCTGGTGCTCGTGTAGGTAAGTTTGAATTTGTCAATGGTGCCACTGAAAACCTTGACAACGACTTCCCACTCTTCCGCTATTCCGACGTATTGTTGATGAAAGCCGAAGCCCTCTGGCGCCAAAATGCCGGCAGTGGTGAGGCACTGACACTCGTCAATGATGTGCGCAGGCGTTCTTTCCTGGCCAATGACTTCCAGGAGTGGGCTTCATTGACAGCCGACGACCTGCTGGCCGAGCGTGGCCGTGAATTCTTCTTTGAAGGCTGGCGCCGCAACGACCTTATCCGCTTTGGTAAGTTCAATGAGCCTTGGGCATTCAAGGATGCTTCACAGCCTTGCAAGACTATTTTCCCGATTCCGGCAGAGCAGATTGGTGCGAATCCGCAACTTGTACAGAATCCTTGCTATTAAATCTGGCTTTTTACATATAAATGCACAGAAAGCAAGCGGCACTGCCGCTTGCTTTCTTTTTATCTTCGCATTTCATTTATTAAAACTACTGAGGAAAACTTCCTGCCAATGGGCATCCTGAAAAAGGCTTCCGGTTTTGTGTTACTTTCCACTCTCTTGGCAGCCTGCCAACGGGAAGCGGAATTGAAAACGGATACCCTTTTTACCTCCATCCCACCCAGCTATTCTGGCATTGACTTCTCCAACGACGTAAAATATACGGAAGAGCTCAACTGCTACACTTTCCGGAATTTCTACAACGGCGGCGGTGTCGGCCTTGGCGACTTCAACAACGACGGTCTGCTCGATATTTTCTTCTGTGGCAACATGGTGAGCAACCGCCTCTACCTCAACAAGGGCAATTTCAAATTTGAAGACATCACCGAAAAAGCAGGCGTCGGCAGCAAGGGCGTCTGGAGCAGTGGCGTCGCCATTGCAGATGTGAACGGCGACGGCTGGTTAGATATTTATGTGTGCAAATCAGGCCCGCCGACAGGGGGGCAGCGGCACAATGAATTGTTTATTAATAATGGTGACTCCTCCCCTAGAGGGGGAGGTTGGGAGGGGGCTTTCACGGAAAAAAGCAAGGAATACGGCCTCAACGACGAGGGCCTTTCAGTCCATGCTGCATTTTTCGATTACGACCATGATGGCGACCTTGATTTTTATTTGCTCAACAACTCCCTGCGCTCGGTTGGTGGCTACGACCTCATCAAAGACCAACGAAACATTCCTGATCCAACGGGCGGGAACAAATTGTACAGGAACGATGGCGATAAATTCTTGGATGTAAGCGAATTGGCCGGTATTTACCGCAGCAACATCGGTTTCGGTCTTGGCGTCACCATTGGCGACGTGAACCAGGACGGCTGGGAGGACATGTTCGTTTCAAACGACTTTTTTGAAAGGGACTACCTCTATTTGAACAATGGCGACGGCACTTTCAAGGAAACATTGGAAGAATGTATCCGTGAAACCAGCATGGGCAGTATGGGAGCAGACCTTGCTGACCTGAACAATGATGCTCGGCCTGATCTCTTCGTCACCGAAATGCTGCCACCGGACAACCGCCGTATCAAAACCAAAACCAAGTTTGAAAACTGGGACTTGTACCAACAGGAAATTAAAAACGGATATTACCACCAGTTTACCCGCAACTCCCTGCAACTCAATCTCGGCCCCAATCCCTCACCTCTCACCTCTCACCCCTCACCTCTGTTTACAGAAATAAGCCGCCTAACAGGCACTCAGGCCACCGACTGGAGTTGGGGCGCTCTTATTT
Organism: Saprospiraceae bacterium; assembly: GCA_041741095.1. GTDB lineage: Bacteria > Bacteroidota > Bacteroidia > Chitinophagales > Saprospiraceae > UBA6168. Next base: position 67,890 of record JBGSKQ010000065.1, read on the forward strand.
TTGACATGGACAACGATGGCTGGAAGGATATCTTCGTAGCGAATGGTATCGGAAAAGACCTAACTGATCAAGACTATGTTAACTTTTACTCTAACCCCGACAATGTAAGGGCGGTTTTGAAAAAAGAAGGCAAGGCCATCACCAAAATGGTGGACGCCATGCCGAGCGAAAAGATTGCGAACTGTGCCTTTCAAAATCAACTTTTCCAAAATAAATACCCCACTCCCAAGCGATTGACACAGAAGGAAATAGACAGTCTTGATACGGATGGGCGAATGATGATGAAATACCGCACAACCCAATTAAAAGTGCCCACCTTTACAAATAAAGCCACCGAATGGGGCCTAGCCGAACCGAGCTTTTCCAATGGAAGCGCTTACGGCGATTTGGACAACGATGGCGATTTGGACTTGGTGGTAAACAACCAGGACATGCCTGCCTTCCTGTATCGGAACAATGCGGATACCCTGCTGAAAAACAACCATTTCTTAAACCTGAAAATAGTCGGTGAAGGCAAGAACACACAGGCCATAGGGGCGAAGGCATTTATCTTGCACGAAGGGAAAATTTTTTACCAGGAGATTGCCCCTATGCGGGGCTTTGAATCCACAGTGGACGACCGCCTCCATTTTGGTTTAGGAGAAATAGAAAAGATTGATACACTGGTAGTTATTTGGCCTAATGATGGCCCGGTAGTTTTAAAAACAGATGTCCCTACCAACCAATTTTTGACCCTGACTACAAAAGAAAAAATAGATTCGGAATTTGAAAGCTATTGGAGGGCAGCGCACTGGATGTACCAAGATAATGCGCTGGATTTAGAGAAAATTTTTAAAAAACCAGATCCCCAATTTTCCATTTCCTACCGCCACAGCGAAAACGAATTCAACGACTTCGACCGTGACCGCCTCATTTTCCAAATGCTCTCTGCTGATGGCCCGGCCATGTGCAAGGGCGATGTAAACCGTGACGGATTGGAAGATTTTTTCATCGGTGGGGCAAAGGACTCACCGGGGGCGCTTTTTGTGCAAAAGGCGGACGGTAGTTTTGCACAAAGCAACCAGGTCATTTTTGAAAACGACAAGACTTCGGAAGATACCGACTGCATTTTCTTCGATGCAGATGGCGATAAGGATTTGGATCTGTACGTGGCCAGCGGTGGCAACGAGTTTCCCGGCAGTTCGTCCGCTCTGATGGACAGGCTTTACCTGAACGATGGCCGGGGCAATTTCTCCAAATCGCCAAAAGCGCCACTGTCACGTTTTGAAAGCACAGGTGCGGTAAAAGCTGCCGATTTTGATGGCGACGGCGATCAGGATTTGTTTGTAGGGGTACGATTGAAACCCTTTCTGTACGGCGTACCATGCAGCAGCTATATTTTGCAAAATGATGGCAAGGGAAATTTCAGCGACGTGACCGCAAAAGTTGCCCCAGCTCTTAAAGACATCGGCATGGTAACAGACGCCGCCTGGATGGACACAGACGCCGACGGTGATCCCGACCTGTTGCTCTGCGGCGAGTATTTGCCCATCACCATTTTCCAAAATGAAAAAGGCAGCCTCGTTCATCATTCATCCCCGAAGCAAGTTCGGGGCGAGCTATCCATCGTTCATCATTCAGAAGGCTGGTGGAATTGCCTCATCGCCGCCGACCTCGACAGCGACGGCGACATGGATTTTGTCGCTGGAAACCACGGCCTGAATTCCCGCTTCAAGTCCAGCCCCGAACAGCCCGTGACGATGTGGATCAACGACTTTGACCAAAACGGTTCCGCCGAACAGATCGTCAGTGTTTTTCATGGCGAAAAGTCATATCCAATGGCCCTGCGCAACGATATGGTGATGCAAATGCCATTTTTGAAGAAAAAATACCTGCTATTCAGCGAATACGCAGAACAGTCCATAAGCGATATTTTTGCGCCTGAACAACTCCAAAACACGGTAAAACTGGAGGCCAACAACTTTCAATCCGCCGTGTTCCTCAACGACGGCAAGGGAAATTTTGAAAGGAAACCCTTGCCCATTGAGGCGCAGTTTGCCCCAGTTTATGCCATCATGGCCGAAGATTTTGACAAGGATGGCCAAACAGATTTGGTGCTGGGCGGCAATTTTTACCGCTCAAAACCCGAAGTCGGCATATACGATGGCAGTTACGGCTGGTTTTTGAAAGGCGATGGCCAAGGCGGTTTTGTGGCGCAAACGCCCTCGCAGTCTGGTTTTTTCGTAAAAGGAGAAATCAGGGATATTTTAAATTTAAAAACTAAAAAAGGAAACCTCCTCCTGGTGGGCAAGAACAACGATGTGATGGAGGTTTTTAAATGGTAAAAAAATGAAAAAATACTATTCGATTTGCCTGCTTTCCATTGCAATGGCAGCAGCCTTCCTGCTTAACTCCTGCAAATCCGATTATGACCGTCTGGTAGAGCGGGAATTGGCCAGCGGCGTCCGCTATGATTCCATTTTTATGGGCATCAAGTTCGGCATGACCACCAAGGAATTTTACGCCCATTGCTGGGAACTCAACAAGCAGCACCTCATCAAACAGGGCAACACCAATACGAGCGTGCTGTACATAATGACAGAATTGAAAGAGAAGGCAGATATGAATTTTTATCCCACCTTCAATGGTGACATCATCATGGAAATGCCCGTTATTTTCAGCTATCAGGCCTGGGCGCCTTGGAACAAAGACCTCTGGGCCGACAGCCTCTTACTCGATGTAAAGGGCCTGATGGAAAAATGGTACGGCCCTGGTTTTATCAAACTTGAACACCCTGAAAAAGGCACCCGATGGGTAAAAGTGGACGGCAACCGCCGCATCATGCTTTGGAAAGAGGACGACATGCGGGTAAAAGCGCTCTATACAGACTTGACGATGGAAGACGAGCTAAATGCTGAGAAGGAGGCAAATAAAAAATCTTCCGATGAAAAGAGCTGATTTTCAAACAATTATCAATGAACAAACTTGTTTTTTTTGAAATAAGGAGCTATAGGTCACTGGTCTTTTTATTGGTGGCAGGTATGATGTTGTACGCCTGCAAAAAGGACGCTCCACCGCCCGCCGATACACTTTTTACGGAAATGCCCGCCAGCTACACGGGCATTGATTTTATCAACCAACTCGATTTCAACCCCGATTTTAACATCTACACCTACCGCAACTTCTACAATGGTGGCGGTGTGGCCATTGGCGACGTGAACAACGACGGCCTGCCCGATATTTTTTTTACTGCCAACATGAAGCCCAACCGCCTGTATTTGAACAAAGGCAATTTACAATTTGAAGACATCACCGACAAGGCGGGCATTATCAACCAGGCAAAATGGAGCACCGGCGTGGCCATGGCGGACGTAAACGGCGACGGCTGGCTCGACATCTACGTGTGCAATTCTGGCGATGTGGAGGGCGACAACAAGGAAAATGTGCTATTTATCAATAAAGGTGCATCCGCCGGTGGGGATTGGGAGGGGACTTTTACTGAAAAAGCCAAGGATTACGGCTTGGCCGACCCTGGCCTGAGTACCCATGCCGCTTTTTTTGATTTTGACAAAGACGGCGACCTGGACATGTACCTCCTCAACAACTCTTTCCAGGCCATCGGCAGTTTCAACCTGCAAAAAAATGAACGCCCCAAGCGTGACCCTGTTGGTGGCGATAAATTGTTCCGAAATGATACACCCCTTCAGGGTGGCAGGGGGGTATTCACGGATGTAAGCGAACAGGCTGGTATCTACGGCAGCATCATCGGCTTTGGCCTCGGCGTTACCGTTGGCGATGTGGACAAAGACGGCTGGCAGGACATTTACGTTTCTAACGACTTTTTTGAGCGGGATTATCTTTATTTAAATAACAAAAACGGCACCTTCAGGGAAGTGCTGCCCGAGCAAATAGGCAGCATCAGTGCCGCCAGTATGGGTGCCGACCTCGCCGACATCAACAACGACGCCTACCCAGATTTTTTTGTCACGGAAATGCTGCCCGAACCGGACGCCCGCCTAAAAACCAAGACAACTTTCGACAATTGGAACCGCTACCAATATAACATTGAAAATGACTATTGGCACCAGTTTACCCGCAATATGCTGCAACTGAACAACGGTGACGGCACTTTCAGCGAAATAGGCCGACTGGCTGGTGTGGAGGCGACCGACTGGAGCTGGGGCGCCCTCATCCAAGACTACAACAACGACGGCCTGAAAGACATTTTCGTGGCCAATGGCATCTACCAGGATTTGACCGATCAGGATTTTTTGCAGTTCATTGCCGACGATGAAACGAAGCGCTCGGTTATCAGCAAAGAAGGTGTAGATTTTAAAAAACTCGTGGATTTCATCCCCTCTGAAAGTGTCCCGAACTATTGTTTTGTAGGAAAAATGGATGAAAGGGAAGGCCAGCAATCCTTTCATTTTACCAATAAATCTGCTGAATGGGGCCTTGCCAAACCGAGCTTTTCCAACGGAAGCGCTTATGGCGACCTCGACAACGACGGAGACCTCGACCTGGTAGTGAACAACGTCAACATGCCGCCATTCATCTATCGCAACAATGCCGAAACGCTGGCCAGCGGCGGCCATTGGCTGTCAGTGGCCTTGAAGGGAGAAGGCAAAAACACTTTTGCCGTCGGTGCCAAGCTCACTGCTTTTTACAAAAACCAACTGTTTTATCTTGAACACAATCCCATCCGGGGCTTTGAGTCGAGCATGGACTATCGTTCACATTTTGGTTTGGGTGACATACAAAGCCTTGATTCCCTGGTGATTGAGTGGTATTACGGCAAGAAGACCGTGCTGAAAAATGTTCCCACCAACCAGGCGCTGGTGTTGGAAGAAAAAGATGCCTTACTAAGTGAAAGTGTGACTCCAAGTCACCCCGTCACTAAACCAAACCTTTTCACCCAAATATCCAATGTTCAATTTAAAATTCCCAACTTCAACCACAAAGAAAACCTCTTCGTTGACTTCGATCGTGACCGCCTGATCTACCACATGCTTAGCACCGAAGGCCCAAAAATATCCGTAGGCGATGTGAACGGCGATGGCAGGGATGACTTGTTTGCAGGTAATGCCAAAGATTCCCCAGCAGCCCTGATGGTTCAAATTCCAAATGGGGATTTAAAAAAAATCAACGAAGCCCAGTTTGAAAAAGACAAGTTGAGCGAAGATATGGGCAACACTTTTTTTGATGCGGACGGCGACGGCGATATGGATCTTTACGTAGCAAGTGGCGGCAATGAATATCCGTCCAGTTCTTCGGCATTGAAAGACAGACTTTACTTCAACGACGGCCGGGGCAATTTCACCCCTTCCGAGCAGGTGCTGCCAGCGGGCAGGTTTGAAAGCACTTCCTGCGTAAAAGCAGGAGATTTCGACGGCGATGGCGACCAGGATTTGTTTGTGGGTGTGCGCTTGATGCCGTTTTACTATGGCGTGCCCTGTAACGGATATATTTTGCAAAATGAAGGCAAGGGCCGTTTTAAAAATGTGTCCAGCGAAGTGGCGTCCGACCTGAAAGAACTCGGCATGATCACCGATGCTGCCTGGTTGGACATGGACGGCGACAAGGATCTTGACCTTGTCGTGGTGGGTGAGTGGATGCCGCTTACCATTTTTAAAAATGAAAAGGGCGTTTTCACCGAAAAAATCACTGTTCCCAATTCCGCTGGCTGGTGGAACTGCCTCGAAACCAGTGACTTAGATGGAGATGGCGACTTGGATTTGATCGGCGGCAACCACGGCCTGAATTCCCGCTTCCGTGCCAGTGCCGAAAAACCTATTTCTTGCTACATCAACGATTTTGATCAGAATGGCGCCGTGGAACAGATCGTTTGCCAGTACAACGGCGAAAAATCATACCCTTTGGTTTTGCGCCACGATCTCATTTCCCAAATGCCCCAAATGAAGAAAAAATACCTGAAATACAGCAGTTTCGTAGAACAGACCATAACGGATTTATTTACACCGGAGCAATTGCAAAATGCCGTAAAACATGAAGCTGTGCGCCTGGAAACTTCGGTTTATCTAAATGATGGCAAAGGCAATTTCACCGCCGGGGCGCTTCCTTGGGAGTCGCAGCTTTCGCCTGTTTTTGCTATTTTGCCCCAGGATTTTGACGGCGACGGCAAGGTGGACTTAGTGATGGGCGGCAATTTTTACAATGCAAAGCCAGAGGTAGGCCGTTACGATGCCAGTTTCGGCTGCTATTTGAAAGGCAAGGGCGACGGGACATTTGAATTTATTCCCGCCCAACAATCTGGCCTGAAGTTAAATGGTGAAATCCGGGATTTTGCCATTTTAAAAAAAGGCAACCAACGCTTCCTCGTCGTGGCCCGGAACAACGATTCCTTGCAGGTTTTTTCATTTTGAAAATGGGTATCCATTTAACAATAGCCAACTGCCAATAACATGAGCAACATCAACATCAAAGCACAACAAACCCAAACTTATGATGCCATTGTGGTCGGCTCCGGCATTAGCGGTGGCTGGGCGGCCAAGGAGCTTTGCGAAAAAGGCTTGAAAACCCTCGTCTTGGAACGTGGCCGCCTCGTGAAACATGTGGAGGATTACCCGAACATGCACAAAGACCCTTGGGATTTTCCCGGCAACGGCGGGCTCACCCCAGATGAAGCCAAGGACTACGCCGTGCAAAACCGCACCAATTGGGTCAGCCAGGAGAGCAAGCATTTTTGGGTGAAAGACACCGACCATCCTTATAACGAAACCAAACGTTTTGACTGGATACGGGGCTACCAAACAGGTGGCCGCTCGCTGCTGTGGGGCCGGCAATGCTACCGTTGGAGCGACCTCGATTTTGAGGCCAATGCCCGGGACGGCATCGCCATTGACTGGCCCATCCGTTACAAAGAAATAGAACCTTGGTACAGCTACGTGGAAAAAGTGGTGGGCGTCAGCGGTGAAAAATTGGGCCTGGCCCATTTGCCGGACGGCCATTTTCTAAAACCGATGGAACTGAATTGCCTGGAATCGCACACCAGGGAGCAAATCCAAAAAACATATCCCGGCAGGTATTTGACCATCGGCAGGGTGGCGCATGTGACGGAGGAAGGCTTCAACGGGCGGGGCACTTGCCAGTTCCGCAACCGCTGCAACCGGGGCTGCCCTTTTGGGGCATATTTTAGCAGCAATGCCGTGACTTTGCCTTTAGCTGAAAAAACGGGCAATATGACCCTCCGCCCGCATTCCATTGTACATTCCATTATTTACGACAAAGAAAAAGGTAGGGCTACGGGAGTGCGCATCATTGACGAACAAACCAAAAAGACAGAGGAGTTTTTTGCCAAAATCATTTTCCTGAACGCCTCCACAGTGGGCAGCACGGCCATTTTGCTCAATTCAACTTCTGAGCGCTTTCCCGATGGCATGGGCAACGACAGCGGCGAATTGGGCTGCAACATGATGGATCACCATTATTATGTTGGGGCGATGGGCGGCTACGATGGCTTTGAAGATCAATACTACAAAGGCCGCCGTCCGAACGGAATATACATCCCTCGTTACCGCAACATGAACGGTAAAAAAGAAGGCAACTACCTGCGTGGTTATGGCTATCAGGGCAGCGCTGGCCGGGGCAATTGGGGCAGCGGCGTGAACTCGAACGAGCATGGGGCGGATTTTAAAAACAGCCTTTTCAAACCCGGCGGCTGGGGCATGATGATCAACGGTTTTGGAGAATGCCTACCTTATCACGACAACAAAATGTCCCTCGACCACGACAAAAAAGATCAGTGGGATCTGCCGACCGTGACTTTTGACTGTGAGTTCAAAGAAAACGAACTCAATATGCGGAAGCCTATGCTGGACGATGCTGCCGAAATGCTGGAAGCCGCCGGCTTTAAAAACATCACCACCTTCGACAACATCGGCGACATTGGCAAAGGCATCCACGAGATGGGAACGGCCCGTATGGGCAAAGACCCCAAAACATCGGTCTTGAATGCCCACAACCAAGTCCACGCTGTGCCCAATGTTTTCGTCACCGACGGGGCTTGCATGACTTCCGCTTCCTGCGTCAACCCATCCATCACTTATATGGCGCTGACGGCCAGGGCGGCGGATTTCGCCGTGAATGAATTGAAAAAAGGGAATCTTTGAAAGTGATTGGTTAAGATTTCGTTGGTCTAAACGTCGGCGGGGTTTCAAACCCCGCCGACGTTGTGCCGACGTTATTTTTGAACGATACTAAACACCCAAAGTTTTTATAAAATACCAGAAATGAACCGCAGGGAAATCCTCAAACATAGCACACTTATTTTGGGCTACGCCGTAACAGGCGGCACTTTGGCTGGATTGGTAGGCGGCTGCAAGGCCGACCCCAAACTTGACTGGACGCCCCAGTTTTTCACCGCCGAACAAGCGCACTCATTGGCTGAAATCTGCGAGCGTATTTTACCAAAAACCGATACGCCAGGTGCGAAAGACCTGCTGGTGGATAGGTTCATTGATGCCATGATTCATGGCTATTATTCGCCGGAAGATCAGGAATTGATGCGGAAGGGCATGGCCGATTTTGAGGCGGACTGCCAGCAATCTTACGGGGCAGTTTTTGTAAAACTAAAACCGGAGCAACAAGATGAAATTTTGAGCAAATGGGACAAAGCGGCACCGCCACTCCCACCTACCGTTTGGGGTGGAAGTTTAGGCTTTGGCGAAAAACCTGTTTTTTACAGAAAACTCAAGGAATTGTGCCTGTTGGGCTATTTCAACTCTGAAAAAATAGGGGAGGAGGTATTGAGTTATGACCCTATTCCAGGCCAGCAAATTGGCTGTATGCCATTGGCAGAAGTGGGAAATGCCTGGTCGTTATAGTTTTCAGAAAGTCTTAAAACCGATCACTTCTCCGCCACCTTCGCCTCCACGCCTGTATTGATCACCACCGAAGGCTGGCTTCTACTGCTGGAAACCGTTTCGCCCGAACTGCGGATGGTAATGATCCTTTTCAAAACATCGAACCAAAACGGCGCACCCAGCGAGATGGCCAGGGCGGTTATCAGCCAACCCAAGAGGCGTATCAGCCAATGCTTGATGCCGACTTCGCCATCGCCAATCCGCCAGCCGAGGCCAAGAATGTTGTTCAACTGTGCCACTTCTTGGCTCTGCACTGCCTGGTTGAATTTTTCCTTTACCTCGTTGTAAGTGCCAATCGTATCGGGCCTGAGCGAATCGGGCAGTATGCTGGCAGTGGTGGGCACGACGCCTTTGTCCACGGCGGCTTTAGCCAGCGAAGACAAGCTTTCACGTGCCACCGCATTGGTGGTCAGGTTAGAATAAATATGGAAGCTGTCCGCATTGAGTACGCCCGCCACGACGAAGCCTACGAGGATGGTCACCATCTGCAAGTGGCGCTTGTACCATCCGCTGGCCTGTCCCATCACGCCGTCGAACCAGTGTTGCAGCCTTGCCTCGTAGGCTGTGACGTTTTGGTGGCCTTCGTCTTTTATTTGTTCCAAAACGTCCTTTAACTGGCTGTTTGCAGGCAAATCGGCCAGCAGGTCTTCCACTTTTTCCACTGGAACGCCCTTCTTTTTCAGCACATTAAACAGGATGGAGGTAAAATCTTGGGACGAGAGGTATGCAGGGGCCTGCGACACCCTTAAAGGTGCTTTGTGCTGCATCAGTTGCTGGAAAAAAGGGTTGTTTTTGAATTTTTCAAAAATAGAAGGGTCGTTCTTATAGTCGAGCAGCCGCTTCAGTCCCTCCTCCAAATAGAACCCCCGCCAACCCCGCCAAGCGGACAACAATTCGTTGAGGGTGGTACTGAGCAGGCTGAGCACCATGAAGGTGAAAATCATTCCGATGATGACTTCGAGCATTACCATAGCCGAAAGGATTTGTGAGTGGAATTAGTTTGAGCAGGCAAGGTAGCGAAATCACATTAAAGATTGGAATACTTTAATAACCAGCCTTTGGGCAACATTTGCGGTCATTTTCACTAATTGAAATTGGTTTAATAAATTAGACCAAACATTCTCCCTGCTCTTGCCCCTCCTCGCCGCCTACGGCGGTTCGTCGGGGGAGAGGTTTTCTTGGGGCGTTCCGCCCCATACCCCTGTTCCCACAAATGGTATATTTTATTTTTTTCATTTCACTTATACCACCCAAATATAGCCGCCGTCATTCACGGAAGGCTGTTTTGGCTCTTTTACCTGTGGAATAGGCCATGATTGGTTTTTAGGTAACTCGATTTGGCCCGTTTCGGCCACGTTCAATGTTTGTTTGTTTTTGTTTTTCATAAACGGGAGGAATTTATCCATAGCATCCACTATGTTCGTTGTTCATTTTTGTTTCAAATGGAAAAACTGCCCGAACTCCTGTCCCTCCTCCCATCGCCATTGCAAAAATTGCCTGATAGTCAAGGCATTAGGCTGTACGTGAAAAGGGACGACCTTTTGCACCCGCACATCTCCGGCAACAAATGGCGAAAGCTGAAATACAACCTGATGGAAGCCAACCGCCGGGGCTACGGCAAACTGCTCACCTTCGGCGGCGCATACAGCAATCACCTGGCAGCGGTGGCCGCAGCCGGTCAGGAATTCGGATTTTCAACATTGGGTATCGTCAGGGGTGAAAGGGCATTGCCCTTGAATCCGACATTGAGTTTCGTAGAAAAGTGTGGAATGGAACTCGTGTATATGAGCCGGGCAAATTTCACAAATAAATCTCACATATCCCTCCTCGAAAGTTTAAAAATACAACACGAAGACTATTATATTTTGCCGGAAGGCGGCTCCAATTGTCTGGCGCTAAAAGGCTGTGCTGAAATGGTGGACGAAATTGAAGGCCAATTGGGCAATTTACCGGATTGCATCTGCACGGCCTGCGGCACGGGGGCAACTTTGGCGGGCATCGTCAGCGGGCAGAAGGGTAGGGGAGCAGCGCTGGGGGTTTCCGTTTTGAAAGGTGATTTTTTAAAAAACGAAGTGTCCAATTTCCTCCAAAGCTGTGGCGAATCTCCCTTTGGCAACTGGCAAATCAGCACCGATTGCCACTTCGGCGGCTACGCCAAGTTCACACCCGGATTGGTTGATTTCATCAATGATTTTAAGCAAGAAACAGGAATCCCGCTTGATCCAATTTATACGGGCAAGCTGTTTTATGCTGTTTTTGATTGGGTAAAAAAGGGCTTTTTTGAAAAAGGCTCAACTTTGGTGCTGGTGCATACGGGCGGGCTGCAAGGGGTGGCTGGGTTTAATGAGCGCTATGGCGAGTTGATAAAATAGTCCATTTTCTGACTTCAAGAACCGCTTCGCTGAACGCTTACAGGAATGGTGCTTTCATCTGCATTTAGTTGTAAAAGTAGGGAAGGACATGTTGGAATAATTGCCATTTGGGGGCCAAAGCATGTATCCTTTTGGTCAGAGCATGTATGCTTTTGGTCAAAGTATATGTCCTATTGGTCAGAGTATGTATCCTTTTGGTCAGAGCATACACTCTTTTAGTTAAAAGCATGTATCCTTTTGGTCAAAGCATACATCCTTTTGGTCAACGACTGCATACTTTTAGCCAAGGCATACAGTCATTGACTAAAAGGCTTCAAGCTTTTGGTCAATGTATGGGTGGGCAGAACCACTTGCATCAGTGGGGAGAGTTTGGGAAATATGGTACGTGGGCTTTGAAGCATACGGCGATCGGATATGATGTCTTTTGTTTGCTAACAAGCATAGCTTGTGGCGAGACCCAAGCAATATTACTTGCTTGCACACGAAATTAACCTGCCGCTCCGGTTTGTTAGTAACTTTCAGTTCTTTAATTCACAGGCGATTCGTTTTCGGGAAATCTATTGCTTCCAAAAATAATTTTTTTTAACACCAGGAATATCCCCATTTTCATAGATTTTCAAGAAATCATACCAATGTGAAAGTAGTTGTTGAAGACCTTTCAAAGAAATTATACATTCCATTGGATCTGCCGAGTCTTGGAATAGTCTTACGTTTGGGCCTAAAAATTCGATATTAAGATCATCATGATATAGGTAGAATTTTGAATTCCCTCCATTTACTTTAATTTTTTCTTTTAAGTCATCAATAAACTTTTTGACATTCTTCGATTCTATAAGGTCAGTAGTCCCAAAGCATTCTATCAATCGGTTAGGGCCATAATCATGAATCCAAATTCTTGGACAATTTGTACCATTTATTGTTGTTAAAATTACAAGACTATAAAATATGTCATCAATTTTATTTATTTCCATAATTTGTTTTTTTTAATTCCTTTGAGGTGTACATAAACCCAGTTGTTGCAGGTCTTCCAAAGCCTGGTTGATATTTCAAATAATTACTTGTAATGACGAATAAAACGGTATTTCCCGCAAGATTTAACGAAGCGGCTCTTGCGACGCCCATTACAAGCCACACCAAAAGCCGCTTCCCTATTCCCTATTTACTATTCCCTCGCCCCCCCTCACGGCTTCCCCTTCAAATAAGTATCCAGCCACCCAAAGAACTCCCTTTGCCAAAGGATACCATTCTGCGGCGACAACACCCAATGGTTTTCCTCCGGGAAATACAAAAAGCGGCTTGGAATGCCTTTCAATTGGGCTGCCTGGAAAGCCTGCATCCCTTCTGTTTCCGGCACCCGGAAATCCTTGCCGCCGTGTATGACTAGGAGCGGCGTGTCCCAATTTTGTACGTATTTGTGCGGCGAATCCAGTTTGTAGGTTTCGGGCTGAGGCGTTTGCCAGTAGCTGCCCCCAGCATCGTGGTTAGGGAAAAACACTTCCTCTGTGGTGCCGTACATGCTTTCCAGGTTGAACACCCCGTCGTGGGCGATGAAAGCCTTGAAGCGGTTCTTATGGTTGCCCGCCAGCCAAAAGACCGAATAGCCGCCAAAGCTTGCCCCCACCGCACCGAGGTTGTTTTTGTCCACATAAGATTCTTTTGACACGTCGTCAATGGCAGAGAGCAGGTCCTGCATGGCTTGGCCGCCCCAATCGCCTGAGATTTGGTCGTTCCATTCCTGCCCAAACGAGGGCAGCCCCCTGCGGTTTGGGGCTACGATGATGTAATCGTTGGCGGCCATCATCTGGAAGTTCCAGCGGTAGCTCCAAAACTGGCTGACGGTGCTTTGCGGGCCGCCCTGGCAGTAGAGCAGGGTGGGGTATTTTTTCTTTGGGTCAAAATTGGGCGGGTAAATGACCCAGGTGAGCATGTCTTTTCCGTCCGTGGTTTTCACCATGCGCTTTTCCACCTTGCCGAAGTTCAGTTTGTCCAGCATTTCCTTGTTGGTATAGGTCAACTGTGTGCTGCGGCCTCCATCGAAGTTCAGCGAAAACAATTCGTGCGGGTCGGACATGGAACAACGGGCGCTGACGATGCCGTTTTCGCCCACGATAAATGGACCAAAGTCGAATTGCCCGGCGCTCAATTGCACCACTTCATTGCCCTTGCCCAGGTCAATATATAGGATTTGCTCCGTGCCTTTCACCCCGCCGCCAAAATAGATGCGCTTGCCGTCGGCGCTCCATTTGGGTTCGGTGGCATTGTTGTCGTAGCCCACCGTCAGTTCCATTTTTTTGTCAGTAGAAAAATTGTAGGTAAAAATGCGGTGGCGGTCGGCCTCGTTGCCTGCTTCTTCCTGGCTCTCCCAGGCCAGCGTGCGGCCATCGGGCGAGAAGGCTGGGTTCATGTCGTAACCCATCATGCCTTGCGTCAAATTGCGGGTTTTTCGGCTCAACAAATCATATAGAAAAATGTCAGAGTTGGTGCTTTTGGCAGACTCCGTACCCTTGAGTTTTTTACAGGTATAGGCGATGTATTTCCCGTCAGGACTCCAAGTTATTTGCTCCATGCCGCCAAAGGGTTTCAACGGCGAGTCGTAGGGTTCGCCCATGATGTTCACCATTTCGCTGGTGATTTTCCCGTCGGCATAACTTGCCACGAAGATGTTGCTGTAGCTGCCGTCTTCCCATTCGTCCCAATGGCGGTACATCAGGTTGTCAATGATTTTGGCGTCCGATTTTTTCAGGTCGGGATGCTTGTCCTGCGTGGTTTTATCATATTTAACATCCTTGATAAACAATATTTTACTGCCATCGGGCGCATATATGAAACCGTTCATATCAATGTCCGAAATCTGCTTGGCATCAGTACCGTCCGGGTTCATTTCCCAGAGTTTGCCGCCTTTCAGGAAGCCGATCTTGCGACCATCTGGGCGGTACTGGGCATCGTTTTCGTTGCCTTCCAAATTGGTCAATTGCCTTGGCTGGCCGCCACCCTCCGTGCTGATGCTGTAGAGGTCACGGTTGCCTTTGTTCGCCTCGATGTCGTAATAACTGACGCCATATACAGCCGTTTTTCCGTCAGGAGAAACATCGAAGAGGCTGACACGGCCCAGGTCCCAAAGTTTTTCGGGCGTCAGGCGGTCGGGTGCCTGGGTTTGGGCAAAAAAAGGCAGGGAAAAAAAGGAAAATGCTACAATCAGGAGATGTCTGTTCATCATGCTTTTAGTTTTTTTTGGCGAAGGTAGGGAATGTGGAGGAAATGGGTGAAATAGAACTCAAAGGATCTGGGCTGAAACGGCTCGGAAAGCATTTTTCTAAAAGCTGAAATTCGGAGATGCTTTGAATGAAGTTCGAATTAGTAAACTTCTATAAATGGAAAATATGGGCATCGGCAATTATACTGTGCAATAATAAAATTTTCCTGATATTTGGAATAGGTAGTGCAGTTGGGGGTTTGGGGGCGAAGCCCCCGAAAATCCCAATCCCCGACGAGCCGCCGAAGGCGGCGAGAAGGGCAATTCTTACATGTTATTGAGTTCACTTCCTGTTCAGAATATCAAGAAAACTTATTAGCGTGAATTATAATCCTGAGTATTGCCTTATATTAAATCGCAATTAGTTGAAATTATACCTTCTATAATTTGAATTTATATTTTAAACCAGCCTCAAATGTCATAGGCAATTCGTGGCCGAATTTTCCTACTTTCACTGGGTTATTTACACCACCATATAACTTGAATTGTTTGTTGCTGCCAAAGGTTTGGGAGGCCGAAACGGAAGGGACAAAATAAGCGCCGCAGGCCAGGCCAAATTGATTGGGTTTTAGGATATTATTGATGTCGAAAAAGGTTTCTATGGCAGTTCCGTCGGCCAATTGGATGGAACCGGAAGTCTGAATATTAAATTCCTGAATATCCATTCCAGAACCCAGCAAAATATTCATATCGGCACCAAAAGACAGGATGCCATCTACCAATACCAAGTCCAAATTGCCTCCAAACGTTAGGTTTGGGTTTGTCGGATCGTCGCCAGGAAAACCATCCTCGATAGTTGGCTGTTCAAAATTAAAACATGCATAAGTCAAACCCGTATTAAAAGAACCTGACACTGAGCTAATAAGATTGGTGCCAATATCCCATGTTTCGCCAGCCTCAATCCCCGTCCATACATCGTCCAATAAAGTAGTAATAAAAGTGGGATCATTATAATAGGCAAATAATGACCAATCCATGCCGTTGGAATTGAAATAGTCCATATTGAAACCAAACATGGAGTAATAATTATTGCCAATTTGACCGTTTTTGAAAATAACAAAGGGGCCAAAGCCCGCAAACAATTCTGTATCTAAATTTAATCCCAATAGTCCAGAAGCTCCTTTTGTTGGGGGTGTAGTAGTAGGTTGTCCATTGATAGTTTCTGGTTGAACCATGAAAAGAATAACAATGAGAATTGGGACAGCGAAAAATTGTTTCATAAGAATGGGTTGTTTGGCATGAGATATAAAAGTAACCTTCTGCACCTCATGCAGTTATGGAATTTTTGTGGAAAATGGCCAAATTAGAGATGAAATTTCCCATTGAGCCTCATGCTGTGTAACCTTGTAAGTACCGCCGAATTCATTCGGCGAAAAATGGCGCAACGCCGAATGAATTCGGCGCTACTTGGGCGTTGCCCCCAAACACTACACGAGCCCATATTGATAGGTTTACCGGATGATTCGGGACAGGCTCTGCATTTGTAAAATGCTTTTGACCAATTGCAATCAGCTAAAGGCCAATAGTATTAGCAGGTGCTGAACTGTTTCATCAGTTTGAACCTAATTGTTAGCAGTAAAAAAGCTGATTAAACCGATAAATACTGCAAGTTTAGACATCATACCATACCCCTTAGTATTGCACTGTTGGTAATAAAATATCATAGCAAAATATGCTGTGACATATTTTACATGATAATTCCAGGGAATACTAATGAGCCGGTTTAATCAACAATTTAAACCGCAACTACATGGCATTGAGAAATTCCGACCTTTTTTGTGTTATTGTTCAGTTGTTTTACAACAGAAGTTGGGAGTAAATAGCAGCATCGGTTGAATTCTGATGGGATGCTGCAAATTTATAATAAAAAATATGTAACAGCCAGATTAATTGTAAAAAAAATTGAATTGAGAAAAAAATTAACTTAGAGCTACAGGGACAGTCATTTTATTCCAAAGATTGAACCGTTCCCCATCGCTTGGTTTTTGGCTACTCATAAACGTGCTTGAAGTCAGCGCAAAAGGCATTAGAAGCTTTTAAAAAAAGGCAAACATTCGCCACCAATCTCCTATTTTTGCCGCCCTTCAACAAACCTGTTATTTCAACTAAACTGAACATGCATTTATCCGAACAAGAAATCGTCCGTAGAGATAACCTCCAGAAAATCAAGGAAATGGGCATTGATCCTTATCCACCTGAAGCCTATCCGGTGAACGCACTCGCCGCTGAAATCAAGACCAGCTACCAAGAGGAAGTGTTGGAAGATGGCAGCAAAAACCGCCTCAATTTCCAGGATGTCTGTGTGGCTGGCCGCATCATGGCACAGCGGGAGGCTGGCAAGGCCATGTTTATGAACATCCAGGATTCATCGGGTCAAATTCAGCTCTACCTTCGACGCAATGATTTTGCCCAAGGGGAAGCTGAGGGCGAACAGGATTTTACCTTTTTTGATGTTTTAATCAAAAAACTGCTCGATATAGGCGACTACGTCGGTGTCAAAGGTTTTGTTTTTAATACAAAAACTGGCGAGACGAGCATCCACGTGACGGAGCTAAAGCTGCTGGCCAAGTCACTTCGCCCGCTGCCCATTGTGAAGCGGGATGCCGAAGGCAACATCCACGATGCCTTTACTGATCCAGAGCTGCGCTACCGCATGCGCTACGTGGATTTGATAGTGAACCCGGAGGTGAAAGAGACTTTTCTCAAGCGCACTAAAATGGTGGCTTCCATCCGCCAATTTCTCAATGAACAAGGGGCGCTGGAGGTGGACACGCCCGTACTGCAAGCCATTCCTGGTGGGGCGGCGGCCAGGCCGTTCATCACCCACCACAATGCGCTCGACGTGCCATTTTACCTGCGCATCGCCAATGAGCTTTATTTGAAACGGCTCATCGTTGGCGGCTTCGATTGGGTGTATGAGTTCAGCCGCAACTTCCGCAACGAGGGCATGGACCGCACCCACAATCCGGAGTTTACCGTCCTCGAATTTTACACTGCTTACAAGGACTACTTCTGGATGATGGAAACCACGGAAAAAATGATGGAAAAAGTGGCCCTCGACACCTGCGGCACCACTGATGTGCAGGTGGGCGAAAAGGTGCTCAGCTTCAAGGCGCCATTCAAACGGGTAAGCATCATGGACGCCATCAAAGAGCACACTGGCATTGACGTGAGCGGTATGGAAGAGGCCGAATTGCGGGACGTTTGCAAAAAACTGCATATTGAAGTGGACAACTCGATGGGCAAGGGAAAATTGATTGACGAATTGTTCAGCGAAACGGCGGAGAAGCATTTTGTCCAGCCAACCTTTATCATTGACTATCCCGTCGAAATGTCGCCGCTGACCAAACGCCACCGCAGCAAACCCGGCCTCGTGGAGCGCTTTGAATTGATGGTAAACGGCAAGGAAATCGCCAATGCCTACACCGAGCTGAACGACCCGATTGACCAACGGGAGCGCTTCGAAGAACAGGCCCGCCTGATGGAACGTGGCGACGACGAGGCCATGTTCATTGACAACGACTTCCTGCGGGCGATGGAGTACGGAATGCCGCCCATGTCGGGCATCGGATTTGGCATTGACCGCATGGCGATGTTGTTTACCAACCAGGCCAGTATCCAGGAAGTGCTGTTCTTTCCGCAGATGAGGCCGGAGGTGTTTTGATCTTGCAAAACTGTATATTTGTAGTGGTTAAAAAATTATTCGTATGGAAACAAATGCCAATGTGCCTACCAAATTGAGCAACATGCAGGTCGAGTTATTGAAACTGTATGCCCACAATGTCAGTGATAGTGAACTGAGGGACATCAAAAAGATGCTGGCTGAGTATTTTGCCAAAAAAGTGGATGAGGAGATGGATAAGCTTTGGGAGGAGAAATGTTGGGATGAAAAGACGATTGAAGAGTGGAAAAATGAGCACATGCGTACTCCCATTAAATAAAAAAACTCAAAATCATCCCACTTTCCTTCTAAATCTTCCTCCCAACGCAGGGTTCCTTTGTAAATAAAAAAATGAAAATAGTCCTTGATACTAACGTTTTGTTAATTTCATTACCCAAAAAATCGCCTTTTCGCCCAATATTTGATGCAATCAGAACTGGCCAAATTCAGGTTGGGATAAGCAGTGAAATCCTTTTAGAATATGAAGAAATTTTAATCAGAAAAACTTCATCCGGAGTAGCCGAGAATGTCATAAAAATGCTTGTCAATCTGGAAAACGTACATCACCAAGATATTTACTTCAACTGGAATCTCATCCAATCGGATGTTGATGATAATAAATTTGTTGACTGCGCCTTGGCTTTTAATGCTGATTTTCTCGTTACCCACGATAAACATTTCGATATTCTAAAAAGAATAGATTTTCCAAAATTGGCAGTAAGCCCTGCTGATAAACTGCTTGATTTGATTTCCAAACTATAAACGACTATGTCAAAACTTACCCTTGCCCTCCTCTGCGGAGGCGTCTCCCCGGAGCACGAAGTATCCCTGAACTCCGCCCGGAACATCTTCAAAGCCGTTGATAAAAATAAATACGACGTGGTCGTTGTCGGTGTTAGCCGAAGCGGGCAATGGCTGCATTTGCCTGAACAGGAATTTATGGCCCTCGCCAGCATAGAGGCGGATGCCAAGGGCTGGCCATTGATGCTGTTGCCAGGCGAAGACCGTGTCATCCAATACCGCCCGCTTGCACAGACTGTGGTGGCTGACAGCCAATTCCCGGAATTCTCCATTTCCCAATTTCCAAAAATAGACGTGGTCTTCCCCATCATCCACGGCCCGTTCGGGGAGGATGGCACCTTGCAGGGGCTGCTTTCCATTTTGGGCCTGCCGTATGTGGGGCCGAGCTGCCTTGGCTCGTCCGTAGGCATGGACAAGGATGTTACGAAACGGCTGTTGCGGGATGCAGGCATTGCCGTTGCTCCCTGGGTGCTGTTGTTTAAATATGAAAAGCCTGATTATGAGGCTATTATGCGCCGGTTGCCCTTTCCGCTTTTTATAAAACCAGCAAACATGGGCAGCAGCGTGGGCGTGAGCAAAGCCGAAAATGAGGAAGAACTGAAAGCCGCTGTCGAACTGGCTTTTAAATTCGACATCAAAGTGCTGGTGGAGCAGGGCATCAAGGGGCGTGAAATTGAAACCGCTGTTTTGGGCAATGTAGAAAATATCCAAGCCAGTGGGGTAGGGGAGATTGTAATGCAAAAAGGTTTTTACGACTACGACAGCAAGTACATCACCGCCGATGCCGCCAAGGTGGTCATCCCCGCTGAAAATGTATCAGAAAAAGACGTTGAAAATATCCGGCAAACGGCCATCAATGCCTATCGGGCGCTGGGATTGGAAGGGCTTTCCCGCTTGGATGTTTTTTTGACCGAAAAGGGAAAAGTGTATGTCAACGAACCGAATACCCTGCCCGGTTTTACCAATATCAGCATGTACCCAAAGCTTTGGGAAGCGGCCGGTTTGAAATATAGTGAATTGATTGACAGGCTTTTGCGATTGGCCATTGAACGGCACAGCAGGGATGCTTCCTTGCAGCGTACCAGGGTTTAAATGCCTCATGGCGAGGGTTTAAGTAGTCAATTTCTCGATTGTATCGCCAATTTTGATTTTCCCAGGTTGAACCACTTTCGCATACATTCCCCGCAGCCGCAAGTCCTTTCCGGCTGGGCTGTTGATAAACAACATGGCATCCATGCCGTAGCGCTCCACGAATTTTTTGCAGCCGGTGTGCGGTTTTGAAGTCACTTCGATAATGGCCGAGCCGACAACTAAGCGGGTGCCTGGCGGTAGGTTTTCCTTGCTCAAATCCATATCCACATAAAGCTGGTCGCCAGCGAGTTTCCAGCGATCTTTTTCCCCAGCCACCATCTGCACGAGGCGGGTGTTCATCAAAGTCAATTGCGCCTCAATATTTACCACGCCACCTGGCGAATCGGCTTGCGCCCGGGCCAGCCAATTGTCGCCCACCAGGCCAAGGGTTTCGTCCAGTTGGCCTTCCTGAAGTTCTTCTCTCGCATATTTTTCTGGCCGGCAAACGATCATATCCAATCGGCCTTGATTTTTTGGGGAATCAAACACAGCGGGCATGCCTGCTGCCAGCTTCTCTTGGGTCATGTAAATTGTTTCCATAGGAATTTATTTTTTTGAAATGCAATAGTCAGTTTTTCGGGCAAAATTTTACCCAAAATAAAAAACAAATGTGTGTCAAAAATGGAAGACCATCCCAATTTTGGCGGCTTTCATTTTGTGCAAAGACTGCCTATTTCAAACGTCTGGCAGAAAAATTCTCCTGAAGGCTGTGTAACGGATTTGGCTTTTGAGTATTAACTGTGTAGGTTTGGCAATTGTAAAAATTTCATTATCTGTTTGAAATTTTTCCAAACGGAATTGGGAAACTTGCTGTTTTAACAGACTTTTGGAACTGCTTTTGCAAAATGACCTTGCAGCACAGAACGAACTAACCAGCCGCATTCATTCCCGCACTAAATTTATTTGAAAATCACCCCTTTAAACAAACAACCCTGGCAGGGTGTTTCCAGGAAAATTTTTGGATTTCACCTTGCCCGGCAACTATGGACATGAAAGAGTTTATCAAAAAAGCCTACCAGAAAAACGGCAAAAAAGCCGTCGCCATTTTCCTTGTTTATTTTGTGACCAAATGGACGCTCACCATTGTGTTTGGTGCCAAAATCGTTGCCGCCTTTAAAGGCTGGATCAACTGATGGCCAAGCAAATTATTCGCTTCTGCACATTTTCTTTGTTACTTTCAAAGGGCTGTATCCATTTCCCACTGAATTTCCGCCATTAACAACACGATCAGAACTTTCGTTAAGTGAAGGTGTAACAGCTTTTCCTATTTGCGCTACATTTGCAGCGACAATTGGGTTAAAAAGTCCTTTAATTTTTTAGTTGCGGAGAACCATATTTGGTTAATATAAAGTTGATAAAAGGTTGACAAAAGTTGATTGCCAAGCCTAATGATCAGAAAATCAACCGTTTATAAACAATTATTAACTCTTATCAACCACGCCGCAACTTGAGTTATTTATAATTCCGCCTTTTTTTCCATTCATCAGTTTAGGTTTTTTCAAATCAATTCCCTTGTTGGATGGATAAATGGCGGCCTGTCTCAAGAAATGGCAGAACTGACCTATGTATTGGGCAAGGAGCGTCCATTCCCCGGAACCCTGCCCAAGCAACTGACCTATGTACTCGGCATTTACCTTACCGGACTGGTATTTTTTACCATCTTCCGCCTTATACTTTTTGTGCAGGAGTTCCACCAACTGCACTTTCTGCCTACCGATCAAGGAGCTTGGCTGGTAACCAAAGCCTTTTTGATGGGCCTTCGCTTCGACACCGTGGTGTCCGGCTACATCCTTACACTGCCTTTTTTGTTGCTCACTGCCGATGCAATCATGGGCTGGAACAGCCGTTGGTTGTACAAAATGGTCGTGGGGTTGACGACCGCCGGCTATTCATTCAGCTTTTTTGCCTGTGCCGTTGACTTGCCCTATTTCCACCATTTTTATACCCGCCTTACCATGTCCGTGATGATTTCCGCCAATAGCGGCAACTCCTCGCTGCCAAGTACGATGGTGCTGCAAGAGTGGCGTTATTTGTGGGCCATTATCCCATTTCTATTGATTTCCCTCCTGTTTTTTTTCAGAAATAAACGCTTGATGCAGAGCGTCTTATACCGTACTGACGGCTTTTCGTTTGCCTCTTCTTTTAAGTCCTTTTTGCTGTTTGCGGCCCTGTTGACTTTCGGTATCTGGAACCGCTTTTCCCTTCAAACCCACATAGACGCAGGCACGGCCTATTTTTCAGATTATGGCTTTACCAACATGCTGGGGCTAAGCCCAGCCTACACCTTTGGGTTGAGCTATGTTAACTCATTTAATGATGCCAAACAGGAAGTGCATTTCATGGGAGATGGCGAAGCCATCAGGAATGTGCAGCAATACCTTGAAATACCGGCGGCTCAGGAATTCAATTCGCCCATCGCCCGGCAGGTGGCTTTTGCCGATAGCCTCGCCAGCCAGCCCAATGTTGTGCTGGTCATCATGGAAAGTATGAGCGCTTTTAAAATGGGGCGCTACGGCAACAAGGAAAATCTGACGCCATTTTTAGATGATTTAGCTACGAAAGGCTATGTGTTCGACAGCGTATTTACTACTGGCATCCACACTTTTGCCGGCATTTATTCCACCTTGTTTTCTCAGCCTGTCGTGAAACGCCAGCACCCCATGCGCAAAATTTCTTCGCAATCGGGTTTTGCCAATACACTTAAAGAAAAAGGTTATTCCACCATTTATTTTACTACCCACGATGCCGAATTTGACAATGTCGGGCCCTTCCTAAAGGCCAATGGTTTCGACCGCATTGTTTCAAACAAGGAATATCCAAAAGAGAAAATCTTGAGCGCTTTGGGTGTCCCTGATGATTATCTATATGAACATGCCATCGGCGACATCAATAAAATTAACCAGGAAGGCAAACCTTTCTTTGCCACCATTATGACGGGAAGCGACCACGGCCCATTCCTCATCCCCAATTATTTTCAACCACGGCACAAAGAGGCCACCCTTGGCATTGTGGAATATGTGGACTGGTCCGTGCAAAAGTTTCTGGACATGGCCGGGAAACAGGCTTGGTTTGACAACACCCTTTTCATCTTTGTGGCCGACCACGGCGCAGCGCTCGACAAGCGATATGACATGTGCCTCAGTTATGTGCATACGCCCTTGATTATGTATGCGCCAAAACTGCTCGGCGAACCACAGCAGTTTGACCAACTTGGCAGCCAGATGGACATTTTTCCGACCGTTATGGGTTTGTTGAAATACCCTTACGTCAACAACACCTATGGTATTAATCTTTTCAGTGAAAAACGTCAGTTTGTCCCTGCCTTTGCCGACGATAAGTTCACGGTTTTAAATGCGGAATACATGTTTGTTTCCAGGGAAAATGGGATAAAATCCCTTTACCATTATCGCTCCGGCGACCTCAACAACCACATCAGCGCCTATCCCGATGTGGCACGGCAAATGGAAACTTATGGGCAAAGCATTTTCCAGTCCGCCCAATGGCTGAAGAAAAATGGCAAAACCGGGATGCAGGAGTTGCAATAAAGATGTTGGATGCCTGAAATTGTGCAAGCAAAAAGTCAAACATCCAACTCCCAAGCCTTATCATTTTACCCGGTAGCCCACGCCCAGTTTGAACAGCGAAACGCCAGCGCCCACCTCGCTCATCAAGACTATTTTTTTGGAAATAGCATACCGGAAACCCAAAATTCCGCCCGGCACTATCTTACCTGAACTGGGCTTGATACCCATGTGCCTGGACATTTCTTCCATGCCGTCTTGGGTAGCTTTTACCAGGGAATGGCAGTAGGCCACTGAAAACCCGCCGTAGATGTCCATATTGTCGAAGCGGGTGACGTGGGCGGCAAACCTTGCCCCGGCCTCGAAATAGTTGTTTTTCCATCGGGCCAGCCGCCCGTCTGCCACGATCTCCTCTTTGGAAAAAGTAGCAGAATGGGCAAACGAGAGGCCGGCGCTCAGGAAATCATTGAACATCATTTCACCCGACAGGCTCAGGGGTGGTACACTTTGCTTGCCTCCGTCGGTTAAAAAAGTAGGGGCCAGTCCGAGGCTGAACTGGAGGTCCATTTGCTTGTCTTTGAAAATGCGGTTGGGCTTTTTGTACTGGGCGGAGACGAGGGATGAGAGCAGGAGGAATCCTGCCATCGAGAGAACGGTTTTCTTTTTCATGATGACGAATATTTAGGGTGTAAAATCTTTGTAGCCAATTCTTTGAGAGCGCATTGGCTACGTAATGGATTACGCTTTTATGGACAAAAAAAGTTGGGTACGCCCCTATTTTAAAACAGCGGAAGTGGCAGGAATGACAGCCATTTTACAATTCCAATTTTTAACCTAAAGAAAAATGTCAGGTGAGTTGCATCCTTAAAATCACCCTTTCTCATGCAAGCTTTTCACTAAATTTTCTGCCAATGAAAGGTGAGTATTCTGCGAGATCCGCACCCTGCGGAGTGGCTGATCCCAGGCGTCGGCCAGGACAGCATGTGCGTGGAAATTGCCAAAACCATCTTTTTCGCAGTAAACCCCCAACGGCAAACCTGGGTACCCACCCCATATTTTCAAAACGCTCCTTTCGATGTTCGTGACGGCAGACACTGCCGGATGGTGCAAAAGGCGCAGCAGTCGGCGGGTTTCATGATCGTTTTCACAGCAGCGGAAGGCAAACACGCCCTGGCCCGGGGCAGGGACAAATTCGATGGGATTAAATTTTACAATGTGAAATTCTTCAATGTTCAATATTTGTAATTGAAAATTAGTGGCGTCGGCCACAAGTGCATCCATGTTCCCTGAGCGCAATTTTTCAAGCTCCTTGTCCAGGTCATTTTCCATTTTTTCAAAAAAAACATCTGGTCGAAAATGCAGCAATTGTGCTTTTTGCAAATCGGACGAAACGCCCAACCTTGCCCCGCTTTTTAGTTTAAATAATTGATTGTCAGCAATATGTGCCAAAGAAAATATAAGCCATATAGCGGGATCCCAGCGTTGGGAAACACCAGCAATGACAAGGCCGCCGGGCTGTGTCGTTGGCAAATCGGACAGCGGCTCAATGGTGGCGTCCAATTCGCCGATTTGTAAGGCAGCTTCCATTTTAGGTAAAATGCCTTGTTCGCCTGTTTTTTCAAAAAACACCATTTCAGTGGCCACGCCATGTTCGGCCAACAGACTTTGGCAGGTTGCAGCTTGCTTCATCGCCAGTTTATCGGCCCAGGTTCCAATTTTTATTTTTTTCAAAAGCCCCTTTTTTGGCAAAGGTAATTTGCTGAGGGCAAGTCTAAGCTACCACCTGCCCTCTAAACCCAAGTCTGGGATTCACGCTTTGGCTTAAACTGGCAACTGTCGAACTTTTCCTACCTTTGCACTTATGCAAATAGCAGCCAAAGAAATAGCAATGATGCTTGGCGGATCACTGGAAGGGGACGGAGAAGCAGTGGTCAGCAAACCGGGCAAGATCGAAGAGGGAGGGGCAGGTACGCTCACCTTTCTGGCTAATCCAAAATATGAAAATTTTGCCTATTCAACGGAGGCTGCTGCCCTGTTGGTACAAAAGGATTTCAAGCCTGCCATGCCGGTTGCAGCAAAGGCACTCATCCGGGTGGACGACGTTTACGATGCCGTTCGGAAGTTGTTGGAAAAATTTGACGAAGCAAGGGCCATAGCCACGGGCATTTCAGAAAAAGCCTTTGTTCACCACAGCGCAATATTGGCAGCCGGGGTTTCGATTGGCACTTTTACGGTCATAGAAGAGGGTGCTTCCGTTGGGGCAGGCACCACCATTTATCCCCAGGTTTTTATAGGTAAAAATGCGGTGGTAGGCAAAGGCTGCATTTTGTATCCTGGCGTAAAAATTTACCACGATAGCGTAATCGGCGACCATTGCATTTTGCAGTCCAATGTGGTCATCGGAAGCGATGGTTTTGGTTTCGCCCCGCAGCCGGATGGCAGCTACAAAAAAATCCCCCAAATCGGCAATGTCATCGTAGAGGATCATGTAGAAATAGGTGCCAATACGACCATAGACCGGGCGACAATGGGCAGCACTATTATCCGCCGGGGCGTGAAGCTTGACAATTTAATCATGGTGGCCCACAACGTAGAGATAGGCGAAGATACCGTGGTGGCTGCCCAGGCTGGCTTCGCTGGCAGCGCCAAAATCGGCAAAAGCTGCCGAATTGGTGGGCAATCTGGCTTTGTGGGCCATATCACCGTTGCAGATGGGACGCAAGTGCAGGCCCAAAGCGGCGTGGCAGCAGCCGTAAAGGAAGAAAATACAGCCCTGTATGGCTCGCCAGCCATTCCATACAATGACTACTTGCGCTCGTATGCCGTTTTTAAAAAACTACCGGATTTGTACAGAAAGATAAATGAACTGGAAAAAAGGATAGGCCACTTGGCCAGCCATGAACCAAAAGCCCAAAGCCATTAGCCATCAAAGCATTAATTTTCACACTTGCCCAATCATGAATCAACAGACGATAAAAGATTCAGCTTCCGTGCAAGGTATTGGCCTGCATACCGGAAAAGAAGTAACGATGACCTTTCGGCCAGCCCCCGCCAATCATGGGGTTGTGTTCCAACGCATTGATTTGGCGGATAAGCCTACCATCAAAGCCGATCCAACCTATGTCGTATCCACGCTCCGTGGCACCACCATCCAGCAGGGCAGTGCCCATGTGAGCACGGTAGAACATGCCATGGCGGCGCTATATGGTATGTCTATAGACAATGTGTTGATTGAAATTGATGGTCCGGAAGTACCAATAATGGATGGCAGCGCTATTTCTTTTGTGAATGCCTTGAAAAAAGTGGGCATCGAAATTCAGGAGGAGCCGAGGGAATTTTTGGACATCACCGAGCCGGTCAGTTATTATGATGAGACGACTGGGACAGAACTGATGGCATTGCCCGCCGACCAGTTTCAGGTGACCACCATGATAGATTTCAATTCAAAAATATTGGGGCAGCAGTACGCCTTTTTGCCTGATATTGAGGATTTTATGGACGAAATTGCCCCGTGCCGCACTTTCGTTTTTTTACATGAATTGGAATATTTAGTTGAAAATGACCTGATAAAAGGCGGAGACCTCAGCAACGCCATTGTCATCGTGGACAGGCTGATGAACCAGGAGGAATTGGATGCTTTGGCAAAAAAGCTGGGCAAGCCGAGCGTCAAAATTGACAAAGAAGGCATTCTGAACACCCTCGAATTGTATTTCAACAACGAGCCTGCCCGCCACAAACTGCTCGACGTGCTGGGAGATTTAGCTTTGGTCGGCAAGCCGATAAAAGGTAAAATTGTAGCTACCAAGCCTGGCCACAAGGGCAATGTCGAATTTGCCAAAATCCTGAAAAAAATCTATACCGAACAGCGCAGGCTGAAAGGCGTGCCCAAATACGACCCGAACGTGGAGCCGGTCTATACGGCAATGGACATTGCCAACTACCTGCCTCACCGCTACCCGTTTTTCCTGGTGGACAAAATCATTGAAGTGGGCGAAAACTATGTAGTGGGCGTGAAAAACA
This sequence comes from Saprospiraceae bacterium, assembly GCA_041741095.1. Lineage (GTDB taxonomy): Bacteria > Bacteroidota > Bacteroidia > Chitinophagales > Saprospiraceae > UBA6168. The sequence continues at coordinate 95,510 of JBGSKQ010000065.1, forward strand.
TCACGATCAACGAAGGTTTTTTCCAAGGCCATTTCCCCAATAATCCCATATTTCCTGGGGTTTTGCAGTTGGAGGCGTTGGCTCAAACGGGAGGCATCTTGGCCCTGACCAAGGTGGGGGATCCGGGCAATTGGGACACATATTTTGTAAAAATAGATGGGGCCAAATTCAAGCACAAAGTGGTGCCGGGCGATACGCTTATTTTAAAAATGGAGCTTACCGCCCCTATCCGCCGGGGCCTGGTGCAGATGCACGGCACGGCCTATGTGGGCAATAAACTCGTTTCGGAAGGCGAACTTACAGCGCAGATCGTGCGCAGGACAGAAGGCAAGAAAAAAGAAGAAATGGAAGTGAGCAATTCTTGATTTAGGGCGTTTACTGGGTTTGATGCCAAAATTTTCTTCCTTTTTTAATACAATAAAAGGAAGCGCATTTAGTTAAAAAGACGTTAAACAGAATGTGAAAAATACCGGGGGGTATTTTCGTTTAAAAGCCAGCGATTGAAAATTTGGAAAATTGGCAAAAGCCCTGTTTGGCAGGCTTTATCGCTTTTACAAATTAGCTTCAGCTTCAAACAATTTTAGTTGGGAAAAAAATACTCGAATCCTTCATTCTTGCATTTCTATTTTTATTTCCCTTTCCTATCCGGGGCAAGGACTCACGAAAGCCGATAGTTTTTTACAAAACTGTATATCGGCACGCACCTTGCCTGTCCCCGTGTTTTTCATTTGCAAAACAACGAATCAGTATTCGGGAACACCAATTTTAAACTTTTGTAAACCACAACGATGAAAATTACTACTGAACAACCGCACGTCCTGCCCTACCTCAATGGAAATGGGCAAGGGATGCGCTACATTCACCCCGAAGCCAAAATCGGCAAAAACGTTACGGTGGAACCTTTTACCACCATTGGAAGGGACGTTGTCATTGGCGACGATACCTGGATTGGGCCCCATGTCACCATTATGGATGGAGCAAGGATAGGTAAGGGCTGCAAGATTTTCCCAGGTGCCGTGGTTGGTGCCGTGCCCCAAGACCTAAAATTTAAAGGAGAATACAGCTTGGTCGAATTGGGCGATAGTGTTATCGTACGGGAATATGTAACGCTCAATCGTGGTACACAAGCCAGCCATCGCACCTCCATTGGCACCGGCTCGCTCCTCATGGCCTATGTCCACATTGCCCACGATTGCCATATCGGCCAAAACTGCGTGTTGGCAAATGGCGTAACCCTGGCTGGCCACATCGAAATAGAGGAGTTTGCTATATTGGGCGGCTTGACGGCAGTCCATCAGTTTGTCAAAGTGGGTTCCCATGCTTTTGTCGGCGGCGGTTCCTTGGTCAGAAAGGACGTGCCTCCGTTTGTTAAAGCCGCCCGTGAGCCGCTTTCTTATGCAGGTATAAATTCTATTGGCCTGCGCCGCCGGGGTTTCGACCCCAGCCAGATTCACCAAATTCAAAATATTTACCGCATCCTTTTCGTGCAGGGCTACAATACTACCCAAGCCATCGAAATTATCGAAACGGAAATAGACGCCACACCCGAAAGGGACTACATCCTCGAATTCGTCCGCAAGGCCGACCGGGGCATCATGCGGGGCTTCCAGCAGATGAACGGTAGGCGTTGATGGGGCTTGGAGACTGGGGTTTTTAGTCCTCAGTCTCCAGTCCACAGTTGGCAGCAAAGCGAGCATCCCGAAATTGTTTCGGGGCCTCAATCTGCACCTGAAATCTATCGGGGGAATTTTTCAGTTTTTTTATAAACTCATGCGGATTTCACTCCACGGCCTTTCCAAACGATACCGCTACGAATGGATATTTAAGGGCATTGACTATCAGTTCGACGCAGGGGAAAGGTATGCCGTCACCGGCCCTAACGGCAGCGGGAAATCCACCCTGATGAAAGTGCTTTCAGGACATTTAACACCTTCCAAAGGGAAAGTTGTTTTTGAAAAAAACAGCACGGCTTGCGCTCCCGATGAAGTCTATCGGCACATGAGTTATGCCGCTCCATACATTGATTTGATTGAAGAATTTACTCTGCAAGAGGCCCTTGATTTCCATCGCCGATTCAAGCCCTTTTTAAAAACGCTCCAACCTGCTGACCTCATTGAACTGCTTGCATTTCCCAAAGCACAAGACAAACAAATCCGCCACTTTTCCTCTGGTATGAAACAGCGCCTGAAACTCGCCCTGGCGCTATGCTCCCAGTCATCCCTCGTCTTGCTGGACGAACCGACGACCAACCTGGATCGGCAGGGCGTGGAGTGGTACCTTAGTTTGGTAGAAAAATACTTAGGCAATCGTACTGTGGTGGTGGCCTCCAATGTGGGGGAGGATTATGGGTTTTGTGAAAAAGTCATTGATATAAAAAAGTATAAGTAATGCATTGGCAGCTTAAATAAAGGACTCCAGTGGTCAGGTTCCCAAATAAAATTCCCGCCAGAACATTTTTTCCATACATTAGCCACTTCATCAAACAGGCAATACCACTCGTTGTATGGAAAAGCTAAAACCAACCGAAACGTTTAAATCCTACATCCCTGCCACTGATGGCAAAATGAAGGAATTCACACTAAAAGCCATTGTTTTAGGGGCGATTTTTGGGGTCATTTTTGGGGCCTCTACTGTCTATCTCGCTTTGAAGGCTGGGCTTACCGTGAGCGCCTCCATCCCCATCGCCGTACTGGCCATTTCTTTAGGACACCGTTTTTTTGGAACTACCATTTTGGAAAACAACATCATCCAGACCACAGGCTCGGCGGGTGAAAGTGTGGCGGCGGGAGTGGTATTTACCTTGCCCGCATTTTTGTTTTTGAGCGATCCGTCCGTTGGCGACAATTATTTCCGCTACTGGACCATTTTCTTCCTGGCTGTACTGGGTGGCTGCCTCGGCACTTTGATGATGATCCCGCTACGCCGTTCGCTCATCGTTAAAGAACACGGCAATCTGCCCTACCCGGAAGGCACGGCCTGCGGCCAAGTGCTCATTGCTGGCGACAAGGGCGGCGATTTCGCCAAAACTGCTTACCAGGGCCTTGGTTTTGCTTTGGTTTATGCCATTTTACAAAAAGTATTTCACGTCATTGCCGAGGTGCCGACTTTCGGTTCGAGCATGGCCAATAGGACATTTCCCGCAGCACAGGTCGGAGCAGAAATTACCCCAGAGTACATGGGCGTCGGCTACATCATTGGGCCGAAGATTTGCGGGGTATTGGTGGCAGGTGGCGTACTGGCCTGGCTCGGGCTGAACCCCTTGTTGGCCAGCCTGGTGCCGCCAGATATTATCGCTGCGCAATTGGTAAAACTGGGTTATTTGAGCGATGTAGCCACAGCGGGCGGCTCTTTCGGCTGGGATCCTGTCAACCATACTTTTGCTGACGGTGCGGATGCCATTTACCGGGCTTATGTGCGCCAAATAGGTGCGGGGGCTGTGGCGGCTGGCGGTTTTATTACCCTTTTAAAAACATTGCCCACCATTGTTTCAGCTTTCAAAGGCAGCCTGGGCAGCATTAAAGCAGGGGTGAATGCTTCTATCAACAACCGCACAGAAAATGACCTCTCGATGAAAGTGGTCCTAATCGGAATTGGGGTTTTAATTGTGTTGATGGCCCTTTTGCCCATGATGCCGGGCGACAACTTTTTTTCCAAACTCATGCTCGGCCTATTGGTCGTGATTTTCGGTTTCTTCTTTGTCACCGTGTCCAGCCGCATCGTGGGTATCATTGGTTCTTCCAACAACCCCATTTCAGGGATGACCATTGCCACCATCATGGCCACGGCCTTGGTATTTATCGCCATTGGCTGGACGGGAAAGGTCTATGAACCCATGGTGCTGGTGGTCGGAGGTATGGTCTGTGTGGCTGCCGCCAATGCCGGTGCGACCAGCCAGGATTTGAAAACGGGCTACCTCGTTGGGGCCACGCCGAAATACCAGCAAATAGCCTTGTTCATCGGCGTCTTATTTTCCAGCGTCGTCATTGGTTTTACAGTAAAATACCTTGATACGCCCACGCCAGAACTGGTTGCCCAGGGCATTCAACATGCCATCGGTGAAAAATATGCAGCACCACAAGCCACGCTCATGGCCACACTCATCAAGGGTTTGCTTTCTTTCAACCTCGATTGGCAGTTTGTATTGGTAGGCGTTTTTATTGCGGTGGTCGTGGAGCTTTGCTCCGTTTCGGCGCTGTCTTTTGCCATTGGGCTTTATTTGCCATTGTCCACCACACTTCCTATTTTCATCGGCGGTGCCATCAAAGGCATTGTAAGCTGGCAGCAGGAGCGCCGTGGTAAAAGGGTGGAGGACGACGAATTGGGCAAGGGCAACCTCTTTGCCACTGGTTTAGTAGCGGGCGGTGCTTTAGCTGGCGTCATTGTGGCCATATTATCAGTACAAGAGAGTGTGTCAAATGGGCTTGCCAAAATAAACGTGGAAGAGCATGTTTTGGGGCCGATATTGGGCACTTCTGGATTTATGTTGCTTGGCATTGCGTTTTTCGCTTTTATGGGCTTTACGCTTTGGCGAGTTGCCCGAAAAGATTGAAATTTTATTCATCTTTGACAACCATTTTTCATACTGCCAATAGTCATTTATACAATTGATTGTCAATGTTTTAATCAATGACAAAATGGTCAATGACTAATGACTATATGACTAACATTCACCAACTTTCATCATGAAACTAAATCGCAGAAAATTCATCAACCGTGCGGGTGCGGCTGCCGCAGGGGCTTTCATCCTGCCCCAGTGGGCTTGCCAAACAGGCGAAAAAAAAACCGCTGAGGCTGCCGCTGAAACCACAGCGGCCGCAGCGCAGCCCAGCCTGCAAAATTTTGGCATCCAACTCTACACGGTCAGGGATGTCATACCAGCCGATCCTAAAGGCACGATTAAGCAGCTCGCAGATTACGGTTACACCCAAATAGAGAGCTACGAAGGCGAGCAGGGCATGTTTTGGGGCATGAGCAATACGGAGTTCAAGCAATACCTCGACGGGCTGGGCCTCACATGCGTTTCCAGCCACTGCGACATCAACAAGGATTTTGAAAAAAAGGCTGCCCAAGCCGCTGAAATAGGCATGAAATACCTCATTTCCCCTTGGGTCGGCCCGCAAAAATCTTTGGACGATTTCAAAAAAATCGCTGAAACCTTCAATGCAAGAGGCGAAATCTGCCAAAAAAACGGGATACGTTTTGCCTACCACAACCACGACTATTCATTTTTGGAACTGGAAGGCCAACTGCCGCAAGATGTGCTCATGGGCAACACTGACCCCAACTTGGTGGACTTTGAAATGGACATTTATTGGGTAGTGACGCCTGGTGCTGACCCGGTAGCTTGGCTGCAAAAATACCCAAACCGCTGGCGGCTTTGCCATGTGAAAGACCGCATGAAGGGTGCTTCCCAAGGAGAAAAGGAAGCTTCCTGCGACCTCGGCACAGGGCAAATTGATTACTCAAAAATCCTGAAAGCTGCACAAGCAGCAGGCATGCAATATTATATTGTGGAGCAGGAGAAATACGAGAATTCAACGCCCATGCAGAGTGCCCAGGTGGACGCCACTTACATGAAGAATCTTGTTTTTTCTTGAAAAATTAGGTTGCCGCTTTCGATGGCGAGCAGCCTCGTATAAAGAAGGGTCATTTTGGGAAAAGCATCTTGTTTTTTTTCAAAATGGCCCTTTTCTTTATTATTTGGTGTCAAAAGCATTTGACATTAGTGGCTGCTTGAATTAATTAATGGCATTTAAAATAATCGAACGGCTCCAGGCAATCCAGGCATTTGAACAATGATTTGCAGGCTGTTGAACCAAATTGACTAATCATTTTGGTGTTCAAGGAGCCACATTGAGGGCACTCCACTTTTGTCTCCTCGCCGAGCAATGAATTTTTATCGGCAGAGCCGATGGGCGGGGCGATGCCGTATTCCTTCAGTTTCCGCTTGCCTTCTTCCGATAGCCAATCCGTCGTCCAGGCAGGGCTGAGTACCGTTTTGACAACTACATTGTGGATGCCGTTTTCCTGAAGCGCTGCCTTGATGTTTATTTCAATGGTGTGCATGGCTGGGCAGCCTGTATAAGTAGGGGTAATGACCACTTCCAACCTTCCGTTTTCCAGATTTTTTACTTCCCGCACAATGCCCATATCCATGATGGTCAGCACTGGAATCTCAGGATCGGTGACAGTTTCAAGAATATCTAAAATTTTTTCTTTTTTCATAAAGATTTGATAAGCAGGCCTGTCTATTCTATTTTTGACAAATCCACTTCACGTACCATGAGGAGATAAGATTCTGCAAACTTTGGCAAAGAACTAAAAACCAGCTTTTTCAAATCCGGGTTGAAATTCGGGTAAGTTTTTTTATGCTCTTGGGCAATGTTGCGGATGGCCGCTTTTATGCCTTTTTCATCCAAGATTCCTTTGTCGAAGAATTTTTCAAATCCCAATAGGCTAAAATAGTCGCCTTCCAAAATTTGCATCAATAGATGGAGCAAGTCCTTATCTGGTTTTGGCACAGCAAAATAAAAGAGGCAGCGGCCAACTATGAAGCCAGGAATGGCCAATGCAATGCGCTCGTGGCCATGATCGGAATACCATTTCATATTGGGCAGTTCTTGGTCAATGACCAGGGCTACCTTTTGGTGGTCAATGGGCGCCGTGATGCCGAAGGTGGCACTCACTTCGTACATTTCCTTGAAAAACTTTTCTTTGGGCCGTTCGATTAGTTTTTGCAGTTCCTTTCTGAGGAGCAGGTTTTTTTGTGCGGCGTTTTTGCCATCTTTTGAAAAAGCCAAGCGGTGCGCCCGTTCCAGAGCCTCCATCATGTAGCCTTCGGGTTTTGTCAAATAGTCCAATTTGTAACAAAGGCTCAGCAGCAGGTAGGTAATTGCAATTGGATATTGATCTATGTTCAGTTTGCCAGTATCAATTTCGTTAAATGCCGCATTGATTTCCCTCACGATGAAATTGTATTTGATTTCTTTTTCAGCCTCCGGCAGTTCCCGTTTTATGTGTTGGTCAATGATTTCCAGGGCTTCAAATTCATCCACGAGCAGGTCATCGTGTTTATCGGCGTGAGTGGCCAATTCTTTCAGTGCGGCGTACAATTTATAAGGAGAACCGTCTACGGTATAACTATCGAAAATAATGGTCAACTCATTGGAGGGCGATAGGGAAAACCGGCTGTATTTCAGTTCAAAATTTTCCTCCAACATGCGGCGCATAAAGCTGGAATGGAGGGTTTTTGCCTTGGCCACCTTGGCCTCTGCGAATATTTTTTTTTCGCTGGCAAATCCAGTGATCTTTTTTGAACCTTGAAAAAACTCGTAATGAAGTTGGCCGTCCTTTTCCCAAAAATGCAGGTTGTCCTCTTCGGTGTTTTTTAGATAATTGAAAAAAGCGGAGTATGCCGGGATGAAATTTTCATTTTCAAATTCGTAAACGGCCGATTCAAAAGCTTCATCCTGAAATTGAGTGTGATAAACATCGGTATATCTGCCAAAATGAATTTTGGGTTGTGCAACCGGTTTTTCTTGGCTAAAAAGCCTTTCAAAAAAGTTCATGTCAGCTTCTTTTATCCGAAAGGAAATAGGGTTTTGTAGTTGGCAGGCATCGGATTAGATGGAGGGATTTTTACCGTGGGAATCTATTATGGCCTTCACCCTTTCGGCACTTAAATTTGTAATGGAGGCAATCAAATCAATGGAAAGTCCTTTTTGATGCGATGAAAGAACCACAGTCTCCAACGATTTTTCCATGCCTTTTTCCATTCCCTTTTCTATCCCTTTTTCCATGCCTTTTTCCATCCCTTTTTTAAAGCCTTTTTCCATCCCTTCTTCCAGTCCTTTTTGCATCATTTCTTCCAAAATCACTTTACGGGCTTCCCTGATCGTGCCCTCTTTAACAAGGCTCCTTTCCACCCACTTGCGCTGTTCGGGCGTCATTTTGGCCAATTCGAGTTCAGTAATGGACTCCGATAGCCATTCTTCTTCCCAAAAATCGGGAATATTGATTTTTTCTTTCGGGTCTATGGTATGTGCGTATTTCATGGTGAAAAGCAATTTTTCCAGGTCCGATTTGACTTTCTTTTTTTCTTTGGGCAAAATCGGGAATTTTCCCAATTCAAACAAATGTATTTCAAGCCCACTGTACAAAACGTTGCCCTGATCATTTTTTAACAAAAAGGCTTGGTGATAGTTTTCGCCCGGCAATATCTTGTCCTTGATAATACAAATGCAATAGATGGGCTGTAGTGCTCCATAACTCGTTTCATCTGGGCCTTTGGGTATAAGGTTGCAAAATTCCTGGAAAGTATAGTACAAAAGCCTTTGAATGATGAAGCGGTAATCCTGCGATTGCATTTCCACAATAAAAACCCGCTTATGCTCGTCCTTGCAAACCACATCGAATATGCCTCCCTTGTTTTCCCAGGTAAGTCCCGAAAATTCGTTCCGGGTCATGTGCAGTTCCTTGATGGGATCCTTTAGGTCGAGCATTCCCTGTATGGCTTTTTTGGGGAATTTGTCGCCCTGTACCCAAACAGTTTTAAATCCAAAATCAGAAAAGAATGGAACGATGAAAATTTGATGTTCCTTGCCAAATTCTTCGGTTACCAAAGTCGTGGCTTTTCGTGTCGGTTTTCTCATAAGTGCTTGATTTATTGATGGTTGAAATTCATTTTTTGGACTTATTTTCGGCCAAAATCTGCGGGGATCTCTCCCCACGATTCTGTTTCCCATTTCAGGATTGGATTTTTCCAAGTGTGCGTTTTCAGCCAGTTTTCGGCCCGATCAATCAATTGGAACAGCTGCTCGGTTTTGGCCGTGCGCTCCAGGGTTGTTTTGCAGTGTTTGTTCCTTACCCAGGCCATCGCATTCCTGGAGTCGGTATAGATGGGCGTATCTTTTCCCTGCTTGTTAAACATGGCCAGGGCATGAACAATTGCGAGGAACTCTCCGATATTATTAGTGCCTAGGCTAAACTTTTGGTGAAAGAACTGAAGCTTCGTCTTGGTGTCAACACCCTGGTATTCCATCACGCCGGGGTTGCCGCTACAGGCTGCGTCCACGCTGATGCTGTCCCAGACGATGCTGCTTTTTGACTTGAAACTGGATGTTGCGGCCTTTGGGGCTGATTTTGAAATGTAGTTGGCATAATTGCCCTTGAAAGCAGCTTCTGCTTCCACTTGGCTGCCAAAGGCTTTGTACTTGGCCGCTGGATAGCCATTGATTTGCAACTGGCAAGCCTCCCAGCTATCGTAAATTCCAGGTTTTGCACCCTGCCAGACAACATAGTATTTTTTTGTTTTTGCCATCATTTTTTCTTTGGTAAAAAACAAATGTAGCAATAGCTGCGAAGCAGCCGAAAAAGCCTGTCAAAAGTTTCACCTAACCCATTGATTTTCAATTGAAAAACAGCGCAAAAAAAATAAGCTCAACTGCCCAACTTTTGAGTAAAAAAGCGTGTTACTTTGGGCAGTTTTTAAGTCTATTTTGGAATGACAAACTGGCGCTGTGCGTGGCCTCCCAGCTTCCATAGCCCAGTATAAAAAACCAACAGTTCTTTTAATAAAATGATCCATCCTCACACCCGCCTTCACCACATCAATGATGTGATCGGCTATGGCGTATTTGCGACCGAGTTTATTCCGAAAGGAACCATTACCTACGTCAAGGATGCGCTTGAACCTGAAGTTTCGCCCGAAGAATATGCCAGGCATCCACCCGACATGCAGGAGGTCATCGAAAAATACTCCTACATTGACGAACGTGGCTACCGCATCATTAGCTGGGACTTTGGAAAATACGTGAACCACTGCTGCCACTGCAACACGATGAGCACCGGCTACGGCTTTGAAATTGCCATCAGGGACATTCAGCCAGGGGAAGAATTGACCGACGAATACGGGATTTTCAACATCACCTCGCCACTTGAACTGGAGTGCAAATACGCCGACTGTCGGGGCAAAGTCTGTCAACAGGATTTTGATCACTACTACAAGGATTGGGACGAGCAACTCCAGCCCGCCATCGAAATGCTAAACAACGTGGACCAACCACTCCTTAATTTTTTAAACAAAAAGACCTTGCGGGAAGTCAGGGCTTTTTTGAAAGATCATTCCAAGTACAAATCGGTATTTGCCTTGAAGTACCACGGGTCTAATGGCAAAGCTGCCCACGTGTTAGAATCTGAGCTTTTTTCCTGAATATGTAAAGCGAATATTAAATTTCCGAAAGGCTACGGCCTTTCGGAAACTTGATTTTTGCACCCGGAACTTTTGCAAACCTGATTCGTTCTCTCTACTGCCGGACGGGCGAACAAAACGATGCCTTGTCCGCTAATAAACTATCTCATGGTGGCAACGCTGTCAAAACCAACTACAATTTCCAAAACTATACAGCCCGGCTCTTTTCAAGCCCATAAGCACTGGTATCCCAAGGCACTGAATGCCACTATCCACCGCACAGTCAATTTTTTCCTCAACCTCGATCAGGAGCGCATCATCACCCGCTATTGCCACCTGCACCCGATGGTGTGGCCGGATTCCCTGCGGTCATTTTTGAACTACGAAACGAAATATTTCCACTGGGCTGGCGCAGACCTTATAAACGTCACCTCCGCTGGTGGCAAACGCCAAATGGTGGTCATTGAAAACAACTCGTGCCCAAGTGGTCAAAAATCCATGCCCCTCATCGTGGATCACCAGGAACAAGGCAACTACCGTTGGCTCATTGAAAATACTTTCCAGCCTTTTTTGGAAAAAAAACGGCCCACGGTGAAAGGCGGCCTGGCCGTAATCTATGACAAAAACCACATGGAGGCTTCCGGCTATGCCGCCGTGATGGCTGATGTATTTGAGGAGCCAGTTTATCTTGCCCAGTTTTATGATGATGAAAAAGATCCGGCTGTTCGCTTTGAAAACGGAGTACTGCACGTCCGAACAAACGAAGGGGAGTGGAAGCCAATACGTGCTGCCTTTCGCTATGTGACCCAAAAACCCTGGAACCGGATTCCCATTTCTACCAAAACCCGCATACTGAACCCAGTGTTGGCCTGTCTGGCCGGGGGACGCAACAAAATGCTGGCTGCCAAAGCCTACGAAATTTTCAATACCCAAGAGAAAAGCACCGGCCTGAAAATCAATACGCCCGAAACCATCCGTGATGTGCGGAAACAAGAAATACCGGGTTGGGTGGAAAAAATGGGCGGCCACGCCGTGGTGAAGGTTCCTTACAGCAATGCGGGACAAGGCGTTTATACTATCGTGACGCCCCATGAACTGGAAGAATTTATGAAGCTTGATTTTGACTACGATCGCTTCATCGTGCAAAGCCTGATCGGCAATTATAACTGGAGCTCAAATTCCACCCAAGGCAAATTGTACCACGTTGGCACCATTCCCAACGAAGCGGGTGAAACTTATGTGGCGGATTTGCGAATGATGGTCAGCTCTACCCCGAAAGGCATCCTGCCGCTTTGCATCTACGCCCGCCAAGCCGCCAAACCATTGGAAGACAACCTGTTAGATAGTAGCGACAGTTGGTCCATCCTCGGCACCAACCTTTCCATAAAAAACCCAGATGGCACCTGGGATTCTGATACCAACCGCCTCATCCTCATGGACCGCCGTGACTTCAACCGCTTGGGCGTCGGGCTGGACGACATCATCGAAGGCTACATCCAAACCGTGCTTTCGATGGTCGCCATTGACCGTATGTCCTGTGAACTGGTGAACAAAAAAGGCCAGTTCAGGATGCAAGCCTTCCAGCAGTTGAACGACGATGAGGCACTGATCAACGAGATACTCTATTAGTCGTTGGTAGTTGTGCCATTGGTCCTGCGTCTTTGGTCAATTCCCAACGGCAAATGGCCCAAATGGCCACATATACCAATGGCCCAATGACCAAAAGCAGTGGCAAAATACAAGCTTCTGGTGCTGACCGATCACAGCGCCCATTCCGCAGAAAATACCATTTACCCCCTGATAAGGGAACTGCTCAAGGACAGCCGCTGCCATTCTATTGATGTGGCCAGCCGGGGCAATGAACTCAACCGCCTTTTTTTTGAAAAAATGGCCGTGAAAAGCCTCTATGCCACCAAGGCCATTCACACTTTCGATTTTACCGAAAATGGCCGTTTTTATAAAAAAGATCTGATAAAAACCGGGCTTCGGAGCTATGATGCCGTGCTGCTCCGGATTCCGCACCAAGTCCCCTCTGACTTTTGGCAGTTTTTGTCAAAAGAATACCCTCATATTTTATTTGTCAATGAACCAAAAGGGATTGATTTGACAGGCTCAAAAGACTATATGCTGCAGTTCCCGCAATTTTGCCCACCCCAACGCTTGTGCCGCTCTATTGACGATATTACTTCTTTTAAAGAAAATTTCCCCATTGTTTTAAAACCATTGCGCAGTTTTGGTGGTCAGGGCATCATCAAAATTGATGGAGAAAAAGTGTCAAAATCGGAAGGTGGGAACATGAGTTGGAGCGATTTCGTCAAATTCCAAGCGGGAAATCAACAGGCTTTTTTAGGGGCGAAATTTTTAGAAAAAGTACATCTTGGCGATAAAAGGATTGTGATCTGCAAAGGCCAGGTGTTGGGCGCTGCCCTCCGCACGCCCACCAATGGCGGTTGGATTTGCAATGTGGCGAGAGGCGGCAAGTCCTCTTTTGCAGAAGCAGACGCCGATGAATTGGCCATCATCCGCCATTTGGATCCCATCCTGGCCTCGCATGGCATCATTTTCTATGGTATAGATACACTGGTGGGCGACGATGGGAAGCGGGTTTTGTCAGAAATTAATACAACCAGCATAGGCGGATTGCCGAAAATTGCCGAATATAGCGGAAAACCCGTTGTTCGCCAGGCCGCTGGACTAATTTGGGACCACATTGCAGCGAAATTGGAGGAGGAAGATGGCCCGGATTAATTTTTAAAACTGTACCAAACAAAGTATGATAGTTTCCTACCAAGTAGAGCCGAGCATCCCTGTTATTGAAGATTTAAAACTGGATGAAATACCTTATGGCTCCAAGCAGCGCTATTATTTGCATATTGTTACCGATGGCATGGGCATGCCCATTTACTTGCCCATCATCGTGGCCAAAGGAGTGGAAGACGGCAATGTTTTGGGCCTAACTGCCGCCGTTCACGGCAACGAACTGAACGGAATCCCTGTCGTACAACGTGTTTTACATGAAATCAATGTGGAAAAACTACAAGGCATCGTAGTTGGCTTGCCCGTGGTCAATGTGCCTTCCTTGCTTAGGCGTACCCGCCGTTTCCTGGATGGCAACGACCTGAACCACCTCATGCCAGGTAAACCTAATGGCAACGTGAGCCAAGTCTATGCCTGGCGCTTGGTTGAGAAAGTGGTCCGTTATTTTAATTACTTAATTGACCTGCACACGGCCAGCCAAGGCCGCATCAACTCCTATTATATACGTGCCGATATGGTAAACCCCGTTACCCGGCAAATGGCGCTTTTGCAAAACCCGCAAATCATCCTGCACAATCCGCCGTCCGATGGAACGCTGCGGGGCGCTGCCAATGAACTGGGCATCCATGCCATCACACTCGAAGTGGGCAACCCGGCCACTTTTCAAAAAGGCATGATTCGGGGTGGCCGCACTGGCATTTACAATGTGCTGCACTACCTGGACATGCTGCCGACCCACATTGACGAGCCGGGTGTCCCGCCCGTTATTTGCAAAAACTCTTATTGGATGTACTCCGACGAGGGCGGCTTCCTAAGCGTGATGCCCGATGTGGGTTCTTTGGTAAAAAAGGGCCAGCCCATAGCCATCCTGCGCAATGTATTCGGCGATATTATCAAAGAATATACAGCCCCAGAAGATGGTGTGGTGATAGGCAAAGAAGTAGATCCTGTCAACCAGACTGGTGGGAGAATGCTGCATTTGGGCGTCCCGGGAATTCCGTAAGATTAGTACTTGCTAACCGACAAACTTGTAACCAACGCCCCGCATGGAATGAAAATATTTTGGGTTGCGCTGATCCTCCTCGAAGTATTTCCTGAAGGAAAGGATGAAATTGTCAATGGTACGGGTGGAAGGAAACACATCATAGCCCCATACCGATTGAAGGATTTGATGCCGTGATACTACTTCGTTCTTCCTGTCTATCAACAACTTAAGCAGCATCGTTTCTTTTTTGGTGAGCATGAATGGCCCATCGTTGCCCACTGCTTCAAAGGTGCGGAAGTTGATTTTATTTTTGCCAAATTCATAAACCTCCGGTGTATTGTCGGGCGCCTTGCTGGTGCGGCGGATGAGGTTGTTGACACGTAGCAGCAGTTCTTCTAAATGGAAGGGTTTGGTCAAGTAGTCGTCGCCGCCTTTTTTCAGGCCGGCAATGCGGTCGGGGGGCCCATCTTTGGCAGTGAGGAAGATGATCGGCACTTCCATATTGGTCAGCCGTATTTGTTCGCAGATTTGGAACCCGGTCATTTCCGGCAGCATCACGTCCAGTATGATGAGGTCGAAATGCTCTTCGTTGAAATGCTTGAGGGCCTTGCGCCCATCGCCAACGGCCACTACTTCGTAGTCTTCCATTTCCAGGTTGAGCTTCACCACGTCCCTGATATTTACTTCGTCTTCGACAAATAGAATCCTCATTTTTTTAACTATAAAATAATGAACGATGAACCAATCTTAAACCGGTATTTCAATCCTGAAAACCGTACCTTTTGGCTTATTGTCCAGCACTATGATATGGCCCTGGTGAGCTTTTGTGATTTGCTCTACAATGAACAATCCCAAGCCAGTTCCCTTGGTTTGGCGGGTGTCTTCGCTTCCGATTCGATAGAACTTGTCAAAAATACGCTTCTTTTCCGTGTCGGGGATTCCCAGACCTTGGTCGGCCACGGAAAGTATTAATTTTTGATTCTCAATGGAAAGATTCACTTCGATGCGGGGTGTGGCGTCACCGGCATATTTTAGGGCATTTTCCAAAAGATTATTTGCAACGGAGGTGATGCCTTGCCTGTCCAGTTTCACCAAGGGAAAACTGTCGTTGGCTTCCAATGAAATGATAGCTTCCGGATGCTTGCTGGCGAGTTTTGCCAACAAATCTTCCAAAACACCCACTAAGTTAACTTCCTCAAAATGAGGCCGATATGCCGTCTCCAATTTAGCTGAAATGAGCAAGTTTTCCACCAATTCGTGCAGCCGTTCGGTTTCTGCAAGGGCGCTTGTGGCCAGTTTGTCAGACTTCTCTTTTGGCAGTTCTCTTTTCAACAAGGTCTCCAGTACAAGGGTCACGGAGGCGATAGGCGATTTCAACTCATGGGTAATGGAGAGCAAAAAATTGCGCCGCTGCTGGTTGGCCCTTGCTTCTTTGGAATAGGCGCTGTTGATGAACCAAATGCCCGTCAGCAGGGTGATGATGAACATGCTGCCTTCGCCAAATATCATCCATTCCTGCCGTTTGTATTTTTTGGAAAGTTCCTGATAGGCGGTGGTTCCTTCAAATTCTTGGTTGTTTTTGATCAGGCCCTCGGCAACGTAGCCGATTTTCATCAAATCCCGCTTGGCATAAAATGCGTCCCTGTTTTTGTTGTACAACAGCAAAGCCCACCAGGTAAAGGCCAGCAGCATGTAGGCCATCACGATGTAAGACAAAAGGCGGAGTTGGTGGTTGGGCATGTTGAGAGGTAAGATAATTAAAATGCGAAATTCTTAATTTTTGAAAATGAAAAAGCCTTGAGTTTTGCTCCCCAAGGCTTTTTTAATGAAAGAATAATCCCTTGCTTTCTATTCTTCACCAGCAGCGACTGCGACTGCGGCTTCTTCGCCCTGTAGGATCCGCTCGTCCACGAGGATGCGGCCGCAGTGTTCGCACACGATAACTTTCTTGTGCATTCCGATTTCAAGTTGCAACTGGGGCGGCACTTTGTTGAAGCAACCGCCGCAGGCATCACGGGCCACTGTAACCACGGCCAGGCCATTGCGGTAGGCTCCACGTATTTTGGCATAGGCTTTCAACAACCGGTCTTCGATTTTTTTCTTGGCCTTATCGCTTTTCTTGCGGAGCTTTTCTTCTTCTTTTTCCGTCTTTTCCTGAATGGCCTGCAACTCTACTTTTTTGCGGTCGAGGTCGGCCTTTTTGGCAAGATAGCGATCGGTGGTCGCTTTCAGGGTTTCCTGTTTGGCTTCCAGCCCCACCTTTGCTTCCTTGATTTTCTTTTCGGAAAGCTGGATATCGAGGCGCTGCATTTCCAATTCCTTGGTAAGTGCCTCGTATTCACGGTTGTTTTTCACGTTTTCCAACTGCTTTTCGTAGCGGATAATCAAGCCGTTGGATTCTGAGATGTTCGCTTCGTAGCGGCTGAGTTCGCCCTCCATGTCCTCCACGTTTTCTTCGAGGCGGCGACGGCGGGTGTCGAGGCCGGCGATCTCGTCTTCGAGGTCACGTACCTCCATGGGCAATTCGCCTTTCAAAATTTCCAACTCATCTATTTGGGAATCAATGAGTTGAAGCTCGTACATACTTTTGAGTTTTTCCTCTACGCTGAGTTCTGCCATATTGGTATTGGATATTTGAAATTCGGTATTCGATTTTTAGACATTGGAAACTGGCAAGATGAAGCTGCTGTCAAACATCAAAAATCTAACATCGAATATCATAAATAATTGACTGGATTGGTGTTAACCTCTGTTTTGAGGGGCGCAAAAGTAGGAAATTTTTCAAAGATTATATCATGCAATAGATCAATTGTAAACTGCTCGCTTTCAAAATGGCCAATATCAGCAATGACCAGTTTTTCCTCTGCATCGAAGAATTCGTGGTATTTAAAATCCCCGCTGACGTAAACATCCGCACCTTGTCCAATGGCCTGGGGCAGCAGGAAACTGCCCGAGCCGCCACAAAGTGCTACTGTTTTTATGCTCTTGCCCAACAATTTTGTGTGGCGGAGGCAGCCCGCCATCATAGTTTGTTTCAGTTGCAGTAAAAATGTTTGTTCTTCAACGGGCGTGGCCAGTTCGCCGACAAGACCCGAACCCACATCCAGGCTTTTGCTTTCCAAGTTGCTTATTTCAAAATAGGCATCGGGCAACATGTTTTGCAAAACACGTAGGATCTGTCCTTGGTTGCCCGAAGAAAAGGCAAATTCCAGTTTTGTCTTTTTGCCAAAACCATCTGAAACTTGGCTTTGCGTCCAGTTTTTTATTCCAAACTCCCCTTGCGCAAAAGCCGATTGTAGCTTTTCCCCTGCATTCTCGGCCAGCAGTACGGACAGCTTTTTCATTTCATTTTTGGGTGCCAAAATCCTCGTATTTATCAGGCCCAGGCGTTCGGCGATTTTACTGTTCACACCCCGGTACAGCACATTGTCCAGATTGGTGTGGATGGCATAAATTGCCACGTCGTGACGGATGGCTTTGATGACGGTGCGCTCCACGTAGTTCTTGCCGTTCAGCCGTTTTAGCCCACGAAAAACAATGGGATGGTGCGCCACCACGAGGTTGCAGCCCTTTTCAATGGCCTCGTCAACGACCGCTTCGATGGCATCGAGGCAGCAAAGGATGCCTTTCACTTCCCAATCGCCGCTGCCGGTTATCAGCCCTGCATTGTCGTAACTTTCCTGATAGGAAGGCGGTGCAATTGCCTCTAAATGAGCGGTGATGTCTTTTATTTTTATCATAAAATGCCTTTTATTCCATCAATAAGTGAGTGGCTTTTTGGCCTACATTTGTCTAATTGAAAGATGAACTATAAATGATGAACGATGAACTTACAAAACATTGATTAACAGTTTTTTGTAAATCAATGTGGCCTATATTATTTTTTCAATTTCACTAAATTGCCACAAAAATAATCAATAACCAATGAGACAACCCGGCCCTGACCCTGTGACAAAATTCCCCTTGCAAGGGATTGATCGCTTGTGTTTTTTAAAAAACATCATTTCCAATCCGCAAATCGCCGTAGGCGACTACACCTACTACGACGACTTTGAAACGGTGGCCAATTTTGAAAAAAACGTCCGCTATCTTTTCGACTTTACGGGCGATCAACTCATCATCGGCAAATTTTGTATGATTGCCGCTGGCGTCGAGTTTATCATGAACGGGGCCAACCACTTGGTGGATGCGTTTTCGACCTATCCATTTGGCATTTTTGGAAATGGATGGGAACATGCGATGGAAGGCAAAACCTACCCTTTCAAAGGAAACACCGTCATTGGCAACGATGTGTGGATTGGCTACAAAGCTGCTATTATGGCTGGTGTGACCATCGGAGACGGAGCTGTCATTGGCGCTTATTCCGTGGTGACAAAGGACGTGGAACCCTATTCGATCATGGGCGGAAACCCAGCGAAACTCATCCGAAAACGCTTTTCGGACACGGCGATTGAGCTTTTATTGAAAATCCGCTGGTGGGACTGGCCTACTGATAAACTCACCCGCCATGTACAGGATTTGACTGGCAACGACCTCTCCATCCTCGAAAAATTAGCCCACGAAAATGGCCCAACTGATTAATCTAAACGGCCAGGTTTTGCCTGCCGATACGCCAATTTTCCAAGCAGACAACCGGGCCTTCCGCTACGGCGATGGCCTCTTTGAGAGCATACGTGTGTCCGATGGTGAAATGCCCTTTTTTGAAAGGCATTGGCGGCGGCTCTCCCTGGGCATGCAATGTTTAAAAATAGAATTACCAGTCCATTTTGCTCCCGCTTTTTTTAAAAATGAAATATCAAAACTCACTGATAATCAAGGTAATTGGCGGGTTAGGCTCAGCATTTTCCGGGGCGGTGGTGGCTTGTATGCGCCTATTTCCCATGCCCCCGTCTTTTTAATTGAAATATCGCCATTGGACTACTCCCAATTTCAACTCAATGAGCAAGGGCTGCGCCTCGGCATTTTTGATGAGATCAGGATTCAAACCCTTTTTGCATCGCAACAATTTGGACTACAAAATTTCAAAACCAATAACGCACTGCCCCTTGTGCTTGCCTCCATTTTTAAAAATGAAAGCGGACTGGACGATTGTTTTTTATTGAACCATGAAGGAAGGATAGTTTGTGCCAGTAGCGCCAATGTTTTTTTGGTAAAACACAGCGTATTGTCCACGCCACCTTTATCGGAAGGCTGTGTGGCTGGCACGATGCGCAGCGCTGTTATGGATTTGGCACAAAAGCAAGGTTTTGTGGTAAACGAGCAGCCTATAAATTTGGTAGAATTGGAAAGTGCGGACGAATTTTTTTTGACAAATGCCATCCAGGGGATTCGTTGGGTTGGCAAGTTTAACGGGAAAATGTTTAAAAACGAACATGCAGTTTTGATGCACCGGATGCTGGTAGAGGAGTACTCGCAAAAACGGTAGGATTATTTTGCAAACACCAAAAATGTAATGGCGAAAACCAGCACCGTGGTCACCATACCGATCATAAAAATGGCGTAGGTAATGCGCAATCTGCGGTATTTGTGGCCCAGCGTCCGGCCCAGGAAGTAGAGGTCGTTCACGATGGATTTGTCGAGCAGGTCTTCGTTGTGGGTCACCGTCGTCAGGCCCTTGATGTAGTCGTCACGGGTCATTTTGTAAAAGTTGCCAAAGAAAAACAAGTTGGTGTTGCCCTCGCTGATGCGGTTGAGGTCTGTGAAGCCCTCCATCTTGACGGGCCGGGTAGCCGTAGTGGCATACACGATGGACAGGATGCAGGTAAGTAAAAGTACCGCCGCTGGATAGATGAGGTAAGGCGATTTTTCCAGGTTGCTGGCCAGGATGGGAATGCCGATGGTGATGAGCAAAGAGTTGATACTCAGCATGATATTCGCCTTGTTGTCGGCGATGTTGGTCAAGTCTATTTGGTTTCGCAGGGTGGTTTTAAACATCATCTGAGCACTTTTGCTCTTGTTGATGGCAAAGCCCAAAGCCTCCAGGCTAACGGGTTTGCTTTCACTTAGTTGGTCCATTTTTTCCATTTTTTTTCGCAGTTTTTTTAAGGTCTTCCTTTTTTCATCCCCATAAAGTGCTTGGGCCTCGCCCGTGTAAAACTGGTGCCCGCTCCAAAAATTCAGATTGTTTTCCAGCCATTCGTCGTCGGTCATTTTAATGTCGCAAAAAACCTCCCACTCGTGGCGCAGGGCGTCCGATTTTTCCAAATAGGTGCTGCCATTGGTGTTGAAATCGGAATCCTTCATGATTTTTTGGATGAGGGACTGTGGTACCACGCTCACTTTGGTCATTTCGATGAGATCTTGCACCTGTTTGATGCGCTCGTCAGGGCAGTTTTCCTTTTTCAAAAATTCCTCGGCAATTTGTTTGCTCACCTCCTCGTGCCCCACATAAGCCTTGGTAAAGCCTGTATCATGGAAAAGTGCTGCCAGTTCGAGCACTTCCATATCCTGGTCGTCCAGTAGGTAGCGCTTGCCCAGGTCCTTGGCAGCTTCCCTGACCGACATGGTGTGCGCCAAGTCGTGGTAAATATGGTCGGGCGTCAGGCTACTGGAGAGTAGTTCCGTCACAAAATGTTTGGCATCTTTTGCTATCTGGGTTTTCATATCCGCTGGTTAGTGGCGATAAAAGTAGGAGATTTTGGGATGTATTTCATAGCAAGGGAAATAGAGAACTTCTTTGTCTGGGCAATAAATTGTTTTTTGCCTATAAAACCATCAGATTATCATGCAAAATTTGAGGCTTTTGGCAAATTTGGATGGTCATCGCCAACATGCTTGTTCGGGCTTACATACGGGACGATTGGTATCACAGATTAGTGGCGGGGTTAAACATTTTTCGTGTTTTGACAATTTTGTGGTGTTTGATGAAAGGCAATTTTAAGTTGGGTAGCACAGCCTTCAGGCTGTCCTGTAGTCCGCTCTTCAGGACGGCGGCGTAAACGCCGACCGACGGGACAGCCTGAAGGCTGTGCTACCCGGTTTTACCACCACAATTTGCTTATTGAGCCTGAAATATCTTTCTGGCAAGTTGGAAATGGCAGGTAAGTTCGGCAAAGCGTTGCAACCAGTGCAAAGCGCTCCTTGTCATTCCTTTGGGCTATGACGCCCAAAACTGGTACTAAGGACCTTTTAAAATATCCACTTGTTAAAGGCAATCCGTTTTGAAACCATCCGCTACTCATTTCTCTTCACTAAATATTTATTAGCATGAAAAACAGTTTGACTATCAATTTTTTACCGGTAATGTTGGTTACGCTTATGTCCGTTACTGGCATGGCCCAAGGCATTACCCTCCCTTCCACGCCCAGTCCTGCCGCCAAGGTCTCACAGGAAGTAGGCATCTCTACCGTCACGGTCGAATACTCAAGACCTTCGGTAAAAAACCGGGTGATTTGGGGAGAACTCGTTCCCTATGGTTGGAACGTACAGGCATTCGGCAACCAGCAATCGGCTCCCTGGCGGGCAGGTGCCAACGAAAACACAGTGATTGAATTTTCCCACGATGCGAAAGTGGAAGGCCATGTAGTGCCGGCCGGTCGCTATGGGTTGTTTTTCGTCGTCAATAAAGACGATACGGGAGAGGTGATTTTATCAAAAGACAGCCGCTCTTGGGGTAGCTTTTTCTACAATCCGGAACAGGATCAGGTTCGGACAAAAATCCAATTGCGGACTATTCCGATGACAGAGATGCTGACCTACGATTTTGTCAATCTCCAAAAAAATTCAGCCGACTTGGTGCTGAATTGGGAGAAAAAACAATTCCCGGTGCATATCGAATTTGCGGTGGATGACATCGTGCTGGCGAATGCCGAAGAGGAATTGAAAGGGCCCGTTGGCTTCACCTGGCAAGGATTTGCTTCAGCCGCCAATTACTCGCAGCAGAACAAGATTGGCTTGGAAAAGGGTCTTCAATGGGCTGATCGTGCGGTGGTTATGAACAAGAGTTTCAACACACTCATCGTAAAAGCCAACCTCCTGAAACAACTTAACAAAACCGAGGAAGCCGACAAAACAAAAACCGAAGCTCTGGCGCTCGGCACAGAAGGGGAACTTAACCAATACGGGTATCAATTGCTCAACCAGAGCCTGTTCGACGACGGCATCCACATCTTGAAACTCAACACGGAAAGGCACCCCGAAAGTGCCAACACCTGGGACAGCCTCGGAGAAGCCTACGCCATGAAGGGCGATAAAGAAAATGCCATTAAAAATTTCAAAAAGTCGCTCAGTTTGAACCCACCAGAAGCGACCCGGCTCAATTCGATAAAATACCTGAAACAATTTGGGGAGAAAGTGCCGGAGAATTAACAACGAAGCGACGGCGTGACGCAAAGACACGCCGTCGTTTTTTTAGATTTTTCCACATAATGGTCATGAACTGAATGAGCTTCAGTGTTGAAATTCAATTGTTTCATGATTGCAAAAACTATCTCAACTCTTTATCAACTCCAACAGCTCATCCGCACTCAACTTCCCGCTCATTTCTGTCCCCTCCAGTAGGCTATCGGCCAACTCCCGTTTGTCGGCGTGCAATTTCACGATTTTTTCTTCGATGGTGTTTTCGGTCACTAAGCGGTAGATGGTTACCGGACGGGTTTGGCCGATACGGTGGGCACGGTCGCTGGCCTGATCTTCCACAGCGGGGTTCCACCAGGGGTCGAGGTGGAGCACGTAGTCGGCGGCGGTGAGGTTGAGGCCAAAGCCGCCCGCTTTCAGGCTGATGAGGAAGAGGTCGCCTTCGCCCGATTGAAAGGCACGGATAGCCTTGTCACGCTGGACCATGGGGGTGGAACCGTCGAGGTATTGATAGGGGATGCCCTGCTGTTGCACCCATGCCTCTATGAGCTTGAGGTGTTTGACGAACTGGCTGAAAACCAAGGCTTTATGTCCTTCGACCCTGAGTTCTTCCACTGTGTCGGCAAAGAGTTGCAGCTTGCTGCTGGACAGTTCGCTGTCGGGCTGCACCATTTTGGGGTGGCAGGCAGCCTGGCGCAGCTTCATCAGTTCTGCCAATATTTTAAAACGCTTGTCGGAAACCTCGCCCGACTGGTTTTCGATATTGGCAACAGCCTGGCGGCGGAGGGCTTCGTAAAAGGCCCGCTCTTCTGGCGAGAGTTCGACCGTGAGGGTGATTTCCGTTTTTTCGGGCAGTTCGTCCAGCACGTCGTTTTTACGGCGGCGCAGGATAAATGGCTGAATGAGCCGCCGGAGTTGGTTGCGGCGCTCCCGATCCTGGCTGCGCTCAATGGGCACGGCATAACTCTCGTTAAAACGGTCGAGCGAACCGAGCAGTCCCGGGTTGAGGAAATTGAAGAGGTTCCACAATTCGCCCAGGTGGTTTTCGATGGGCGTACCGGTGGTAATGACCTTGAAATCCGCCTCTAATTGCATGGCAGCCTGCGAGCGTTTCGTCGCCCGGTTCTTGATGGCCAGTGCCTCGTCCAGCACGATGGTGGAGAAATGGGTACTCTTCAACAATTCGCTTTCCTGCTGTAAAAGCCCATAACTGACCAGCAGTAAATCGAAGGGTTGCAGGGCATCTATCATTTCAAAACGGTTGCCCTCTCCAAATACCAGCGGGTTGAGCGTGGGCGTGAATTTCCGGGCCTCGTGGTACCAGTTGCGCACCACCGAGGCGGGGGCGCATACGAGCGACGGGCCTTGCTTTGCTCGGTCGAGCATCAGGGCGAGCGCCTGCACGGTTTTGCCCAAACCCATATCATCGGCGAGGCAGGCACCCACCCCCCAATGTGCCATTTGCGATAGCCAACGGAAACCATCTTCTTGATAGGGGCGAAGTTCAGCCTTGAATGTAGAAGGTATTTCAGGCTTTATTTCACGGGATTCTTTGAGGCGTGAAAGCTGTTTTTTCCAGGCGGCGTCCACTTGTACGTCGTTCAGCAGATCGGTGAAATCCTCAATGGCATGGACGGCCAAGGGGTGGAAGCGCAGGTCGTTTTTGGTTTTTGAAAAAATGCTGTTCAATTCTTCCAGCCTGCGCTTCAACTGGCTGGTGATGGAGAGGAACTGCCCATCGCTGATTTCCACAAAATTGTTTTTGGACTTGTGGGCCAAATCAAGCAATTGGCGGAAATCCATGACGAGGTTTTCGTTGACCTGCACCTTGCCGTCTATTGAAAACCAGTCCCGTTCCTTTTTGATGCCTACCGAAAGCTGATCGAAACCGATCTGGCCGGCAATGCGCAGTTTTTCGCCTTTGGGATGCTCCAAAATGACATCGCCGCCTTGCTTGAGTGGTTCGAGTTCGAGCAGCACGTTGAGACAATCTTCCACTTCCTCGAAGAGCCATTCCCGGTTTTCGTTGGGTATTTTCAGCAGGGTAGGGCAGGCGTCCTCTACCCGGCGGGCGTTTTCTTTTTCTTTTTTCAAATCACGGGTCGCACGGGTCGGAAGGCCGTTCACCTCAGCGATGACATTTTCACGGCCAACGCCCGGCTTGAAATAGGGCGGCTCATTGGTAAAGGGTTTTATAAAAAACTCGATCTTAAAACCATTGCCCACTGGCAGCAGGTGTACGAAAATAGTGGTGTCGCCCTCTACCGTTGGTATGTCCATCGCCTCGCCCCCTATTTCCGACTGCACGGTGACGATGCTGGACAGGTTGCCCACGGCCTCGATGACCTTGTCTTTGGCCTTAGCTGGCAGTTTCAGTTGCCCATAATCCAACAGGCGGTTGACTTCTGCATGTATTTCACTGACATTCAATAAGATATAACGGGTGGGCGTCTCACGGATCAACTGTAGCCCATGCCCTGTGAACTCATGGGAAAACTTCATCTCGAAGCCTTCTTTGGTTTCTTCCACCACCAATTGTGGCTTTTTTTCGATGAGCTCCACCGACACGCTGGGGTTTTCCATCAAAAACAACAGCGGGTGTCCGACCAGTGCAGGCATCAGTTTTTCCCATTCAAAAAAATACTCCACGGCCCCATAGTAACCCTGGTTGTAAACTTTGATGGACCTGGCCGCTTCCATGTCCTGTTCCGTCATGTTTTCCACCTTGAACTCCTTCAAGCGCTTTAGGGCCACGTTGCGCCCTTTTGACCAGCCGCCCTTGCCATGTGTTTGCTCTACGGGCTGTACGGTTTTGTTTTTAAAATCCGCCCACCACACCAGGCGGGTGATTTTTTCATTGGCAGAGGCTTTTTTAGATTTTTGGGTTTGGAGTTGCAGCAAAGCTTCCAGGGAGCGCTCCCACTTTTCCGTGCGGTGAAGGATGCCCAAAATGCTTTCCGTACCCAACTCCTTTTCAAGTTTTTCGGCAATGGCGGCGTATTCTTGGGCTATTTGTTTTTTGGGTTCTAGTTTTGAAATCAGCGAGGCGAATTCCAAGGCCAGCCAGCGATAGCCGTATTTATCTGCCTTATGATATAGGGTTCTCAATTCCTCCACATCGGGCCGGAACATGGCCTGGTCGTTCCAGTAATGGGCGGCGGCAAAAAATATCCACTCCAGCGTATTTTCAGGTCGTTCACGGAGCTGATCCTTGGCATCTTTGACATAGTTCAATTGGTGCAAAACTGCCGATTGCACGTACATGAAAGTGCCATCAAAAGGGCCATCGGGGGTTTCGGAAAGCAATTCGCTGGCCTTGGGCAGGTAGTCTTTTTCCTTTTGTTTTAAAATGGCCAAAATATGCACCACCCCAGCAAAACTTGGAATAGTGCCCTTGCGCAGGCTGCTTTCTTTTCTAAATTGTTTTGCCGACTCTTCCAGCGAGCGCAGGGCCTCATAGTTGTTGCCCATAAAAAATTCGGCCGCCCCTTTTCTCGCAGTTTTGGAAAACGAATTTGGCTCTTTGTCCAATATTTTTTCAGCTTCGCCAAATTTGCCCTGGCGCATGAGGGGCATGAACAGCAGGGCTGCCCCATTTTCCGCTTTTTTCTTGTCTTCCAGCCAGCCTTGTTGGATGACAAATTGAACGTAATCCTCCACTGGCTCCAATTTGGAAATAGCCTCTTCCATCAACTGGCCCAAGGCCAATACTTGGATTTCGAAAGGGAAAGTACTCAGCCAATCTGCATCGAATGGAGAGAAAAAATGGCCAAAAAAGTCCTCTTTTACCCACTCTTCCAAAAAGAACCTCGCCACATCGGCCATAACCTCCTGCGAGCGTTTCAGGTTGCCCTCGTAAAGGGCGATACGCAAATCCCGCAGGCAAACCTCAAAATTGCGGGGGCCAAAGCTCCATTCCCGATAGGGGAACTGCTTGTTGATGACCCTGACAAATGTTTTGAATTGTGGATCAATGACCGCCATGCGCATCACCAGTTCCCGGTACTTTTCCGACACTTGCATTTCGCCTTTGGGGCTGAGCTTCAACCATCCCCCGGCGTCCAGCAGTTCCCGGAATTCCTTCACCTGTGCAGCTTGGATGAAATTCCCCTGCGAATTGCGAATATCACCATCCCGCAGCAAGTTGACCAATGCTGTTTGGTTGACAGGCTCGTAGGCGGTCGTGAGCATTTTTAGGATGTCTTGCTCTACTGGGTGCAGGTTTTTAAAACGCTGGCGAAAGGTGTTGAGATCCATGAAATTGGATGGTGGTTTTAATTTGTCTGTCTTGTTTGAGGTTAGTTTTCATAGCTTCTTTTTCAAGGGGCGCAAAGTTACGAAAGCTGAGGGCAGGGTAGGGGACAGGGCTTTGTTTTTATTTTTTGATAATCTTGTAAAATGGAAAATTGGAAACAGGAAAATGTTCCAAAACCTTTCGCCTTGGTGACAGGTGCCAGCCAGGGTCTTGGCCGGGCAATGGCTGATGAATTGGCCAATCGGAAAATCAATCTTTTGCTCACGGCACTGCCCGGCGAGGGCTTGCCCGATTTGACCCAAAGCCTGCGGAGTAAAGGCATTGAGGCGCATAGTTTTGAAACGGATTTGTCCAAAAAAGAAAACGTGCGGCACCTGGCGCAGTGGGCCAACGGCTTCCCCTTATTTGCCTTGATCAACAATGCCGGGCGGGGAGGTACCAGGCCATTTTTGGAGGCAGAGGGCGATTACCTTGATAGCATCATCCAATTGAACATCAGGGCGACGGCCTTGCTCACCCACCTTTTGTTGCCCAATCTGTTGCAGCAAAAAAAATCCTACCTGCTCAATGTGGCCAGCATGGCCGCTTTTACTCCGATGGGCTATAAAACGGTTTACCCTGCCTCCAAGCGCTTTGTGCAGCACTTTTCGGCAGGGCTGCGGGAGGAATTGAAAGGAACGGGACTTTCCGTCAGCGTTCTTTTTCCAGGGGCGATGATGACCAACGAAGACGCTTCGCAACGCATTGAGCGTCAGGGTTTTTTGGGGAAACTTGGCCTCCTGACTACAGGGCGGATTGCCGAAATAGCCATACAAGGAATACTGAAAGGAAAGGCTGAAATTGTGCCGGGGCGGGCTAATTTTATCACGGCAAAACTGTTGGCCATTTTACCTGAAAAATGGGCGGTCCGATGGTTGACAAAAGCTATCATGCGGGAAGTGGATCGGTAGCACAGCCGATAACTTTCAGCTGTGCTACCTAAATACCACCTTCAACACCTCACTATCCCAGCCCGCCGATATTTTTACAAAATACATTCCCTGCAAATTCAAATGCCCCAAATCCCAGCTTAGTCCGTCCGGGCTTCCTGCTGTCACGGCCAACTCCCGGCCCATTGCATCCAACAAAACCATTTGGACAACAGCGCCCCGCCATTTATTTGCCCTAAAAAATAAAGTCCCTTTAGATGGATTTGGGAAAATTTGAAAGCTGTTTTCAATTGACAAAGAAGCAGTTGCATTGGAGTTGCAGTTCAAAAATGGGTCGTTGCCAGTGGCAGCGATGAGCGGTGCAAAAAAGCCGCTCAGGTTGGCGCAGCGTTCGGGGATGTTGAGGATGGAATGGCCAGGCGGATCGTCCAGGCAGTCGTCGTTTCCCTCCTGGCCAAAATCGAGGATGTCGTTAAAAAAAGGCGGGGCAGCACTGCCCATGCCGTTCAAGGTCTCGGCAAGGCTGCAAGAGCCGATAGCAAAAGGCCGGTTGTACAGCGGTTGGCACAGATTGATGGGGTTGTAGCAAAAAGGATAAAGTGGGAACAAAGGTTGGTGTTGGCAGGAAACCACCAGGTCGTCCGTGCGGTGGTACAGGTAAATAACGGGCGTATCCGGCCCGGCAAGCAGGTTTTGATCAAAAACGCCGCCCATAAATGCCGCTATGCCATTCACTCTGGCGTCGTAAGTCCCCAGGTGCAAATTGCCTTCAATGCTGCCCAAGTCTGGTCTCGTCCGGTTGGCGGGAGCCGGGACGCAATTGGCCAAATCGCTGTCTGGCAAAGGAGCATCCGGCAAAGCCAGCGTAAAAGCAGGTTTCTCCTCTTCCCTATCCACCAGCCCAGCGGCCAGGGCGGTGAAGGCTCCGGCGCTAGACCCTCCTACGAAGACGTTTTCCAAATCGGTGCTGTCCATTTCGTTCCTGTTTTTCAAAAAGCGGATGGCCCCCTTGGCATCCTGCATGGCCCGGTAGAGCGCACGGGTGATTTCCAGGGTGTCGGCGCTGTAAATGCATTTATTGATACCGAGGGGGTTGAGGTTATCATTGCAAAAAAGGTAAGGTTCATAGTAGTCGTCCGGGTGAAGGCCGAGGCGGTAATTGATGGAGGCGCAGGCATATCCCCTTGCCGCCATTTGCTGGCAAATGGCCACTACGTCATTATCGTCCTTGGTGCCAGCAATCCAACCGCCGCCGTGAACCATGACCAGCAAGGGGCGCAGGCAATTCCCGTCGCCGATGGGTTTGTAGAGGTCGAGGGTCAGTTCTACCTCGCCGCCAGCAAAATCAGTGGCTGTACCGTAGGGGATGTTTTGTTCCTTCCAAACGCCAAAAACTGCTTGGGTGTAAGGTAGTTGGGCGTTGAGTGTTTTTAGAAAAAATATTTGTAGCGTTAAAAAGAAGAATAGCATTTTTACCATACAGGATATGCATTTAAAAAGTAAATGGATGAAGCCTTATTGTACAAATATTATGTTGAAAATCAGACCAATACCTTGAGGACACCGGGCAAAATTTCAACTTCAATGGTCTGGAAATAACCTTTCAAGTCGCCATCCACTTCCAACAGCAAGGGATATTTCGATGAAATCTCTACCGTTTTGGTGCGGATATAACGGGTATATGGTGACTTGTGCAAATGCCCCGTAAAAAACCGAAAAGTGATCCCGGCAATTGCATACAAAGGAAATGGTTTGAAAATGCACACTTCAAACTGCCCGTCATCTACCTCGCCGGTGGGGTTCACCAAGGCCCCTGTGCCATATTTTCGGCCATTGGCAAATGTTATCATATCGGCCCGTATTTGCATGGATTCCCCATTGGTTTTTACCGTGTATTTTTTCGTGTTAAATTCCAAAAGCGTCCTGAAAAAATGGCGGACATAGCCCCACATGCCTTTATGCCCTGCCTGTTCCCGGTATTTTATCAATTTGGCGTTCATGCCCACGCTGCTTTGGTGGAAACACAAGTGTTGGCCGTTCAGGCGCAGCACGTCCATTTTTATGATATTTTTTTTCAAAAAAGCTTCCAAGCAGTCTTCCACGTTTTGGGGCAGGTCCAGGCTGACCGCCAGACCGTTGGCCGAGCCAAAAGGAATGATACCCATTGGCAAATCACTGCCGAGGAGCAAGCTGCCGACCTGGTTCACCGTACCGTCGCCACCACAAGCGATCACGGCATCGGGTTGTTCTTTTTGAATGGCCTGGGTTATTAATTGACTGAGGTCACCGCCATCCGTTTGAACAAAGGCACAGTCCAATCCCTTTTCAACACAAAGCTGTTGGATTGATTCAACCTGATCGGCATTGTCGTTGCCGCCTGCCGTTGGATTGATGACAAACAAGAATTTATTCGATGGCATGAGTAGATCTGTGTTATTGTAAGTGGTTGTTTTGGCCGCTGCATTTTTGACGAAAAAACCATTGATAAAAAGGAGATGGCAAGCAAAAGTTTTACTAAATACCTAAAAGATTTGCTGGACCTGGAGGCGCCCCCAGTCATCCTGCCTTACCGGGGCTATGGCACCCAACGGAAGGTCTGGCTGAAGGGCCATTTGCTCGACGACAGGCTGCTCTATGAAGCCACAGAGGCCGATAGTAAGCGGCGCAACATGAAAGCACTGCTCAGCCGCTACCTGGCAGATCCCCTGGAAGGATGGAATGTAGAAATCGAGTTTTTTGGGAAAAAGGAGATCATCACCACCCGCCACGATGGTTTTTTTGAAACCAGTTTTGATTTTGAAAACGACATAGCCCAACAGGGCTGGCTGGAGGCGAATTATACCGTGCTGGAAAAAACAGGGAAGGGTGCGGAAGCGCTGGTTTCAAAAGCCGGCGTCTATGTGTTGGATGAAAAAACGGAATACGGCGTCATTTCAGATGTGGATGACACGATCCTGGTGTCACATGCCGCAGAATTATTAAAAAAAATGCGGCTTGTACTGACCAAAAACGCCCGAACCCGTTTGCCTTTTCCTGGCATTGCGGGGTTTTATCACGCCTTGCAAGACGGCCTCAACCTACAGCACAAAAACCCTATATTCTACGTGAGCAGCAGCGAGTGGAACCTGTACGATTTCCTGGTGGATTTTTGCGAATTCAGGGGCATACCAAGGGGGCCGTTCCTGTTGAAGGATTATAGAAAATCAATTGCCCAGGTTTGGCGTTCGGGCGGAGGCAGCCATTTGCACAAATTGCACAAAATCAAGCATTTGTTAACTGCATTTCCATCGCTTCCGTTTATCCTGCTGGGCGACAGTGGCCAACACGACGCAGAGATTTATGCACAGGCGGTGCATGAGTTCCCAGGCAGGATTCTGGCCATCTACATCCGGGATGTGAGCCGGGCGAAAAAGGACGTTAAAGTGCGCAAAATCTCGGATGCGCTGCGTGCCCAAAAAGTGGAATTGCTGCTGGTGGCCAATACTTTGCAGGCAGCGGAACATGCCTTTGAAAAAGGCTTCATCACCCAAATCGGCCTTGAAAAAGTTCGCTCGGATTTTGACAATGAAAATGCCCCGTTTTCCAAAGTTAGTTTTGCTTAAAACGGATTTCCTCCACACTGCCTGTTTCTGCACGGATATAATAGAGTTTTTCCTGTTTGCCCTGCCGCACCAACAATTGGATGGTATTCGGCGTAAAAATGCCTGACGATAAGGTTTCGATTCGCAAAACGCCCTCCTGCCCAGCGGCCACGGCCACGTCATAGCAGTGCAGTTCTTTGGCCAATTCCAACTCCTTGGCCAGATATACACCGTTGAAAGTCAACGAAACAATGTCGCCATCGGGGTCGCCTCCTTCTTTGATGCAAACTGAAAAATCGCTGGAATTTAGGCCGATCACAGCCGGGGCTTCGGAGGTTTTTCCCTCCCTTTCAAATTCTTCTTGTGGTTGATTGGGTTTTTCGAGGGAAACGGGAGGGCGTTCCTTGTCTTTTTGCCGCCAGGTGGCGAAAGTGCCGCCGATGTTGAATCTTAACTCGTCACCGCCATCTACACGGGTCACCAAGTTGTAGTCTGCCTCGCCAGAAATGACCAAAACTTGGCTCAACTGAAGGTAAACCCGCCCCTGCTTATAGCCCAAAGACACCGTTGCCGTGGGTTCAATGGTGGAGAACCCCAGCGTTGATTTCGAAGAAGGGAAGGGAGAAACCTCGTAGTTGTAAAAATTGACAAGGGCCAAACGTGGGGAAAAAGAAAAATCGGCCACTTTTTGCCGAAAACCAATCGCTGGCTGGACAAAGGCCCGCCTGTACTGGCCCTCGAATTTATTGCCATCCTCGTAGTCCTGGGCCCAGCCGAAACCATAGCCTCCATAAACTTCTGCCCTGCCGAGCATCACTTTGGAACTTCCGATGTCAAATGGTGAAAACAGACCACCAGCCGCTTCCAATAATATGTGGGTATTCGCTCCTTCATCTTGTTGGTCGTCGTTGCCAGACATGAACGATGTATTGGCCATCAATCCAAAATGGTTGGAAACGGCATAAGCCCCTTGAAAGTCAAAGGTTGGCTGAGGGGCTTGGGTCACCAGTCCCGCATTGACTCGGTAATCGCCTTTTTCGCCCAGCAAAGGGGAGTTGACTGTGTTGGGAACATAGAGGGTAACGCCGCAGCGAGGGAACAGCAGGCAAGCTGCGATAAGGATAAAACAGTTGGCAAATGTTTGATTTCGCATGGTATTTTATTTGTTTTAAGGCCAAAAAAAAATCACTTCACTCCAAAGGAAATGAATTTTTTGAAAATGGGATAATGCCAAAAATATACTTTGTGCCGTGTTTTAAAGGAATCAATGCAAAAATGAAGGATGCACAGCGTCCGCTCAATGCAATTAGAGATCATTAATTTTGCAGCCTAATCAGCCTTTTGTTCTTTTGGTTACTGAATTGTTACTTTTTACCGTCGCCCCATTATTTCATTCGGAGAATCCTTTTCTTTGTAAAATAAATCTGGCTTTTTCGCCCTTTTGAATCAGTTTCAACCCAACCCCAAACCTTTACTGTGTTAAAATAACCCGCTCCAAATTTTACCAAGACTTTGTTCGTTAAAGCCCCTGATCCTGACCGTAATTATACTGTATGCGATTGCCACTAACGCCATTCTTGCTGCTTCTGCCACTGATGCTACCTTTTCTGACGGAAGCACAGCCACTTTTTCCCATCAAAAAAAACAAGAAATGGGGCCTCATGAACGCCGAGGGCAAATTGGTGCAAGAACCTGTTTACGACGCCATCGGGGAGTTCAAGCAATATGGCTACGCCACCATGCAAAAAGCAGGCAGGGTGGGCATTTTGGACAAAAATGGCCAAGAGATCGTGCCTCCCCAATACGACGACCTGACAGCGCTTGACAGTACCCTCATCACCGTGATGGAAAATGGGCAATGGAAAGTGGTGAACCTCCAGGGCCGGGTCATCCTGCACCCAGGTTACGAAAGGGTGGAAATATTGGGGGCGAGCAACGGCCAAAACCAGAACAGCTATTTGGCATTCATGGTCAACAAGCGCTGGGGCATCGTGGACGGCCAGGGCCGCATTGTGGCAGCGCCCCGTTACGACGAAATTTTTATTTGTGCCAATGTGCCGGAAGACCTGCCCAGGCTGTATTTCCAGACCAAACTGGACGGCGTTTTTGGCTTGCTGCTGGCATCGGGACTGGAAGTACTGGCCCCGCAGGCCGAGGAAATACGGGTGTTCAACGCCAACTTGTTTTTTTATAAAAAATACCGCAAATGGGGCGCCGTGGATGCCGCAGGTCAACACGTGCTGGAGGCTATATACGACCATTTCAACCGGTTGTCGGAAAACTTCGTCCGCCTTGCCCTTGACCGCAAGGAGAACCTGTTTTCACTGGTGTACAACAAATTGGTGGCAAAGGGCGGACACGAAGCCTATTATGCCTTTTCGCCAGATTATGTTTTGTGCAAAAAACAGCGTTCGCTCGGCCTGATTGACCACTGTGGCAGCGAAATACTAAGCGCCCGCTACAACGAAATACAAGCCTACGACGGCGATATTTTCCGGGCGAACCTCAATGGCCGCTGGGGCATTGTCACCCTGGACGATCTGGTACTCATCCCTTTTGAATACGACTACATTGCCCCCATGCAAAAGGGCTTGTGCGTGGTTTTTCAAAACAGAAAATACGGCGTGGCAAACCATCGTGGACAAATCGTGGTCAACCCGGTTTTCGATAAAATAGAATTGGCCGAAGGCCAGGCAAAAGCATACCAGCGGGAAAAGCTGACGATGTTCAAATTTGACGAGTACGGCCAGTTGCAGGACGAGGATAATTTTGGGAAACATTTCACCATCAAAGTGACGAGAAGCAATGAAATGGAGCCGAGGTGGACCAACGACGACAGCCCCTACCAATTGGAAAAATTCGAGTGGTTTTACTCGCCCAAACAAGACAAGTGGGGCCTGCGCCGCCTCGACAACGGCAGCATCCAAATCGAACCTAGCTTCCATGAAATAAGGGTAGAAAAAGAACTCGGCTTGACGCTGGTGGGCGTGGAAACCATGCAGCCAGTGGTGTTCGACCGCACTTCTTACCGATATGAAATGTCTTTTGGTTTAGTGCAAAACGACACAGGCCTGCTCGTCCACGAAATGGATCTGGTGGATGTGCGGCTGGAAGATTTTGAAAATGGGCTGCCTGTTGCCCGCTGCATTTTTAACGATGGAAAACAGGGCCTCGTCAACCGCATCGGCAAGATATTGCGCAAGGATTTGGTTTATATCGGGGAGTTCAGCAACGGCTTGGCGAGGGTCAGTACGAAGGGAAAAATTTCGGCTACCATTGGCAAAAAAGCAATGAACCTTGGCCTCCTCCAACAATACCTGAACGACCAGCTCGCCCCGATTTCCCTTACCGATTACACCCAACACGACCTTAATTTGGACAAGTTCGGGTTGCTTACCTGTGAGGGCTGCCAATGGGGCTACCTCGATACGGCTGGACAGTTGGCTGTAGCGCCTTCCTATACTTTTGCCAAAGACTTTATCAACGATGTGGGCATCGTAGCCGATGGCGATAAATGGGGCATGGTGGACCGAAAAGGCAAACAACTGCTGCCTTGCCGCTACGACGAATTAGGCTTTTTGGAAAACACGGGCAACAAAGTCCTACGGGTTTTCAAAAAAGAAGAAAAATATGGCCTGATTGACACCCTGGGCCAACTGGCGGTGGGTGTGCAATACGAGGAAATTGGCTCGTTTGGCGAAGGCCGCCTGGCTGTGAAACGCCAAGGCCGTTGGGGTTTTGTGGATCGCAATGGCCGTGAAGTAGTGCCTTGCCGTTTTGACGAGGTGGCTGTTTTCAGCGAAGGATGGGCCGCCGTGCGCCTCGGTAGCAAGTGGGGCTACATTGACCGCAACGGCAACGAGGAAGTGGATTTCCAGTTTTCAAAGGCAGGCAATTTCAACAACGGCCTTGCTCCCGCTAAAAAAGAAGGGCCGCACTTCGGCTACATCAACCAAAAGGGCGAGTGGGCCATGCAGCCCCGTTTCCCCCGTGCCTCCGATTTCGACCGGGGCATCGCCAGGGTGGAGGAGACTTCCGGCGACCACCTGCGGGTCGGGATGATAGACGTTTCGGGCAATTTTTTGGTAAAACCCAAGTTCGTCACCCTTACCCCTTTTGACCAATTTGGCCTGGCAGTAGCGGGCATCGGCGGCAACCCGATGAAATATGCGCTGGTAAATTTTAACGGCGACATCATCACCCCACAAGCTTACAAAAGCATTGAGCCTTTCGTGGATGGTATGGGCCGGGTGCAGTCAAAAGAAGGAAATTTTGGGTTCATCAATACAAAAGGCGAATTGGTGATAGCCACGCAGTTTTCAAAAGCCAGCGACTTTTCGGAGGGCAGGGCTGCTGTTTGGTTGGACGGCCAGTGCGGATTTGTAGATACTTTGGGAAATTTGGTCGTGGAACCACAGTTCACCAAATGCCTGGATTATAAGGACGGCAAGGCGATTGTCTTCAAAGGAAACCAAAAAGCCGGGCTGATTGACAACGACGGCAATTTTGTCATTGAGCCGGGCATCAACCGCCTGCTCGATTTTGCCGAAGGCCGTGGCCTCGTGCGTGACGAACATTACAAGTTTTATTATATCACAGAGCAAGCTCGTTTTTATGATGGTTTTTATGAAAAAGCCAGCGAGTTCAAACACGGCGTAGCAGTGGTACAGGTGGAAGGCCGCTGGGCCATCATCAACCAGCAGGGCATCGAAATCATACCACCGAAATACGACAAGATAGACCAGTTTGAAAATGGCTTTGCCAAAGTGCGAATCAAAGGCTTCAACGGCCTGACCAACTTACAGGGCGAACTCATCGTACAGCCTGATTATGAATACATTAGCTACGCCGGCGACGGCCTCATCCGGGTGGAGCAGGGCGACAAGATCGGGTACTTTGACATGGAGGGGAAATGGGTTTGGGGTTTGCAGGAGTAGGTTCAGGATTTAAAATTTACGATTTTTGATTTGGAGAAACGCTTCGGAACCACTTAAACCCTTCATACACTGCCAAATGCATAATTGAAGCATGGTCTTCCTTTCCCAAATAGTTGAAACCCACGGCAAGCTGGGTATTGTTTAATGCTTTTAGCTGCTTGGCGAGCCGCTTGGCATCCCTTACCATTACCTTTCCTTCTTTTCCTACAGTGATGTGGACATTCAGTTTTTGTTTGGACAAATGGCTTAAATCCGTTTGGAGCAGGGACTCCTTGTCCCACCACAGGCTGGGGCTGATGATGAGGTAATTGTTGAACAATTGTGGTTTTTTAAATAAAATCTCCGTGGCCAGTAGGCCACCGAGTGATTGGCCGATGATGGTCTTGGGGCCGCCGCAGCGGTAATGCGTTTCAATAAATGGCTGTAATTCTGTTTCAATAAAGGAAATAAACTTTGTAGAGCCGCCGGTGGTGGGAAAGTCCTGCTTGTCTTTTTCAATACTGGTAGGAAAAGTGAAATCCCGCCTGCGGTCCACGTTGGCGATGCCCACGACGATGGTCGGCGGCAGGATATTGATCCAGGGAAAATTGCAAAACTGCACCAGCCCAGCAATGTGGATAAAATCCTCGTCCGCCGAGCCGTCGAGCAGGTATATCACGGGATATTGAGCAGTATCGGCATAGTAGCCTTCGGGCAAATAGACGTTGATCGTTCTTGTTTCGCCCAGGCTTTTTGAGTTGATTTCAAAAGTTTCACCAATGGAAAACGGTTTGGCAGGTTGGGCATTTTGACCAAAAAGGCTAAAAGCCATGAACAGCAAGGGCAGGGCAAGGAATTGTCGCATAGATTAGTTTGTATTTTGTATTGGTTTTTTCTCAAAAGGAATACGCAGCCGCACATGTATCCCGAAACCCCTGAAACCACTTGCCTGTCATTTCTTCTACTGTCACAACGCCGTTCCCCTTGCGGAAAAACTCGTTCATTTTGTTGTCGTAAAGGTATTCGCTGGCCCATTTTTCATGGTTTTGGGACAATGCCGTGATGGCTTCCACCAGTCTGTGCGCCTCTTCGTCCGTCATGGTCGGGTGTATGGAAAGCCTGATCCAACCTGGCTTTTCCGATAGGTCGCCCATGCTGATGCGGTCGGTGATGCTGTGCGATTTTTCATAAGAAACGCCGAGTAGGTAGTGGCCATAGGTGCCGGCACAGGAACAGCCACCCCGCACCTGGATGCCGTAGCGGTCGTTGAGCAATTTTACGCCAAGGTTGTAATGCAGCCCCTCGATATAAAAACTGATGACGCCCAACCTGTCGGGCACATTGTCTGCCAGCAGGTGGACATTGGGCAGTTTTTTCATGCCCGGCCAGATGATGTCCAGCAGTTCGTGCTCACGGGCGAGGATGTTCTCCGTGCCCATTTCATCTTTCAAAATAGTGCAGAGCGCCACTTTGATGGTTTGCAAAAATGCAGGCGTGCCACCGTCTTCCCTGGCTTCTATTTCCTCGTGGTACTTGTGCTCGCCCCAAGGGTTCGTCCAGTCCACCGTGCCGCCACCGGGGTGATCGGGCACTTTGTTGGTATAGAGTTTTGGATCAAAAATAAGGATGCCAGTAGTGCCAGGGCCACCGAGGAACTTATGCGGCGAAAAGAAAATAGCGTCGAGGCATTCCATCTCGTCGTCTGGACACATATTTATATCAATGTAAGGGGCGCTGCAAGCAAAGTCCACAAAGCAGACCCCGCCTGCCCCGTGTATCATCCTGGCTATTTGATGGTAGGGGGTAAAAACGCCCGTGACATTGGAACAGGAAGTAACCGCAGCGATTTTCGTTTTACGGTGCCTGTGTTTTTCCAACAAAGTGGCAAAAGCGTCCAAATCCACCAGCCCTTCCGCATTGGGCGGAATCACCTCCACGACGGCGATGGTTTCGAGCCAGGAAGTTTGGTTGGAGTGGTGTTCCATGTGGGTAACAAACACAACGGGCCGCTCCTGGTCGGGCAGTTGCAAATGGGGCAAGAAACGCTCATGGATTTTCAAGCCCAAAATCCGTTGGAACTTGTTCACCACGCCCGTCATGCCGCTATTGGAGGAAATCAGGACGTGCTCGTCCTTCGCCCCCACATGCCGTTTGATGATGTGCTTGGCCTGGTGGTATGCCTGTGTCATGCAAGAGCCTGTGATGGTGGTTTCTGTATGGGTATTGCCCACAAAAGGTCCGGCCTCGTCTGCCAGAAAATCCTCAATGGGGCGGTACAGCCTGCCGCTGGCCGTCCAATCGGCATAGAGGATTTTTTGCTCGCCAAATGGGGTTGGGAAGTGTTGATTGATGCCAATAATCTGGTTGCGGAATGACTGGAAATATTGCTCAAGCATGTCGTGGAGTTTGTTGTGGCGCAAAGGTAGGTTTTAGCTTTTTTACACTGGGTGATAAAAAATACACCCTTATATTGTGTTCAAAAAATCTTCTATGGCTATGAACTACCTTACCTGGCACAAAACAGCATCCTGGGCTACCCTGCTGACGGGCTGCATCCATTCCCTCAATTTCCTTAGCGAACCACAACCTCAAAATGAAACCGAAAAACAGCTTTTTGATTTGCTGGAAAACTACAAGTTTGCCTTGCCTGGAGGTTTTGAAAGGAGCATGGGAGAACTGATGTTGTTTTTCAACCTCGATATGAGCATTTTCCTCATTTCGTGGGGTATCATCAACTTGTTCATTGCCCGTTATTTTATGCCGTCGGCCAAGGATAGGCCCTTCCTTTGGCTCAATTTGGTGGTAATGACCATTTACTTGGTAGCCACCTACCTGCTGACCTTTTTAATACCATTGATGTGTGTGGGGATCATGTGGCTGTTTTTTGCAGTTGCGGCGTTTACCTACAAGCCGATTTCATAAAAAGAGATGCCTGACTATTGAACTTTTTTGCAAAAAATCTTTTTCAAAAATTTTTGAATACGAGGCTTGCACATTTGTTCAAAAGTATAATACATTTGCGCTCGCCTTTTGAAAAGGGCAGTTTGGATGAAGATTCAAACCCAAAATAAGCCTCCTTAGCTCAGTTGGTTTCCCGATAGTTATCGGGAGCGCCGGACTGTAAATCCGTACCCCGATGGCTATCGGGGTAGGTTCAAGTCCAAGACAGGCTGATTTTTGAAATAAGAATAAAAGGTTCAAGCCTTTTGACAATAAGCCTCCTTAGCTCAGTTGGTTAGAGCGCCGGACTGTTAATCCGTAGGTCCTAGGTTCAAGTCCTAGAGGGGGCGCACCGAAGCCCCGTCCCATTCATTTGGGGCGGGGCTTTTTTATTAAAAAACCCAAGAAAAAATGCACTTCGTTTACGTTCTCTACTCCGAGAAAATAAACCGGTACTATATCGGTGAAACGCATGACGTTCAGGGCCGCTTGGAGAAGCACAATACGGGCTATTACGATGAAAAATGGACGGAAAGGGGGAAACCGTGGCGGTTGGCGGTCGAGATAGGCTGCGGGGACAAAAAACAGGCGCTGTCCATAGAAAGGCACATCAAGCAGATGAAGAGCAAAAAATACATAGAGGACCTTGCCGCCTTCCCCGAAAAGGTGGAAAAGCTGAAGGCGAGGTTCCCGCCGGACTGTTAATCCGTACCCCGATAGCTATCGGGGCAGGTTCAAGTCCTAGAGGGGGCGCACCGGAGCCCCGTCCCATTCACTTGGGGCGGGGCTTTTTTATTTATTTTCGCTGATAAATCTGGCCAAACATGATTCAATTCCGCCCATGCCATCCTGTTTTCAGCACCATTTTTTTCGTAGTTACACTGGGTTGCCAATCCGAGGTAAAAAGCAAAGGCCAGGTTTTACAGGCGGATAAAGCAGAAATAGAGCGGGAAGCTGGCATGGTACTGATACCAAACGGCAATTTAGACATGGGGGGCGACAATGAACAGGCAGAGCCGAATGAATTTCCCAAACACAAAGTGCAAATCCATGCTTTTTGGATGGACGAAACGGAAGTGACCAATGCCCAGTTTGCACTTTTTGTGAAAGCAACAAATTATGTTACGGTGGCAGAACGTCCAATTGATTGGGAAAAAATGAAACAAGACTTGCCGCCCGGAACCCCAATGCCACCCGATAGCTTGCTCCAGCCTGGAGCTTTGGTTTTCCATTCAACCGATCAACCCGTAGCGCTCAACGATCCTTCCCGATGGTGGAATTGGGTGCGAGGTGCGAATTGGCGGCAACCCGAAGGCCCTGGCAGCCATATTGACGAAAGAATGGATCACCCGGTGGTGCATGTGGCTTGGGAGGATGCGGTTGCTTATGCTGATTGGGCAGGAAAGCGGCTGCCAACAGAAGCTGAATGGGAATGGGCGGCCAGGGGCGGACAAGTGAACAAAATTTACCCCTGGGGAAACGAAAACCCCAATGAAGGAAGGCCCCGGGCCAATTTCTGGCAGGGCGTTTTCCCATACCAAAACGAAGTACAAGATGGCTATTACAGCACTGCCCCAGTGAAGAGTTTTCCGCCAAACAGATATGGCCTGTACGATATGGCGGGCAATGTTTGGGAATGGTGCGCCGATTGGTTTGATGTTGATTTTTATAAAA
Organism: Saprospiraceae bacterium; assembly: GCA_041741095.1. Lineage (GTDB taxonomy): Bacteria > Bacteroidota > Bacteroidia > Chitinophagales > Saprospiraceae > UBA6168. The sequence goes on from JBGSKQ010000065.1 coordinate 136,031, forward strand.
AAAATGAAGCGGGGCAAGCCAATACGAAAGGGCCAAAAAATGCCTACAATCCTTACCAGCCCTACCAGCAGGAGCGGGTCATGCGGGGTGGTTCATTTTTATGCAACGACGATTATTGTTCGGGCTACCGCAATGCCCGCCGCATGGGATCCAGCCCCGACACAGGATTGAACCACACAGGTTTTCGTTGCGTCAAATCGGCAGAGTGAACAAATAGAGTTCAATTTCTTTCAAAGATTTGATTGCGCAACATTTCTGTGGGGGCACCAAAGTACTGCTGAATTTATTCGGCGAAAGGAAACGCCGAATTTATTCGATGGTACTTTAACGCAGCGCCATTTTTACATAACCAGTGTTAAACCGAGTTTAAATTTTTCTGGAATGTGATATATTGTAATAGATTCTATAATTGTTGTTTGAAAAAGAAAATACATTTGCACTGCTGCTCAACATAACTGGTCTTGACCATCTGGTTTCTTTCAAATTTCCCAATCCGATTTTACTTACCACTACGGCTACAATTGTTCGCCATTGATTGCCGCCGTGTTTTCCATTGAGAGGCTACACGTATCATTACTTGAAAAGAATTTTTCAGCCATTCTGCGCCTTTGAAACAGGAGTTCTGCCTGCTTTACTTGGACGGTGGTGGTTCATCAATAAAACCCATTTTATGAAACTGTTTACTTTCTTCTTCGTGCTCTTTCTTTCGCCGTTTTTCCTAACGGTAAGCAACTCTCCGCAGACTTTGCCTTTTTTCCAAGATTGGTCAAACATAGGTATGATCACGGCGAACGACGATTGGGCGGGCGTACCTGGTATCCTCGGCTACAGTGGCGATGGCCTGGCTACGGGGACCGGGGCCGATCCACAATTGGTAGTTGCCGACGGCACAAGCACACCGGTGGATGTAAATGCCAACCAAACCAATCCGAACACCTTCACGACGGGCGGGGTCACCGAATTTCACATTACTGATCCGGTGGTGGCTTTAGCGGGTTCAGGCACAGCGAAGGCTCCATTTATCTTGATCCACCTGAATACTACAGGCTCATCCAATATCAATGTTTCCTATAATTTAAGGGACATTGACGGCTCAACGGATAATGCCGTTCAACCGGTAGCTTTGCAATACCGGGTGGGCAATACGGGGGATTTCACCAACCTGCCCGCAGGATTTGTAGCGGATGCCACCAGCGGGCCAAGTTTGGCTACTTTGGTGACACCTGTCAGCGTGACTTTGCCAGCGGCAGCGGACAATCAGCCAGAAGTTCATGTTAGGATCATAACCACTGATGCTACTGGCAACGACGAATGGGTCGGTATTGATGATATTTCAATAATGGGTGGCATGGTGGCTTCCTGTATGATCTCAAGCGTGACAACATCCAATATTTCTGCTTGTGATGACAACGGGACGCCAGACCCTTCTGACGACTTTTTCACCGCCGATGTAACAGTGGCGTTTAGCAATGCTCCTGCTACTGGAATGCTTAACCTGACAGGTGATGGTTCGGCCACTGTCTCCGTAGTTGGATTGACAAACCCACATACTTTTATCGGCGTAGAGATGTCAGCCGATGGTACGGATATAGACTTGACTGCACAATTTTCAAATGAACCAACCTGTACCTTCACTAATTCAATGGCAGGTACAGCCCCATCTTCTTGTTCCATTGCCGTTCCGGATTGTGATATTTCCGCAATATCCGTCGGCAATATTTCTGCCTGTAACGATGACGGGACGGCAGATCCTTCCGATGACTTTTTCACAGCGGATGTCACCGTTTTTTATAGCAATCCACCGCTTACAGGAACGCTAATTTTATCTGGCGATGGCGATGCTTCCACAACGGTTGGTCCTCTATCCACGCAGCACACCTTCACCAATGTGATGATGAGCGCCGATGGCACTCCTATTTCACTTCACGCCGAATTTTCCGACAACATCGATTGTGTGTTGACCAACAATAATGCTGGAACAGCCCCGGCAGCCTGCTCAATGGCTCCAGCCTGTGATATTACCAATTTGACTGTTACCAATATTTCTACTTGTAATGATAATGGGACGCCATTTCCTGGCGATGACTTTTTCACTGCCGATGTAACCGTGACTTTTGTAAACCCACCTGCTACTGGTACGCTTGAGCTGACTGAAGCAGGTACCGCTTCGGTCGGCGTCGGTATGTTGGATGGGCCGACCTCCCATACTTTTGTGGGTGTCGTAATGTTAACGGATGGGCTCCCTATCAACCTGATGGCCAACTTTTCAGCAGATCCAGCCTGTGAATATTACGAAGGAGAAATTGCCTTCAAACCAGACCCTTGCTCCTGCGGGCCAGTCATCAACGAAGTGGACTACGACCAACCTGGCACCGACCATGCTGAATTCATTGAACTTTATAATCCTTGCCCCAATACGATTAACCTGGATGATTACACCGTTGAACTGGTGAATGGAACAAACGGCCTACCATACCAAACCATCCAATTGCCCAATGTCAACCTTGCGGCAGGTGAGTATTATGTCATTTGTTTAAATGATGTCACTACACCAAACTGCGATTTAGAAGCAATTACATCCATACAGAATGGCGCACCCGATGCTGTCTCCCTCGTTTATAATAACCTGGGGCAAGTGGACGGCATGAGTTATGAGGGCGATATCGCAGGCGTCACGGAAGGCGAGGCCGATTTGCTAAATGATGATGGTTCGGCAGAAGCATTGGGTCTTTCCCGCTTCCCGAACGGTGTGGATACGGATTGGAACAACGACGACTTCAGCCTGCGCTGCACCACTCCTGGCGTGGCCAACAGCAGCTCTACGACGAATTGCTTGAATTGTGGCATCACTTCCATTTCTGTGAGCAATATTTCAGCCTGCAACGACAACGGAACCCCTTCCACTTCCGATGACACCTTCACGGCAGACGTTACGGTTGTTTTCAGTCAAAGGCCCAATACTGGCACACTCAACCTGACGGGCGATGCGACCGCCTCTGTTAACGCATCTGGCCTGTCTTCCCCGCACACTTTTACAGGTGTAACGATGAGTGCCGACGGCTCGGCTATTTCATTGACCGTCACCTTCAGCGCTTTACCAACTTGTACTTTGTCAAATACAAACGCTGGAACTGCACCGGCTGAATGTTCTGTAACTCCACCTTGCAATATTTCAGACATAACGGTGAGCAATATTTCAGCTTGCGACAACAATGGCACCCCTGACCCTGGCGACGACGTATTTACTGCCAATGTAACGGTTGTTTTTGCAAACCCACCTGCTACGGGGACGCTCAATCTTTCAGGAGACGGTATGGCCTCTTTTAATGCCGCCCTTTTGGTTGGTACTTCGCACACTTTTATTGGAGTGGTAATGCCTTCCGATGGCTCGGCCATTTCGCTCACAGCGACTTTTAGCGCTTCGCCAACCTGTACCTTGACCGTCCCCAATGCTGGAACGGCGCCGACGGCTTGCTCCATGGCACCTGCTTGCAGCATTACCAACATTTCAATCAGCAACGCTTCCTCCTGCAACAGTCAGGGAACAGGCAATCCTGCCGATGATACGTTTACTGCCAATGTAACTGTCACTTTCGCAAACCCACCTGTCAGCGGTACACTCAATCTGACTGGCGATGGAATGGCCTCTGTTTCGGTGGTAGGTTTGACCAGCCCGCATACGTTTACAGGCGTGACCATGTCAGCCGATGGCTCGGCCATTGGCCTGACGGCTACCTTTTCCGCTGACAATGCCTGTTCATTAACCAACAACAATGTGGGTTTGGCTCCTATGCCTTGCTCGCAATGCAGCATTACAAGTTTGGTTTTGGGCAATGTTTCTTCCTGCAACGACAATGGCACGGTTGATCCAAACGATGATACTTTCACAGCCAATGTGACCGTGAATTTTGTCAATCCACCATTCCCTGGCACGATTGTCCTTTCAGGCGATGCCAATGCGGTGGTGGCTGTTGGAAACGGTGCTTCACAGCATATTTTAGGCGGTGTAGTATTCAGTGCGGACGGTGGGCCCATCAGCCTGACAGCGGCTTTTCAGGAAAACCCATCCTGCACGTTTACCAATACAAACCTGGGCACTGCGCCAGCTTCTTGTTCGCCCTGCAACATCAGTGGTATCGTGTTGAGCGATATGACCTCCTGCAACGACAATGGCACCGCACACCCAGGCGATGATTATTTCACGGCAGATGTGACGGTCAATTTCCAAAATCCACCCTCTACTGGGGTTTTGTCACTCAACGGCGATGGCCTCGGAGTTGTCTCGGTGGCAGGGCTTGGCACTTCCTATACTTTTCAAAATGTGCAAATGAGCGCCGATGGAAGCGCCATCAGCCTGTCGGCGGTTTTTTCTGCCAATCCTACTTGCACGTTTAGCAATAGCAACCTTGGCACAGCACCAACATCCTGCTCGCCCTGCGGCATTGAAAGCATCACAGTAAGCAACTTTTCCGCTTGCGACAACCAGTTTACCCTCGATCCTGATGACGATATCTTTTTTGCCAATGTGACGGTGAATTATTTCCAAGCCCCCGGTTCAGGTTCGCTGAGCGTCAGTGGTGATGCCATTGCCTCGACCAATAGTTTTGGGCCAAATTCATTTACTTTCGTTGGGCTTCCTTTTAGCGCCGACGGTACACCCATCACCTTAACCGCCTCATTTTCAGCTAATCCTGCTTGCACTTTGACTACGACGCTTGGCCTTGCTCCAAACAACTGTTCGGGCGATTGTTTCCTTGAAATCACCGATATTATTGTTGAAAACCAAAGCTGCCCCGGCGCTGCGGACGGGAGTATCACCATTTTGGCCAACAGCTCGATTGGACAGTTGGGCTACTCTATTGATGGCGGGGCCAATTTCATCTTGCAAAATCACTTCGAACAACTTGCACCTGGGACCTATCCTATTTTGGTGCAAATATTCGGCGATCCTACTTGCAGTGATACGGGAGTGGCCACGGTGCTACCTGCTTCGCCATCCGAACTGCATACCTGGTACAAGGATTTGGACAACGATTTCTATTCGGATGGCGTGACCGTCATGGATTGCGAACAACCCCTTGGCTACAAACTGGCCGCTTCCTTACTCGGTCTGAACAATGATTGCAACGATAATGATCCGCTCCAGTTCCCAAGCCAAATTTGGTATAAAGACACCGACGGCGATGGCTATTCCAATGGTGCCACATTGGTACAGTGCTCAAAACCAGTGGGTTACGAAGCCGCTTCGGAACTTTCGGGAATCAGCGGTGACTGCAACGACAACAATGCCGCCATCCATCCAAATGCTCCAGAACTGTGCAACGGCATAGACGACAACTGTAACGGCATGGTGGACGAAAATGGCACTGGCGGCTTGACCTACAACGGTAACGTGGTCTTCACCACACAGGCTCAAGTCAACGCTTTTTCCGCTTGCTACTCCGTCATTAATGGAAATCTTTCCATCCAAAATGCGGGCATTACCAACCTGGCCAATTTGATCAACCTTCAATCGGTGACAGGCAACGTGACCATCAAGCTTACGTCCCTGACCAGCATGGCTGGGCTGGATGGCCTGACCAACATTGGCGGCACTTTGTACATTGCCCTCAACAGCAAGCTGGCAACTTTGGACGGCTTGGATGCTTTGGCTACGGTCGGTGGCAACCTCCAGATTTTCAGCAACCTCAAATTGGCTGATTGTTGCGCAATTTATGACTTGATAAACGGCAATGGGGTAGGGGGCAACATCTCCATTTTCAGCAACAAAACAGGCTGCGACAATGTGGGGCAAATCAACACCAACTGCGCCAACAACAACCTGATAGCACCGCCTGCCGGGCATGTTGAAAACACTATTCAGCAAAGCGTGGAAGTGTTCCCAAATCCTGCATCCGACATGTTGAACATCCGTGCGGTACAGGCTTTTGAGGCTGCCCATGTAAGGCTGTTCGACTTGCAAGGCCGCCTTGTTTTACAAATGAAAATGAACGGCGGAATGCCGCTTGTGCAAATTCAAACTTCCAACCTGCCAAAAGGAGCATATATGCTGCAAGTGCTGGTGGACGGTGAAAACTTTGCCCAGCGGGTGATTGTAGAATAAGCGCCGATTCTATAGCTCACGCAACCAAATTTTGCGTGTGGTTAATAAAGTTGATAAGGGTTGATAACAAGTTGATAACAGGTTGATAATCAACCCTTATCAACCTCATAAACCCTCATCAACCATGTCGGGAGCTTGACAGCCCGCAGTATAATTGTTCACATAATTTTTAAAGCCCCGTCCCATTCAATTGGGACGGGGCTTTTGTATTTTTTTATCTTCGCCCCCGTTTTAAAAAATACCCGGATAAATGGGCGCAAACAGCACCCAGCTATTCAGCTAACATTCAAACCATCTAATTCACCTATGAGCTTATTGACAGTTGGCACCGTAGCTTTCGACGACATAGAAACCCCGATGGGCAAAGCCGATAAAATCGTCGGCGGAGCTTGCACCTACATCTCGCTGGCCGCTTCCTATTTTGTGAAAAATATCAACCTCGTCTCTGTCATCGGCGACGATTTCCCGCAAGAGACCCTGGATTTGCTCAAATCAAAAGGCGTGAGCCTGGAGGGCCTGCAAGTGAAAGAAGGCGAAAAATCCTTCTTCTGGGCTGGCAAATACCACGACGACCTCAACAGCCGGGACACCCTCGACACCCAGCTCAACGTGCTGGCCGATTTTGACCCTGTGCTGCCCCCCAGCTACCAGGACAGCGAATTTGTCATGCTCGGCAACCTCACCCCGGCCGTGCAAATGAGGGTCATCGAGCAAATGAACGGTAAGCCCCGTTTCATCGCCATGGACACCATGAACTTCTGGATGGACATTGCGCTGGATGGCCTGAAAGCTGTTTTGAAAAAGGTGGATTGCCTGGTGGTCAACGACGAGGAGGCCAAACAATTGAGCGGTGAACGTTCATTGGTAAAAGCCGCCGATAAAATTATGGCGATGGGGCCAAAATACCTCGTCATCAAGAAAGGTGAGCATGGTGCCCTGTTGTTTTACGACGACAATATCTTTTTTGCCCCGGCCCTGCCTTTGGCGGAAGTCTTCGACCCAACAGGTGCAGGCGACACCTTTGCGGGCGGCTTTATCGGCTACCTAGCCCAATCCGGCGATTTGACTTTTGAAAACATGAAGCGGGCGGTCATTTTCGGCTCGGCTATGGCCTCGTTTTGTGTGGAAAAATTCGGCATCGAGCGTTTGAAGAACCTCTCCCACATGGAAATTAAGGAGCGGGTTTCCAAGTTTGTTGACTTGGTAAATTTTGATGCCCAGCTTGCCTGACAACGCTTTGCCACTTACATCCTTTTTGAAAAATCGAACAGGATGGCCCGTTTTATCCATTTCCTGAATTTCGACCTGCGCTTTGGTATTTCGCCCAGGCTGTCTTCCAGCGCCTCTACCCGCAGTGCATTCACCACCAATTTGGGTTTGCTTGAAACGCCTTTGGAGAAAATATTCAAAGCCTTCGTATCGGCATGGTTCCAGGTGCGGTTGGCACGGGCGAATAGCAGTGCCAAGTTGTATTTGGCCAACAAATCCACCGGGTAGGAATCCTTCAATAGCGCAGGCATTTCCATAAAAATATAGCTGTAGTTTTTTTCGTCAAAATCCATTGAATTGATGAGGGCCTTCTCATTGTCCATTTCAAAAAAGTGGATGCCGACCTGATAGGAAAAATCGTCGGGGTGCAGCCAGGCAGAGGGCAGGCCGGGGTAGAGGTAGGCCACCCGTTCGCCGGTGGCCCTCAGTTTTTCCAAGGCTAAATGAGTCAAATAAGTCTTCCCCTCGCCAGCCCTCGTGCTGAAGAGTGCAACCCGGTTGGGCTGTCCTTCCGGCACCTTGGCCTCCCGCAGGTGGAGCTTTATTTGTTGCAACAGTTGCCCGATAGAGCGTTCCTGAATATCGTCAAAATCAATTTTTTCCTTTTTGCTCTTCCTGGCCGGGAATTTTGGGAAAGCGCCCACCACTTCCAGGCCAGTCTGCTCGGCGGCCCGCACGGGGTTTTTCATGGTGCTATCCAACATTTCCAGGGCCACCGCCACGCCCAATGTCAATACAAACCCAGCGAGGAAAGCGACCACGACGAGCATCATCCGCTTCGATCCGGAAGGCTTTACGGGCATGAAGGGCGGATCAATCACTTTCAAATTAGCGCTCATCATCATGCTGTACTGGTGGAGGCGGGCCTGGTTGAATGAGTGAAGGTTTTCGAGGTAGGCACGTTCGGCCACATCAATCTCCCGTTCCATGCGCTTGAGATGGCTGCCCCAAGGGGCAAATTTTGAATAAATAAGTTCGAACTCGGTTTTCCTTTCTTTCAAAACGCCCAAGCGGGCAAAGGCTTTTTCTATTTCTACCACCTCGTTGAGCCATTGGGTGAGCAGGTTTTTCAGCTCAACACCCTCTGGTGTCCGGTTCACGGCAAATGTAGCGTCGGTGGTGTTGCGGATTTCCAATTGAATGTCGTTGACCCGTTTTTTCATTTGCTCCAGGCCCATCACATCCGGGGAAATGGTGTCGAAATTAAAAAGTTCGTACTCGGCTATGCGGGCGGTCAGATTGGAGAGTTCCTCCCTTTTCATGATGAGGCGGGAATTTAGTTCGGGCAGGCTCACCTTTTTGCCCATTTCCCTTTCGAGCCTTTTCAATGTACTATCTGCCCCCGATAAGTTCATCAGTTCTTTGAAGTACATTTCGTCCAAATCCTCCTTTTTGGCTGCGATGAAACGGGTCTGCTCGTAATAGTTGATGATTTTGTTGCCGACCATGAAGGCGAGCAGGCCGTCTTCCTTGCCATTGAGGTTGGCCTGTGCTTCAATGGTGGCTTTTTCAAAAAACTCCAGCACATCCGTTGATTGCATTTCCTTGATGCGCTTGTGTTTTTCGATAAATATTCCAGTCAGTTCTTGCAAGGTAAAACGGCAAACGGCGGGGTCAATGGTTGAATATTTGAAACGCAACTGGTCGCTTTTGCCCTCCCGCATTACCTGGATGCTTTCGAGCCGATCCACGCCGAAAAAGGGGTGTTTGCTGTAGAGCAGTTTTTGTACGGGGTTTTCCTGGCGTTCAATGCGGTAACGGTGTATATTGGCCAAGGTAGCATCCATATCGCCGTTTACCTTAACCAGTTTTCGCACCTCGTGTACGTCTTCCTTTTTCAGTTCCTCCCAACCTTCAATAGTGATAAGTTCCGGATTCGGCTCGTCCATGATGATGTAGCGGGCGAGCAGGCGCATGGCCAGTTCCTCTTTGGTCTCGTAGCTGGTGGCCACGCTGATGAGGTTTTCAATTTCGTTATTGGTGTAGGCATAGTCCACCTTTTCACCCGAAGAGCTTTCAATGTTGTAGCCAGAGACGAGGCCTGTATTGATTAGGGTATGGGAAGAATATTCGAGTTGTTCGTTGCGGGTGCCGTTGAAGACCACCACGGCCAGGATGGTGCCGATGAGCAGCATTAGCTTTAGCTGTCCGGCAAAAATGCGGAAGAATTGTAAAAGGGTCATGTTCTTGTATTTTAAATAGCCATACAAAACTGCCCCTGAAAAAGAAGTAGAGTAGGAATTTTTCGATTTTTGGTATTCCTTGTTCGGGAATCAGCTAATTTGAAAAGGTGCGCCGCCACAGGGTTTCTGTGGCGGCACACCTTTTCAAATTATTTCATTTCTCTCTCACAGCCCAGCTATCTCCAGCAGCATCCTGTAATCGTGTTTAGCAGACAACTTAGCCTGTTCAAATTGCTTCTGCGCCGTTGCGAACCTGGAAAGCGTGGTGCTGTACTCTGAAACTTCCAGAGAGCCTTCCTCGAAGTATTTTTTGGCAACTTCCAGTGCCATGCGGATGGCCTCCACGTTTTGCGCCTCTATGTCGAGCATGCGGTAGCTGGCCTCAAAGCGGTCATAGCGCACCAATACCTCCTCCCGTATCTGCCATTCGATCACTTGGCGGTCGGCTTGGGCTTTTTCGTAATCCAACCTTTTAATGTGCGCTTTGTCGCCACGGGTCAGCACGTCGCCGAGGGAGAAACGCAGGGTCAATCCAGCGTTATAGATGGCGCTGCGGCGGTCCACAGAAATGTACTCGGAATTGACGGTGGTCTGCTGGTAGTCCAGCACGGTATTGGTGCCAAAGAGCGCCGTACCGCCCACGGTCACCAGGTCGGCCCAGCTTTTTTTCTCCACCTTCCACTCCTCTTTTTTGGTCTCGATCCACACGTCCTGCGAGCGCAGGGACGGCGATTTTTCGATGGCCTTTTTAATAAGGGTGTCCAATGGCGGCAGGCGGAAGTTGAATTCGTCCTGGGCCACTAAGTTTTTTGGTAAAAAGAGAAAGAACAAAAAAGAAAAAGAAGCGCCGACCCTTACCAATGCCTTCTTGAGCGGTTGAAGCCTCAGGAAGGGGGGCAACATGGCGGTATAGGTTTGCACAAGGCCCTTGAAGTAGGGCGCTTTCAGTTGCATGAACGGTTTTTCCAACAGCAGGTAAAAGACTGCCGAGATGGTGAAAATGATGGGGAGCGCAATGGTCAATTGAAGAAGTAAGTTCGGAAGATAGTGTTTGCCAATCGTCAGTTGATTCGTGAATTTCATTTGCAGTTCCAATAACGGGAGGTGGGTTAGATAAATGGTGTAGCACATGCCACCGATGACGGCTATCCAACGAAATTGAAGTATGTTGTGGAAAAAACGGCCACGGAAGGCGGCGGTGAAAACGGCTGCCATGGCCACCGCAAAGAGGAGGCTTTTTCCAAATTCCTCCGTCCAGGTATAGGCCATCAAGAGCAGGGCGGGGATGAAAGCAAAGTCCCAGGCAAGGTGCCTGCTTTCTTTCTTGCGCCAATGGCTCAGGTAACAATCCGCCAACCAAATGCCTGTCAAAAAGTGCTGTAACTGGCCCAGCAGGGTAGGCTTGTAGGGGAAATATTGCCAGCCCATGCCATGCTGCAAGGCGATGAAGCCAAATGTGCTAGCTATCAGCGCCAACTGCCTTGCACGGGCATCTTTGATGGAAAAAAACATGCCGACTATCCAGGGGGCGAGCAAATAAAATTGAATCTCTATTTCCAGCGACCATGCCACCGGGTTGATGACGGAATATTCGCCATAAACAAAATTGTGGATGTAAAAACAACTGGCCAACCAATGCGGCAGCATATCGCCTGCGGCCCATGCCCCCTGCAAGATCAGCACCAGCCCGAACACCGTCATCCAGACGAGATAGGGCGGCTCGATGCGGGTAAAACGGCGCAGGAAGTATTGTTTTATCGAAACCTCCTTGCCGCCTTCCAGGTGATATTTGGCAAATGGCAATGACAACATAAAACCGCTCAGGGCAAAGAAAATAAACACGCCAATGGTGCCACGGCTGGCCAAAAATGCCAGTTGATCCTGTTCGATTGGGGTGGAAAATTCGACGGGCGTGTGCCGTATCAGCCGCTCGCTCGTATGCTGCACGATGACGGGCATGATAGCTAAAAAACGAAGGCCGTCCACCAATGGTAGGTAGCGGCCCCCTGAGGTCACACGCATAAGCTTGTTGGAAATATGGGATAGTAATTTTTGCATCATGAGAATGTGGAACCGGGGGTTATTGCGTTTGATGATGCAAAATTAGGGGCAGCGGGAAGGCCGTGTCGTGAGCTTTCGTTTTTTGGAAGGGAAAAGGCAGGAATTGGAAGGAAGTCGGAGCTTGGATTAAAACGCTAATGCATTGCGTCATTAGTCATTTGTCATTTTTTCATTAACTAAAACGTTGAAAATCAGGGTTGTGAAAGACAAAAAACTGAATGAATAATTCACTTTCAAGGCACTATTTGGTGGAGCGCAAATTTTGTTCTTTGACAATTCCTGTGGAAGTGGACTTTCCAATCCCGCTGGGTTTAGAAATTCCTTTCGGCCACAGGATTTGTCAAAGAACCATTTTTTAAAATCAACCCATGCCGCAGCCCGGACAGTTGTAAGGATAATCGCCGTTATTCTGCTCGTTTTCATTATCCAAAACATCCAAGGGAAGGAGAATGGCCCGTTCTTTATTGGGCGCAGGGTTGAGGTCGAAATCTTTTACTTCTTCCAGAAGGCCGTCTTTACAGGAAGTTGCCCCGCCAATGGCAATGCCGACGAGCATGGCCTGGAGCAAAGATTTTGATAGCTTCATCGCAAAAGGTTTTGATAAGGTGGAGAAATTGGATTTACACCATGCATTTTCATAAAAAAACATGGATTAAAGATAAGACGGCAGATAAAGCTAAAATGGTTGGGAAATGAATGTAGGTTATTGACAATTGTTGCGGGCCGTGTGTGATGTTAGATTTGTTAAATACCTGATTTTGTAGCCGTTCTGCCCCCCCTCGTTCATCATTCATCGTTCACTCTTTCTACCACTTCACCACGTCCACGATTTCCAGCCCAAAACCGATCATGCCGATGCGGCGGGTTTGGGAATTGGTGAGGAGGCGGATTTTGGATATGCCGAGGTCACGGAGTATTTGCGCCCCGATGCCGTAGTCCCTTTGTTCCAAATGCTGGGAACGGCTGCCACGAAAGGGTTTGGGCGATTTGTCCTTGGATTTTTCCACCCGACGGAGGCAGTCAATCAGGGACGTGTCCTTGTCGCCGTGGCGCATGATGACGAGAGCGCCTTTGCCTTCCTGGGCAATTTTTTCCAAAGATTTATCCAGGCGGCTGTGAAGGTCGTCAAACAAAAATCCCATCATTTCCAGGCCTTCCATCGAAGAGTGGACACGCACCGTGACTGGCTCGTCTGGGCGCCAAATGCCTTTGATAATGGCTAAATGCGTATCGTTGGAGGTGACCTGCGAATAGGCAATCAGCTCAAATTCGCCGAAGCGGTTTTTGAAAGGCATGGTCAATTCCCTTTTGATGAGGCGCTCGGTGAGCAAACGGTGGGCCACGAGGTCTTTGATGGAGATAATTTTCAGGTCGAAACGTTTGGCAATCTTAACAAGCTGCGGCAGCCGGGCCATGGAGCCATCTTCGTTCAGTATTTCCACCAGCACGCCGACAGGCAAGTAGCCAGCCATCCGTGCCAGGTCAATGGCGGCTTCTGTATGGCCGGTGCGGCGCAGCACCCCGCCTGTTTTGGCACGAAGCGGAAAAATGTGCCCCGGACGGGCAAAATCGGCTGGCTGGGTACTGGGGTTGACGAGCGCCCGGATGCCCGTTGCCCGGTCGTAAGCGGATATACCAGTAGTGCAACCTTGTCCAATTAGATCTATTGAGACGGTAAAGGCCGTTTCGTGCAGGGCCGTGTTTTGGGGCACCATCATGGTGAGGCCGAGTTCGTCGGCTCTTTGTTCTTCAATCGGCGTACATATCAGGCCCCGGCCGTGCGTAGCCATAAAATTGATGATTTCAGGCGTGATGCACTCAGCGGCGCAAATGAAATCGCCCTCGTTTTCCCGGTCTTCGTCGTCCACGACGATGATGACCTTGCCCATGCGGATGGCCTCTATGGCATCCTCAATGGGGTCCAGTTGAATATTTTCGATATTGGTGGTTTGACCGTTAGCCGTTGCTTTTGCTGAATAGGAAATTTCCATGAAAAGTTAATTTATAGGTTTTGGAGTTCCTGCCCTAACTGATATTTTAAAATGCAAATTTCACCACTTTCACAAGCTTATCTTCTGGCGGAGTGATTTTTTTTCAGAATGAAGCTTTTTTTTCTTGAGCCTGGTTTCACGGTCGGCGGTGAGGGCTTTCACTTTTTTCCTTTGTTTTGGCGGGGTCAGGGCTTTTTCTATGAGCGAAAAAAACGATTCAAGCACGGCTTCTTTATTGGCCAATTGGGAGCGGCTGGTCTGGTTGCCCAGTATCAGAATGCCCTCGCTGTTGATACGGTTCGACAGGCGCTGGCGCACCATTTCTTTTTCTACATCATTTAAAATGGCCGATTTTTCAATGTCAAACAACAGTTCCACCTTGGTTTCTACCTTGTTCACGTTTTGCCCGCCCGCCCCGGAACTCCGGGAGGTACGGTAGCTGACTTCGTGCCTTAATTGATTGATGTCCATGCTGTTTTGGTTTTAATGGATATTTGCCCAAGCAACCACCGGGCCGGGCAAATAGTTCAACAGGAAAAGCGTTTAGATTTGTCCATACATTCAACAAACAAATAATGGCCGAAAAAAGGGATTTCCTAATGCTGGAACTTTCCACCTTCTGCGTCTTCGCAGGCCGTGCCTGGCAGCATATTTTCTGGGATGCACCCTATCGGGAACTTTTTTGGGACGCCAAGTGGATGCAGGGCATGATTGAAAGCCTGACCCCTTTCACCTGGGAAGAATATGTGACCCACCCGATGGGCGATATTTGGTTCCAACGGGCCATCATGGCCATTGGCGTTTTTTACGCTATCTGCGCTATCAGTGCATTTTTCGTAAAAAAATACCCAATGTTGAAATGGCTGATGTGGGCAGGGGCTGCCAGCCTTGTTTTTTTGGCATTTGTTTATTTAAAAGACCACTTTTTCCACGTAGGGCAGTTTTTTGAATATACCCTGCAATTCAGCTCGCCCATCTTCCTGACAGCCGCAGTCGCCACCAGAAAAGTCAACAAAAAGCAGGTGTTTTGGATGAAAATTGCACTGGCGCTCACCTTTGCCTGCCATGCGCTCTATGCCATTGGCTATTATCCCCGGCCAGGATATTATACTGAAATGACCATGAATATTTTGGGCATTGAAAACAGTGCAGCAGTAAGGTTCCTATTGGTAGCTGGAGCCTTGGATTTTGTAGTGGCGGTGGGGATTTTTTCACCCCAAAAATTTTCAAAATGGATCTTGCTGTATGCAGTTTTTTGGGGATTCGCCACTTCCGTCGCCCGGATTGTGGGCAATTTTTACTGGGATTTCCCACTCGACAGCCTCAATCAATGGGTCTATCAGGCCGTGTTCCGCTTTCCTCATTTCTTCATCCCGTTGTTGTTGTTTTATAAAACAATAAAGCGTCACTCTCCAACTGTTGTTGCCGCAAATTAGTGTTTCAACATCAATTCCCGCTACGTTCTTCTCTCGCTCGCAAAATTGATTGTCAAAGTTTAAGCAATGCCCTCAATGACTAATGACCCCCAATGACCCCAATGACGTTCAATTAAATCGCCAGCATTTCCGCCAGCCTCAGCATTTCCAGGTTTACTTCCTTTTGATTTTTCACAGCAATGGAAATGGGCGTGTATTTGATTTGGTTGTTCACCAAACCCACCATCACGTTTTTGTGGCCGTCCATGAGTGCCTCTACGGCGGCGCTGCCCAATTGGCTGGCCAGGATGCGGTCGAATCCGCTGGGTGAACCGCCCCGCTGCATGTGGCCAATGATGGTCACACGGGTATCGAATTTGTCCAGATCTTGTTTGATGCGATCCGCAATATCGGTTGCTTTTCCAAGGGTGCTGCCTTCCGCCACGATGATGAGGTTAAACAGTTTTTTGCGGCGGGCTGCCTTTTTCATGGTGTTTAAAAACTCCTCGTAAGTCGTTTCCTTTTCGGGTATCAGCACATTGCCCGCCCCGCTGGCAATGGCCGTGTAAAGGGCGATAAAACCCGCATGGCGCCCCATCACTTCTATGAAAAATAGGCGGTTGTGCGATTCGGCAGTGTCCCTGATTTTGTCCACGGCACTGATGGCCGTATTGACCGCTGTATCGAATCCAATGGTGTAATCGGTGCCGTACAGGTCGTTATCTATCGTGCAGGGCACCCCTATCACGGGTATGCCATGCTCCTTATAAAACAAATCCGCCCCGGTCAGGGTGCCGTTTCCGCCCAAGGCGACCAAGCCTTGTATATGGTGTTTTTTCAATTGATCTGCTGCCAATTGCCGCCCCTCCGGGGCCATAAATCGTTCGCTGCGGGCTGTTTTCAAAAAAGTGCCGCCCCGTTGGATGATATTACCCACGTCACGGGGTTCGAGCTTGCGGAAATTGCCGTCCATCAAACCCTCGTAACCCCCGGTGATCCCATAGACCGTTATGTCGAAATGCGCCGCCGTGCGCACCACCGCACGTAGGCCCGCATTCATGCCCGGAGCATCGCCTCCAGAGGTAAAAACCGCAATCCGGTTGATTTTTGAATTCATAAAAATTTGCTTGGTTAATAGTTCCTGATAACCGTGGATTGAAGAATTGCAGACTCAATTCCCTTGTAATGCCTCTTCCAATTTGTCCAGTTGCAGGGAAATACCGTCTTGGTGCTGAAGATGGTATTTGAGCAGGTTGAAAATGGGCTTTCGCAGGATATTGCCGACTTGCAGGTTGTTTTCGACCAATACCTCTTTTAAAATGCCTTGGAAAAAATAGGCAATAGAACCTACGAAATGGACGGGCAGATGTTCGTGCCCCTCGTATTTGCAAACATGGCGTTTTATAAATTCATCAAAACAGGAGGCGACGATCCCTTTTACAAAAGGGTGTTCCTTGTGGTCGTTGAACAAGCCAGCAAAAGTGGCCAGATATGCCGCCGGAACGCTCCCATCATACACCTTGTCAAGGATATCCCTTTTGCCGTTGGGGCAAACTTTCTCCATGATGGGGTGCAATTCCACTGGCATTTCACGATAAAAATATGCCTGCACGAGGCGCTTGCCAATCTGAGAGCCGCTGCCTTCGTCGCCCAACAGGAAGCCCAGGTTGGTCACATTGTCCACCTCGTCGTGGCCATCGTACAGCACGGAATTGGAGCCTGTGCCGAGGATGCAGGCTATTCCCGGTTCGGTGCCGCAAGTGGCCCTGGCGGCTGCCAGCAGGTCGTGCTGGATTTCGACGTGCGCCTTGGGGTAAATGCCCGTCATGGCTTTGGCCACATGGTTTTTCCGCACCGAATCCCAGCAGCCGGCACCATAATAATGGATAGAGGCTTCGAGCAGCGGATCGAGCGAAGGCACCAGCTCTTTGGACAAAATAGCGGCGATTTTGTCCTTGCTGTCGTAGTTGGGGTTGAACCCCTTGGTGGTCACACTGAGGATGTTGTCGCCGTCGGAAAAAATCTTCCAATCGGCCTTCGACGATCCCCCATCGCATATTACTAACAGCATGGCTTCTGTTTTTTGGGCAAATGTAGCAGAATTGGCGGTTCGGAAAACTTGCCCGGCTTTGGTTTTTGGAAAAGCCTGATGATTTGCCTATGCACAGTAGCGCTGGGAAGCATACTTCATGGTCGTTTTATATTTTTAAAAACTTTTTGTTTTATTTTATTTGCATTTTTAAAACAAATCCGTTTTCTTTGCAGGGTACAATTCACTCATTCAGTCATTGATTTTTATTTTTAAAAACAACAACCATGATAGATTACCGCTTCCAAAGACGGGAATCAACAAACAGCATTTTAAAACCCATTTTTACTTGTGTAGAAAAATACTGGTTCCAGGCAGCCGTCGTAGTGTTGCTTTTCCAGCTTTACGCCAACAAAGGCACCATTGTCTATGTAAGCCCACAGGCTTCTGCGCTTGCACCAGCCGAAAAAGTGATGGCCAGCATGGAGGTAACAGAAGAACCCGTGGTTTCGGTGCTGACGGAGGACAAACCTGCCGTCATCCCCAACAAATGGAAATCTTCGGATTTTAAAAACTTGTCTTTCGTGCTATCCCCCGACCTGGCCCAGCGCAAAGGCGTTCCAGACGCCATCGTGCAGGAAAAAATGCAGGCCTGCCGCAGCTATGTAGAGCGCTTTGCCGCTACCGCTATTTCGGAGATGAAAAACTACGGCATACCCGCCAGTATCACCCTGGGGCAGGGCCTCATTGAAACCAATGCTGGCGACAGCAAACTCGCCTCCGAATCGAACAACCACTTCGGCATCAAGTGCCGCAGCAAATGCCGGGGCTGCACCTGCCGCAACTACTCCGACGACGACATTTACGATATGTTTCGGGTCTTCGACTCCGCCTGGGAGAGCTTTCGGGAGCATTCAAAGTTGTTGCAAATTGACCGCTACAGCCACTTAAAAAAACTCGGCACGAAGGACTACGAAGGCTGGGCCAAAGGCTTGAAAAAAGCGGGCTATGCAACGGACAAGAACTATGATAAGAAGCTGGTGAAGATTATTGAGGAGTTGGATTTGGCGCAGTTTGATGGGTGAGCGGTTCGAGTGACAACTTTCTTAAAGGTAGTCCTTATCTCAGTTTGATTTTTATAAGCACTAAAATCATATTCATAAAAAAATATTTTAACTATTTTTAACTTCCCTCTTGACAACTTAATGTTTGAACCATACATTTGCTTTAAAGTTTATTTGAGGGAGATTTGAAAACGTCTAAAACCGAGCACCATCTTCAAAACAATTAGTTTAGTTTTTTAATGGCGATAAAGATTTTGATGCCAAAATTTGCTATTGAGTGTACAGCAATAGATAGAAAAAGGGCTAATGCCGTGCTTCTTTGGTCAGAAACGACAAAAGCCCAATTTGTTAACAATTTAACGACACAAAATTATGAAAAAGTTTATTCAGCTTTGTTTACTTAGCTTAACAATTTTCACAATCTCTTTTATAGTTTACTCCTGCGAGAAGGATTCTGTGAAATTTGAGGAAAGTAACAACAATGAAAACACAAACGTTTTAACCGAACCAGGCAACGACATTTCATTTAGAGACGATGAATTTGAATTTGAAAAATTTGCTTATGAATACTATCTCGACGATGACTTGGTTTCATCAACAACATATAGTTTGTCTGACTCGACTTTACGTGTTATTGTTGAAGCCGATTCTATTGATGCTGATTCTGTATTGATCAAATATTTAGCTTATACTAATGACGAAGGTTATATTGGATGGGGCGATGCTCATAATATATCTTTGAGCAAAGTCTTGCTAATAGAAGATCATTTGTACCACATTGCTGATTCTTCAGGTGTGATTGCAATTGAAGAAACATACGATACAGTTCCGAATTGGTATTTGGAATACCAAGAGGATTATATTGAAGAAGTATTGGGAAGTGCATCTTTATTAGTTTCCACAACGTTTTATGACGACAACTGTGGTGGAGATTATTCTCCGTCTCTTGTAAAGGGAACAACTCATTCGCTAAAACCTTTTGGTTGGAATGATAGAATCTCAAAATTAAGACGATTAAACCCTGCCGCTACAACAATTATGTTTAACAGAACATGGTTTAGGGATCATCTTGTAACTTACGGACCTGGAGGATGGGAAACTATTTGTTTGAGTACTGCTAATAACAATAGGACAACAAGTCTAATTGTTCTTTAATATTAAAAATTGACGGCTCCCACTAATTCATTAGTGGGAGCCTTAAAAATTTAAATAAATGATGAAATTTTTCACATTAGTAATAAGTTGCTTTTTATCAATCTCATTTGCTTCATCCCAAACATTAAATCTCCTTAACAACAAGTCAAAGAGACACAATATTAGAGATCTTATAAGTCTCAATATTAATGATAAGCTTACCACTACTACCTTACTTGATTCGATGGTCTGCGAATTATTATATAACAATGAATGGACACTAAATTCAAGAGAATTTTATAGATACAATGGTAACCATCAAAAGGTTTTGGACAGTACATTAGTTAACACATCGATTGGCGTATCAACCGTTCCCACTTGGCAAAATTTTGCCATGCAAAATTCTCAATATTCCGCTGATTTGTTATCAGAATATACAAGGTATTATTGGATTTCTTCTTCCAACGATTGGCTATCAGCGCTAAGGAATACATTGATTTACGACAATGGATTATTAATTCAAGAAAATATTGAGAACGGGTTTACAGGGCCTTGGATTTTAGATGGTAAATTACTCTATTTATATGATCAGGATGACATGTTAAATGAAATTCATGGATATGCATGGGAAAATAATAGTTGGGACTTATCATCTAAAGACACATTCGGTTACAATAGTGAAGGTTTACTTGATTTTGAATGGTATCGAATTTATTTTGACGACTCTCTTTATAATGACGAAATCTATTATCACTTTTATAATCAGGAAGGATTATTAACTGAAACGCTCATTCAATATTGGCCAGAAAATGGATGGGAAAATAATGAAAAAGATTTTTATTATTACGAAACAGGCATGGATAAACCCTATCAAAAGCTTATTCAATATTATGAAAATGGACAATGGATAGACGGGCAAAGATGTAATTTTTATTATCAAGATGTTTCTCCTACAATAAATCCAATGAAATTTAACAAAATAGATTGCCTGTTTCAAAATCCACTTTCCTCACAAGCTTCCATAACGTGTAACTCTAAATTATTTTCCACTAATCTAATTTTTACATTAACAGATATTTATGGCAGAACAATTATAGAACAACCCATAGATCAAATTTTGGAGACTATCTCGATCCCCTCTGGATTCTATTTGCTGAACATATTTGAAAAGAAAGGTGAAATCCTCTTTAAGGATAAAGTGGTTATTTCTCATTGATTTTTTTCAAAATCCACTCACGGTTTTCTTTCCACCAGCTTTCTTTGACAGATTCTGATATTTACCACGTTTCATCCTTTGATAGTTGGCTTTGTTGGACGAGGTTGGAAAATACCACACACTACATCAAGCGAAGGAGAAAATCGCCGCTAACCATCTGCCTTGGGACAGCAAGTACCAAGTTTCCTCCTTTTTGCACAATTCTTGCAAATTTCTGTCAACAATTTCATAATCAATCATTCCCCCTTCCCCGCCAACCCCTTCAACTCGTTCAACTTCATCAAGCACTCCACGGGCGTCATCGTGTTCACGTCCATTTCGAGTAATAGCTCCTTGATGCGCCCCACGTTCGGGTCAAAAGTTTCAAAAATACTCAATTGAAAGGCAGGCGCAGCAATGCTTGCCGTGTCCACTTTTTTGGCTTTCACTCCTTTACTGTCCGAAGGTGTTTCAATATGTTTTTCTTCCAATTGCGCCAATATGTCGTTGGCACGATCGAGGATGCTGCGGGGCATCCCGGCCATTTTTGCCACATGGATGCCGAAGCTGTGCTGGCTGCCGCCGGGCACGAGTTTCCGAAGGAAGATCACCTTTTGGCCTGCTTCCCGCACGGCCACGTTGTAATTTTTGATGCGGCTGAATTTGTTGGCCAGTTCGTTCAGTTCGTGGTAGTGGGTGGCGAAGAGCGTCTTGGGCCGCAGGTCGTTGTGGTGGTGCAGGTATTCGGCGATGGACCAGGCGATGGAGATGCCGTCGTAGGTGCTCGTGCCCCGCCCAATTTCATCCAGCAATATCAGGCTGCGGTTGGAGATGTTGTTCATGATGCTGGCCGTCTCGTTCATTTCCACCATGAAGGTACTCTCTCCGCCGGAGAGGTTGTCGGAGGCACCCACCCTCGTGAAGATTTTATCAATCAACCCCAGCCGGGCGCTTTGTGCCGGCACGAAACTGCCCATTTGCGCCATTAGGCAGATGAGCGCCGTTTGCCGCAGCAAGGCCGATTTACCCGACATATTCGGCCCCGTGATGACGATGATTTGCTGCTCTTCGTTGTCCAAAAAAACATCGTTCGGCACATAATTTTCGCCCAACGGCAGTTGCTGCTCAATGACCGGATGCCTGCCGTTGCGGATGTCAATCACAAAACTGTCGTCAATCGTGGGGCGGGTGTAGTTGTTTTTTTCTGCTGTTTTTGCAAAAGACAAAAGGCAGTCGAGCCGGGCCACCAGCGAGGCATTGTGCTGCACGGGCTGGATGTAGTCGTTCATGCCCAGCACCAGTTGTTGGTAGAGCATTTCCTCCAATTCCTGGATGCGTTCCTCGGCGCCGAGGATTTTGGTTTCCAGCTTTTTCAGGTCGTCGGTGATGTAGCGCTCGCAATTCGAGAGGGTCTGTTTGCGCACCCAATTGTCTGGCACGAGGCCCTTGTCCTTGTGCTTATTGGTCACTTCGAGGTAGTAACCGAAAACGTTGTTGAAGCCTATTTTGAGGTTGTCAATGCCCGTCCGCTCCGACTCAACCCGTTGAATATCAACAAGCAAGCCTTGGCTATTTTCCTTGATGCCCCGCAATTCGTCCAATTCCTCGTGGCAGCCCTTGGCGATGGTGCCGCCTTTGGAAACAAGGGCGGGCGGCTCGTCCACCACATATCGGCGGATTTCGTTTTGCAAACTTTTGCAAGGGTTCAGGCCATCGGCTATTTTTTCAAAATAAGAATGCCCAGCATTGGCAAGTGTCAATTTTAAGGGATCAGTCGCTTCGAGTGCCTTGCGCAATTGCACCACTTCCCTCGGTTGGATTTTGCCCATCGGCACACGGGAGATGAGGCGCTCCAGGTCGCCCATTTGCCGGACGGCCTTCTCCACGCCCCTTGCCAGTTCGGGGTTTTTCAAAAAGAAAGCCACCACCTCCTGGCGGTTTTCGATTTCTTGCAGTGAGGTCAGTGGCAGCACCACCCATTTTTTCAACAACCTACCGCCCATGGGCGACACAGTCTGATCGAGGATGTCAATGAGCGGCACGCCGCCGTCGTGGGGGCTGCTGACGAGTTCGAGGTTGCGGATGGTAAAGCGGTCGAGCCAGACGTACTTTTCCTGGTGGATTCGGCTGATGCCGGTGATATGCGCCAGGTGGTTATTTTCCGTGGTGGCGAGGTAATGCAGTACTGCCCCAGCGGCTACTTGGGCCAGTTCGAGATGCTCAATGCCGAAGCCTTTCAGCGAGGCCACCTCAAAATGCCCAGCCAGTTTTTCTTTGGTATAATCTTCCGAAAATACCCACTCGTCGAGGGTGTAGGTGTAAAATTTATCGCCAAAAAGCTGGTCGAAATCCTTGCTTTTGCTTTTTGAAAAAATGACCTCGCTTGGCTGGAAACCTTGTAGCAATTTGTCAATGTAGGCCATGCTGCCCTCCGATACAAGGAATTCGCCCGTCGAGATGTCGAGGAAAGCCACGCCCGCCTGATCTTTTTTACCAAAAGCCACCGCAGCCAAAAAGTTGTTGGATTTGTGGTCGAGCAGCTTTTCGTCGGTCGTCACACCGGGGGTCACCACTTCCGTCACGCCCCGCCGCACGATTTTCTTTTCGGGCGAAGGCTTTTCCAGTTGCTCGCAGATGGCCACCCGGTAGCCAGCCCGCACGAGGCGGGGCAGGTACATGTCCATCGCATGGTAAGGGAAGCCAGCCAGTTCGATGTCGTTGCCACCGTTGTTGCGGCTGGTGAGCACGATGCCGAGGGCCTTGGAGGTCTTCACGGCGTCTTCGGAAAAGGTCTCGTAAAAGTCGCCCACCCGGAACAGCAGGATGGCATCTGGGTGCTTCGCCTTCATTTTAAAATACTGCTGCATGAGCGGCGTGACCTTGCCGCTGGCCTCCCGCTCCTGCCCTTTTACGATGGTCTGACTAGTTCTTGCCAAGGTAGGTTTGTTTTGGGCAAAGGTAGAAAAGGAAATGAAGAGTCTTCAGTCTTCAGTCTTCAGTCCACTCCCGATAGCTAACGGGAGCAGTCCACAGTCAGATTTTCCCTAAATTGACAGATTGAGGCCCCGAAGCAAGTTCTGGATTTCACTGCGCTCAAACTGCGGACTGTGGACTGAAGACTGCGGACTGCGGACTGCGGACTGCGGACTGAAGACTGCGGACTATTAAGCCTCCAACCTGACGCCTTCTTCGGCGAGGTATTGGCCGATGTTGAATTCAATTCCTTCTATCAGTTCGAGGTTTTTGTTCCAATCTTCGATGAGCCAGGATTCGCCTTCGGCGACGTCCACTTTTTTGGAATTGGTTAAAACCCAGAGGACTTTTTTGGTGCCAAATTTCAGCAGGTTTTGGGTTTTCAGAATGAGGTATTCTTCGAGTGAATCAATGCCCGTGCCTTTAATTTCAACATCAAGATCAATTTCCACGACTAAACTTCAAGGCCCATAAGGATTTGATTTTCAACAATGACAAACAACTTTTTGGCGGGTGGGTACAAGGTTTATTAGATGTTTAAAGGGAAAAATATCGGCACCAAAAAATAAATAATGCCCATCAATACCAAGGTCAAGGGGCCGCCGACTTTGATGAAATCTATGAACTTGTATTTTCCAGGCCCATAGATCAGGATGCAGCTTGGCTCAAAGGGCGTGATGATGGACACGGAGGCAGACAGCATCACGGCAATGCCAAAGGCAAGCGGGCTGACCTGCAACTGTTCCGCACTTTGCAGGGCGATGGGTAAGACGACCAATGCGGCGGCGGCATTGCTCATAGGCTGCGTCAACAACACCGTGATGAGCATAAATCCGAACATGATGCCACTTGGCCCAAATCCTTCAAAAAGGAGTACAACGTGGCGGGCAAGGAAGGCATCGGCCCCGGAATTTTTCATGGCCGTACCGAAAGCGCTCATGCCCGCTATCAGCACCAACATCCGCCAGTCTATTTTGTGGTAGGCGTCGGCTGGTTTGATGATGCCCAAAAGCACCGTGCCGAGGGCAGCTGCCACGAAGGCAATATCAATGGGCAAAACTTTAAAAGTAGTTAGCAAAACGGCCCCAACGAACAAGGAAATGGCAGCGATTCCCTGTTTTATCTTTTTGGGGCTGACAGGATGTTCGTCCAGGTAAATCAACTCGTGGTCGCCGTGCAGGTTGACGAATTTTTCGGGGGTACCCTGCACGAGCAGCAGGTCGCCGCCCCGCAGTTCGGTGGAGCCTATTTTTTGGGTAAAATTGTGGCCGATGCGGTTGATGGCCACTACTACCAGGCCAAAGCGGTTGCGGAAATCTGCCGACTTGACGGTTTGGCCGTTCAGTTCAGATTTTACGGGAATCAAGACCTCCCGCAGTTGCAGGTTGCGCTTTTCGCCGATATTTTGGTTGTTCCAAAGAATATCCGCCACGATGTCTATACCGTTTTTGTCCTTGACGGCCAGCAGGTCTTTAACATTGCCTTTGATGAGTACCAGGTCGTTTTCTTCAAAATGGGAGTTTTTATAAGGGTAAAAATTCTTGTCTCCACGTATAATGCTCAATATGATAAAACCCGAATTGGCGATGCTCGAATCGTACACCGATTGCCCGATGAGCTTAGAACCGGGCAATATTTTCACCTCGCTCATATATTCCCTGACCTTATAATTTTCGATCAACTCGGAAGACTTCCTTTCTGGCAGCAGCCATTTTCCCACTGTGAGCATGTACAATAGGTAAGTAGCCATTAAAACCAAACCAATGGGCGTGATGTCAAAAATGCCAAGGCTGTGTATGCCTTCCTTGGCGAGGTAGCCGCTCACGGCAATGTTGGTGGAGGTGCCCAAAAGGCTGCAAGTGCCGCCTATAATGCTGGCAAACGCCATGGGCATGAGCAGTAGGGAAGGGCTTAGGCTGGATCTTTTTGCAATGGCCAAAATCGGCGGGATCAAAAGCGCTGTCAGCGTGGTGTTGTTCATGAAAGCGGACAGCAGCCCAGTAAAAGGCATCATCCACACCAATACGCCAAAAGTCTTGGCTGTTTTGGTTTTGCTAATTTTATCCGACAAGGCATCCAGCACCCCGGACGATTCGATGGTATGGGTAATGACAAAGATGGAGGCGAGCATGATGATAAAATCGCTGCTGAACGCTTCAAATGCTTCCCTTGCCGTGATGACGCCCGTCGTCGCCAGGACGACAAGCAGCAACAGCGTCACCACATCCACTGACATTTTTTCTGTGGAAAACAGGACGATGGCCAAAACCAATAAACCGAGGACGATGGCTATTTCCATATTGTGTAGGCGGTGGAGTTTGGCACAAGATAAGGGCTGGATGAGAACTTGGGCGCAAGGCAACAAGTTCACTTGGTTTTTAAGTTCAAGTTTTGGCAATTGAACTTTCTTTCCTTCCCTTTCCAACCAATTCACTTTCTTTAAGCCGTTTTTTCACAGCGACTTTTTTTCAAAACAACACAATGGACGGGAAATGCGACTAAACCTACATGCTGCCGACTACGCCATCATTTTCATGTACTTCCTTTTCGTGGTCGGCGTGGGCTGGCTGGTGAAACGGAAGGTCAAATCCAGCAACGACTTCCTGATGAGCGGGCGCTCCATCCCCTTGTGGATTACCAGCCTGGCTTTTATTTCTGCCAATTTGGGTGCGCAAGAAGTCATCGGCATGGCGGCCTCCGGTGCCAAATATGGCATCATGACCAGCCATTTTTATTGGGTAGGTGCCATCCCGGCCATGATTTTCCTGGGCATTATGATGATGCCATTTTACTACGGCAGCCAGGCCAGGTCGGTGCCGGAGTACCTCAAGCTGCGTTTTGATGAAAAAACCCGCAGCCTCAACGCCATCAGTTTTGCTTTTATGACCCTGTTTTCGTCGGGCATCTCCATGTACGTGCTGGCCCGGCTGCTGGAACTCATCCTTGGATGGAACTTCGATATGTCCGTGCTGCTGTCGGCGGGTATCGTGATGGCCTACATTTTTTTGGGTGGCCTGACGAGCGCTGTTTACAATGAAGTTTTGCAATTTTTTCTCATCGTTTTTGGCATCGCCCCGGTGGTATTCGTTGGCCTGCACGAGGTGGGCGGCTGGGAAGGCATCACCGCCAAATTGGCCCCCGAAATGACTTCTTCCTGGAAATACATGGGCCAAGCCAGCGACAACCCAATGGGCGTGGACACCTGGAGCGTGGTGATGGGGCTTGGACTGGCCATGTCCTTTGGCTATTGGTGTACCGATTTTCTGGTGGTGCAGCGGGCCATGATTGCCCGCAATTTGATGGACTCGCAAAAGACGCCCATTTTCGCTGCCATCCCGAAAATGCTGATGCCTTTCATCGTCATTTTTCCGGGCCTGATTGCGGTGGCCTTGCCCCATTTTACCCAAAACTACGCTATGCCAACGGGCAGCGACGGCGGGCCGGACTACAATATGGCGCTGCCCTCGCTCATTGCACATTATTATCCGGAAGGCTTGCTGGGCGTAGGCCTGACGGCGCTGCTGGCCTCTTTCATGTCGGGCATGGCCGGCAACGTGACAGCCTTCAACACCGTCTGGACTTTTGATATTTACCAGCCATATTTTGTAAAAAATGCCAGCGACAGCCATTATTTAAAAGTGGGAAAAGTAACCACCGTGGTGGGCATTATTGGTTCCATTGGCGTGGCCTATCTAGCGGCCAGTTTCAACAACATCAACGACTTTTTGCAGGTGATTTTCAGCTTTGTGAATGCGCCCCTGTTTGCCACTTTTTTATTGGGCATGTTTTGGAAAAGGGCAACGGGGCACGGCGCATTTGCAGGTTTGTTGGCAGGTTCAATGGCCGCAGCCCTGGTGCATGGCCTGAGCGTGGCCGAAGGGAAAGGCGGCTGGATCATGCCCATGCACGAGTTCGGATCCGGCCTGAGCCAGGCGTTCAACATGGCCTGGGTTTCTTTTTCTACCAATATCCTTGTGACGGTGCTGGTGAGTTTGCTGACAAAACCAATGGCTGAAGAAAAATTAAAAGGGCTTGTTTATGGCCTGACGCCGTTGGCACATGGCGGGGCGAAGGCTTGGTACTTGCGGCCTGTGCCATTGGCCATTATTGTGACCATTGCTTGTTTGATATTGAATTTGATTTTTGCTTGAAGCTATTGCAAATGGGAAATGTCATCTTTGTCCTTTGAGCGGCCAGCTGCTTTTTTTGCCAAGAGCAAATCGGAAAGTGCCAGGATACAGACCTTAAGGCCACCGATTTCCCGCCATTCCGCATTTTGAAATGCTTGAGCGAATTCAAGTCCTTTGACAGCGGTCATAATATCAATGGCAACAGGGGGGCGGCCAAAGGTGAAAACATCGAAGTCGGGATTTTGCAAAAAAGCCTCGGAGGTCATATCAAAAATGGGCATTCCAAACTCCCTGAATGCAAGCAGCAACCTATGGTAGTTTTCTGGAGTTTTGATTACCATAAATCCATGTCGCCCGTATTGCGCTGATAGCCATGCAGGATGACCGAATAACCACCGACAAGCAAGTATTCGACCTGGTTGTTGTTCAAAGCACGGATGAAATCCTGGAAATCCTGGTTGAAAAGCTTATTCATTGCCGGGTCCTTTTTTGAAAAAAAGTCCTGTCCAAACGGGGTGGGTTGTCGAGCGGGAAATCGTAGGCTATACTGTTGAGATACATGGCCGCCCGCAGCTTTTCCTCATCGGGCTGTGCCAACCAGTACTCCCTGGTATGGTCAGCTTCATGCAGCGATTGTTTTTTAAAAGCAGTTCTGTCAAGACGGTACATCCAAAAGATTTTTTGAAAACAAAATTACGTGTTTCGGTCAAAATAAATTTGCTCATGGAAAAACTCAACGACCTCCGTTTCATCATCGGATTGTTCTTTGCACTGGCAGGAGGGATATTGCTCGTCCTTGCTTTTGCAGGCAGTTCGGAAAAGGTTTTCGGCCACGGCCTGAACCTGTATGCGGGTCTGGCGATGGCACTTTTTGGCTCCTTTATGCTTTGGTTGAACAGGCGTGAGTAGGAGATCATAGCGCGCACGTTTCATTCTTGGTTTCTATGTACTTTTGTAAGTGTGGTAAGAATATCGCTTTAAAAATGCCCTTTCCGATTGGAACTTTCGAATCATTTCCTTCTATTAATTTTTGGAAGGTATGCCGGAAAGTGATTTATGGAACGTTGCTTCATACCTTTATGAAGCGATAAATCTTTTGCGCAATGGCAAGTTCCTGGATTCAGAACGCCAATACCCGACTCACCCGTATTGTGGAATACAAAGGGGACGATGAAGAAACCCTGGTCATCAAAAAAATCTGGTTGGTAACAGTCGTCGCTATCACTTTCTTTTCTACGTTAAGCTCCTTTCAGTGGCTGTTTCAGATGGGATTGAAAAACATGTTCATTTTTCAATCAATCTACTTTAGCTATTTCACCTTTCTCACCGTCCTTTTTTTGCGGATACGAAGGGGGATAGAATGGTTTGTGTTCGCTACCGCCATTTTTCACATTCTTTTTTCCTTCGTTATCGTATGCATCCAAGGAGGGGTCGTCGCTTCTGCTGGCCTTGTGTTCGTTGGCTGGGGGGGAGGGCCGATTTACTTTTTACTGCTTCAGAAAAACAGGAAATGGGCCATCCACATTCAGGTATTTTTTATGTTGACGGTGGTGCTGGAAATCCTTCTTCAACCTTATTTGACGCCGGACCCCGGCTTATCCTCTGATGAGGCGGTCGTCATTTTTTCAGGGTTTTTCCTCATCATCACGCTTGCGGTGTTTTTAATGCTCCGGTATTCCATTAATCAAAACGCAAAAATCAAGGAGGCGGAGAAGGAGCGGATACAGGAATTGGCGGACCTGAAAACTAGCTTTTACACCAACATTACCCACGAATTCCGTACTCCGATCACGGTCATTTTGGGCATGGCAGAGCAAGCCGCCGACAAGCCAAGGGAGTATTATCAACCGGGCCTGAAAATGATCCGCCAGAATGCCAACCGCCTACTGCACCTCGTCAACCAGATGCTCGACCTGTCGAAACTGGAGGCAGGTCAAATGCCGCTCCATATAATCCAAAATGATATCCTGTCCTACCTCCGGTACGTTGCCGAGCCTTTCCAGCACCTGGCGGAAGAGAAAAACATTCGGTTCCATTTTTTAACGGACTTCGATGAAATCTTGATGGATTACGACCCGGAAAAAATCGAATCGCTGGTGGGCAACCTCTTGTCTAATGCCCTGAAACACGTGCCTGAAGGTGCCGATGTTTATTTCATGGTGGCATTGGTAGAGGGTATGGCCAAGCCGGGCAGTCAGGCGTTTTGTCTTTTTCCTTTTGAAAAAAATGAAGGCCCCGGTAAACATCTGAGCCTGAAAATAAAAGACACTGGCCCCGGCATCCCTCATGACCAGCTCGGCCGCATTTTCGACCGCTTCTACCAGGTGAATGCGCCTGACAATCACAAACCCGAAGGTACTGGCATTGGGCTGGCCATTGTGAAGGAGTTGTTGAAACTGCTGGGTGGCAATTTGTTCGTCAAAAGCGCCCCTGGGCAAGGGACGGAGTTCACGGTTTACCTGCCCGTGAAGAATGAAGCCCCTGAAATGCAGCCCGTTTTGACCGAAGTGCCGCATGGAAATTGGATGCCCGACGGCCCTGAAAATAGCGAAAGGAGTGAAAAATGGCAGTCCCACCACGACCATCCCCACCTGCTGGTGATCGAGGATAACCCTGACGTCGTTCAATACATCCGGGCAGTTTTGGAAGGAATATACCACCTCCACGTTGCCCAGAATGGCGATGAAGGCATCGAAAAGGCCCTGGCGACCATCCCAGACATCGTCCTCTCCGATGTGATGATGCCTGGAAAAGACGGCTTCGAAGTTTGCCGAACCCTGAAAAACGACTTCCGCACCAGCCACATCCCTATCATTTTGCTCACTGCTAAAGCTGACCTGGACTCCCGCATCACTGGACTGGAACAGGGGGCCGACGCTTACCTGACCAAGCCCTTCGAAAGCCGGGAATTGCTGGTACACCTGCAAAAACAGATCGAACTGAGGGATAAACTGAAAGCGAAATACCGTCAATTGGCCATGATTCCTTCTCCGCCAGTGGCGACTGCTCATCCAGATGAGATTTTTTTTAATACCCTCCATGAGATTTTAAAAACCAAATTAGATGATGAATTCTTTGGCACCAATGAGCTGTCCCACAGCCTGCACATCAGCCGCATTCAGTTGTTCAGAAAACTGAAAGCAATCACAGGTCAATCGCCATCCGAACTCATCCGTACTTTCCGGCTTAACAAGGCCAAAGAACTGCTCGCCACCACCCATCTGAATGTCTCGGAAATTGCCTACGAGGTGGGTTTTAAAGATCCGGCCTATTTCACCCGTGCCTTCACGAAGGAATTCGGCCAGGCACCCTCCGCCCTCCGGCCTAATCACAACGGGTGATTTTTTCAAAAAAAACAGCCTGAACCGGCCTTTTTCAGCCCATGTAACCAGCGTCCAAGCCGATGTAACCGGTGTCCAATTGTTTGATTTCAATAAAAATCAATTGTCCAAACATTTGCAACGTCAGTACCAGAACTGAAATGGAATTCCCTGCAATTTGGGGTTGTCATAAACATTTACATGCCCCAAAATAGAAGGAACCACAGACAAGCCCCAGGACGCCGGAACCTTGAAAAACCAATTCCTTTTATGATGGGACATGAACCACTTTAACATCAAAATCATGAAATCCTCCTTTTTGCTCACGGCGCTGTTGACTTCGCTGATGACGGGGTTGACGCCTGCCTTATCCCTTGCCCAAGGCAATTGGGAAACGCTGCCGCCCATGCCAACTGCCAGAACCTACACCGCAGGTGCTGTCGTGGATGGTAAATTTTACGTTTTCGGCGGCATGATGGATATAAATACACCGACTGATGTCGTGGAGATGTACAACCTTACCGCTGGCGCAGAGGGAAGCTGGGTTACGAAACACAAAATGCCCCAAGCCATGATAGGCATGGCCGCCGTGGCTGATACTTTAAATGGCAAGATATACCTCATTGGCGGAGCACCCTCTTATTTTTCATCTGCCTCGAATAAGGTTTACGAATACGACCCCCTGCTGGATACTTTCATCGCCAAAACGCCATTACCTGAACCAAGGGCTTTTATGGCCGCCTGTGAATGGAACGGCGATATTTATGCCATCGGAGGAACGACCCAAGCGGGTGCCGGCGAAGTTTTTCAAACTGTTTTGAAATACAATCCATCCTCTCCGCTTGGCTGGGTATCGGTAAATTCTTTAATCAAGAAGAGAAATGTGGCTGCCGCTGTCGTACTGGACGATAAAATTTTTGTAACAGGTGGAGATGAAGAGGGCCTGCTGAATGGCTCTAAAACCACGGAAGTGCTTGACCTCACAGCGCCCGGCAGCGCCTGGATGCTTTTGGGTGCCGATATGATGGGGAACAGATGGATGCATGGCGCAGGCGTAATAGATGGCCAATTGTATGTTTTTGGCGGGGCATCGAACGGTGAAGAATTATCCAACGTCGAAATGTTGAATATGTCAAATGGGGAATGGGTTGCAGGCCCTGACATGTTAGCCCAGCACCGAATGTTTGCCTATGCCAGCTACGACGATGCCATTTACGCTGCAGGTGGTCAAGGTGGAGGAGTTGTACAGAACAAGTTTGAAAAATTCTCCGTCGTATCATCATCTAACGACAGGCAGTCCGGACGAGTTGGACTTTTGTACCAAAACTACCCCAACCCATTTGTTGGAAGTACGACCATCGAATACCAGGTTACCACCCCCGGCGATGTTGAAATCACGTTGCACGATGTTGCCGGAAAGATGGTTAAAACTGCTGTCCGCAGTCACCATTTTCCTGGGACTCACAGTGTCAACCTCCAGGCCGGCGACCTTGAAAGTGGGGTCTATTTTTACACCACGAAAAATGGTGAAGGAAATTCCATCACCCGCAAAATGGTGGTTTTGAAATAAAAATACGAACGATGGAATCCTTATTCCGCAGCCACTACGTGGATGGAAAAAGATACCTGATCTGTAGTAGCAGCAATCTGGGAAGTGCCTGTTCCCGGTGGAATATTTCAGCACAACAAAACAGGGTACCTGCTTTCCAGATAGCAAGCTGCGCCATCAAACAAAAAATCAATTAAAATGAAAAAGCTCATTTTTTTAATCGCCGTCTTCCTTTTTACGGCTTTGAGTTGTGAGAAGGAAGTCATCCTCCCACCGGAAGAGTTTACAATGAACGTAACGATACCGCCTGATCCTGCCGCAGAACTGATCACCTGCTTACTCCCTGATGGCAGCCTGATGCCGCTCCCGTCGAGCGGAAAAATTTCCGGCACCGCCGCATTTCTTGGTACCCTTGATGCAGCCAAAAGTACGCTCAACATCCTGAGTTGCGATTACAATCCAAATTACAACGCATTGGACATGGACATCAGGTACGTTTTGGAAAATGCGGATGGTGATGCCCTGACCTTCGAAGGTTCGGGCCAGACCTATTTCACCAACGTTACAGCCGGTTATCTGGAAGTCAAGCAAGGAACTGGAAAGTTTAAAGACGCTTACGGCTGGATGTACGTCACCAGCACCATTGACCCCATTACGCTGACCGTCACTTCGACAGGGGACGGGATGGTTTCGCCGCCGAAAAATTGACAGAATTGAGGATTTCTGTTGTCCTCAAATTATCAAAGCCCTTGCGGCTCCATGAGTTGCGAGGGCTTTTTTTATAAAAATCAGCGCCGGGTAAGCCCGAGTATTTCCAACCGCAGTTCGGAAAAGGTTTTCGGCCACGGCCTGAACCTGTATGCGGGGCTGGCGATGCTGGTGTTTGGGCTGGGAATGTTGTGGCTGGTGAGGCGGGGATAAACTTTTACTTTTGCCGTGAAGTTTTCAACAAAAATTTACCCATGCAAGCCACTACCTTCACCATCAAAGAAAAAGAAGACATCCGCAAAATCTTCGGCGTACCGCTGGAAGAATTGGATGTGGAGACTTTCAAAAAAATCCACCGGGAACTGCGTTCCAAGTACCACCCCGACAATTTCGAGCACCTCGGCAATGATGCCGTGAAGGAAATGGCCACTGAAAAATTCCAGGCTATTGAGGCTCTATCTGAAAAAGTAGAAGCCTGGCTGACCAATTCCCAAACTTCCAGTACGGGCTATCAGACCAATGTGGCCGACCACCTGCGGCCCGATGCCGTGTTTGCAGTGAAGCGTTTGAAAATAGAAATACTCACCTCCGACAAAGATTTGAAATACCACCTTTTCGGCACTCATTACCGCTGGCTGCAATTTGGCGACAGTTTTAAAATACCCAACACCAAAGCCTCCATCGTCATTGACGAGGACTATGCCGGGCGGCGCATCGGTTTTCAGGAATCGGTGCGGATGTACCTGACCTTTGGCGAGGATGATTCTATTGAGGATATTGTAGATTGGATTTTTGGTAAAATACAAGGGCGTGCAAGTTCGCTGCTCATCGCTGGCGATGCAGTAAAAGTAGAGCAGCAGGCCATTGTGGATGCAATTAAAAAAGAATCGTTGTTGAGGTTAGGGCCAGTCGCTTCCTGATATTTCCTTTTGTTATTTTTTCCAAATAGATACTGCAACAAAAAACTGATGTTTTATTTCATAAATATCGGAGCTTGCGGCAAAGCCATTGGGCACCAGATCATATTCCGTTTCCATCCAGATAAAGCGATAACCGGGCTGTAGGCTTATTTTTTGAGTAATAGGGAAAGACAGAGAAATACCTGGCCTTATTCCAATGCCATATACTTTGACATCGTAGAATGAACCATAAGGGTTTCCTTCCATATCAAAGAAGACTGCTTTATCGTCTGTAAAGGACGAATTAATGTGAAAATTATTGACAATACCAAATTCAGGAAGGATGCTTATTTTTCCGAAGTCCTGACAATACCTTACGTATGGGATCAATTGAATTCTGTTGAGTGAAATATCAAGGTTTCTGCCTGCCGACGCACCGCCAATATTTACCACATTGCTGTACGACCCACTGCTGTGTTCAAAATATAGCCCCCCGCCATAAGCAAATTTTCCTGATTTTCCTTCCAGCCTGATACCAAGCGAATAATTTGATAATTTATAATTCTTAATTCCTTTGTAATAATCGGGAAAGCTGTATTCGCCAAAACCATATCCGCCTTCAGCAAACAAGTATTTTTCTTTCTTTTTCTCTTGTTTGAGCGTTTGTACCACAGTGCTTGTCCCCCGGCAATTTTCCACATCATTTATCAAAGAAAGCATGGAAGTTGCATTGTATCTATATTTCCTTGCTTGCTGTGCCACATGGGGGCAATCAGCGAATACAGCCGAGATAAATTTATCCAAATTTTGATAATCAATCCGCTTTATAACACTTTCGCCATCTTTTCTAATAAAATACAATTTGCCGGGCTTTTCATCCATGCCTGTGAATTCAAATAAATCGTACCCTGCATCAGCAATCCTCAATAAAAACACATTGGTCATGCCATACGACATACTAACTGGCCAACTAATTAGACGATGGGCCTCATCCACAAATACTTCATTTACATCATTGGCATTCAATTCTATATAATCCAAGGCAGGATTTGAACCTGATTTAAATTTCGGTGGGAACCTCGACGAATTGTTTTGCCAATTGTATTTTATCAAGCCCTTCACGGTGTCGCCCTGCATGGTCAGGTAGTAACCGGGCTGATAATCGTTGGCATTTTGTGCAATTACTATGAAAGGGAACAGTGCGATCAATAGGAGAAAAAGAGAACGAAAGCTCATAAGAGGGTTTTAAAAAGGTGAAAAACTGCGCACAAAATACAGCCAATTTTTAAAATCAAAACAAAATAAGGGAATATCGGAAATTTATACCTTTGGCAAAAAAACAAAATGGCCACCATACAACAAGCCCGTCCTTACCTCCTATCCGAAACCACTTGGCAAGCCGTCAAGGATACCCAATACGAAGTGGCCGTCCTGCCCTGGGGTGCCACCGAAGCCCACAACTACCACTTGCCCTACGCCACCGACAATTATCAAAACGACGCCATCACGGAGGCCGCCGCAAAAATGGCTTGGGAACGGAACGCCAAGGTGTTGGTGCTGCCCGGCATCCCCTATGGCGTGCAGACTGGCCAATTGGACATCAAATTCTGCATGAACATCTTGCCGAGCACCCAACTGGCCATCCTGAAAAACCTATGCGACGTGCTGGTGCGGGCGGGCGTGCCCAAACTGGTCATCTTCAACGGCCACGGCGGCAACGACTTCAAAACGATGGTGCGGGAACTATCCTTTCATTTTCCCCAACTATTTGTCTGCGCCTTGAATTGGTTTAAAACGGAAAACAAAAAAGGCTACTTCAGCCACCTCGACGGCGACCATGCCGACGAAATGGAAACCAGCGCCATGCTGCACATCCAGCCGCATCTTGTGGCCGACCTATCAATTGCTGGCGATGGTTTTGATAAAAAATGGAAGTTCCGGGCCATGCACGAAGGCTGGGTGAGCGCCCAGCGGGAATGGACGCAGGTATCAAAGGACACGGGCGTAGGAAATCCGTATGAGGCAACAGCGGAAAAAGGGAAGCGCTACCTGGAGGCCGTGATTGGGAAAGTAGCGGATTTTTTTGTGGAGTTGGCGGAGACGCCGAGGGGGGAGTTTTATGGTTAGATGGCTGGATGGCTGGATGGTTATATGGTTTATTTAGCGGGCGGGTTATTATCCACTTGATCGGGGACAACCAGTGTTTTTAGAACCTTTTCTTCACACAGCTCTTTGTCATTTATACAATTGATTGTCAATGCTTTAGTCAAAGACAAAATGACCCTGTCTGCCACCACGGAGGCAATGACGAATGACCCGATGCACTAGTTTGTCAACCCGCCCGCTCAAGCAGCCATTTCCACTAAAAATCTTTTCTTTCAGGATAAGCATAGTCGTGGGGCAGTTCCTTCCTCGCCGTCAGGAGGAGGCAATACGGATTGCAGTCCCCAGTGTTTACCAAGTCTTCCAAAAAGCTGGGCATTGGTCCGGCTTCCAGGGCAAAATCATGGCCCCTTGGGCTGTTTAAAAAGTAGAAGCCAAACACCAATACAAACATGGCCGCCACCGCCGATACCCAGCGCAACAGCACCACCCGGCCCGACTTTTTCTGGCCGTCGAGGCGGCGTTCCAAACGCTGCCAGGTTTGGGAGGAAGGCTCTACGGTCAGTTTTTGGCTTCCTTCCCGGAATGCGGATTCTATGTCTTTTCGATGATTCATATCACTTTTTCTTTAGGACTATTCTACAAATATTTCATTGAAAATCAACTATTTAAAAACACAAAAACACAAAAACACACAAACACATAACACTCCCCCCTCAAACCCCCAATCGTTTCCTCACCAACTCCTCCATGCGCTGTTTTGCCAAAATCAACTGCGATTTGGAGGTGTTGATGCTGATGCCGAGTTCGTCCGCAATCTCCCGATGTTTGTAGCCTTCCACCACAAAAAGGTTGAAAACCGTGCGGTAGCCGGGCGGCATTTCGTCGAGCAGTGCGAGGATTTCCTGGGCGGACAGTTCTTCCACGATGGTAGGTTCCTCTTGGTAATCGAGGTTAGGGTTGATTTCTTCGGTATAATGGAAAGGGTTGTTTTTGCGCAGGTGCATCAGCGCCTCATTGATCATGATGCGCCGGATCCAGCCCTCAAAACTCCCATCCCCGCTGTACATTTCAATTTTTGTCAAGACTTTGAAAAAACCTTCCACCAGCACGTCCTCCGCCTCCATGGGGTCTTTCACGTAGCGCCTGCACACGCCCAGCATGGTAGGCGCATAGCGTTCGTACAGCAGCTTTTGTGCTTTTCGATCCCTGCGGGCGCAGGCGGCTATGAGGTCTTTTTCAGTCATGCTATTTCAGTTGGCTCCCGATAGCAATCGGGATCAATTGGCAGTCCGCAGTTGGCGGCTACGGGATCTATTGGGGTATTAAATTTTACAAAATCAAAGATGCTGGTTTTGGCCGTTTTGGTGTCCAAGCCCTTTTTACTTTCCAGTCATTCTTACCTTTGCGGCCAATTTTTTTAAAACATGAAAATAGAACACCTGGCCATCTATGTAAAGGATTTGGAAGGGATGCGTTCATTTTATGAAACGTGGTTCGGGGCCAAAGCGGGCGAAAAGTATTTCAACCCGGTCAAAAACTTCCAATCCTACTTCCTCTCTTTTGAAAACGGCTGCCGCCTCGAACTGATGCACCAGCCGCAAGTGCCTGACAACCAAAACGATATTGAAAAGCAAAACCTCGGCTTGATCCATTTTGCCGTATCGGTCGGCAGCGAGGAATTGGTCAACGAACTGACCGAAAAACTCCATGCCGCAGGAAACCGCATCACCGGAGAACCCAGATGGACGGGCGACGGTTATTACGAAAGCGTGGTGCTCGACCCGGAAGGCAACCGCATTGAAATCACCATTTAATGCTTTGCGTCATTAGTCATTGGTCATTTTGTCATTTACTAAAACGTTGAAAATCAAGGTTGTGAATGATAAAAAACGGTATGAATAACTCATTTTCAAAGCATCAATTTAAAATGGTTTTATCTTTGGGCAGGTTTAATCAATTAATTTTCAATCAATTATGACAGCTACGAAAGAATTTTCCAAAGAAACGCTCAAATCGGCACTGCAAGAATTGGTGCAGGAAGACCCTGCCTTTTTTTTGGAGCTTTTAAAAATGGCTGTGGGTGAAAATAATGCTTTGGCCGATGCGCAGAAAGCAGAAAGAAGGAAGCGTATTGAAGCCTTGGTGAAAGAGGATTTTGAAAAATACGATGAAGTCTTTAAAGCACTGGCCTAACGATGGAATTGTTAACAAAAGAGGATATTGTCCAAATCAATGAGCTGACTAACCAAGCTCATGGCGGGAATTTTGTTCCCCCTTTTAATTTTTTGAATGAAAACTCCCTTGATTATTTGCTCGAAGCCGTTGATGCTGAGCTGTTTGGTGAGCAGATGTACCGAGGCATTTCTGACAAGGCTGCCTTTTATATGTTCAGCATCGTTACCGGGCATATTTTTCAAGATGGGAACAAAAGGACTGGCCTTGAAGCTGCTTTGCTTTTTTTAAAACTGAATGAAAAAAGATTAAAAGATGACCTTGCACAAATAAAAATTGAAGAAGGCAGGCTGATTCCAGCATCTGGTGCAAGCTCAAATAAAATCCTCGAATCCTTCACCCTGGAAATGGCCTCCGGCCAAATCTCCCTCGATAAAGTCAAACTTTGGTTCAGGCTCAACACCATATAAATCCGGGTTTTTTAAAATTTTTGAAAATCAAACAATCAACTGCATGACACTTTCAGACAACCGTTACCTCCTCTCCAACGGCATTGACCCGTTGGCCCTCGTTGAAAAGTACGGCTCACCGCTGTACGTCTATGACACCGCCATCATTGAGCGGCAGTACAAACGGCTGGAATCGGCCTTCGACGTGCCGAGTTTGAGGATTAACTATGCCTGCAAGGCCAATTCCAACATCAACATCATGCGCTACCTGAAAGACTTGGGCGCTGGCCTCGACGCAGTGTCCATCCAGGAGGTGGAACTGGGCATCCGGGCAGGCTACAGGCCACAGGACATCATGTTTACCCCCAACAGCGTGGCGTTAGACGAAGTGGTCGCCGCCCTCGAATTTGGGGTGCGCATCAATATTGACAACATCTCCATTTTGGAACAATTCGGCATCGAGCATCCCGAAATACCTGTCGGCATCCGCATCAATCCGCACATTATGGCGGGCGGCAATTCAAAGATTTCAACTGGCCACGTGGACTCCAAATTTGGCATTTCTATCCACCAGTTGCCCCATGTTTTAAAGGTGATTGAAGCCACTGGCCTGCGCATTGACGGCCTGCACATGCACACCGGTTCCGATATCCTCGACGCCAATACTTTCCTGCTCGCCGCCGATATTTTGCTGAATACCGCCCATCATTTTCCGCACCTGGAATATGTGGATTTTGGCAGCGGATTTAAGGTGCCATACCGTGAAAACGACATCGAAACCGACATCGAAGAAGTGGGCGCACGGATTTCCGAGCGCTTCGCCGAAGTATGCAAGGAATTTGGCCGTGACCTGACGCTCATTTTCGAGCCGGGCAAGTTTTTGGTGAGCCAGTCAGGGTACTTTTTTGTAAAAACGAACGTGGTAAAACCTACCCCTTCCACCGTTTTCCTGGGCGTGGATTCCGGCCTCAATCACCTCATCCGGCCCATGTTTTACAACTCCTACCACCGCATCGAAAACATCAGCAATCCCGGTGGAAAACCCAGGATTTACACGGTGGTCGGCTACATCTGCGAAACGGACACCTTCGGCAGCAACCGCAAGATTTCCGAAGTACACGAGGGCGACATCCTTTGTATGTTCAATGCAGGGGCTTATGCCTTCTCGATGGCCTCCAATTACAACTCCCGCTTCCGTCCGGCGGAGGTCTTGCTCCACGAGGGCAAAGACTACCTCATCCGCCAGCGGGAAAGCATGAAGGACATTCTGCGGAACCAAGTGGAAGTGGAGCTTTATGCCAAAGAAATGGCAAAGGTTTAATCTGCCGCAACTTGTGAAAAACGATTGCGTTTATGCGCAGTGACCTCAAAAACCATATCGGTTATTGAGGTCATTTATTTTAAATTTTAGCAAAATAATCACATGACTCAGCTTTTAAAACTGACTACTATTCTTGCTTTTTTACTTGGCTTTTTTGCCTGCGGCAACGACACAAACGTGCGTGAATCCGCCACCGAAACTGCCAATAAGGAGGTCGCCGAATTGAACGCCCCTCCGCATAAAGCCGAAGGCAAAATCGCCTTCCGCAGCGGCAACAACCTGTCTTTGGTCAATGGCGAAGCCCTGAAAATGCCTCCTGGCAGCGATACTTCTGTGGTGACAATCATTTTGGTGCGCCATGCAGAACGGGATTCCACAAAAAACGCTACTCTATCCATGAATGGGCAAGCGAGGGGGGCAAGACTGGCTGAGTTGTTCGAGGGAGCGGCCATCGAGCAGATTTACGTGGATGGCAACCCTTCCATGCAAACCGGGCTAATGACCCAAAAGGCCAACCTCTGCGACCTCGGCACCTTCCAGCCCAAGGTGCTGGACAATATTTTAAAGGTTTTGGTCCACAGTTATAAAGGGAAAAAAGCGATGATTGTGGGCAACAAGGAAACTGTCACCCAGGCGTTGAATTTGCTGGCCGGAAAAATTTACACCAGCAAAATCCCCGATGAGGAATACGACAATATTTTTATCGCCATTGTGAAAAAAATGGGGGATGCTGAGATCCACCATTATACTTATTAAAGGGCTGATATGCCAGAATTAAATCACGGTGATTTTAAAAAGTCACCGTGATTTTTAGCTGCCTTTGCAGTTCGGAAATTATTCAAACCACCTCCCTTCCTACCGCCCCCGCTATCTTTTTCAATTCACCCATCATCGTTGTAAAACTTTGAAAATCAAGCTGCTGCGAAGCATCGCTTTTGGCTTGGGCGGGATTGGGATGCACTTCGATCAATAAACCGTCGCAGCCAAATGCCATGCTTGCCTTGGCCAAATCTGGCACACCATACGCATAGCCCATCGCATGGCTGGGGTCGAGCACGATGGGGCAATTGGTGTGCTGTTTTAGCCAGGCAGCCCCGCACAAGTCAAAGGTGAAGCGGGTCTTGGTTTCAAAGGTGCGGATGCCCCGCTCGCAAAGGATGACCTCCCCATTGCCGCCGCTCAAAATGAACTCCGCCGACTGCACGAATTCTTGTAGGGTAGTGCCAAAGCCCCGTTTTAACAGCACGGGTTTTCGGATCTCGCCACAGCGCCGCAGGATGCTGTGGTCATACATGGCTTTGGCCCCGATCTGCACGATGTCCGTATATTCAACGACCTCCTCGATA
The DNA here is from genome assembly GCA_041741095.1 of Saprospiraceae bacterium. Lineage (GTDB taxonomy): Bacteria > Bacteroidota > Bacteroidia > Chitinophagales > Saprospiraceae > UBA6168. The sequence continues at coordinate 177,448 of JBGSKQ010000065.1, forward strand.
TGCGACGAATCCTTCACTTCCGTGATGATGTTCAGTCCGTATTGGCGGCGCACTTCGGCGAGCATTTTCAAGCCTTCCAAACCCAAGCCCTGAAAGGTGTAAGGCGAGGTGCGGGGCTTGTAGCAGCCTGCCCGGAGCGTGCCGATGTTCAAGGATTTGAGCAATTTGGCCACTGCCTCTATCTGTTCCCAACTTTCAATGGAACATGGCCCGGCAATGACGACAGTATTACCTGTTTGGCCGCCTATTTCATGGTTTCCCCAGCGGATGCTGCGGACTTCATTTTTGTAGTTTTTACTGGCCAATTGCATATCGGATTCCATCGGCCAGGAGGCTTGGACGTGTGGCAAAATTGCCTCCGGCACGTCCTTCCTGCTTGACGGCGTGACCAGCACGAAGTAGTCGTTTTCTTTGAAAACGATGGCTTGAAGCTGCAGTGCGATGTCGTGGGCGGTGGATTCGGGTATATTTGATTTAAGGTGGATGACCATGTTTGATTTTTAATTTTGCTCGCGTATCAAGTTTCAGCTTTGATCATTTGGGTAAATGTCAAAGCCCCTGTCAAATCGCCGTCCGAATTAACGACGGGAATATATTGCAAGGGGAATTTTATACTTTTAATCAATTGCAATAATTCATGTATCGTATTGTTTTCTTCAATGAGGATTGGATGGGTATTAATTAGGTCAAAAGCATTGATTTTATTGAGGTTTTTAAAATTTCGAATTAATCCTTTTCGCACATCGGCGTTGCTGATGATGCCAATTAATTTTCCATTGTCAACAATTAAAACAAATGCCATTTCATATTTATCAATGGTCAATAGGGCATTTTCAAAGGTCAAATTTTTTATGTCCAAAATGGGCAGTTCCGGCAATTCGATCATAAACTCTTTAATCGCATAATGCGAGGCCACCACGTCCTTCTTTAGGTGCAGCAGCGCCGGGCCGACCGACTTGTTTTGGAACAAAAAAGAACCCACGACTGCACAATCCACCCCTAGGTTGCGCAGTATAAACGACACCTCGGCGTTCACCCCGCCGTCCACTTGGACTTGGTGGGTGGGGAACAGCTTGCGGAACTGCCTGATTTTGCGGAAGGTATCTTTATTGAAAATGCCCCCGCTTTGCCCCGGCGTCGTGGTCATCAATAGCACGAAGCTGCACCGCTCGGAATATGGGGCGAACGCTTCCACAGGCGTACCGTTCATCAACGCAATCCCGAGGCGGGCCGACGTGCTATTGGGCAATTCTACAAAACGATTAAACTGTTCCAGCTGAAAAGAAACCTGTGAGACGGGCGTTTTTTCCAACAAACCAAAATAGCGCTGCGGCGTAGGCGAAATAATGTGCAAATCAACGGGCGTGGCGCTGCTCCTGCTGATTAGTTCGATGTCAGCAAACACGCCGGGGTCGTCGTTGCAGTCCACATGGAAAAAGTCAATGAAATGCTCGTCCAGTTCCCTCACCACGTCGGCCAGGGCTTGCTGTTTGTTGCTGTAAATGGAAGCTGAGATTTTCATGCGGGGCAAAGTTAACTTGGAACGATGAACTTTGAATGATGAACGATGAACGGCAGCAACGTCAAGGCTCTTGTTCATAGTTCATCATTCATCATTCATCGTTTTTTTATTACCTGCCAACACATTTTCTTTGCGGCCTGATTTGGAACAAGCGCCGCCAAAAGGTCGTTTAGCAAATCAAACTCCCTCAAACAAATCAAACCCCAAACACCTCAAACTATCTCGAACTATGTCATTATCAACCCGTTACAATCCGAAAGAGACAGAGGCCAAATGGTACGCCCATTGGGAGGCCAACAACTATTTCCACTCCGAACCCGACGACCGGGAGCCGTTTACCATCGTCATTCCGCCGCCCAACGTGACCGGGGTACTGCACATGGGCCACATGCTCAACAACACCATCCAGGACGTGCTCATCCGTCGGGCGAGGATGCAGGGCAAAAATGCCTGTTGGGTGCCAGGCACCGACCACGCCAGCATCGCCACCGAGGCCAAAGTGGTGCAGCAACTCCGCAAACAGGGCATCAAAAAAGGCGACATCAGCCGGGAGGAGTTTATGAACCATGCCTGGGAATGGAAAGAAAAATACGGCGGCATCATCCTCGATCAGCTCAAAAAACTCGGCGCAAGTTGCGACTGGCAGCGCACCCGTTTCACCATGGAAGAAAGCTTGTCAAATGCCGTCATCCAGGTGTTTGTTGATTTGTATAAAAAAGGCAAACTGTACCGGGGCCTGCGCATGACCAACTGGGATCCGGAAGCAAAGACAGTCCTGTCCAACGAAGAGGTGATTTACAAAGAAGAAAATTCACAACTCTTCCACATCCGCTATCCATTCGAGGACAACCCGAACGACGGCATTGTCATTGCCACTCAACGACCCGAAACCATCATGGCCGACGTCGCCATTGCCGTTCACCCGGACGAGCCGAAATACAAGCCATTCGTTGGCAAAAATGTATTGATACCGCTGATCAACAAGCCCATTCCTATTATCGCCGATGGCTATGTGGACAGGGAATTTGGAACGGGCGCCCTGAAAATCACCCCCGCCCACGACCAAAACGACCTCGATGTGGGCAAGCGCCACAACCTGCCCGTCGTTGACATCCTCACGGAAGACGGCAAGCTGAACGAAAATGCTCAAGTTCTCGTCGGGGAAGACCGTTTCGTGGCCCGTAAAAAAATCAAAAAGCTGCTGGAAGACAGCGGCTGTTTGGTGAAAATCGAAGACTACCGCACCAACATCGGCCACAGCGAACGCACTGATGCCGTGGTGGAGCCGAGGCTGACCAACCAGTGGTTCCTCGACATGAAGGATTTTGCCAAAACCGCCCTTCATGCGGTGAAAAGTGGCGAGGTGAAATTCTATCCCGAAAGCATGTGGAACATGTACTACCAATGGTTGCAGGAAGACAACGTGCGTGACTGGTGCATCAGCCGCCAGTTGTGGTGGGGGCAGCGGATTCCGGCATGGTACATTTTGAAGTCGGCGGTCATCAGTCCGCAGTCCGCAGCCAAAGCCGAGCAATTTTCGGAGGCTGACCGTTGGGTGGAAAATGGGGAGGAGGTCGTGATTGTGGCCAAAACGGCTGAGTTGGCACTGGAACAAGCCAAGGCCAAAACCGGCAACAACTCCATGACTATCAACGATTTGGAACAAGACGAAGATGTGGTGGACACTTGGTTTTCCTCGTGGCTTTGGCCTTTGGCTGTGTTCGATGGTTTTGAAACAAAAGAGGAACTCAAATACTACTACCCGACCAGTGTGCTTGTGACGGGTTGGGACATCATGTTTTTCTGGGTGGCCCGCATGATCATGGCGGGATATGAGTGGTCGGAAGAACTATTGGGCGCAGACTTGAAAGGCAAAATGCCCTTCAAAGATGTGTATTTCACAGGCATGGTGCGGGACAACAAGCGCCGCAAAATGTCCAAGTCGCTCGGCAACTCGCCGGAGGCATTGGAACTCATTGAAAATTATGGCGCCGACGGCGTCCGCTTCGGCATGTTGCTGTCTGGCTCGGCAGGTAATGACATCATCTTCGATGCGCCTTTTGATCCAGTAACAAAAGAGGTGCTCGATGAAAGTAAACTCTGCGAACAGGGCCGCAACTTTTGCAATAAAATGTGGAATGCCCTGCGCCTCATCAAAGGTTGGGAAACCGCCGATTTGGAACAAAGCGAGGTGAACGCCCTGGCCGTGAAGTGGATCAAGGATAAATTTGACCAAACCCTGGCCAGCGTGGAGTCAAATTTTGCCCAATACCGCCTCGGCGACGTATTGATGGGATTGTACCAAGTAATTTGGGACGACTTCTGTTCATGGTATTTGGAAATCATTAAACCCAGTTACGTGAGTGAAGGAGTCAGCGAACCACTCGACCGTAAGACTTATGAAGCAACCATCGAAGTTTTTGAAAAAATGATGTCCGCCCTGCACCCTTTTATGCCTTTCGTGACGGAGGAAATCTGGCACCAATTGCGCAAGCGCAGGGAAGGCAACGATTGCATCGTGACCAGCTATCCTACCGCTGGCCGAGTGGATAAAGACCTGATAATCAAGGTGGAAAAAGCAAAGGATGCCATTACGAAAATCAGGGATGCCCGTAGCGGCAAAGGAGTTTCGCCCAAAGAACCATTGAAGTTATCTGTCCAAAACACCAGCAGCGCACAGGATATGTACGCCCTCCACGGCTTGGCTGGTTTGTTGCAAAAAATGGGCAACCTGAGCGAATTGACGCTTATAGATCAGGAGCCTTCCAATGCTATGGCCTTTATTTCCGGCACGGAAAAATACTTCCTGGAAATGGACATCCAAATTGACTTGGAAGCTGAGCGGGAGCGCCTGACCAAAGAATTGGAATACAACAAAGGCTTCGTTGCCAGCGTGGAGAAAAAACTCAGCAATGAGCGCTTCGTGAGCGGTGCGCCATCACAAGTGGTTGATAATGAGCGGAAAAAACTCGCCGACGGTGTGGAGAAGATACGGATATTGGAGGAGGCGCTGGGGAAGTTGGGTTGATGAATTATCTTTGTTTTTAGCGCCACCGACCGACCCACCCACCAACCCTGTTAGGGTTTCAAAACCCTACTGTATGCACTTAACTAAGTTTTTACGAAAAGTTCTTTGACATAACGTATCTATGGAGCCAAAACGATGGAATTTGGAGACATCCGCCTCGACAATCGGGGTAAAAGGCTGATTGAAAGTATTTGCGACTGCCAGC
>JBGSKQ010000066.1:0-2208 GCA_041741095.1 Saprospiraceae bacterium
CACCCATCGGTTTTCAGGGTCAAGCGAAGTGCGAAACGGGCTGGAAAATCCAGCTAGGGTCAACTGTTTTTGGCTACGATATCGAATCATGAGGCGCACGATTTTTGAGGGGTCTTCGCTGATATTCGTGCGTTTACCTTAACAAAAATTCATTGCTTACTCAATGATATCAAATTGATATCTAATTCTGAGGACAATCTATTTAAAGATGCATTAGTGACATATTCAAATGTTGATATTTTGCAAAAATATCGTTAAAATTCACTGTAAAAACAATCTACTCAGGACAATTTACCTTAAAACTCCAACCAAATGGTGGGTTGAATTCTTTGCCACAGCTCGGAAAAATTTTTACTTTTATAATTGGAGTGTTTCCAGCATAGGCTAATGTAACCGCTTTCTCTCCTGTTACGCATCCGCTATCATGAAGAACCATGTTTTCATGTTCTACCACTATTCTATCTGGATATGGACCCATGGCATAGTTAAGAACAAATTTCCCTGAATTCTTACCGACTGATATTGCATGAAGTTCATATTTTGTTGTATTAGGGAAAATCTTTTTTCCACACTCTGTCGCGGCAGGCAAGGGCGTGACAATTTCTTTTTCCTCCAATCCCTTTTTCTTTTTTAATTTCTCGTATTGAATCTTCCAACTTCTTACTTCGGTATCAACCATTGCTTCGAACTTTTTATCATCTGGATATTCCTTTCCTACTAGCTCAATTAAATCTTTATCGGTGATGTAGTCATAATTTGGTACTTTCGATTTGATTTCATTAAGTTTCTGTTGATAATTTGGGAAACCCAACTTAATTCTTTCCAAATAGGTTTTAGCTAGGGTTGGATTCGATGCCGGTATGGGCCATTTTGCTGGATCAGTCGACAAAGCGAAGGCATCACGTGCAGCGATTGCATCTGCTATAGCTTTATATCTTGCCTCTATATCTAGCCTGGCCTTTCCCAAGAACTCAGCTACCTTATATCCAAAATCATGTTTCTGCGCGACTGCATCAAGCGAGTCAATTGGCGCCAGCATTCCCACAGTTTTGTCTAGCTCGCTTCCACCCCACCATCCCGGGCCAAACCAGTTGCCATAGCGAATTAAAGTTCTGTCTGTTTCACCGCCAATATACTTATCTTGAAGATAACTTCCTATTGTACTAACTGCAGCATCGGCGAAAACATTCAATGGAAGAACAACTCCGACAACAGTTACAAGGAAAGTATAAGTTGAGACATGAAATAATTTGTTAAATTTTTTCATACTAACACTCCTTGTTAGAAATTGAGGTTCCTCACGCAAATCTGTGCATGAGTGGCGGAGTCGGTAAGTTGCCCATGCAGTGATAGAGTTGCATATAAAGGTTCCTCGCACGAAACGGTGCGTAAAAACAGCTTAACAAATTAAAAAGCATGAGTTCTTAAGATGATCGAAACCCGTTTCCGGGCCACGGATCGGAACCTGACCATCCGGCTACGAAACCATGAAAACCGCCGACCGTGAATACCACAATCCAGAACACATGCGCTGCACCAAGTGCCTTATGCCCTTTGAAACTACGGTCATCATCCAAAACGGCAAACCCGAAACCTATCTGCAGTGCTGGGGCTGCTTCCGCAGCATCAAGCTCCGCAGCAATGAACCGTGCAAGGAACTGGTAACCCTACAGTGACTTATAGACCAACCACCCCTCAAAATCCAAACGAAAACGCAGGAGCCGCACCATGACTGAAAAAGCAGCAGACAAAAAACTTGAGAAATCCGGAACCCTCTGGCTGTCCGGCCGCATCCAATCCACCCAGCAGGTGGGCACTGATAAAGAGAACTTCCCGATCATTGAGACCATCATGGTCACCCCGGCCCCGGATGCCTACAGCCACCCGAACAAATACTGCATCATGTCGCGGTCCAAGTTGGGCAACAAGGAAGACGACCTGACCATCGAGGTCGAGGTGTGAGGTCGGTCTTCAATAGTGGACACCAAAACATTCATGCAGCCAACTGCAGTTTATAAAATTGCCGTTCAAAGACAGCCGGGGCCAGATAACCGAGTCGCTTCTGCCGCCGTTGCCGGTTGTAAAAGAGTTCAATGTATTCCGAGATCTCCCGCATAGCCTGTTGCCGGGTTTCGTATTGCCGATGAAAAACGTGTTCGGTCTTCAACGTGCCCCAGAAACTCTCCATGGGTGCATTGTCGTAGCAGT
>JBGSKQ010000067.1:0-125309 GCA_041741095.1 Saprospiraceae bacterium
ACCTCGTTCACCTCGGTCCCGATAGTAATCGGGAGGTGACATATTTGTAGAAATTTGAAAGTCAAGATAATATGCGACCTCGGTCCACGATAGCTATCGGGAGGTCGAACATCTCCGAATTCACGTGAAATTTAATAAAAACTCGTTCCTCGACAGTGGAACAGCCATTAAAAAGCCGCTATTTTGCAGCAGAATTAATCACAAATCTTCATGTCAAACATCCATTCTCAAACCACTTCCCACATCCTCATGGTGCGTCCTGCCCGTTTTGGCTTCAACGAAGAAACGGCTGCCAACAACGCTTTTCAATCCAACGACCAGGCCGTGGGCAAGGAGGTTGTCAGCCAAACGGCCATCAAAGAATTCGACGCTTTTGTTGAAAAATTGCGAAGCATTGGCGTGGACGTGGTCGTGGCGGAAGATTCGGCATTCCCGGCCAAACCAGATGCGGTTTTTCCAAACAATTGGATTTCATTTCACGACGATGGTACTGTTTTTACCTATCCGATGTTTGCCCCGGCAAGAAGGGTAGAGCGGCAAGAAGACATTGTGAAACAGATTGGCAAACAATTCCTCATCAACAGGAAAGTGCAAATGGAGGAATTCGAGTCCATTGATCAGTTTTTGGAAGGCACGGGCAGCATGATTTTCGACCGTCAAAACAAAATCACCTATGCCTGCCTCAGCCCCCGCACCAGTTATGATTTATTGAACCGTTTTTGCAAACAAATCCGCTACGAGCCAATCGCCTTTCATGCAGTGGACAACAAAGGCCAGGAAATTTACCACACCAATGTGATGATGACCGTCGGCGAAACTTTTGTGGTGATTTGCCTGGAAACAGTTCGGGACGAAGATGAACGGGAGATGTTGCTCGAAAAATTTGAAGAAACCAACAAAGTAGTCATTGAAATCAGCCTCGCCCAGATGATGGAATTTGCGGGAAATATGTTGCAAGTACGCAATTCCAACGGCGAAACATTTCTGGTCATGTCAGCACGGGCCTATCAATCGCTGACCGAAGAACAAGTGACCAAAATCCAGACGCACACCCAAATTTTATACAGCCCAATTCCTACAATTGAAAATTATGGAGGTGGCAGTGCCCGCTGTATGATGGCGGAGATTTTTTTGCCGCTGAAAGCGTAATCAAAATATCACTTCCGTTGCTCCCCAACCGTATTTGTGGTGGTATTCATTTTTAAAAGTCTGGACATCAGGATTTTGCATCAAGCTGGTAGCGATTTCGTCCCGTAAGCGGCCCTGGCCCACCCCGTGGATAATGAACACTTGCGGGACGCCGAGTCGGATGGCCTTCGACAGGTATTTTTCAAAAGCGGCCAACTGGATGCGCAGGATTTCGGCATTGGACAACTTTCGCCAATTCTCGGCCAGTTTTTCAATGTGAAGGTCAATTTCCGGTTCAAAGGCAGCCAAAGCGGCCGTGTCGAAAGTTTCAAACTTGGCGTTGTTGGACAATTGCCAGGCTGGCTTGGAGTGGCGCTTGGTATATTCCCCCAAATCTTCAGCTTTTACCTCATCCTGGATTTCTGGTTTTTCAAACAAACGGTACAAGTGGGCGGGCCGATTGAGGAAAGGGGCGGTTTTTTGGGTACCGAAAAATGATTTGGCCTTGATTTTCAAGGATTTAAAAACTGGTGCTTCCAGCCCGGCCGTTGTGACCCAACTGCATTCCACCTCAAATTCTGGTGCCTCGTTCAGGTCGTCGTACAGCATTTCTCCCAGTTTGATAAAAGAAATCGCCTTGAGTTTCCCGTCCCAGGTGGTCGGCCTTTTGTAGTTCAACAAAAACTTGATGGAATACACGATGTCATAGGAGGTGTCGTTCAAAATGAAAATGCTGTACTTCTCCACTTCGCCGTCCGAATCGAATACAGGCTCCAGTGCCAATTGGATGCCGTAGCTTTTAAGGATGGTGTATTGTGTTTCGATGGGCATGGGAGGAGGTTTGGGAAGGGGTGGTTCTTTTTTGCCGGCAATGACTTTGGCCTTGACGGGTTTAGTGGTGAATTTTTCGGCCCGGACTAAATCGTCCGTATGTGCCGGAATTTCCATGTCGTATTCGGCAATAAAGACGTTCACCATCCCATTCTCGAGCAGGGACTTGACAATGCCCTCATCGCCCGTGTGCAGAAATTTAACTTTGGTTCCAATGGCAAATAGCATAGGTGGTAGTTTTCTTGTTTCTAAAATTTTGGATGGCTTGATTTAAAGATAGTCGCTTTTTAAAATTGATTTTGAAGTATTTTCAAGTGGTTGATTTTACACTAAATGACTTCAATGACCAATGACTTTCAATGACGTTCTTCTATAAGCCCCCGCTCAAAATTAACAGCGCATTTTAAAATTAAGCCTTTCTGGAAAAATAAATAGCAGTGGACTTTTTTGCCGTCCTATTTTCGTCGCCATGAACTACCGTTGGAAAATAGCCCAATTCTTCGAAGCTTGGTGGTGGCGATTTTACCTGGCCAAAAAACCTTTGGACACCTATCTCCATTGGAAAAGGCAATACTGGCAGCAGTTTTTGGAAAAACACCAAATAAGCATCGAAGAGAAGGACAGGATTTTGGACGCAGGTTGTGGGCCTGCGGGCATTTTTATGATGTTCACCAAAAACGAAGTGTGGGCCGTGGATCCGCTTTTGGAAAAATACCAGCATCGGCTGGGGCCGTTCAGTGCAGAAAAATATCCTAACACGATTTTTTTGCAAAAACCCATAGAATCATTTCGGAGCGAAATCCCTTTTCAGGTAGTTTTTTGCATCAATGCCATCAACCATGTGGCTGAATTGGATGTTTGCCTGAAAAATCTGCGAAATGCCACTGCCCAGAATGGTATTTTGTACCTCAGCGTGGACGCCCACAACCATCGCTGGCTGAAAAAAATCTTCCGCCTGTTTCCCGGCGATATCCTTCATCCACATCAGATGGATTTGGACGAGTACCGGCAAACCCTGGAAAGGGCAGGTTTCCAAGTCCTAAAAACCAGTCTTTTGAATAGCCATCTAATCTTTAACTACTATCTTTTAAACTGTATCCCTTCAAACCCTTCAAACAACTCCTAACTTGTACAAAATCAAAGAAATATACTACACCCTTCAGGGCGAGGGGGCGCAGGTCGGCAGGCCCGCCGTCTTTTGCCGTTTCTCCGGCTGCAACCTCTGGACTGGCCGTGAGCAGGATCGCCACAAGGCCATTTGCCAATTTTGCGATACCGACTTCTGGGGCATGGACGGGGAAAACGGAGGCAAGTATTCCAAAGAAGATTTGGCACAAAAAATCAAGGAAGTTTGGGGAAACATGGGTGCCGGAAAGCCTTATGTGGTATGCACGGGTGGCGAACCCTTGTTGCAATTGGACGAAGCCCTGATAAAATCATTTCACCAAACCGGATTTGAAGTGGCCGTGGAAACGAACGGTACCGTGGAAGCGCCGAAAGGTTTGGATTGGATATGCGTCAGCCCAAAGGCTGGCACGGAGCTAAAAATCACTGCTGGGCACGAACTGAAACTGGTATTCCCCCAACCAGAAGCCATGCCTGCTCGTTTTGAAAAGCTCAATTTCCAACACTTTTTTATTCAGCCGATGGACGGGCCGGATGTGCAGCAAAACACCAAGCTGGCCATAGATTTTTGCCTAAAAAACCCTATGTGGAGGCTGAGTATCCAGACGCATAAGGTGTTGAAGATAGCGTGACCTCAGCGGCGGGCCCTATTGAAAAACCACCTTTTCCACCCATTCACTGCCATCGGCCTTGAAAAGTAGCAGATAAACCCCATTGCCTGCACCGTCCCGGCTCAATTCGAAACGGTGATCGCCAGCGGCCAGGTTTCCTTTAAAAATACTTTTCACTTTGGCGCCTTGTGCGTTGTAAAGCTCCAAAGCAACATGATGGGCTTCGCTGGTTAGATGGATTTGGACGCTTGCGGAGGTATGGATGAGATTGGGATTTACAACAATGGGGTTGATGGCACTTGGCTCGTCGGTGGACAAGGCCCCGCCTTCAATGTCTTTTGCCCAGGTGTTGACCACTTTATATTTGTCGCCTTCCTTTTTCCAGATGACCCCTGCCAAAGAATAATCATGGGCGGCTGGATTGTCCACCGTTTGAGAAAAAGTATGGGTAAATTCATGTCCGGCGGCAATACTTCCGTTGCCGATCAGCTCGCCCCAAGTGCTGGTGGAAAACGAAGAACGCAGCACCCTTCTATGGTTGGCATTGGCCCCGATGCTGGCCTGGTTGGCTATTACATGGTCTTCAATGAGGTAAACGCCCAGGTAATATTCACCCTCGGCAGCCTGGAAAAATTTGACCTTGGCGTTGACGTTCATTGTTCCATTGGCATAGCTGGAATCAAATCCTACATTCGCAATCGGCTGGCTGGTATGGGCAGTGTTAACTTTTTGCGTCATGGAACTTAAAACAGCCGAAGTATTGGAAGAAGTGGCTTCCTGGTTTATCTCGTTGTAATAAAAAACTGGTTGGTAAGCAGCGTCAAAATTGGCGGTGATTTGGGTAGCCGTGGTATTGGCCAGATCCCCGCTGTAGTGGGCGGCAAAAAATACGGCCTTTCCCTTGTTATCTTCCAAAAGGTCTTTGAACAATGACCATCCCCAGGTGCCGCAATGAGGGCACCAAGTGGCGGTGCGTTTGGTGATGAGCGAAGCTTGGACGGGCATTACTTCCTGGGCTATCCCTTTCAGAATGAACAAGGAAGCGAGCATGAGCATAAAGGTTTTCTTTTTCATAAAGCTGATGATTGATAGTTCGTGGATGATTAGGTGGATGCCGGTGCAAAAGTACCGGCTTCAAAAGTGACTTTCAAACAGGATTTTGTCGCATGGGTAACCTTATAGCGATCGTCCAGCCTGAAACCGACGATCCAGCAGATTTCCCCATTGCTTTCCAACAACCATACCTTCTCTTTTTCAAACAGGTTCAATTTTAGGTTGGAGAAAAAGTCTTGCAATTTTTGGTGTTGGCCGCCCATGCCCAGAGGGCAAAAGCTGTCGCCCGGCTCCCAGCGCCGCAGGGTGAGCGGCCAGGTGATTTTGCCCAAATCCAAGCAGGCTTCGTGGCGGCCCTTTGGGAATTCAGCAGGCGGATGGGGCAAGGCTTGTAGGTGCAGTCGGCCTTCGGGCAAGGTGATTGGGCCTTGTGAAATCGCTGGTATTTTGATTGCTCCTCCAGCATTTCCCTCCTTGGATAAGATTAAAAAAAAGCGATCCGAAAGCAAACGCCATCCAGGTACATAAAACAATTGACCTGATTGATTTTCAAGGCTTTGCAGTATCTGCACAACTTGGTCATTGTTAAATCCAAAAGGGCTTAAAAGTTCATACAAAACGGTGGGCAGGGCAGGGTAGTGGTGCAGTTTTTCCAGGTGGATGCGCCAACCGTCAGCGTGGGCTTCCAACACATCTTCCCTTATTTTTTGCAACAAAAAATCGAACAACTGTTCAGTTTCCCAAAGGTGCCGGATGCTTTCGCCTGCCGAATGTTGGAGCGATGGGTTGATTTTTTCAAAAACAGGCACGGCATGGCGGCGGATCAGGTTGCGGCTATATTTGTCGCCGAGGTTGGAAGCGTCTTCCCGAAAGGCGATATTTTCAGTTTGGGCAAATTCCAAAAGCTCCTTTTTGGTGGCAAACAACAGGGGGCGGATCAGTTTTTCTTTTTTGGACAAAATACCGTGCATGCCCCGGATGCCGCAACCTTTGGCAAAATTGAACAACACCGTTTCAATAGAATCATCAAGGTGGTGGGCTGTCGCAATGTATTGGCAATCAGCAGCGTGCCTGGTTTTTTCAAGCCAATCATAGCGCAATCGGCGGGCAGCTTCCTGAATACCTAATTTGTGGTTTTTTGAAAAATTCAAAGTGTCGAATCGGGTGCTGAAAAAAGGCACGTTCATGCTTTTGGCCAAGTTCCTTACAAATTCCTCATCGGCATCCGACTCCTGCCCCCGCAATTGAAAGTTGCAATGTCCAATGGCAAAGAGGAATCCTGCCTGATGGTACAAATGGCAAAGCACGGTAGAATCCACCCCGCCGCTCGTTGCGACGAGCACTGGCCTGCCATCCGTCAGCAGGTGTTCTTGGTGGGCAAATTCTTTAAAACGCTTCAACATCGGGTACAAGGCAATATGATTTTAGCTCTCAACAAAAAACCGAAGGTAGAAAACATTCATAGCCTTCATGCATTTCGGATTTGTCAAATACATTTCCACCACTAATTTCGCACCGTCGTGACCAAGCCCGGTAAAATCAAATATTGACAAGCGGTAATCATTTCGTTCCTAATAAAAATTAATGAACCAATTCATCAAAGCCGACGCCTGGAACATCATCGAGGAGGGCTATCATCCCGACCTAAACGAAAAGGTCGAAACCGTTTTTACGCTCGGAAATGGACGCATGGGGCATCGGGGCTTTTTTGAAGAGCACTATTCCGGCCACAGCTACACTGGCAATTACCTGTCAGGCATCTATTTTTTGCGAAAACTCCCAGCGCATCAAGGTAAAAAAGGCCTGCCCGAACAATGGACAAAAATACTGAACGCCCCCAACTGGGTGGGCATTGATATACACATTGATGGGGAAATGTTGGACTTGAACACCTGCAAAATCAAGGATTTCCAGCGGGTGCTGAACTTAAGGGAAGGCTATTTGGAACGCTCGTTTTCCGCCAAAATGTTGAGCGGAAAGGAGTTAAAAGTAAAAGCGACCCGATTTTGCAGTTTGGATAAAAAGGAAGTAGGAGTGGTCCGTTATGCCATCAAAGCCCTCAATTTTGAAGGGGCCATAACGTTCACGCCCTACCTCGATGGAGACGTTGCCAATAAAGAAGACAACTGGGACGGCCCCTATTGGACGGAAACTGACAACCAGGTAAAAAACCGCTCCTGTTTTTTGACGACCGAGTCCAAACAGACCGCTTTTCGGGTCTGTACGGGGATGAAAGTCGCCGTTTACAAAAACAAACAGGAAGTAAAAATCCAGACCACGCAGCAACAGGAAGACAAATACGCCGCCTGCACGGTGGAGGTGCGAAGCAAGCAAAACGACGAAGTGGTTTTATACAAATATGCCGCCGTGGTTTCCACTTTGCACCACGAAAAAGGAAAACTGCTGGACCGTTGCCAAGAGTTGGTCCGCAAGGCGTACAAAAAAGGATTTGAAAAATTGCTCAAAAAACAGTCGTCGGCCTGGGCAGCAATTTGGGACAAAGCCGACGTGGCCGTAGAAGGTGATTTGGAGGCACAACAAGCCCTCCGTTTTGGCATTTTCCAGCTATACCAGTCCTTTGACCCGGCCAATGCCAAATGCAGCCTGGCACCGGGCGGCTTTTCCGGCGAGCGCCTTTCCGGCAATATCCAATGGGACACTGAGTTGATGGCGATTCCATTTTTCCTCGCTACCTCCGATTCCAAGGAGGCCAAAAACATGTTGCTTTACCGTTGCCAACAATTGCCGAAAGCGATAGAAAATGCTGAAAAGCAGGGTTTTAAAAATGGGGCAGCACTATTTCCAGCATCCACCTCGAATGGCCAAGAATCACATCCCGATTGGGAAATAGCACTCGGTGGCGTCCACAGAAACGCTGCGATCGTTTATGCCATTAAAGAATATTTGGATTGGACGGGCGATTGGCCATTGATGATGGAACACGGCTTGTCGGAGGTCGTCGCCGTTGCCCGTTTTTGGGCCCAGCGGGTGCATTGGTCGGAGGCAAAACAACAATATGTCATTCATGGAACAGTCGGCCCCAATGAGTACGAAGCCAATGTCAACAACAATTGGTACACAAATTTTATGGCCGTTTGGTGTTTAAAACAGGCATTGGAAACGATAAAATCAGCAGCGGATTTTGACAAAGAAAAATATGACAGCTTGTTAAAAAGCCTCCATTTTGACGCAGAAAAAGAGCCTAAAAGTTGGCAACACATCATAGACAACATGTACCTGCCGTTGGATGAAAAACGGGGCATTTTCTTGCAGCAAGAGGGCTATTTGGACAAAGAACCTACACCACAATTATTAGATCATTTGAAAAAAGAAAAAAAGCCGCTGAAACTTGATTGGCCCTGGGATAAAATATTGCGTTCCGACCTCATCCAGGGCCCCGATGTTTTGCTGGGCATTTATCTCTTTCCCCATTCTTTTTCAAAGCAACAACAGCAGGACAATTTTAATTTTTACGAAGCCCGTACCCTGCACGAAAACAGCAATTCGGCCAGTATCCACGCCATCCTGTCCGCCCGATTGGGGATGATGGATAAGGCTTGGGCCTATTTCCAGCAATCACTGCGGCTCGACCTGAACGACACCTTTGGAGATGCAGAAGAAGGCCTGCACCTGTTGAATTTCGCTGGAAATTATCTGGCGATGACAAGGGGCTTTGGGGGTATAAAAGTGGAAGAAGGCCAGTTGTCGCTTTCACCCCAACGACCCAGCGCTGTGGCGGCTTTTTCATTCAAATTGCAGTGGCAAGGCAAATCCTTGGAAATAAAAATCAGCCAGGACCTTGTGTCCATATTGAACCAGTCCGATGAGATGGTCCAGCTAAAACTTTATGGAGAAATGCTTGAAATAGCGGGAAAGAGTGAAAAAAAGACAACAATTCGGACATGAATCAAAAGCATTCACATCGTTTGCATAAGATCACAAAAATTTTACGAAAGTAGCCGTGAAGCATATTCAAGTTTAGCCTAATTTTGGCAGTGTTTCCTAATCTACCAAACTTTATCCTATATGGCCACTTACATGAGACTTCCCTTCCTTTCCCTGCTTTATTTTTTATTGGCGGGCCATAGCTTAACTGCCCAGATCATCAACGGACAAGACACCCTCTATGGCAACGAGTGGATCAATTACGACCAAAGTTATTTTAAAATCATGGTCGCCGAAGATGGCATGTACCGCCTGCCTTATCAGGTGATGGCGGATGCAGGCATACCCGTCAGCCAAGTGGACGGCAGCCGCTACCAACTGTTCCACAACGGCGAGGAACTGCCCATTTACACCACCACCGCCAGCCCCTTCAGCGATGGCGACTATCTCGAATTTTATGGCCAAAAAAACACGTCCGAACTGGATCGCCACCTCTTTAAAGACCCGGAAGCGGACATGATGAACCCTCTCTACAGCCTGTTTACGGATACAGCCGCCTACTTTTTGACCTGGAAACTGAACGGGGCCGGGAAAAGATATGAAGCGGTGGTGAATGATTTGGGGAATGTGCCGGCGAAGGAGGAGTATTGTTTTTTTAAAGTCCAGCAGGTTTTCAGTAACAACCACGACAAGAAGAAAACGAGTGATGGAGTATCCAATTCATTTTTTGAAATCGCAGAGGGCTTTGCCGGCAATTATGTTTTAAACAATTCCATCTCCCTAAATCCAACTATGGCATACGTTGGTAATGAAGAGGCGAAACTAACAGTACGCTTTGCCTGCGGAAATGGTAGCCATCAACAAGTAATTTCTATTAATAGCCAAGTAATAGGAACAGAATCATTTGAAGGGTATGGGGTAAAAAATCAGAGTATCCCACTTGCAAACAACATTGTTCAAAATACCATTAACATCAAGCTCGAAGGAACAGCTTCTACCACTGACCGCAGCAGGATTGCATATGCATTACTCGATTATCCCCGGCTATTTGATTTTTCCAACGCAACTTATTTTTTGTTTGAAACAAAGCCCAGTCCATCAAAACAATACTTAGAAATTTCAAATTTTAATGTATCGAACGGTACGCCCATAGTATATGATTTGACAAATAATTTGAGGGTTGAGGCCACTGTCGAAAATAATTTAATTAAAATAGCACTTCCTGCTTCATCTTCCAAGCGAATACTGGCCTTGTTCAATAACACAAGTGGAATTAAAAATATTGTTGCTGTTCAGGCCACACAATTCAGAAATTTTTTCCAGGAGCAGGGCAATTATATCATCCTTTCCAACCCTAAACTATATGATGATGGAAACGGAGTAAATTGGGTGCAAGAATATGCAGATTACAGGGCCTCTACAATCGGTGGCGGATACGAAACAATTGTAATTGATGTACAAGAGGTATATGATCAGTTTGGGTGGGGAATAAATAGGCATTCCCTTTCTATTCGTAATTTTTCGCATTTTATTTTTAAAAACTGGACTGAACCGAAATATCTATTTCTATTGGGAAAAGGCAGGGAGTATAACGGCGTTCGTACTGCTTCTTCACTTAATAACCCCTCTGCTTTGCCGTTGCTCGTGCCCACTTTTGGTGTTCCAGGTTCTGACAATTTGCTAACCGCAAGTCCTTGGAGCATTAAGCCTACTATTCCTATCAGTCGCCTGGCTGCTGCTACGCCGGGTGAGGTGAAATTATATCTCGACAAAATCAAAGCTTTTGAAGCCAATCTCAATTTACCGCAAACCATTGCAGACAAGCAATGGATGAAACGGGTGATGCATATGGGTGGCGGTGCTCCTAATGAAGTACCCATTATTCGCGCACATTTGGAGTCCATGGAACAACTTATTGAAGGCGGCGATTTTGGAGCACAAGTTTTCCCGTTTTACAAAAGCAGCGCAGACCCTATCCAAGTATCTCAAACTGAGCTAATCACTGAATTAATCAACGGCGGTGTCGGCATGATGACTTTTTTCGGACATGCTAGCGCCGTCGGTTTCGATTTTACAGTGGACGACCCAGCGACTTATTTAAACAAGGATAAATATCCGCTAATTATTTCTATGGGCTGCTATTCCGGACATATTCATGGCGCTTCCCAAGGTGTGAATGAACGTTTTGTTTTTCAGGAAAATAAAGGCGCTATCGGTTTTATGGCGACTAACGGATTCGGCTATATTCATGCGTTGAGCCATTTTATGAACAATTATTACGGTAAATTAAGCGGTGATAGTTACGGGAATAGCCTCGCTGATATTTTGCAGAAATGTATAGGCGAAGTACAAGCGACAGACTTTGGTACCTATGTACTCGCACAGCAATTTACCCTACATGGCGATCCGGCTCTGATTCTGAACGGCTTCCCAGCTCCCGATTACATGGTGGATGCCGCCAGCGTGAAAATCGCAGGGGAAAAAATCACCGCTCAACAACCAAGCTTCTCTTTCTCTTTCACGGTTGCCAATTTGGGTAAGGCAGTCTCTGATAGCTTGGCAGTGGAAATTAGCCGGGAGTTGCCGAACGGTTCGACCCTGCTTGTCGAAAGGCGTCGGATTCCTTCCCCAAAATTTGAATCGAGCCTGAGTTTTACTGTACCGGTGCTGGGCAACCGGGCAGTGGGCTTTAACAAAATGCATGTGCGGCTAGACCCAGACGACTTGTTGCCGGAAGCGTTTTTGCCAGAGGCGGAAAACAACAATTTCCTCATAAGCCCATCGGGCGAACAGGGTTTCCGGTTCTACGTTTTTGCCAATGGCGCTTTGCCGATCTACCCAGAAAATTTTGCCATTGTCGCCCAGCCGAGCCCAGTTTTGAAAGCGGTTACGTCCGACGTTTTTGCACCAAAGCAGCGTTATTTTATCGAATTGGATACTACCGAATTGTTCGATAGCCCGCTCAAAAAAACTACCATTGTCGAGCAGGCAGGTGGAGTGATAGAATGGCAACCGGACAATATTGCCTGGTCGGACGGCAGGGTATATTATTGGCGAATTTCTCCTGATACGCTTGACAGCCAGGATTTTACGTGGTCGAACAGTTCTTTTGTTTACCTCGGCGGCAGTGCCCCGGGCTGGAACCAAAGCCATTTTTTCCAACTGAAAAAAGACATATTTCTCGAAACGGAACTGCCAGATTCAACCCGCCGGCTCAAATTTCTCGATGATATAAAAGTGGTGCGGATATTTGGCGGATTGTTTCCCACCTATTACACACAGTTTTTCTTTGGCGAAGAATATTATTACAACCCCGGCAACGTGGGCGGCGGCGTGTTTGTCTTCGTTTTTGACTCCATCACGGTGAAAACCTGGCAAAACGCCCCACCCGGTTTGTTCGGCAGCCAACTTGGCGGCTCTATCACGACCGCTGTTTTCCCCTTTGAAACGCAATCCCCGGAAGGGCGGGAAAAACTCATCCATTTCCTGCGGGACACAGTGCCAGATGGCAATTACGTGTTGTTAAGTACGATTCAAGGATCAAACGGTGTGAATTACCAACCGGAAGAATGGGAGGCTGATTCCTTGCTTTTTGGTACGAACCTGTTTCAAATCGTCGAGCAACAAGGCGCAAAATTGCTACGAGGTACAGCAACGACCGGTGCACTTCCATACGCCGTGGCTTACAAAAAGAACGACCCCGGCTTTCCGGTGGAAGAGGCAATGGGCAACATGACGACGGTATTTGAGCCTAATTTTGGCTTGCCGGGATTTTGGTTCGCCGGCTCGGTGGAGAGTGTGCCAGTCGGTCCTTCGGAACGTTGGGACTCACTGGCATGGAAAACGTCTGAATTCGAACCGGACTTCGACCGCCAGCAACTCGACGTTTTTGGCATCAAAGCGGACAGCAGCCAGACCCTTTTGTTTGAAAATGTGCATGCGACTTCCCTTGACTTAACGACAGTCAATGCACAAGAATTTCCGTTTTTAAAACTTCGCTTCGCCGCTACCGACTCCATGTTCCGCACCCCGCCACAACTGGATTTCTGGCGTGTTTTCTACAAAGGATTGCCGGATGCTGCCGTTCACCCCGCCGGTCATTTTTCGTTTCACCGGGATACTTTGCAGGAGGGCGAAAACCTCCGCTTCGAAACAGCGGTGCGCAATCTGACCCCTTTGGGAATGGACAGTTTGCTGGTCAAATATTCCATTGTAAACGAGCAAAACCAGGTCGTCGAGCAGTTCAACCGCCTGGCGCCGCTGACCGCAGAAGGGCAGCTACTGGCTGATTTTCAACGAAGTACGAAAGGCTTGCGAGGCAGACAGCAACTTTGGCTTGAAGTAAACCCCAATCTTGACCAACCCGAATTGCACCACTTCAACAACGTCGCCATCCGGGAATTTTTCGTGGAAACGGACCGCCGCAACCCCTTGCTCGATGTGACTTTCGACGGTATTCGAATCCTCGATGGCGACCTGGTCAGCGCCCGCCCACATATTGTAATTAACTTGCAAGACGAAAACCCGTATTTGGCACTCAACGATACTTCGCTCTTCAAGGTCTTCCTGCAATGCCCCGACTCCAACGGCTTGGTATATGTGCCATTCGATGGGCAAATATTGCAATTCACCCCGGCTAATCCGAGCAACCTGGGCGAGAAAAACACAGCGAAATTGGATTTCTATCCGCATTTTACCGCCGATGGAAACTACACTTTGCTTGTGCAATCGAAGGACGCCAGCAACAACAACGCTGGTGCCTACGACTTCAAAGTATCTTTCCAGGTGATAACTAAAAGTATGATTTCATACTTGTTGAATTACCCCAACCCGTTTTCTACCGCCACCCGTTTCGTTTATACCCTGACCGGCGAGGAGCCACCGGCGCAGTTTAAAATTCAAATCCTGACCATTTCGGGAAGAATCGTGCGGGAAATCACGCAGCAAGAAATCGGGCAACTGCGCATCGGCACTCACCAAACCGATTTCGCCTGGGACGGAACGGACGAGTTTGGCGATCGGCTCGCCAACGGTGTTTACCTGTACCGAGTGCATGCCAGAAAAGCCAACGGTGAAGAATTAGAAATGATGGAGAACGGCGGGATAGACAAGTATTTCAAAAATGGATATGGTAAGATGGTGATTGTCAGATAAATAATTTTCAAGCATGAGACTTCTTGCCGCCTTTCGTCAACTTCTCCACCGGCGTAATTACCTCCGTTTCCTGTTACGGCGCTTGGGCGTGGAAATGCCACTTTACCCATCGGGGCACTTTTACAGCCCCATTTCACGTATCGAAAACGCCCTTGCAGCCAAAGCCCTTTTGGCAGGACTAGACGAGTTCCCTGGCATTGACCTGAATTTGCCGGAACAATTGGCACTGCTGGAAAAATGCACCCCGTTTGCCGCCCAAATGCCTTTTTCCGAGCAGCCCGGAGGCACATCCCGTTTTTATTTGGACAACGAGTATTTCTCATTTTCAGACGCCACTGTTTATTACTTGTTGTTGCGCCATTTTCAGCCCCGAATGGTGGTTGAAATTGGTTCCGGCTTTTCTTCTGCCTGCTTGCTGGACACATTGGAGCACCACGGAATCCCTTCCTCATGCACCTTTATTGACCCGGATTTTTCGAGGCTGAAAAACCTGCTCAGACGGGAAGATTTTGAGAACCCCCGCCATATTTTTCTGGAAAAAAAAGTGCAGGAAATTGCGCCGGATTTTTTTACATCGCTGGAAGCAAATGATTTCCTGTTTATTGACTCCACGCATATTTCCAAAACAGGCAGCGACGTAAATCATATCGTTTTCAAGGTGTTGCCGAGCCTGAAACCGGGTGTAATTATTCATTTTCACGACTTTTTTCCACAATTCGAATATCCCGACGAATGGCTGATGGAAGGTGTTCATTTCAACGAACAATATATGGTGCGCAGCTTTTTACAATTTAACCGGGCATTTAAAATCCTGTTGTTCATGCCTTATTTGGAAAAATTCCACCGGTCTATTGTGAAAGAAAAATTGCCCCTGTGCCTGCGCCCCCACGAGCGATATTCTTTTGGCAAAAAAAAGGGGCAACTCGTGCCAGACATACTGGGGCAAAGCCTTTGGTTGCGCCGGTTCCCAAATAACTAATAAATACTGAAGAAGTAATTGCTCCAAATAAAAATAACCCAATTGTGTTAAAGGTTCCACTCGGGCAGCATGCGGTTTACCTCTTCAAAAATATGCCCTGCAACAAGTTGGCTGCCTGCTGGTGTCAGGTGAACCATATCGTAAATGTATGCTTTGTCCTTCGGAATATATTTGTCCAAATCAATGAGCAATACGTTTTCCCGGGCTGCCACTGTTCGGACTGTTTCATTTATTCGACCGTATTGTGTGCAAAATTCCCTAACCGATATATTGTGTATTGAAAGCTTTTCCAGGTGGTTTTTAAATACTTGGCTGCCTGACAATTCCGATTCTGTTATGCGGTTAAATTGAGTCATAAGAATAGGTATTATCCCGTTAGCCCTGCATATTGCAACGAAAGTAGAAAGGTTATTTTCATATTGCTCATACTGGCGCTCTTGCAATAGAATTGGCGTTATTTCTTCAAACTCGGGGATGTCCTGCAATTTCCGGAATCTCGCTTTAAAGTTGAAAAGTCCGCTGTAAATATGTGGAAAAAAGAGCTGCATTCCTTTTTTTATCCGAAACGTCAAACCATAGGACTCTGAAAAAGTAAAATTATGATTGCGCTTGCCCACATGCGCCGAGGTGGAAATATTGCGCTTGGCGAAGCGCTCATCGGTGGAATAATATTCCCGGAAATAAGTCAGCGTACTCATATCATTGATTGCCTCCATTAGTACAGCTACCCGGTAATTATGATACAAGCACTTGTTGACCAGCAAATTGATGCAATTCAAGGTATTATTGGCAGCTTCACCTCCATTAAATGTGTTCACGGGCAAGCCAGCCGAAAAAAAAAGCTCGCCTACTAAGCTCGGAAACCGGAGCGAGTCGTCAATAAATGCACATTTTGTGGTCGAACCACCCAGAAATACCATGCTAAATCGAGGTGAGACATGCCTAAGTTTTGAAGTGATAAAACCATTTGTATCCAATTCCATAAAATATGGTTTTGCCACCAAATTATCAGCTTCCCTTATTTCGTAAACATTTGGCTCCACGAAAAACCTGCTGTTCGGCAACCCCGCTTCCTGCAATGGTACGCACCGGGACAAAAGCGAAGAATGACCTTTTAAACCGGGGTTCGTTTTGCCCAAAATCCATTCGGCGATGCATAACAGTATGATTAAAACGAGCAGGTTGATGAGGATGATTTTTAGTATTT
The DNA here is from genome assembly GCA_041741095.1 of Saprospiraceae bacterium. Lineage (GTDB taxonomy): Bacteria > Bacteroidota > Bacteroidia > Chitinophagales > Saprospiraceae > UBA6168. Next base: position 15,974 of record JBGSKQ010000067.1, read on the forward strand.
TCATCATTTCAAATTTTTATTGAACGGCAAGCCAGACAAGCGTCCAAAAAATACTTTGTCGCCCAATTCGGGAATCGCCACGGTTGGTATTTTCCCCAAATCGGGGCGGAGCCGGGCATGCCACCTAACCAGCCGTTTATTTTAACCGGCGATTGAAAACGAAGCAGTTGCCACAGCAAAAGCTGCGCTTCCCGCAAAAATTCCGGCTTGTTGGTCACTTCATACAAGCGAAAAAAAAGCAGGCCCAATTGTGCCTGACCGACCAGGCACCCAAAGCGGAAATCACCCCGCCAGGTATCGTCGTAGCTGCCCGCCAACTTGCCCTTTTCGTGGCGCAAGGCAAGTATTTTTCCTGCAACGCTTTCCACTTTGGAGATGGCTTCCTGGTTTTTGAGCAGCATGCCCGCTTCTAAAAAACCTTGTAACGTGTATGCTATCGTGTGCGTGAACGCCGGCTCGCTGGGGCGGAAACCCCAGTCCCGGAAGGTCAATTTTGGCGTTGATTTATCAAGGAAAAAGCGAAACGAGGTTTCAAGTTTTTGCTGTAAACCCTTTTTTTTCAAGCCTTTGTTCGCCTCCAGCATTGTCCAGGTAACCATCGTGTAATAGGTCGGCAGGTAGCCCGGTACGAAAGCGTGGCTACGCCAGGCGCCGTCTTCGTCCATTTCGTTTTCCAGCCAGGATACTGCACGTTCGAGTGCCTTCAGGTATTTCCCCTGTTTGGTTTCCCGCCAGGTCCGGTTGAGTCCAAAAACAATCATTCCCGTGTCGAAAATGATGGGTGGCAAGTTGCCACCGATGCCGCCGGGGAATGCGCCATTGGGCAGTTGAATACCGCAAAGCCAATCAGCACTTTGAATTGCCAACGTTTTGAGAGGTGGCATATTCATTTGACGGGCGGCGTTGAACAAGGTGTCAATCAAATACCCGGTCGTTTCCGGGTATGCTTCCGACCAACCACTGAAAATGTGATAATAACCCGCAGAGCCTCGATTGCCAGTGGCTTCTATGCTCGAAACCAACCATTGAACGGAGCAGGTGGCGTACTGTTCGAGCATCGTCAAATCCAACGGTGACTGATTTTTCATGACATCAATATTCGTTGCTCAAAAGTACACTCGCCAGCCGGACGAGCCTGTTAGAGGCTTTAAATACCCGGAAATGTGGCGTTAGCTGCCCGCCAAACGAACGCAAAAACTCCTCTACCGGCTCGACCATGCTGCCCTCGAAATCGAAAAATTGGCTTCTGCCATAGTTGTTCTTCAAGGCGTCCCAAATCAGCAAATAAGTGCTGTTGCTTTGCCAGTGCGCTGGGGTGGTGCCGTTGAACAAGTCATAAGTCGTGCGCTCGTCCCAAACTAGATAGGCGATGGTGTGAACCGCCCCGCTTTCGTCTTTCGCTGCCAGGATGGTACGTTGATTCCTAGTTTTTAGGGCATTATCCAACCTGACGAGCAAATCGAAGGAAAAACAGGGTTCGTTTTGCTGCCGGTTTCTGGACGCCTTGTGAAGACGGAAAGCCAATTCGACATCCTCCGTTTGTTCAACCCGGAGTGCATGCTCCGATTTTCTGATGCCTCGCCTTGCCTTTCGATTGAGCGAAGCGTGGGTGTATAAATTGCGTTCCACGCCTCCGTCAATAACATAGGTGTAGTGGGTTGTCTGGCGGAAGTTTTTCCAATAAAAAGGCAGCCAGTTTGTAATGCCGGGGTGCCATTGCTGGTAAAAAAAGACGTGCGGTGGCAGTTGCGAAAGTAAATTTTCACAAAGCTGTTTTTCAAAAGCCATGCGTCCGGAAGGCGACTTCGCCGGGTCGGCGGGGCAAATCCACAAGCCCGAATAGGCTGTCAACGTTGGCATTTTGATGACTGGCAAGCCGAAATACCGACCATGATGATAAAGCAACGCCCCCTCTGTGTTGCCGCCGCCGTCGAGCGAAAGGCAAACGTCCCAGTGTTCGGCGCCGCATACGCAGTCCATCCACCAGGAGTGGAAGTATAAGGGGGCGTAGTGTTTTTCACAGTATGCCGCCCATATTTTCTTGTTGTCGGACATTAGGAATGCTTCGGTTATTTGACCGGGGTTGGTTGGGTTCAAGTTTCTGCTAAATCGTCCTTATGCTCGAATTTCTCCATCAACAACGCCAAAGGAACTGCAAAAAACGGTAAACTATGCAGGCAAATCCTGCCGATGCCGTAATTGGAACATGCGAATATCCCCAGTCCAAAAAAGACGACTGGCAAGCCGATAATCGCCTTGGATTGGAAATACCCAAAGCCAAATAAGCGCTTTTTCCAGACCCAAAAGGAGATCCCCAGTTGCAATATCAGCGGCAAAAAGTTCATGTACAAACCTTTGAAACTTGTCAAGAACGGTATACTCACTCTCACTCGTTCAAAAAACTGCCCCGGTTGCGTCTGGTATTCATAACCTGGGAAAGCGAGCAGCCAACGCTCTGCGAAATATATACAAACTGCCAGCAAAGCGACTCCCAATCTGGGTTGCCAACCTGCCTGCTGCCGGTCGAAAAGGGCAATCAATGAAAAATAAGCAGCAAAAAGCAACGGAATTTTTTCATTGACAAATACCGAAAGCAGCACGATTGCGGCGTACCATTTTAACTTGTCAACACAAAAAAGCGCCAGGCTAGTCCAGGCAAGCGTGATAGCATCTACCGAGTATATGTTTGAAGATAAGCCCAGGAAAAATACAATGAATGCTATACTAAGGGAGGCGTCAACCGGCTTTCCCAACCTAAGCCTGACAAGACAATAATTCATGAAAAAGTATAAATGAGCGAATATAAATGACGTTAATGCAAGAGCTTGAAACGCCTGTATTCGTGCCATTTCTGAGGTACCCAAATTCGTTAATTCAATGAGTGGCAGCGCCTTATAAAAAAAGTAGCCCGCTCCAGTGAATGCCCATCGGTAGCCTTGGGGCGAATAAAATTGGAAGTTCGCTGGCGCTTTTCCGTCCCAATTTAAAATGAAGTTTTCGTAGTCGTCCATAGGTACCGTCGAGAAAGCGATGAGCCGGAAAAAAAAGAAGAAAAAAGGGAGGAAAACCAGCAAACTGGCAAGGTAAACCAAAGCCAATTCCCGCCACGGAGCGAGTGGTCGGGTGGGAGTGTCATTTGAAATTTTCATTGTGTTTTTCATTTTATTTTACTCCTGTCAAGCAAGATAAGCTTGGTATGAGAAACCGGGTCTTCCACCACCTCCTTCGCCAGTGCCTGCAAGCCATCGGGCAAGATATACAAGCAAAAAAGCGGCGATACCACTCCCAATAAACGAAAGCCATTCCATGCTGCAAGATTTTCGAAATCTTCATTAATTCACAAACATTTCGCTGCGTTTGACAAAACTGAAGCGCTGTGGGTTTGTATTTGTCCCGACTTTATTCGTAGTCCACAGCCCAGGTATCTATCCCTGAAAAGCAATCGCACAGTAATGGAAGAAACAAGGGGATGAAAATTTTAGACTAAGCACTTCTTTGGCAACACATAATGTTAAAGTATTTACTTTGCCAGAAAAAAGGAGGAGTGGGGGGCGAGAAGCGAGAAATGAGGTTGTAAATCCTTGATAATCAAAGATTACAGAGCGGTAAAGCCTCACCTCTCACTTCTCTCCACTCGCTCCTCACTTCTGCCCCCCCAGTCATGCAGCTTGGCAAGACCTACCGGAGAGGTTTGGCGTGGTCGGCTTCGTCCGCCGTGTTCGTGTCCGGGATAAATTTCGTGCAATTGCTGGTGCTTGCGAGGTTGCTCGATAAGTCCGCATTCGGCATGGTTGCCATTGGGCAGGCGGCGCTCCAGATTTGTTTACAGATACAGAATTCCATGCTCAACAACGCAATTTTGCATAGACAGGAAACCGAGCCGGCAGCGCTCTCAGCGCTTTATTGGTGTAATGCAGGCGTCGGTATTTTCTTCGGACTGATGCTTTGGTTGCTGGCATTTCCCATCGCCTGGTATTATGAGAACCCGGATTTGATTTCGGTCGCACGGTGGCTGGCTTTGATACCCATCACCGAAGGGCTTTCAAGCACGATGAAAGTTATTTGGCAAAAAGAATTGGCGTTCAAAAAAATCGGGACAATCGAGATGGCAGCCATCCTCTTGTCATTCGCCGCCAGTTTGGCAATGGCTATGCAAGGAATGGGTTGGAGGGCGCTGGTTGGAGGGCTTTTGGTACGTCATGCGACGGAGGCAATTCTGTATATTAGCTGGCGACCACCGTTCCTGCCTTCTTTTCAATTTCGATTGGAAAATGCGTCCTTTTATTTCCGTGCCAGCACGATTCAGTCCACCGAGCGCTTGGTCACGATGGCAGGCGCCCAGTTGGACACTATCCTTATCGGGAAACTCTTGGGGCTGGAGACCCTCGGACTTTACGATATTTTGAAACGCCTGCTGGTGCGACCTTCCAGTTTGCTCAACCATCTGGTGGAGCGGGTGACCCTGCCATTATTCGCTAAATTGCAGGCTCGTCCCCTATTTTTGAGGAAAATGTTCCTGAATACAACGGCTAAACTGGCTGCCCTGAACATAGTGGGATACAGCGCAGTCGCCATATTTGCCGGCATTTTCCTCCGCACGGCATTTGGCAATGCATGGGAAATACACAGCCTCGAAGTGCGGCTGATGTGTGCGTTCGTGCTAATCCAGGCGCTGCTCAACCCGATAGACGCCCTGCTGGTTGCCGTCGGAAAAATCGAAAAATGGCTCGTTGCCAACTTGATTTTTCTACCGTTTTTAGCCCTGTCGCTTTGGATAGGGTGTCAATTTGAACTCGCCGGAAGCTTGTTGGCAATGACGTTGAGCTACTTCTTTTTTCTATTGGTCGTATGGCAAGTTATCGTCAATAAGACGCTTGGTTGACGGTTGAGACATTTGTTTTCAGCGAAATTTAGAACATGTACATCCTCCTCATCTCCCCCCTTTACCACCCCGCCCAATCCCCCAACGTCTATCGTTGGGATGCCATCGCACGGCATTGGACGAATCAGGGACACGAAGTTCATTGGCTCTGCACCCACTTTTGCGATGAGCTTGCAGAGTCAAAGATAAATGGGATTTTTGTTCATAGGACTGGGCATCATACTTTGTTAGATGGGTGGTACAACCTGTTGGGCATCAGGAGTAAAAGAAGAGGGCTGCCTGGGAGTGGTTTACCTCGGCAAAACTTGTTCAGGCAATTTTTTGAAGGCATCATCAACCTCACTTGGCGGAAGTTTTATTGGCCAGATGGTAACTGCCTATGGTACTACCCGGCTAGGCTAAAGGCATTGAAGCTGATGGCTCTCCATAATTTCGATGCAGTTATCAGTGTTTCCCTACCCTTCACGGCCGCACGCATAGCCCAAGCAGTTAAGGAAAAATACCCCAGCATCCATTGGTTGATGGACATTGAGGACCCTTTTTCGTTTGTCGAGGAGTATTTTATCAACAACAGGGCGCTTTATCATAAACTGAACACAAGGGCGGAAGAACGGGCGCTTCGACTTGCCGATACGGTCTCGGTGACGGTAGAAGCTGCTCGCAAAAGATATATTACACATTTCCCTTTTGTCGATGGGAAAATTTTCGTCACACCTCCGTTGTATGAAGAAATAATTCCCGCAATGCACCTTCCTGATGGATTTTGTCCAGACAAAGACCGGATTCACCTCGGTTATTTTGGTACTTTCTACTATCCCATCCGCAGCCCGGAGGGTTTTTTAAGGCTATTAAGCCAAGTGAAAAAAGAAAATCCCGAACTGGCGAACTGCCTCACGGTACATTTTGTTGGCACTATTCCAATAGAATTCATTGGGCTGTTTGACCAGTTCCATGAGTTGTCGGGAATGCTGCAATTCTATGGGCTGGTATCAAGAGAACAAACCGCAGGGATGATGAAAGAGATGGATTTTTTGATCAATATCGGTAATATCACTGACTATCATTTGCCCAGTAAGTGCGCAGAATATCTCATGAGCGGTAAACCAATTATCAATATAGCTTCCATTGCAAATGACAGTTTTGCTGGGTTCATGGCAAGTTATCCTCTTTTTTTGAATTTGTTTTTGGAAAAACACCAGACGAATCCAAGGGATATAGATGATATAGCAACCTTTTTGAATTTGAAAAAAGGAGAGGAGCTGAAGAATGATTCGCTGCAATTGTACGATAAAAAGTATGGAGGGAAAGAACTGGCGGCAAGTTATATGTTCTTAATGATAGAAACATCATGAGTTTTCAATAAATTCTAATAGGCCTGATTGATTTATCATGTTTTCCCACGTAAAATCTTCTACTAAAGGAATTTTGTAATCAAAAGACTCAATAAGATGTGGTTTGAAGTTACTTAAATCGGGTTTCAAATAAAAAAAACAGGCATTTCTCTGACGTTCAAAATGATTTACCCATCTGTATGATGTAGTGATAATCGGTAGTTCAGAAGCACAATATTCAAGTAGTTTTAAAGATGCTTGGAAGCGATACGGATATATTGGTGGTATATAATTAATTCCATACCGGGCTTTTTGAAGCCAAGCTGGTACCTCTTCGTATTCTATTTTACCTGAGAAATGTAAGTTAGGCTGGTTTCTAAATTTTTTTTGTATTGTATTGGAAGCTTTTCCAATAAGCAGCAAAGTGTTATTGGGAAAATTTAAAATAAAGTGCTGTATTATTTTGTCAATCTCCCTAGTGCTGTCCATTGCGCCGATATAAACATAATCGAATGTCTTTTCAATATTTTGTTTATTAAAGAAATGGCTTCCGATACCCGCCTTTCTGATGACAAAATTTGTATTGTCCTTAAAACTAAAGCTTGTTTCAATAAATCTATTATTAAATACCCGTAAATCTGGTTTGCTATTTATCAGTTTTTTAAACAGATTTTTTGATTTTGCAAAGGGAGGAATCGAAAGCGAGGCATACTCATGGATTTTCACTCTTCCTTTTTGTTTAGTCGAAAAGTCTGTACCTAAAAAATGCCATTCGATGTCCTCGTCGGTCAAATCTTCCGATGATTTCAAAATTCTGAAGCTGTGCCCCCTGTTGTTAAAAAAGGCAGAATACGCTTTGATTTCTGGAGCATAAGCAGTTCCCTTAAATATCAACCCAATTCGCTTTTTTTGCATTGAAAATGATTTTACCTGCATTGAAAAAAATACTCCTCATCATCGGCACCCGCCCGGAAGCCATCAAAATGGCTCCCGTTTATCTGGCTTTGCAACAGGCCTACGAATTTTTTGAAACAAAAATCTGCTTGACTGGGCAACACCGGGAATTAGCGGAGGAGGTACTTGATTTTTTCAACATCCGAGCTGACTACCAGCTCGGTATCATGGAGGAAAGCCGGGGTGATTTGACTCTTCTGACCAGCCTCCTGTTGGCAAAATTAAGTACCGTGCTTGAAGAATTTGAACCAGATTGCGTACTCGTGCAGGGTGATACAAGTTCTGCTTTTTCTGCGGCACTGGCTGCTTTTTATGCAGGAATCAAAATCGGGCATGTTGAAGCTGGATTGCGGACTTTTGATAAACATAACCCTTTCCCTGAAGAATTCAACAGGGTAGCCCTGAGCCGGATGGCCGATTTCCATTTTGCCCCGACTGCGCTGGCTAGGCATCATTTGCTCCATGAAAAGATACCTCCCGAAAACATTATCGTATGTGGAAACACGGGGGTTGACGCATTGCTGGAAGCGAAAAAACGCCGGAAGGACACAAGCTTTCCCTTCGAAAGAGAGGGCCGGAAAATCCTGCTGACGACCATTCATCGCAGGGAAAACCAAGGAACTGTGTTTGAAGGAATTTGCAGTACCTTGTTAAAACTTTCCCATAGAAAAGGTTGGCTGATTGTTTATCCCGTCCATCCAAACTCAAATATTTATCCAATCGCCCATCGCTTGCTTGCCAACCAACCAAACCTCCTACTGTTGGATCCCCTGCCGTATGGGGATTTTATTCAGCTTTTGCTTAAGTCTGACCTAATTTTAACTGATAGTGGGGGGATTCAGGAAGAAGCTACTGTATTGGGGAAACCTGTCTTATTGGTGAGAAAATCAACGGAACGATCCGAAGCCGTTGGTTCTGGTCATGTAAAAATGGTGGGAAATGAAATGGAGGGTATCTTTTGGGAAGGGAGTAAATGGATGAAAAAGGCTGAAAAGGGTCAGTTACATGTAGGCGCAACCGCTGTTTTTGGCCAAGGGGATGCCAGCAAGCAAATACTGAACTTCTTGAAAGAGCGCTTAGGGACGCAGGAATCATAAATTGTCATAAATTTCAGTATAAACCTTTCGATACGGCTCCCACTCCGGCGTATTAAAAGACGAATTATGCCACAACAACACGAACTCCCCTTGATAAGCTTTCACTGTAGCCAACAGTTCGCCCATATCTGCAAGCATTTGTGTTGGCGTACTTTTGGAGTAGCTGGTCCAGGTCACCTCCATGGCAGTGAGCGGCACTTCCTTCAAACGCAATTTTTTTCTGCTTAAAATATTAAATACAGGAAATGGGTGGCAGGTGCCGCAACGGAACCCTGCCTGTTCGGGATAGTAGAGTGAACTGTCCCACTCAATGCCGCTGTCTTCCAGCAGTTGCCAGGTAGTTGGTATCTCAAAGCGGAGAAAATGTTGCCGGCTGTGCCGAATGGGGAAGCCGCTTGTCTTTTCCAACAGTTTTTTTTCTTGTTCAAGCAAGATGGGATGCTCAATTGTTTGATAACTGGGGTGCAAACCGATAATGTGGCCCCGATCCTGGATTTTTATCATCAATTCTTTCATGAAAGGGGTATCCAAGGGAATGGAAGCGTCATGCTTTGTTTGGCCTCCACACAAAAAGTAGAAGATGGATTGGAGGCCAGCTTTATCGCTTTTATCCATTAAATAATCAAAACTGTCGTAGGGGTCTTTTTGCGAGAGGATTTTTGTTTGGAATCCGCTTTTTATACTATACCTTGCCGCACTGATATCATGCCGTTTCAAAATATCGCCACCTGCTTTTTTAAAAATTGAAAACCAGCTTGGCCACATCAAAGCTTGGTCAACATCATGGGTAGGGCAGAACTTAAATTGTCTTTTTTTTCTGGGTTGTTCATAGCCAAGTTCCGATAACAAGTTCCAAAGTAGTTCAGTATATAAATCTACGAGGGGAATATGTAAAAACTGGCTTTTATAGGCCAATGATGCATGGCATGGAAACCTTCCATGGGTATCCCTCCATGTATTGACGTGTTCTTCCCAACGGCTAAGCATAAAAAAAACACCGGCAAAGAGGTCTATTCCTAAAATTAATTTTTCTCCTTGAAATATGAAGTTTTTATTGCCAAACAAAATAGGTGTTCTTTTTCCTGGCAACCAGCGCAGTTCATTTTCGTTATAATAGCTACATTGCTTAGGGATATTATCGTTGTGCAAATAAGAAAGTGGTGAAGGAAATTTTTGAAAAAAATGATCTTCAAATACCAATTCTTTGCCATTGGGAAGCTTTATCTCTGCTGAATAGGGTGTAGAACCTGATATAAATTGAACCTTTAATCCCAGCATGTTTACCAATATGCTCTCAGCAGCATATAAGCGTTCAGGTTCATTATCGTTTGGTAATAATATTTTTAACAATCGAATCGAATTCCTTTAGATTAATGGCTTATTGGAGACTGTAACATTTTGAAGATCATAAACCGATGTTTCAATCACCTCCCACACTTTCCCCAAATAATGCTGTATCAAAATCCCCTCATCAAATTCGGCGATGACCAGGGCACGGCCTCTTTCGCCCATTGCTTGGCGCTCATGCAGGGGGAGCCGGCTCATGTCCAGCATTTTCTCGGCCAGTGCCTGGGCATTGCCTGCCGGGCAAAGGAAACCGTTGAGACCTTCCACAACAGCCCTTTTGCAGCCACGGTGATGGGTAGTAATAAGGGGTATGCCCATGCTGGCGGCCTCCAGCAGCGTCCGGGGAAGGCCTTCGCCATAATAGGAAGGCAGGACAAAACAATCGGCCTTGGCAAAATAGGGCCTGACGTCCACTACTTCACCTAAATAGCCGACAACCCCTTCCCGCTCCCAATCCTTGACCGTTTCTTCTGGGACGACCCGCCTGTCCGTTTTATCCATAAAGCCCAATAAATAAAAATGACATTCAGGGTATTGCTGGCGTACTATCCGGGCAGCATCCACAAATTCCTGCAACCCTTTTTCCCATAACATCCTGCCGGAAAACAAAAAATTTAGGTTCTTTCCTGGTGAAGGAGATTTCATTTTGTTGGGCACATAATAGCGGGTATTGACGCCTTCTCCAGGTAGCACCACTGTTTTGTGGGCTTGAACCATATCCCCTTGAACAAAAAATTCCCGATCTTCTTCGTTTAAAAACCAAACTTCACGGGCAAAGCGCAAAGAAATTCTGTAGAGGTAGCGCACCCATGCAAAAAGCCAATCCTCACGATGAAAGGAATACCCCCTGCCTGGCACGATGGATATACTGGGTATCCTGCCAGCTAAAAAGGCCGCCAGGTTCCCATAAATATTGGGTTTAATGGTATAATGAAAAATCAAAAATGGCTTGAACTGGAAATAGAGGATAGTTAAATGAATAAAAGTCAGGAGGTCACCCAATGGATTTGTCCGGTAGGAGTTGAGTAAAAGCGGAACAAACTGAATTCCTTGATGGGCTATTTTTTCGCTATAAGCATCTTTTGGAGCGATGGCAATAATTTTAAAGCCTTGCTCCTGTAGTTCGAGCATGGAACCGAGCCTGAATTTGTAGAGTGCCATCGCTTGGTTGGCCACAAAAAGTATGGGCTTCGAATGCAAAGGTGTAAGTGGTTTTCCCAAGTGTATTTCGTGTTTATTATTTTAGACATTCAAGTGTGAAATTTGTAACTACCCTGATGATATTTTTTAGATAATATTTCGTTGAAGCAAAGGTTAAAAAACTTTTGAGGCTATAAAAGGCACGTCAACCTGTTTACAAACAAAAATGACAGATCCTTGGATTGGAACCTGTCATTTTTCACCACGTTTCAAAGTTGGAGATTGTAGGATTAGGCGGAGTGGGTCATCTGATGGCTGTGCCTACAAAAAAGTAAGTAGAATCATTGCTTTCGTTATAGTGTTGCTGGCAGTGTAGGCACTTTGAAGGGATAGAATGCCAGCTAACAATTATCAGTCCACTGTACAAAGCTGTTAGCCTATTTCTGGTAAGCCCAGGCTTCACAAAAACCGCTCCCCAGTCCGCTGCTCCACCACCTTGGCCACTCCCTTGATCTCCTGCTCCTTGTCCTTGGGCCAGATCAGCAGGACATCGCCCTCGTCCACCACGATGTAGCCGTCGAGGTCTTTGCAGACGACCAATTTATCCTGTGGAGCCCGGATGAGGCTGTTGTGCGTGCCAAAGCTAAGGATATTTTTGCCTTGCAACACATTGCCTTCATCATTCTTAAGCATTTCTTCATGCAGGGATGCCCAGGTGCCAAGGTCGCTCCAGCCGATGTCGGCTGGTATGGTATATACGTTGTCCGAACGCTCCAGGATCGCATAGTCCACGGAAATGTTGGGGGTAGTAGGGTAGTGCTCGTTGATGAAGCCTTGCTCCCGTTCCGAATTGTAGTGTTCCTTGCCTTTTGACAGGATGTCGAAAATGTCGGGTGCATGGCGCTGGAAGGAGGATAGGATGGTTTCGCTGCTCCAGACGAAAATCCCTGCATTCCAAAGGTAGTCTCCGCTGTTCACAAAAAGCTGGGCATTTTCCAGGTTGGGTTTTTCCTTAAACTCGAAGACTTTTTTTATGTCCGAGGTGCCAGATTTGTCAAAATGAACATAGCCGTAGCCCGTATCTGGACGGGTAGGGGTAATGCCCAGGGTCACCAGGGCGTCGTTGGCTTCCGTAAAGGCCAGTGCCTTTTTCAGGTTTTCGATAAAAGCATCTTCCTTTAAAATGACGTGATCGGAAGGTGCCACCACAAAATTCGCCGCCGGGTTCAGATGGTGCAGTTTGAAGGAGGTATAGGCCACGCAAGGACCGGTATTGTTGCGGGACGGCTCGCAGAGGATTTGGTTGTCGGACAATTCGGGCAGATGCTCCTTGACGAGGCCCTGGTACATCCCATTGGTGACAATGAAGATATTCTCGGCAGGGCACAATTTCAAAAACCGCTCAAAAGTGAGCCGTATCAACGATTTGCCCACGCCCAAAATATCCATGAACTGTTTGGGCCTGGCCACCCGGCTGGCCGGCCAAAAACGGCTGCCGATGCCGCCGGCCATAATGGCAACGTAGGTGTTTTTTCGTTGATCGTTGATCGTTGATCGTTGTTCGTTTGGCACAGTCGCTAAATTGTTAATTTTTTACTTCAATCTTCTGCTTCAATAGGTTTTTTCGAAAATAGAAGAAAAATAAAGTGAATCGAGTTTTGCCCCTCCTCGCCGCCTTTCCCGATAGCTATCGGGAACTCGTCGGGGGAGGAGGATTTTGGGGGCTTCGCCCCCAAGCTCCCATTTGCGAATAATCCTATTCTTACAATTACCAAAAAGCCATCACTCTATTCGATGTCCTTTTCGGATTCCTCAATGATGTGTTGTAAGGAAAACCGATGGCCCAACGCTTCAATCTCATCCGTCCAATTGACCGTCAGCCAGGGTTGCTTGGGACGGGCAACCATGACTTTTTCAACTTGGGTAAAAATCCAAATCAGTTCTTGTACACCAAAATCCAATAGGATTTCCGTCTTTTTTAAATAATAGCAGCCAGGGCTTAAGGGAAAAGATTCGAAGTCGGCCTTTGTGTCCACTTCAATGACCACAGAAGGTGGCGTGTCAATGTATTTGTTTTTAGCGTTTTTCAAGGAAAATGCACTTTTGGGCAGGATCACAAAATCCAGGGAAGGATTGGTGCCGTGTTTAACATGAAGCCCCCCTTCACCTGACCAAAGCCAATAATCTTTTCCAAAAATTGGCTGGAAATAGTCTTTTAAAAGGTTTATCATAAACCATTGAACATCGCCGTATCCCCTAATTTCTTCTGGAGTTTGTTTGCCCAACAACACATTTTTATAGCCCCGGTAATACACTTTTATCCCATCCAGTTCCTCATAAACCAGATAGCCCGGCACTTGTTCGGTTGTCTTTTTTCTTCCTGTTATGCCTCTTTCCAGTACCATATACTCCTTTTTCACAAAATTAAGCAATTTCTCTTCCGATAGCTATCGGGACCCACCCCCCTCAAAAGTCCATCCGCAGCGCCGACGTATTCCAGCGAAAACCTATGCCGAAGTAGCTGTCCACATCCGAACGCACCGGCAGGTCGCTGTCTTTTTTGCGGTAGAAATAGTGCAGGTCGAAGTAGAGGTTGTGCCAAAGGGCATAACTCAGGTCGAGGCCCAGCAGGGTGGTTTGCGTCCCAATACCTTGGCCGATGCTGTTGCCATATTCACTGACCAATGTTGAATAGTCTTGCAGAATGTCGCCGCCCCAGTTTTTGCCGGGCTCGTCTTCCCCGAAATTGGAGCGCAAAAAGCGCCCTTCCACCGTCCATTTTTTAAAGGGCTGATATCTCACGATAGCCAGGAATTCCCTGAAATTGGCACCCAAAGGATGGGCGAGGGCCTGGTTGTAGTGCGAATAACTTGCCCCGATGGCATCCCTGTGCGAATAGGTGTAGGGACGGGCCGTATTGAATTCCGCCCGAAGATCGAAGTGGTCGAGGCCCAGCACATCTATATATTGCAGACCCGCCTGGATGCCGTATTTGTTGCCCCACCAACCTTCCTGCCCCGACAGTTCGCTGAACTTGTACTCGTCCATCATCAATTGACCATACAGGCGGAAACGTTTGAACAAATCCCACTTTACATCCAGGCCCACCAGGATATTGTCCTCGCTGTCCAGCAGGTGCTCCACCGAGCGGTACAAGATGACGGGGTTGAGGTATTGCAGTTCGTAGCCGTTGGAATTGGTGTCCCTTTTAAATACCGTCGCCTCATACAAACCCACTGTCAGGTTTTTCGCCAGGTCAAAACTCAGGTAATGCGCCGTCATGTACTTGCGGGGAATGTACTCGTCGCCCGGATTGGCCTGTGCCGAGGTGGCAGTCAGCTCGGTATAAAGGTTTTGGTAGTGGAAACGCCACACCCGCCAGTTTACTTTCAGATAAAGGTAATTGTGCGAAAAATCGGACAGCAGCATGGAACGGTAGCCGTTGCCAATGAAATTTTTCCCATGCCCAAATTGCAGCCCCACATGCCGGGTCACATTAAATCCTATGTAGGCCTGCCCGTTCAGCCAGTCGTAGGAGTTCGAGGAATCAAAGACCGAACTGTCATAGTTTTTGTAAAAACCATTGCCCGGCAAGGCCCGGTTTTTTGTGACGTAGTCCCGCAAATATTCCGGAAAGCGGGCCTGCGAGTCGGTGATATTGCTGTAAAAATAAATGCGGTCGTCAATGCCGCCCCGCAGTTCCAAGCCCCGTTGGTTGAGATAAACAAATTGATCGCCCTCCCCTGATTTTCCCACCATCCAATGGATCATGGGGTTGATTTTCAGGTGGAAAGCATTTTTGTTCAGTTCAAACCAGTTGGCCGGTGTTTTATAAAACAGTCCCAAAATGGGCTTTTTCGTCCGGCGGTACCTATCCTGCGCCAGGCTGGCCCTTACCTGCGAGGCCGGCACAAAATAATACAAAGTGTCGCCCTCCACTTTTTTATACACCCCATCTTTCCTGCCGCCCAAAGTCTGCGGCAATTCATTCGCCCCCAGCCACTCGTTGTTTTCGTCATAGATATATTGCAGATCAAACCGATCCAATTCGCTCAAATTCCCAGCCACCGTATCCACCTCCAGGGCAAATCGCACCGCATCCCCCCTGGTGATGGGTTTCAAAGCCGTATGAAAAGCTGCTTGAATGCCTGTTTTGATTTCCAGCCGGTCCAATATCTGGTAAGTTTCATTGCCCAGTGGCAAGCCAGTACCCTGGGCAAGCAGTTGCAGTGGTAGGAAGAGGGAAAAAAGTAGGATTGAGCGTTTAACCTCACCCCCAACCCCTCTCCTAGAGGAGAGGCGGGCAAAGCCTGCTAACATTTCAAATATTGGCATTGAAAAAAAATTGAACACCTTCACTGTATTGTATCAGATCGCTGAAATTTTCGCACATGTTTTCTTGGAGCTGAAAAGGTCAGTGAAAGTGACGGGGTGACTCAAAGTCACCCCGTCACTAAACGGTAAATCAGTATTAATAGAACATGAGCGGAAATTATACTTCCCCTCATTGTTTTTCCGAAACAAACAGTCTTACCAACCTTGGCAGACTCTTCACCCCCTCTCATAGAGGAGAGGGGGCCGGGGGGTGAGGTTTAAGCCCCAACTGTTTTTCTTTGCCTGCCCGACCCAGTCGGGGAGAACCAGAGGCAAAGAAGGAAGCCGGGGGTGACAACTTTAACACCTCACCCCTATAAAAATATGTTTACCGTTTTTTAAAAATAATCGTTTCGTCCCTTTGCTTAAACTCAATATCAAATACATCAAAAACAACTTCCCTCCCCAAAATTAAATCATCGCAGTTTTCATCCAATATCTAGCCAACGGGAGCGGTAAATTCATGGCCGTCAATCTTCATCTCAACAACTCGTTCGACTTAACGTACAGAACCATTTACACCATCTGCGATATTAATTCGCTCGTTTGGAGTAATTTCGAAACCCAACTCACGGCCTATGAAAAAGCTGATAGCAGAAAAATCCGCTCCCGAATCAACAAGTAAATCCAAGGCGAGTCTACTTGATGCTGTTGACAAAATGATCAAATAAAGTGGTTCCCAAAGATGGGTCTTCTAGGAGCGAAATCGAACAGGCAATAAGCGGGGAGTATGAATGAAAGAGGTGGGATGCAGGAACCTGATCACAAAATCTTGGCCACTGGCACGTGCTTCCTTTACTAATGCCTCCTGCTTGGTATTGTGGGCTATAATACCATTTTCATTATATGCAATCCATTCGCCCGCCAACTTGGACAATATTTTTCGGTTAGCTGCTATCCAGGCTTTTGCCCGCTTATATTGCTCTTGCGTTATCATTTTTATTTCAAAAATAAGAAAGAAATACGACGCCTTACACTACCCTACAACAAAAAATCAAACTTCATAAAGAATTGACTTTCAGGAGCTAAAACCCCGTAGGGGTTGAACGTGAATAGCCCCGGATGAAATCCGGGGTAAACGTGGTGCGGGAAATAACCCTGGAGGGGTTGAATTTCAAGTGTATTTAAACATTCAACCCTTTCAGGGTTGCTCTCGTTGCCTTAATCTTCCCCGGATTTCATCCGGGGCTATTCAAATTGAACCCCTTCGGGGTTTAGTCAAGGCTATAAAAATCAGATTGTCAATGTTTTACGAAGAATAATAGTTTATTGTAGAGTAGTGTAACGACGTCTGCTATACTCAATTTTTCAGCATATAATCAAATTCAGGAGGAACACCCATCACCCTCCTCTTAACTAGGCTCCTCACCCATCCCCAAGCATTTTTGCCTCAATTTAACCCCAAAAAAATCTAAAATCAAATCACGACAGATGTTAGAAATGGGGAATTTTTACTGCTAATACCACGCCTCCCCCCTCAATCCTTCGTACACGCTCCGGATCCCTTCCTCCAAGGAAATCCTGGCTTTCCACCCCGCAGCATTCAGTTTGCTGACGTCCATCAGCTTGCGGGGCGTGCCATCGGGTTTGCCCAGGTCATGGACGATGTCGCCTTCATATCCAACGATGCCTTTGACCAGTTTCGCCAAATCGGCGATGGGCAAGTCTTCACCCGTGCCGATGTTTACCAGGCCCGGCTCGTTATAAGTTTCCATCAGGTAAAAACAGGCATCGGCCAGGTCGTCCACGTGCAGGAATTCCCGCAGGGGTTTTCCCGTGCCCCACAATACCACCTGCGGTTGATTGTTTTTCTTTGCTTCGTGAAATTTCCGGATCAGGGCGGGCAACACGTGCGATTTTTCCAAGTCGTAGTTGTCGTTCGGACCGTAGAGATTGGTGGGCATCACGGATATAAAGTTGCAGCCATACTGCGCACGGTAGGCATCGCAGAGTTTGATGCCCGCTATTTTGGCAATGGCGTAGGGTTCGTTGGTCGGTTCCAACTCGCCCGTCAAGAGGAATTCTTCCTTCAGGGGCTGCGGTGCCAACTTGGGATAAATACAGGAAGAACCGAGGAACATCAGCTTTTTCACCCCATGCTGGTAAGCCGCATGGATGATGTTGGCCTCCATCATCAGGTTATCATAGAGGAACTCCGCCCGGTAGGTGTTGTTGGCCAAAATACCCCCCACCTTCGCCGCCGCCAGGAACACAAAATCCGGTTTCTCCTTCCTGAAAAATTCCTCCACTTCGGCCTGTACCCGCAAATCCACCTCGGCAGAAGTCCGCAGCACCAGGTTTTCAAAACCTTCGGCCTTCAGTTTCCGCAGCAATGCCGAACCCACCATACCCCGGTGGCCTGCGATGTATATTTTGTCAGATTGTTTCATGATTGGATGGTTTTTATATGGCTATATGGCTATATGGCTATATGGCTATATGGCTATATGGCTGGGTGGATGCTGAATGGCTGGATGGTTGGATGGTTGGATGGCTAAATGGTTGGATGGCTCGTTAGATGGTTGAATGGTTTTTATATGGCTGGATGGTTGGATGGCTGGATGGCTGGATGCTGACAGGGCTGGAAAAACCATATAACCATATAACCATATAACCATCCAACCATATAACCATCCATCTCACTCAAACTCATTCTTCACCTCAAATCCCGCTTCCCGTAGCAACTGATCCCGTTTGAAGAGCATGATGTCCGAAGCCACCATGTCACGCACCAGGTCTTTTAATTTGTGTTTGGGCTGCCAGCCCAGTTTTTCCATAGCCTTGGTCGGGTCGCCGATGAGCAGGTCCACCTCGGTGGGACGGAAGTAGCGGGGATCCACTTTGACGATCGTGCGGCCACGCTCCACCGGGAAATCGGGATGGTAGGAATCCACCACGATGCCGACCTCGTCCACGCCCTCGCCGTCGAAGGTGAGTTCCACGCCGATTTCACTAAAGGCCATGCGCACAAACTCCCGCACGGAGGTGGTGCGGCCCGTGGCAATGACAAAATCTTCCGGTTCGTCCTGTTGCAGCATCAGCCACATCGCCTCCACGTAGTCCTGGGCATGGCCCCAATCCCGTTGGGCGTCCAGGTTGCCGAGGTAGAGCTTCTGTTGCAGGCCCATCGCAATTTTGGCCACCGCACGGGTAATCTTACGGGTCACAAAGGTCTCCCCCCGGATGGGCGATTCGTGGTTGAACAAGATACCGTTGCAGGCAAACATATTGTAGGCCTCCCGGTAGTTCACGGTAATCCAATAGGCATACTGCTTGGCCACCGCATAAGGCGACCGGGGATAAAATGGCGTCGTTTCCGACTGCGGTATTTCCTGTACCAAGCCGTACAGTTCCGAAGTGGAAGCCTGATAAATTTTTGTTTTTTGGGACAAACCCAATAAACGCACGGCCTCCAAAACCCGCAAAGTGCCGAGGGCATCCACATCCGCCGTGTATTCCGGCGAATCAAAACTCACCTGCACGTGCGACTGCGCCCCCAAATTGTAAATCTCGTCCGGCTGCACCTCCTGTATGATGCGGATGATGTTCGTCGAGTCCGTCAAATCCCCATAATGCAGCACAAAATGCTGGTTGTCCACATGCGGGTCTTCATAGATATGGTCAATCCGCTGGGTATTGAACAAAGAACTTCGCCGCTTGATGCCATGCACCTTGTAGCCTTTTGATAAAAGCAATTCCGACAAATAAGCGCCATCTTGTCCCGTGACGCCTGTAATTAAAGCTGTTTTCATTGTTTATATGGTTGGATGGTTGGATGGTTGGATGGTTGGATGGCTATATGGCTATATGGTTGGATGGCTGGATGGCTGGATGGCTGGTTATTATATGGCTGGATGGTTGGATGGCTATATGGCTGGATGGTTGGATGGCTTGAAAAACCAAATAACCATCTAATCATCCTCCCTAACCATATAACCATTTAGCCATCTAACCATCCTCCCTAACCATCTAACCACATAGCCATCTAACCATCTAAATCCTCAACTTTTCGTTTGTTATTTTGATTAAGAGATTGATTTCTTTTGGCAAATGGCTTAGTTCTGTGAAAATATGGTTGTAATGGTCCTGGGTCAGAAAATTTCTAAATTTTGATTTTTCATTCCAGTCAAAGCACTCTTTCACGGAACCTTGACTGTATCGGTAAAAATGGATCTTATCTTTTTTGTGGTATCTGCCGAAACCTTCAGCAATATTGGCAGAAATCGAATCCCCCGCATCAACAAACTGGGATCCAATTGTTTTTTTCGCAAACCATTCCCATTCCATTACGATATTCCAGATATAATTGGACAAATGAAAAGCACGTTTATAACCAGGAACATCATTCAGTTGCAAATAATAGCCGCTTTCTTTCATATTCATTGAATAATAAAAGCCGCAAAAATAGACAACCAACATCAACTACACAAGCCCTTACACCAGCCATCCAACCATTTAGCCATCCAACCATTTAGCCATATAGCCATCCAGCCATCC
The DNA here is from genome assembly GCA_041741095.1 of Saprospiraceae bacterium. GTDB lineage: Bacteria > Bacteroidota > Bacteroidia > Chitinophagales > Saprospiraceae > UBA6168. The sequence continues at coordinate 35,596 of JBGSKQ010000067.1, forward strand.
ATCCATATAGCCAGCCAGCCATCCCCCCTCAAGCCACCTCCAACCCCGCCCTTCTCGCTCCTTGCACGGTCAATTCCGTGGGCGTTCGGGCAGGTCTTTGAAGACCTTGAAGGCCAATTCGCTGTGGGGGAACAGGATTTCCCAGCCTGTTATAAAGAGGATCAGCAGGTCATTTTTAAAGGAGGCCCGTTGCTGGTACCACAGTTCCAACTGGCCCTTATAGGGGGCGATGTGGATGCGGTAAAAATCGTGCGGCGGCAGTTCGGTGACGGACAGGAGTTTTTCCTCGTCCCGGAACAAGACCGAACCGATGCCCGTGATGCCGGGTTTGGCATCGTAAATACACTCTTGAATATGGGGGGGATAGGCCAAATAATCCTTCATCACCTGCGGCCTGGGGCCCACGAGGCTCATGTCCCCTTTCAACACGTTGATGACCTGTGGCAGCTCGTTGAACTTCGTCATGCGCAGGTATTTCCCGATGGGCGTCACCCTGGGGTCGTTGCGCAGGGTCAGTGAGCCCGTCAACATGTTGGGGCTGTTTTTCAACATGGTCGCAAACTTCCAGATTTTGAAAATTTGGTTTTTATAACCTATGCGGTCCTGCATATAAAACACTTCCCCTTCCGCCGTCAAGCGCAGCGCAACAACGATGGGAATGAGCAAGGGAGACAAGAGCAACAACACAACCGAAGCGACGGCGATGTCGAGCAAGCGTTTTAGGGTTGGATACATGTGTCTAATTTTTTTTTGTATAAAGATTTGTCTTTGCCGCAGGCAAACTGCAAGGTCAAAAGTGCAAGCCGCCTTGTCATTGCCGCTGGCAAGGACAAAAAGGGCGTCGGAACTTTGCGACAAAGAAGCCTTGTCCTTGCCGCAGGCAATCCGTACTGTCAAAAGGGCAAGCCGCTTTTGTCCTTGCCGCTGTCAAAGCGCTTCATCCCATCGTGACTTCCATCATGATGTAGCAGGTTGCCGCTGGCAAGGACAAAAGGGCGTCGGGACTTTGCGACACAGGTGCTTTGTCCTTGCGGTAGGCAATCCGCACCGTCAAAAGTGCAAGCCGCTTTTGTCCTTATCGCTGTCAAAGCGCTTCTTCCCATTGTGACTTCCATCATGATGTAGCAGGTTGCCGCTGGCAAGGACAAAAGGGCGTCGGAACTTTGCGACAAAGGAGCCTTGTCCTTGCCGCAGGCAATCCGTACCGTCAAAAGTGCAGGCCGCTTTTGTCCTTGCCGCTGTCAAAGCGCTTCTTCCCATTGTGACTTCCATCATGATGTAGCAGGTTGCCGCTGGCAAGGGCAAAAGGGCGTCGGAACTTTGCGGCAAAGGAGCCTTGTCCTTGCCGCAGGCAATCCGTACTGTCAAAAGGGCGAGCCGCTTCTGTCCTTTCCGCTGTCAAAGCGCTTCATCCCAACGTGACTTCCATCCTGATGTAGCAGGTTGCCGCTGGCAAGGACAAAAGGGCGTCGGAACTTTGCGGCACAGGTGCTTTGTCCTTGCCGCTGTCAAAGCGCTTCTTCCCAACGTGACTTCCATCATGATGTAGCAGGTTGCCGCTGGCAAGGACAAAAGGGCGTCGGAACTTTACGACACAGGTGCTTTGTCCTTGCCGCAGGCAATCCGTACCGTCAAAAGTGCAAGCCGCTTTTGTCCTTGCCGCTGTCAAAGCGCTTCTTCCCAACGTGACTTCCATCATGATGTAGCAGGTTGCCGCTGGCAAGGACAAAAGGGCGTCGGAACTTTAACGACAAAGGAGCCTTGTCCTTGCCATCCCAACCATCCAGCCATTTAGCCATCCAACCATTTAACCATCCCAACCATCCAGCCATCCAAAAATCACATCTTCTGATCCAAACCCTTCCCAGTCTCGATATGTGCGAAACCAGGGAGAAATTCGGATAAGAGGGACACAATTTTTTCTTTGTCAAGGGCCTCCTCCTGGAACAAGTGCTGCAACTTATTAAAAATGTCTTCCACTGCCGGCATTGTTCGGGCCCCGGTGGACTTTATCACGCCCAGGGCATGGAAAGAATCCCAGTCAATCGTTTCATCTTCGGTGTAAAACTCTTCGTAGGCTTTTTCGCCGGAGGTATCCGAGGGGAAAAAGAACACCGGATAGGCCGCATCGCCCTCTTTCCAGGCGGCAGCCTTTTGCCGGGCCTCCACCTCCGAGCTGCAATAATCGGGAACATAGCCCAATTCCGCCAACAATTTCACGGCAATGGCACTGAAGGTGACCATTTCTTCTTCCCGCAGCTTGGGGAAAAAGATGTCGCCGCTCTCGCCGAGCATACAGGCCAAGAGGCAAAGTTCGCCCGCCTCCTGGGGCGACACAAAATAGCGCCGCACGTCCGAGGGGCTGGAAAAGGGCTGCCGTTTGTTCAGGCGCTCCAGGAATCCCGCCAATAAACTGCCCTGCGAAAAGGCCACATTGGCAAAGCGGGCCGTGGTGATCGGCATCTGCCGGGAATAGGCCATGATGACCTCCTCCATCAGCTTTTTGCTGGCCCCCATCACGTTCACCGGGTTCGCCGCCTTGTCGGTCGAGACACAGAAAAAACGCTCCGGTGGGGCGCTGGACAACAAATCGAGCAAGTCCTTGGCCTTGAGTACGTTGTTGTCAATCATCGCCTCGATGGAATATTGGTCCTTTTCTGACCGCACATGCTTGTGCGCCGCAAAATTGGCCACGATGTGGAAAGGCCCTTCCTGCCGGAACAGCTTTTCAAAAACCCGGTCGCTGAAATTGATAGGGTAGGTGAGGAAGCTATCCGGGATATAGGCCCCCTCCGTGCTGCGCAAGTCCCGCACCAGCTCCGTCAGGCCATTTTCGTTGATGTCCACCACGAAGAGCCTGCCCGGACGGTATGGCAACAGGGCCTTAATAAAAAAGGAGCCGATGGTACCAGCTCCCCCTATGACCAAAACCGATTTGCCCTCGATGCGCCGCCGCAGCTCATCCCCGTAGCGCCGCAAATCCCCCTTCAACAAACTCTCCTGCCGATGGGTAATGTGTTCTTTGATGAATTGGTTAATGTCCAACATTTTTTATAGGGATTAGGGAGTAGGGAATAGGGAAATTCCGACGTCCTTTTTGTCCTTACCAACGACAACCTGCATGTTACAATGTGTGCCTTTTTCATGCTGTAAGCATCCGTTCCACCAAGTGAGCCTTTTTTCATGCTGCAATCATCTCCTACAAATTCGAACATGTCATGTTCAGTATTGTCAGAAAGACTCAATCGAATAGATAAATAACCGTATCAATAAAAAACAATACTCCATTGTGCGTCAGTACATTCTCATCATGCAAGTCTTCAATAATAAGCCCCAAGCCTTCATGAATATAGTCGTTGTTCTTTTTTATCACAAAACCATTTTCCAACATCAACTTTTTAATAGATTCGATATTGGTTGGTCCTGTCGGTTTAATATATTCCTGGTTTAGTACTGCATAAAGCGTTTTGTTCAATTGAAGAAAACCTAAAAGTGTGTATTTGGTTGTAGGAAAAAGCAAATTATGGATAAGCAGGCTTTCGAGGTATTGAGTCCAATTAGCATAAAAAATGGCATCGTTAAGCTTGAATACTTTATTAATTGCCGTGTCAATAAACACTTTCTGTTCTGCTCCTTCGTCGAGGAAAAGAGAAAAATGGTCAAAGTCAAACCAAAGATGGTTCTCTTCAATAAATGAAACTAAGATTTGGGCCTCTCTTTCTTTACTTTGGAAGCGGTCTTCAGTTTTTCCACTATTTCCCTTGCTTCTTTCAAGGTAACGGTAGGCCGCTGTAATAATGCTTTCTTCTGCTTTTCCGCCAAGTCTTTGAACAATTCTACTGATTCCATCTTGCATTTTGTTTTTTGTAGTAATAGTTTACAAAATGAGTGTCGAGTTCTGCTAGGACGGAACGCTTTGCCTGTGCCACAACTACAGCCGCTTGCCCTTTTGACCTTGCAAGTTTACCTTCGGCAAGGACAAGGCTCCTGTCTCGTCGTAGTCCCGACGCCCCTTTGTCCTTGCCAGCGGCAACCTGCTACGTCTCGTGTGAAGCCCCGCTCGGCTGAAGCGCTTTACCAGCGCCCAAGACAACAGCCGCTTGCCCTTTTGACCTTGCAAGTTTACCTTCGGCAAGGACAAGGCTCCTGTCTCGTCGTAGTCCCGACGCCCCTTTTGTCTTTGCCAGCGGCAACCTGCTACGTCACGTGTCATGGCCACCTAAAAATTCGAGAAAATTCGTGTCAATTCGTGGCCACTATTTAATCTGGCACTCCGTGCCTCTTTTTTGCCACTAATTAGCACAAATGAACACGAATCAAATTTTTTCATTCCAAAGGAATCCGTTCCATCAAGTGTGCCATCCCATTCCACTTAAATCTTTTAGAAACTGTTTTAAAGCCTCTGACGAAACAGAAAATGCCAGATTTTGAGTGGCAGATGCAGGAAATTTTTGCAGGGATAGCAGCGCTATCGCTGCAAAAATTTCCGAAGTATGCCGCCGAAAGAAGGCGTTTTATGACCGTTGAGAGGTTTTAAAACAGTTTCTTAGCCTCCGCATTACAATGCTGCAATTTCGTCATTTGACAAACCGGTATATGACCGTATTTTATCAATGTTTTCACCTGCCTTCTTCATGGCTTGGGCTATTTCAAGCAGGCCTTGTTTCTTGCCTTCCTCCTTTGCTGTGTCCACCACATTTTTCATATCCCGGTAGTATTTTAGACTATCCTCGTATATTTCCCTTTCCTCTGACGTGAATTTTGCGATTTCGGCAGCCTCGAACAGTTTTTGGAAAATTTTTTCCTGTAGTGCTTGCGGGCGATCTTGCAATTGCGATAAATGGCGGAATACAAAGAGCCATTTGTCGAAATGGGTGACCAGTTCAGTTTCTGTTTTCCTGAACTTGGGCAGTTCGATATATATGAATTTCAACTTATCATAAAACACTTCACAGTGCTGGTTTTTTAGCTCTACAAAGTGCAGTAGTTCATTTTCAGATTTGTGTTCGTCAAAGATAAAATCCAGGATGCCAACAGTATAAACAGGGTCAAGCTTGTAATCCCATTCTCCTTTTTGTGCCTGTTCCTGGATTGGAAAGGATGAATAATAGATGCTTCGATCCTTAAAATAGTTTTGTTTGGCTTTCTGTATTTCGACGATAAATCGTTCGCCAGACTCCCCTGTACAGTACAGGTCGAAAATGGCTTTCCTATCCAGATCGTTCAAGCCTAATTGTTCGTTTTTAAGATAGGTTAGGTCTTTAATCCGGTGTCTTTCCGGTAACACCTGGTTTAGGAAATCCATTAGGAGCACTTTGTTCGGTTCCGTGCCAAACAGCTTCTTAAAACCAAAATCAGTGAGAGGGTTTACATACCGGTCTTTTAGTGTGCCCATGATCTAATGGTTGTTTGTAGTTCCTCTTTCAGTTAAGCATCGTGTCGGGAATAACTTACCAATTTGGGCGGCGTCTTTTTCCCGATAGCTTCGTTATCAAAACAGTTGCGTAGCACCACTATGCGCCTGTTTTGACGCCTCGCTCTCGGAAAAAATACACTCGCCGAAACCAGCAACTTATTTCCGACACGATGCTAAACAAATCTATAACATTCAACTCAAATTCGAGAAAATCCGTGCATTTCGTGGCCACATTTTTTCTGGCACTCCGTGCCTCTATCAGCCACTAATTTTCACAAATGAACACGAATTAAATTCGAGAAAATCCGTGTAATTCGTGGCCACTTTTCTTTACTTGCACGCCGTTCCTTCTTCAGCCACTAATTGGCACAAATGAACACGAATCAAATCTTTTCATCCGAAGGAATCCGTTCCGTCAATAAAGCAAATCCGCTCCACCCTAAAACACCATCGAAAAGCCTGGCCCTTTTTTGTGCCCACGCTCCATCGCTCTATACAATTCAATTTCTTGGGTCAAAAACTGCCGGTATTGCGACACCATGAACGACCTGAAATAGGATAAATCTTCCTTTTCTCTTGATTCCTCCAAAGCCTTGAAGTAGGCCACCTTGTCCTCTGCAAAAACAATCGCCAAGGGAAGGCCAAAGTAAGCCTGGATGTAATTCATCAACAAGCGGGATGTCCTGCCGTTGCCGTCGTAAAATGGATGAATGGTCACCAAATCAAAATGGGCGTCAAAAGACATAAACAACTGATCTTCCACAGAATTTACCTTCAAAAGGCGATCTTGGAGCTGATCACAAAGCTGCTTGACTAAAAGTTCTACTTTCTCAAAATGAACAAAAAAACGGTTCCCTGCACTCACATTGCTTTTCCTGTATTGCCCTTGGCTGCTGTCAATGTCCCCAAACAATGTCCGATAGGTGGAGCCGGTTTGCCTTAATACTGCACTATTAATAGCGCAGATGAATGCTGGCGAAATTTCCCGCCTTGACTTTGCTTCCTGGACCGTAAAAAGCAAGGCCTGATAGTGGTCTTTCACCATCAAGCTATGCGACAATGGTTTTCCTTTAGGCGTCAAATCCTCCTCTAACAACAACCTGGTTTCTATCTCACTCAAGGTGCTACCCTCAATTTGTGTAGAATGGTGCGTAATGGCAAAGCGGTTAAACTTCTCGTAATCAACCACTTGATCGAGCTGCAAACTTTGATAGGTGGACAATAACTTTTTCATTCCGAAGGAATCTGTTCCGTCACGTGTTTTTTTTCATTCCGAAGAAATCTGTTCCATCATAAAGGGCCACCCAATTCCGAAGGAATCCATTATTAATTCGTGCTAATTCGTGTAATTCGTGGCCACTTTTCTTTTCTGGCACTCCGTGCCTCTTTTTTGCCACTAATTTGCACAAATGAACACAAATAAAATTCGAGAAAATCCGTGTAATTCGTGGCCACCTAAAAATTCGAGAAAATCCGTGCATTTCGTGGCCACATTTTTTCTGGCACTCCGTGCCTCTTTCAGCCACTAATTGGCACAAATGAACACGAATCAAGTCTTTTCATTCCGTAGGAATCCGTTCCGTCCAGTTGGCCTGTTCATGCTGTAAGCACAGATAGCATTGGATACAACGAACATATACCATCACTCAAACACCTCCTCCACTTTTAATATAAAACCAGGCAGCAGGGGAGAAGAGATTTCATCCCCTGGCACATACGGATCATCTGCCATATATTTGTGCTGTTCATTCAGGCGATAAATCTGGATCAGTTCCTCCGCAGCAAAAACAACCCAATATTCCGCTACCTTATTTTCTTCATACAAACGGAATTTGTAGCGCATTTCTTTTTTAGTATTGCCGGGGGAAAGAATTTCAATGATAATATCCGGGGATCCTATACAGCCACGGTCATCCAATTTGGCATCATCACAGATTACACAAAGATCAGGCTGGACAACTGTTTGAATTTGTTCGTCTTTTGTTCCTTTTTTGGAAAGCCGGACATCAAATGGCGCAGCAAACACATGACAAGATTTATTTTTTAGCCACCAACTAAATTCCCTGAATAGGTGACCACTGACCCGTTGATGCCGCATGCTTGGGGCTGGCGGCATTTTGAATATTTTCCCTTTGATCAATTCAAGCCTTTCTTCAAATTTCCATTGAAGATAATCTGCATAGGAATAAGTTTTACCTGGATCAAGTTGTTGAATGTCAGTCATGATGTTACATAGTTGTAAGCTTGATTATTAAGCCAACCCTTTTCGTTGCCAAAGGTCTCATAACTTACAGAAGGTAGGAAATCATAATTTTCCAAGCCGGTTTTCAACTGATAGGCTTTTTCAGCCAAGTATAGAATCGGCTCAAAAGTATATTCCTTGGGCATGTATGAAGGGTTCTCCCTCACTTTTTCATAGAACGATTGGCCATTGGCCACTGCACAACAGCGGGCATAGAGAAATACGTCCACGGAAAAGTGCCTATCCTTGGCTTGATCCCAGCCCAAAGGCCGGGCATAATCCTCTCCATCAAGGGCATGGAGTTTATTCGCAAGTATCTCCTCGAAGCGGTAAATATTTTCTTTAGAATTACGGCTCAATGCTTCTGCTGCCGGGGCGATAATATCTTCACTGCGCTTGCGTCCCCAATCCAACAGGGCAACAATGTCCCAAAATTGCTGTTCGTCGAGTACATTGTTTCCCTTCTGCTCATCCACTTCGATACTGACGACTGCTGCCGGGTATTTTTCCTGCAAACCCTTTACAATCACAGGGCTGAGCGAACGAAGTGGCATTTTGATGGCGACATTCATAATTCTTGTTTTAAGCCAAAGGTACGATTTCCTGATGTAAGCATCGTCATGCGAGGGAGTAGGGATGAGGGAGTTGGGAAGTCCCGCTCGGTTTCCGACACCTTCATTGCCAAAGTCCCGACGCCTTTTTGTCTTTGCCAGCGGCAACCTGCAATGTCCTGCGGGAAGTGCCGCTCGGACGCCAGCTATTTAACTTCGGCAAGTACAAGTGCGGCCTGCCCTTTTTGACCTTGCAGTTTGCCTTCGGCAATGACAAAGGCACCTGTGTCGCAATGTTCCAACACCTTCCCTCTCGAAGTTCCAGCTCCTGTATAGCCAAAGTCCCGACGCCCTTTTATCCTTGTCAACGACAACCTGCAGGGTACAATTTGTGTAAATTCGTGTAATTCGTGGCCACTTTTCTTTTCTGGCACTCCGTGCCTCCTTTAGACATTAATTTTCACTAACAATACTCCGTGCAGTTTTTATAAATCACTCAAAATCAAATAGTTGACAAGACACAGATTTTCACAAATTTCACAGATTACATTTCGTAAAGCATTGAAAATCAAAAATCAGTGCAATTAGTGAAAATCAGTGTCGAAAAACTGTACGGAGTATTCACTAATTAACACGAATTAAATTCGAGAAAATTCGTGTAATTCGTGGCAACACTTTTCTGGCACTCCCTGCCTTTTTTAGCCACTAATTTGCTCAAATTGGCACGAATCAAAGCAGCAAATCAAACCCCCACCATCACCCTTTCCACCGCCTCCACCACCGCCTGTATCACATAATCCACTTTTTCGTCATCCAGACCATTGTAGATCGGGAGGGAAATTTCGTTGGTGTACAGCCGGTAAGTGTTCGGGTAGTCCTCCATGCGGTAGCCCAGGTTTTTGAACAAGGTCAACATCGCCATGGGGATGTAGTGGACGTTTACGCCGACCCCCTGTTCGGAGATAAGCTGAATGATTTCGTCCCGCTGGGCCTCGTCGGCATCGGCGATGCGAAGGAGGTAGAGGTGGGCACAAGTCGTTCTGGTGGGGGAATAAGAAACGAAAAACCGTCACATCAGCTAAAGTGCCGGATGGACGGTTTTTATATCTTAGCTTCTTGGGCTTGAATACCTTTCATGCCAATTTAATTTTACTCAGACGCTTTTAACTTCCAATGGGTTCAGTTGCAGCGATGTTGGTTTGGGTGGCAAATCCTTAAAAATCTTGTAAACTAATTCACTGTGCGGAAAAAATATTTGCCAGGCGGTGAGGAAAATAATTATTAGATAAGTAGTGATGGAGGCATGGTTGTGGTACCATAGTTCCAATGAGCCTTTGTAAGGTGCAACATGATTTACATAAAATTCTTTAGGGTCTATTCCTTGTCGTGTAAGAATTTTTTCTTCATCCCTGAATACAATAGATCCTATTCCTGTGATGCCGGGTCTTACATTGTAAATTATTGACCTAACTTGATTAGGATATGCTTGAAACGCAAAGTCATCAACTGGTCTAGGTCCTACAAGGCTCATTTCACCTTTGATTACATTTATAAGTTGAGGGATTTCATTCAATTTACTTTTCCTAAGATGTTTTCCAATTTTTGTTACCCTGGGGTCATTTTTGATGGTAACTGCTCCTGCTCCAATATTTGGACTATTTTTGAGCATTGTCGCAAACTTGCAAATGTAAAAAGGTATATTCTTAAAGCCAATTCTTCTTTGATGAAAGAATATTTCACCTTCTCCAGTAACTCTTAATATAATGATTATTGTAATTAAGAAAGGAGAAAGTATTACTAAGGCTATAATGGAACAGATTAAATCCAATAATCGTTTAAAAGCGTAATAGACCATTAATGACATTTCTTATTCAAAGACGGATTTCCTAATACCTCTTCAAAGACATTAATGTATTTATTTGCAAGCACGCTGTATTCCTGGTTCTTTAATACATATTCTTTTCCTTTTTTTCCAATTGCTTTCCTTTCAGGTTCAGATAAATTATAGAAGTACAAAATACCTTCAACAATCTTATCTACATTTTCTGCTTCTACTACTAAACCACATTTTGCCTTATTTACAGGATCATGAAATAACCCCGAAGAAGACAAAATTGGTAATTCTGCAAGCATATAGTCATTTAACTTGTTTGCAGAAATACCATAATTGTACAGGAATTTATATCTGTTTCCATAATATGACAAATCACAGTTAAAAAGTATTGAATGAACTTGATCCTTGTTTACTTTTCTGATAAATGTAATATTCGGAAGGCCTTCTGCCTGTTGTTTTAGGGATTCCAAATTTGGACCATCACCTAAGATTATAAAATGTATGCCTGTGTGTCTTTTTAATTGAATTGCTGCTGAAACAAAATTTTCTACAACGTTAGATGTCCCCAAAACACCAGCATAAATAATGTTAAATTTGGATTTGTCAATAGGGTGTAATGATTGCTTACTTAATTCTATTGAAAGTTCAAATGGAATTCCATTGGGTATCCATGCAAATGGTTTTGTAATGAACCCTTTTTCTTTTAAATAATCATTAAACCCCGGCAACACTGAAACTAAATAATCTGATTTTTTGTAACCAATCCATTCGGTAATTTTTAAAAAAAGAATAAATGGATTTATTCCTGAGTATCCGCCAAGTTCCATAGCCGTCAATGGCCAAATGTCCCTAATTTCTAAAATGAATTTCGCATTATATCTCCATTTTAGGTATATAGCATAATAAACAGGTAGAATAGACATTGATGATACTAAAACGATATCAGGTTTACCAATTTTTTTTATTGGTAAGAAAAACAGTTTAGCCAAAAATTCAAAAAGAGCCAAAGTGCGTTGTAACCCACTACTTGGGTTGTAGTTTTTCGTTCTAACCCAATAAAAATTTGCATGTTCGGTTTCTTCTTTTGTAATAATTGATTTGGTTTTAGGGAATTTCAAAAACAAATGTGTATAAGATGCCCCAATTATTTCGATTTCGATGTTTTTTTCCTTAAAATATTTTGAAAGGTAATACAACCTTTCCCCTGCACCTGTAGAATATTTTGGAGTACTTGCAAACTGATTTATTGCTAAAATTTTCATCATAGCCTTATTTAAGTCAACTTATTTCGAACTATCGTATTTATATCAACAAAAGGAATGTTTAAGTTGGCAGAGAATTGCTCATCTACTATTGAGTCCCCTACCATGATAGCTTTACTTAAATCTATGCCGTATTCTGGTTTAAGAAATTTTTCATAGATCATTATATCAGGTTTGGGTTTATATATGTTTGCAAGTGCAAAAATTAAATACCTATCTAACCCGTTCCATAAGATTGATTTTATTTTATTTTTTTGTTGTTCTACGTTTCCATTAGTAATGACTACAACTTTTTTATTATTTTTGATTAGACCGGATACAAGATGCTCGCTTGCAGAGTAAAGTGGTATCTTGGGTGATACAATAGTAGCTCGCATTATATGCAAAAGGTCATCTAAGTAAGAAGCATCAATTTTAAACTCATAAAACAATCTATCAAAAAGATTCTTCCTCCCTCCTCTCTCAAACTCATCAACAAGAAATTTGTATATAATATCCGAATTACATCCTTCAGATTGATGCAGGAAACACGCTATTCTATTGTAAGCTGTTTTTAAAAAATATATTTCAGGATACAAAGTATCATCCATATCGAAAAAAATCCATTTATATTTAAATAGTTTTTGCATGAATAGATGAATTACATCAATAAAAAACTTCTTGCCAATATCTAATAAAGTGAGTGTTCCATTTTATTTCGTTTATTTTAACTTCAAATTCCCTTCCCAATTCCTGGTGAACACATGCAAGGGGTAAATTAACACCAACGCCAAGTGCAGCTACAGATGTACCTTGAATACGTGGATTTATTTCTAAGATTTTGAAGTGCCCATCTACCGCTTGTTTAACTTGCAATCCAATAGGGCCGTGTAAGTTCATAGTAGCTAAAACAGCATGACTATACTCAATAATTTCCTGATGCTTGATAAAAGTACCTTCAACTGAAATGCCCCCTGATGTTCGAGTTCTGATGCGTGGCAGAATCAGTTTTACCTTACCATTGTTATTGATAGTATCTATGGTAAATTCGGGACCAGGTAAAACCTCAGTAAGTAACATTTCTGGAAATGATGTCCCCCTTAATATCGAACACATTTCGTCAAAGGTCATGTATAGTGAATTGGGTTTGTGGAGAAATAACAGATCAAACTTTTTAACGCTGTCGTCAATGATTCTTACACCTCTTGACCCATTAGAGATAGAAGGCTTTATACATATTGGGCATTCAGGATATCCCAATGCCTGGAAAGCACTAATTAATTGATCAAAATCCCCGGAAGGAACAATCCTAAAATCAGGAGTCATTATATTTTTCTCAGATAGATGTTTTACTAAAGCACTTTTATTATTGGCAATATTTAAGTATTTAAAATCAGAAACTATAACATGAATGCCATGCTCTTTAAAAAGGTTTTTATGCTTTGCAAATTGAAACAGTTCTAAAGTGACTAAGGGAAAAATAATTTGAATGCCATTACCTATACAGTAAGCTAAAACGGAATCAATAAAATCAGCCGATTTTGCATCAGGAATGGTCCAGAATGCCCCATTTTTATTTAGATATTTGCATGTTGCATTTGGATTTCGATCAGCTACAGTAATAACTAATGATTTATCTTCTTGCAAACAACGCAATACACCTGGGCCTCCTGGAGCACCCGCACCAGTCATCAATACTTTCATTTAAGTTATTTAATAGGTCAAATAATTTCTATACAAAATTGTTCTAAAGTTTTTGCTTTTGCTTTGTAACACAACGGAAAAACTGCATTAAAATCTATAAATGACCTGAACTCCGTATTAGCATTTCTAAAACTAAAAAATTCATCAAACAAAATTATATCACCCTTTTTTAAATATCTTCTCAATTCTACCAAGACATAAAAAGTTGAAGAATACAAATCTGCATCCAGATGTATAACCAATTGTTTAGCATTTAATGTTTCTTTGTTCATATAAAGAACAATCAGGTAATGTGTCTGCAAACAAGCCCTTTAAAAAATTAACTCTTTTGTCATTAATAAGAGGTATGTTTCCATCCATGTTAAATGTTCCCTTTGGGTTATTATTCCAATCATCCGGTAGTCCAGTAAAGGTATCGAATCCATAAAATAACGAGTTTCCAGATGTATTATTATTTAACCACCATCGAATGCTTTCTCCACTGTAAACTCCAAATTCGAGGAATACAATTTCTTTTTGACCTATATATTTTTGAATAAAAGAAAAATAATCACTCCTGTTGTTAAAATACGGAATTTTATGTGCTGAGAAAAAAAATGCAGATTTCAACAAATAGGTAAAAACGTCCAAAGTATTGGAAAAATGCCCAAAAAACCTCCCCAGGTTTATGTAAAGAAATAATTTTGTTTCGTTGTTTTTCATAACTATAGTATTATTTTGACTAAAGGGGGGCTTGAATTATGTTTAATCTTATCAATTCAAAAGCTTCCGCAAAACTGTTATTGGACTGAACACCTCTTACCTTTGCAAGACTATGGATGAACTCCGAATTTGCATATGGTCTATGTGCTTGTGACTCATAAGCTGAAAGTGCAGCTATTTTAGCATCAAGATTCATTTCATTTAAGGAAATGAAGCAGCTAGTATTGAAATTGAAATTATTCCAGGGAAGCTCATAACAAAATATAGTACTCCATTTAAACGCCCTGACAGCTTCATTGGCAATGGTATAATGATCTTGGTGAATGTCATTTAAACTTGGGATGAATACTATGTCAGGATTTATGTCTTTTTTCAGTTTTAAAATATCATCAAGAATTGCCTGGCGGTGGTAATTAAAAGTTCTTACTTCATAATCAAACAAGATTAAATTGTTAGATTCAATGCCTAATATATTAGTGGCTTGCTTAACTTCTTTGATTAATATGTCGCTATCGAAATGAGATAAAACCGACTGCTGACATGCCGAAAAAGCAGCGTAATGTACTTTACAACCTTCTTTTATCAATTTATGAATAGTTCCGCCGCATCCCAATTCTCCGTCATCTGTGTGTGGAGCAAGGATTAAAGCCTTTTTAAATTTAATTAACATAAATGGTTTGCATTTATTTTATTGTGAAATATTGTTGATATATTTATTTTGCATTTCAATGCTATATTAGCCAAGCATGAAATGTGTTACGTCAATTTTTTATCGCAAAATAATAAAAGTATCAAAACACCAAGTACCACATTTTTTTCACGTAGCTTCAGCTATAGAATAATTTCTTTTGTCTTAAGAAATTTATTAATTTCCGTAAACGTTTATGTAATTGAAAATTGGTAGGATATTCTAGATAGCTTTTAGGTGGCATCTTAATGATATTTTCTAAATCATCCTGATTCAAACCTAATTTTTTAACTACATATTCGGTATCATTAGCAATTTGATCCCGAGGATAAATCGGCATTTCAAGTTCTTTTAAAGCTTCTTCCTTTGTCAAATGTTCACTTAAGATAAGGGCTGATAAATGTAATTTCCGCTTGTCGATATGAAACTTCTGTGGCAAAATGACTCCCTGATAATACTTTGTATAATTAGATTCATAGTGTTTGCCGCCATAATATTGCCATTTAAGTTCATTCAATAATACTTCCATTGCCTTATTTTTGTTATAATCTATATAATTCAAAATTGAAATAATTTTGATGCCATGAAAAAATGTGTACCAAATAAATTTTAGAAGCGTAAAATGAGGAAATGTTTTTAGTTTTTTCGTACCAAATTTTTTGTGAACCGCTCTAATATACTTCCAGTCAATATGCCCGTACGCCCATAAGTGTGGCATTACTCCCTCAGTTTTAAAATTATTCCCGCTAATGATGTATTTTATACCTTGTTTTCCGGCAATTTTATATAAGGTTGCCAATATACCGTGATCTGTAGGAATTTCGCCATCTGGAGTAGAAGCTTTTAGAAATGATAATTGCAGGTCTTTAAATTCTTCCCAGTTAACCACATAGGTATAGAGGTCAATATCAAGTTTTTCAAGTACTTTTTGAATATTGTGAACTGCCATCTCACTATTCCAACCATTGTCAAAGTGAACGGCAAGTGGCCTCAGGCCGAGTGATTTTACATAGTAGGCAGTATATGTGCTATCTACTCCTCCACTTACTCCAATCAGGCAGTCATAAAATTTTCCTTTTCCACTTTTTTTGATTTTTTCGACAATAATCTTAAGTGCTTCCTCTCTTGCAGGACTTGAAAGCAGTCTTACTTTTTCCTTTTCTCGGTATTCTTTGCAATAGTTACATATTCCTGCCTCATCCAGAGTAAATTCAGGATTTCCTATTGAATCCATTACGCACTGTTTACATTGAATCACTTGTTCCTGAATCATATTATTCAAATATTGTTTTTAGTTTCTCTTGAGAAGGGTAGTTTATCAATACCCCTTTTAATGGGCCATGAAATACAAACATACTACCTGCTGCAACAGCAGAAGCATGGCTTATTTTTACTGCCTCAATAAAATGATTAATATTTCCTGCTCCACCGCAAGCGACAACGGGTATTTCAAGGGAAGATGTAATTTGCTTGATCATGTCGAGGTCATATCCATTCATTTCCCCATCTCTATCAACACAATGTAAAATAATTTCACCAGCGCCTAAATCTTGAATATATTTCGAATATTCAGGAATAGACATCGAAGGCGTCTTAGTATTTGAGTGGGAAAATAGCTTTGGAGACCCTATCATATTCTTTTTGTAATCAATGGAAACAACCACACTTTGATTACCCACTTCCTTGGCAGTTTGGATAATTAATGTAGGGGAATTATAAGCAGCAGTATTAAAAATTACTTTTTCAATACCAATTGATAATATTTTTTTTACATCTTCAAAGTTTTTAATTCCTCCACCATAACCAAGTGGCATAAAGCATTCGGAAGCAATTTGTTCCAACAATTTAAAATCTGGACTTCGCCCTTTTTTCGATGCGTCAATGTCAAGGAATACCAATTCGTCAACTTCTTTTTCATTAAAAATTTTGATGGCATTGATTGGATCCCCGACATATACGGGTTTTCTGAATTTTCTTGTTTTAACAAGACCCCGATTTGACAATAGCAAGACTGGGATAACTCTGTAACTAATCATGCTTGATACTCACAAAAGTTTCGAAGAAGAATTTTGCCATATTTATGGCTCTTTTCAGGATGGAATTGAACTCCAATTACATTTTCTTTTTGTAGGGCTGAGCAAAATGTGAGGCCATAGTTTGTGGTAGCCAACACATTTTCTTGGGCATAGCATTCCACATAATATGAGTGCACAAAATAAAATCGGAGTTCAGAATCGAACCCGTTAAATAGCTGGTGGTTGACCATTGGGTTAGTTACATTCCATCCCATGTGTGGGACTTTAAGGCTACTGGAGGTGTCGAACCTGAATTTTTTCACGTTAGCATCAACCCATCCAAGACCTGGCAGTTGCCCTTCTTCGCTGTTTCGGGTAATTAGCTGCATGCCTAGACAAATGCCTAACACTGGAATTTTTTCTTCCAGTGCTTTTCTGTTCAGTACCTCAAGCAGCCCCTTACTATGGATGTTTTCAATCGCCACGTCAAATGCACCAACACCGGGGAGGATGAGCTTGCTGGCCTTATTCACTACCGTCGGATCACTTGTTATTTGACTCTCGTGACCTATGCGTTTAAGCATATTATGAATTGAGCCGAGATTTCCCATCCCATAATCTACAATGGTAATCATATTGCAAATTTTGAGAATATGGTTTCTGCAATTCGATTGGCCGCGTTACCTGTGCCATAGGGATGGATTTCGTTGGTGGGGCAGGTGTGCAAAAACTGCTGAATTTTTTGAAGTATAGCGTGTTTGTTGTCGGGGCTAGCCAGCAGGTTCCATCCTCCTTCCACTAGTTCCACCCATTCCGTTTCATCTCGCAGGGTTACGCAGGGAACCCGGTGGAAGAAGGCCTCTTTCTGTACGCCTCCGGAATCGGTTGCAATAAGTACAGCATTTTTTTCGAGTATTAACATGTCAAGGTAACCAACGGGCGGGATGAGCTGAAGCAATGATTCGTAATGGCTCAGTTCTTTGTCCATTTTTAGGATGTTGTACGTGCGTGGATGTATGGGTATTACCACAGGGATTTCAGTTGCAGTTTCCGACAGGGCGTCTAAGATATTGCGCAGCCTCTTTTTTTCGTTTGTATTCTCGGCCCGGTGTATGGTAGCCAGTATATACCTACCGGGTGTAAGGCTAAAAGAGTGCAACACCTGCGAGGTAGCCTCTGCTTTGGCTGAAAAGTAGTTCGTGGCGTCCAACATAACATCGCCGGAATGGTGGATTCTGTCTTCAGGAATATTGTCCAACCGTAGCTGGTGGCAGGCCTGCTCTGTGGGGGCAAATAGCATTTCGGAGAGGTGGTCGCACATGATACGGTTCAGTTCCTCAGGCATGCGGCGATTGAAGGACCGAAGACCTGCTTCCACATGGGCTACCGGTATGTGCAATTTAGCGGCAGCCAGTGCACCAGCCAAGGTTGAGTTGGTGTCACCAATCACCACCACACAGTCGGGTCGTTTTTCCAGAAGAGCGGCTTCTATGCCTTCCAGCATACGCCCGGTCTGTTGCCCCTGCGGTCCTGAGCCTACCTGAAGCCTGAACTCGGGCATAGGAATGTCCATTTCTTCAAAGAAGATTTTATCCATTAACTCATCGTAGTGCTGTCCAGTATGTATGGTCCACACATTCACCGGGTGTTCGGAATGGTTGCAGTAAGAGACCAGTGCTCGGTAGAGTGGAGATAGTTTGATGAAATTGGGTCGTGCTCCGGCAACTATTGCTATTTTTATTTCATGCATGAGTAATCAAGCGTTTGTATATGGAAATATATTTTTGTTCTTCAATCTGCCAGCCATATTTGTGTTTGTTGGCGCTGATTGATCGCCGTTTCTGATGGAGCTCTTCGTTGGATATCTGGCTTATACGTTCTCGTAGTCCATTCTTATCAGGTCGGCACACCCAGCCTCCGCCTGTTTCTTTCACTACATGGGCCATCTCGGGAAAATCGCTTAGGATGAATGGAATCCCAGACATGAAGTATTCGAATACTTTGTTGGGCAAGCAGTAGTAGTGGTTGAGGCATGTGTTTTTAATGATGTGGATGCCTACATCGGCTTCCCTAGTATAGTTGAGTACCTGATCCGAAGGCACAGGTGGATGATAGTGAACATTAGGGTATTTCTTTTCGGCCTTTAATATCATTTCCTTCAATTGACCAGAACCCATGAAAACCACATGAGCTTTATAAGGAATACAGCAAAAGGCTTCCATAATTTCGTCAACACCGCGAGCGCGGCTTAGCACTCCTTGGTAGATGAAAAGTAATGTATTGTCCTTTACCCCGATATTTGCTCGTAGACCTCTATGGCTACTTTGCTCTAGTAATTCTAAATCTAGTATGTGCGGTACGTTGTAAATGGCGGTAATGTGAGTAAAGTTGTATGTTTTCCTATACCACTCGGCAATGGAATCACTTACCACAATCAATTCATCAACGTATTTTATGCAATAACGTTCAAGTCTTTTACTAATGTAGCGAAGAATACCAGTTGAACCCGTTACTTCAGTTTCCAATTCGTGGGCATCATAAACTAGTTTGCAACTCATATTTCTTTTCAAAAGTACCCCAATGAACAGCACGTGCAGACTATGTACATTAACCACCTGCCACTGCATTTTCCGCACATGGAAGTATGCACGGAAAAAAAATTCGAAGAAAGATAGATATCTGATAATTTTGATTGAGCTATTCTTAAATCTAAGCTTTAGGCGATGTACTTCAATATCGGGCCAAAGCTCTTCTTTTTCTGCCAAGTTGTTTTCGTGGATGCCAACCAGTATCACCTTGCTCACAAGACCCAGTTTCAGCAGGCTGCGGGTTTCTTTGAAGATTCGTGTTTCGGCTACATATGGCGAGGGGTATATATGGATATTCGTTGTCATGTGATTTCTTTCAAAAGGATAACCCGTTTTTCAGCAGCCATAGCTGAAGGGATATGAGACGCCAGTTGTGTCCGGCTGCCGATCTGCTTTGTTGCAGGTTCTTAGTTAACTGTTGCAGGTTCAGTGCAGCATTCAAGTGTGCACTTTCTTGTAGCAGGTTCAGCAGGAAAGGTTTCAGTGCAGAAGTCCATCGATCCTGGGGAACATCAAATCCTCTTTTCTTTTTTTGCCAAGTGATATGCGCAGGCAAGTGTGGTTCCATTGCTTTTCGCAAAGCATATTTGGTCCATCCCTGTTTGACTTTGGCATCTGCAGGAAGAGATAAACCCAGGTTTACCACGGAGCGGGAAAGCAAGGGTACGCGAGATTCAATACTGAAGTGCATGGAGTTGCGATCCTCATAACGAAGCAGCCGAGGAATAATATATTTGGTCAGTTCCATAAACTGTGCTTGCTCAAAAGTTTTGTTACCAAAATATTCGTTGGTTACATTAGCATCGTACTGCCCAAGTAAATCCTCAGATACCAGTCCTTTGAAACGTCCAATTGCTCTACGTTCCATGAGGGTTGGGTTGGTAAAAAAGTAATTGAATCCTAGCAAATTTTTTAAACTTAAGGATGCATTTGATGCAAATCCGTGAAGTTCCCGCCAGGCGCTATGTAATTGAAGTCGGCTTACATAAGCTTTAAACACCAGTGCAGCTACACGGGGATAACCTGCAAATATCTCATCTCCGCCCTGCCCATCAAGCATCACTTTGAGACCAAGGGTTCTTGCTTTCTCAAACACCTTAAACTGGGCATACATAGATAAGGAATTATAGGGCTCTCCCATGGCAAGGGTGAGTTGTTCTAACTTCTGTTCCAATTCCTGCGAACTAGTGCTTACCAAGTGTAGCGTAGTACCCGTACGAACAGCAGTGGCCTCAGCTAATTGTCTTTCGTCATCTTCAAATCCAGGCTCGGTAAAGGTAATGGAATTGAACTGAACCTCATTGTGGTTCATTAGTCTTGCTGCAAAATGGTTGATGCTACCTGAGTCGAGCCCTCCTGAAAGACAACCACCCACAGGTACATCTGATCGAAGATGAATTCGAATACTTTCTTCTAAGCAGTCATAAACTTGCAGTCCCAGGTTTTCTTCTAGCTTCACAGGTTCAGGTTTCCACCAGGCCTTTACTTTAATGCTGCCCGGTTCCCCAGCCCTACCAAATATGCTATGCCCACCTCGTAATTGTACTATATCGGCAAAAAAAGTACGTTCGGTGTGATCGGTAAGCCCAAAAAGAAGGAAGTCGGCCACTGATACTTGATTTAATTCTGGTTTGGTCGATTGGGTTTTCCAGAGCGCAACCGGTTCAGAGGCAAACCGAAATGAAACATTTGAAATAGTGTAATAAAACGGTTTGATACCGAAGGGGTCGCGTGCTCCCCAGAATTGACCGGTCGTTTTATTAAATATGATAAAGGCGAACATACCTTCCAGCCTGTTGAGCATAGCCTCTCCCCAATGTTGGTAAGCTGCCAAAAGCACCTCTGTATCTGAAGCAGTACGGAAAGGGTAATAAGACGAAAGTTCTTGCCTTAATTCGATATAGTTATATATCTCACCATTGAAAACGATACAAAGTTCACCGTCATGGCTTACCATGGGTTGGTCGGCTTCGTGACTCAAATCAATGATAGAAAGGCGTTGATGTCCAAGCAAAACTGAGTGACGTTTAAAGTTGAATATCTTCTTTCCACTTCCATCAGGTCCGCGATGTATTAACTGTTTGAGCATAGCACTAAGACTTGCACCCAACTCAGTAACAGGGCCTGCATTGTTTAGTTCAATAATTCCGGCAATTCCACACATGATTCAATTCGAATAATCAGATTGGTATGCAAGACTTGTTCGTGTTTCCAAATTATCTAATTTATGTTTCATCATAATCCCCATACATATTCCGACGATTAGCCAGAAGTATTTCAGGTTTGCAAGATCTCCAAAAAGAGCGTTGAAATTTATAGCAATTAGCAGAATGATAGCAAGCAAATCGTATTTGCCTTTGTGTAAATTCAGCCTTCTCATTAATTTAAATTGAAAGCCGTAAAAAAACAGAAACCCAATGATACCGAGTTCACTGAGGGTCTCTAGAATGGCATTGTGAGTGCCGCGTCTCGTCTGATTGCCAATTTGTTGCCATTCTGCCATATCTAAACTGGTCTGCTGCAGGTAGTGGTTGAACTCCGAAGGGAAGTTCCGATAGCCTACACCGATTACAGGGTTATCTATAACCATATTTTGGGCCACTTTCCATATTATTAGCCTGTTAGCGCCATAGTCGGTCTGCGTAGCTTCTACACGGGTATATAGAAACCGGGCAAATACGTTATCGGTATTAAATAGAAAATAGCCTACCAGAATAACAAGGAAGCCAGCTTGCATGATAGTAGAAAATTTCACCGATTTTTTAGGGAGGATTAGCAAAAAAGCGATAGCTATGGTTAGCATTGCGGAACGCGATCCAGAAGCAATTGTGGCAAGCAAGAAAAGGATGATTAACCCTATGGAAATACTTTTGACAAACGGTTTGTTTTCGGAACGGAAGTAATTATAAAGGAGATAGATGATACATATCAGGAACTGAGATGCAAGCAAATTTTGATTTATTCCTTCTACATCCACTCGGTTAAGTCCTGTGCTTGCACCCCCTATAAAATCTCTAATAGCCACGTATGCCAGGTATAATGTAGATACAATATATACCCGGAAGATACGGGGAATCAAGTCTGTATTTCGAGCAATAATGTTGGCAGCCACCAAAGTGGTAAGCATCCACATGAACAAGCGGAAGATGGAATAATAATCCGGAATGTTGGCCCATACTAATATGCTAATGATTGCCCAAGCAAAGTACAGATAGAACCCGGTTGGAGCATACTGCCACTTGATAGCTGGTTCAGCTAATAAGTAAATCAATATCATCGCTCCACCAGCTATGCGAGTTGATGAGCCTAATACATCCTGAAGGAAGAAATCTTCGAGTGGGATGAAAAAGACGAACGCAAGAAGAGCTATCTCTGAAAAGCGAAGCCTGCGTTTATAACTTTTCTTTACTCCCATTGAGGTTACTTAATCTTGCAGATATCTCCAGCACCTCGCGGTAGATGCTGATTAGCTTTTCTGAAGAGGCGGCTACGGTATAATTTTTTTCTATATGCTGCCGTAGCCTTTCAGCCCTATCAATTGTTCCGGTTGGATCGGCCAAGACCTGTTCAATGCAGGAGACCAGGCTTTCTGACGAGATGTCTGGCATCAATATTCCCCTCTCACCATCGCCCAAAAGGTCAGGAATACCGCCTACATCTGAAGCTATGACGGGTATCCCTGCCGCACCTGCTTCTTTCAGCACGTTGGGCATACCTTCACTACGCGAAGGGAACAGGAACAGATCGCAGGCCTGCATATATCGAAAAACATCCTGTTGTGGCCGAAGTCCCAGATGTATTTCATTTTCGCCAAAAGAAAAAGCACCATGTGCTACTGTACCGATGAGCAAAAGAACCACATTGGTTAGCTTCATTTGGCGGAATGCTGAAAGCAGCACGTCTGTTCCTTTCATATCCGACAATTCTCCGGCATACAAAAAATATTGTTTGTCGGTTTCCAATTCCAGGCTTCTACGTATGGCGCATTTTTCCTCAACTCCTATTTGGGTTCCGTGTACTCCCACTGGGTGAACAATTAGCTCGGTTCGCACACCTGTTAATCGTTTCACTTCTGATACGATCTCATTGCTCACGGCCAGCATCCTGGCGGCTCCTTTGGCATAGTGTTTTAGCCGTGAGGTGATGAATCGTGGAGCCGATTCTTTCAATGGAAATTCCTGGCCATTGATGGTATAAAGATATGGAACCTTCCAGTGTATTGAAAGTTTCTCCACCACATCACCATAGGGATAAGATGGGTAAGAGTTACGGAAATCAATTAGTTGGGGTTTTAGCTCATTTTTCAAACGGTCCAACGACCTGTAGATAAGCCAAGGGCGAAGTCGCAGGCGGTCAGTAAACGGAAAATTCAGGTAGCGCAGGCGGTAGATGGTAACCCCGTTGTTTATTTCTTTTACTGGAACCAAACGGTAACCTTTCAATCTTGGCCAGAACTTCTCTATCCACGCATTGGTATAGGGTAGTGGTGCAATTACAGATACATCAATACCTCTTTCTGCCAAACCTTCGCAAATTACTTTAAAGAAATGACCTTTCATCGGGAACACTGGCGAGCTGTAGTTGGACACAAAAAACGTAATGCGCATATTGCCTGTTGTTATGACCGACTATTTAATTCCCACCTATTGAACCACAGGGCTAGCATGAGTAGGAACCATACCTTTTCGGCATTTGGTTCAATGCCAGCGTAAAATTTATTGATGTAAGCATTTAGCGCTCTCCGATTCACAAAAGGCATCGGGCTGTCCAATAATAGATCGCATACCATAGATTTAAGTTCAGTTTTCAGCCACTTTTCTGTAGGAATACCAAAACCCATCTTGGGCCGATCCATAATTTCCCGTGGAACGTATTTGTGAACAATAGTCTTTAGAAGGTATTTGGGTATCTGGTTCTTAAATTTCAGTGCAGATGGTACAGTAGCCATGAATTCAGTAAGTCGGTGATCGAGAAACGGCTCGCGACATTCCAGGTGCTGAGACATACTGGCCCGATCCACCTTCACCAACATATCGTCCACAAGCGTTGTTTTGTATTCAATAGCCATAATAGCATTCAATATATCAAACTTTTTTCCGAATACATTGAATTCATCGTAGTGTGTAGGAAGCGGGTCGAACGTATTCTGGAGTATCTGACTTAGTTCAAATTCTTTAAAATGGTAAGGCTCGATCCGGTATCTGAAACGCGAGGCGTAATCGGGTGAGTTGAGCATTTTGCTTACCTTGAGCAACTTCTGTATTGTATAGGCTTTTTGTCTACGATTGGGCATGAGGCTAATGGCTAGACTTGCACCAGCGGACAGGATGCGGTCCAAAGGAGCCCCTATGGCAGCGGTACGGGTATATTCTTGCAACGATTCGTAGTAGCGCGGATAGCCGCAGAACAATTCATCACCTCCATCGGCAGATAAAGCTACTTTGACATTCTTCACAGCTTCACGGCTTACCAAGGTGGTTGGAAGGGCTGAACTGTCGCCAAATGGTTCATCGTAGTAGTCGGGCAAAGAGGGTATCAATTCGAGTGCATCGTGCTGCGAGCAATAGTATGACTGATGCTCGGTACCAAGGTGTTTGACCACCTGTTTGGCATATGGAGTTTCATCGAATTCGTTTTCCTCGAAGCCGATTGTAAATGTCCGTATACGCTCTGTGCGATTTTTCTGAAGCAGTGCTGCAACAGCTGTACTGTCATAACCGCCACTCAAAAAGACCCCCACCGGCACATCAGATACCATGCGGTAATTAAACGAAGAGTGCAATAGCGATTCGATTTGCTGTAGCACTTCGCTTTCCGACGCAGTGGTTTGCGGAGCCGTATAAAAGCTTAGCACGTTCCAGTATTCGGTATCAGCCAGATTTCTATTTTCCAGATTTAGTTCAAGGAAATGCCCGGGTCTAAGTTTAAAGGTATGTTTGTAAATAGTATGTGGCGCTGGTATCCAACCGTGTTTCAGAAAATCGGCCACCACATCGGTATTAATGCTGCGAACGAATCCTGGATGGCAGTGAAATGACTTCAGTTCGGAGGCAAACAGAAAAAGCCCATTATGGTAATAATAATATAGCGGTTTTACTCCTGCACGATCACGGAATAGGAGAAGCATGTTCTGTTGAATGTCATATATGGTGAAGGCAAACATACCAATGAACCGATGCACGGCTTCGGTTCCCCATTTTTGGTAAGCCTTTAGGGCAACTTCTGTGTCTGAATTGGAACGGAAACGGAAGCCTTCCTGTTCGAGGTCTTTCCGTATTTCCTTGAAATTGTAAATCTCGCCATTAAGCACAATGGCAAAACGACCATCTTCGCTAAACATTGGCTGGTGACCGGATGTTGACAAATCAAGTATTGAAAGTCTTCGATGTCCAAATCCTATAAAGTAATTTTCGTTTATCCAAGAATGAATTCCACGGTCGTCTGGCCCACGATGAAACAGAACATCCGTCATTTCTGACAAAATGTTCTCATTGCTATGATTTTTAAAATCTATAATTCCTGTTATTCCGCACATATTTAGGATAATTTCTGTCCGGTAAGTCCTATTCCATGAATATTCTTTCCGGAAAAGTATAATTTGTGATTGGCAGGAGATTGAAAATCAATTACATTGAAATGTTCTTTTTCGAACCATTCTATTACCTCATTAATGCTATGTCGATATGCATACTTAGGGGAGTATAAATCTCTAACGCTGTGTTCAGTGTTATTAAGTTTCCAAAGTGATTTATTCTTAACCCTCCAGAGAAATATCGGATGTAGAAATAATGCAAAGGATTTCATAATTATATTTCTTACCCAAACTGGTGAAGTACTTACTAGTGGGCGAATCATCTGTTCAATATGCCAATGTAGCCTCAACAAGTTACTTTTGATAAACATTCTTAAACTGTCAAGCTGCTGATTTCTATATACCAAATGATCTTCAAGTGCATATACCCAAATAAATATTTTCCCGCCTGACTTAACAAACTTAGAAATATTTATAAATGCTTTGTGAGTAGAATATGTGTGATGAATAACTCCTTGCGAATAAACCAAATCAAATATTGACTCAGTAAGTGGAATATGAAACAAAGAGCATAAAATAAAATTAATATGATTTTCTTTTTTATATTTTTCAGCAGCGCTAAGTATAGAAAAATTAAGGTCAATGGCAACGATGCTGTTGGCATTAGTCGTTTTACTCAATGCGTATGTCTCTTTACCTGCTCCGCAGCCTACATTAAGTAGGTTTGATATTTGAACTGGCTCTTCAAGCCACTTTAACCAAACATATTTATTCAGGTTTAAAAGATCTTCTTCAGTTCTCAGAAATGATAATGCATCATTTTCTGTTAGTTTCCATTCTTCGCTGAAACTTTTTTGTATATAATTCTCCCCTTTTTCAGGATAACCAGATACCAGAGTATATACATTGTAAGGGATAAGTTGATCATGATATTCTTTGACAAATAATTCATGCAAATTGGTTTTAAAGCATGTCATAAGTGGAACATAAGAGTATAAAGGGAACATGATTTTATCCACTGTATTAAGCAGAATTCCGGTCTTAACTCTGTTAACAGAAAAGTCAGACTCGAAAATAATAAGTTCAAGATTTCTGCCACTAACTGGGCACTTTAATTGATTTATGAAATCAGTTTTCAATTTTACGATTTTTATTGTGAATGATAAGCAGATATAACTCCATATGAGTTACCTTTTTTTTGTGAGTCTTCGGCTATCAATTGCATCAATTTATGGGCATAAATGCTTGATCGCCTGCTCTGCGCTTCGCGGTAAGCTCCATCTACCAGATTCATTTGAAGGTCAATATCATTCAACAGTCGCCATGCTTCTGATGCCAGTCTAGCCGGATCGTCTTCATCTATTACCAAAGCCCAGCCTCCCTGACGGGCGCTTATGGCATGGAACGAGTCCTTAGGAGCAAATACCAAGATTGGCCTGCCGGATATCAAGTATTCCAAAAGTTTGGTGGAAAAGACGGTACGTACTTCGTCCATGCCGCCGTTTTTGTGAGAGAGCGGGGCAAAAAGGATTCCTGTTTGCCGCTGTAATTGTTGCACTTCGTCACGAGACATCCACCGGATGTCCCAGCTGGATGATTCTATCCCGAATTTCCGGAAATCGTCATGTTTGGCGGAAGTACACAGCATCACTTTCATGTCGTGTTTCATTGCTGGCGTAGCTTCGGCAAGAACACGTAGCGAATCTAAGTTCATCACCCGTGATACTGTTCCGGTGAAAAGGATGGTGTTGTCCTTAGTTTCATGAAAAACCTGTGGTGACCGGTCGAGCACCTCGTCCGGTATTGTGTGGGGCAGTAGCTCAGAATTGATGTTGTATTTCTGTTGGTAATGTTGTTGCTGAATAGAGGTCATGCAGAGCAAACGTTTTGACTTAGTCAAGATTTCCTTTTCCCAGCGGACAGCCATCTGTCCGATGTATGAGTCGGGCGAGTGATTTTCTTCCCACAAATCGTGCATATGGGTGTAAAACGGCACTCCACATTTTTGAGCCGCCTGATAGGCACAGATAAAATAATCAATGTCGGGGCAGTGCGAGAATACTACATCGGGTTTCCACGAGCGGATAGTTTTCACCATGCGGCTTATGAGCACCGGGTGAATGTATTTGAGGTAGCTGTCGTGGTATCGTTTGAGATAATGCCCCACAAGAGGCAGGGACGGTGGGTTGTAGTATTCCGTAGGGAAAGTGGGAAGGAAGGCAGGGTCAATCCTTTCTCCTGGATAACCGGAAATGGCGGATATCTCTCCGCTATAGGCAGAGAAAAGGTTGTTCATAAGAATAGGGCTTCCGCCCACAGCCGGTGCCAAAGCCTGCGATATGATTAATACACGGGGTGACTGTTTCATAATTATTTTACAAGACCTTTTTTGCGCAGCTCTTCCATTGCATCAATTTTTCGGGTGTTTTCTTTTTCGGCAATGAGCCAGTCAGTCATTGTTTTTACACCATCCTTAAATTCCCATTTTGGTTCCCAACCAAGTTTCTTTTTAACCAAGCTGATATCAGAAAAACAATTCCTGATGTCACCATCTCTGAATTTGTTGGTGATTTGTGGATAAATTTTCTTACCCAATATTTCCGCCAGAGATAAAGCTATTTCAGAAATAGAAATACTGGTACCGCTTCCAAGGTTCATGGCCAAGCCATCGCCGCCGTTTTTAAGAATGGCGAGCGCGTAGGCGTTGGCCACATCCTCCACATGAACAAAATCGCGCCTTTGCATACCGTCTTCAAATATCATCGGCTGCTCATCGTTCAGCAGTTTGTTGCTGAAAATGGCGGCCACACCCGTGTATGGGTTGTTGAGTGCCTGGTAGGCACCATATACATTGAACATTCGGAATGCCACCGAAGGTATTTTGTAGGCTTTTCCAAACGAAAGCACCATTTCTTCCTGGTCGCGCTTATTCACGGCATATATAGATTCAGGGCGCAGCGGTTTTTCTTCCGGGGTTGGAATGGGAGTCATATCTGCTCCTTTTTCGTCACACAGTTCCCACTTACCCGATTCCATCTGAGCCAGCGACCGGGTGGAAGGGTTCATTACTATAGAGCCGTCAACTTTTACATAAAGCCCTTCTCCATAAATTGACATGGACGAAGCAACCACTAATTTTTTTATATTCTCACGCACAGGTATCAGCTCTTCCAGCAGAATAGCAGTTCCCATAACACTCACTGAACAATAGTGCTCAATTTTGTACATGGATTGGCCTACACCTACCGCTGCAGCTAAGTGTATCACCGCATCTGATTTACCCAGCAGCCTACGCACAAGCTCGCGATCGCGCACATCGCCTATATAGTTTTCGGTGCCTTCGGGCATATAAGAAGGCCATTTTGCATTTTCACCATGTATTTGGGGGTCGAGGTTGTCGAGCACAATCACGTAATGTCCGTCTCGCAGGAGCGCTTTGCATATATAAGAGCCGATGAATCCGGCTCCCCCTGTTACTAGAATTCTCATTTGATTTTTTCCCACGTCTTAGAATTTAAGTTAAACTTTTTGATTATTTTACTTGGATTGCCGGCTACAACGGAAAAATCAGGGATTGACTTATTTACAACGACTGAATTTGCACTGATGACACAATGTTTTCCTATTATACTCGATATGATTACAGCATTATTACCAATCCAACAATTGTCGCCAATAATAGTTGGTGAATTTCGAATACCCTGATCAATTATTGGAATATCAATATTCTCATAATTGTGAATTGTATCGGTTATCAGTACATTTCTATTAATTAAACATTTCTTGCCGATTTCTAGTTTTTTTGAGCAAGTAATATGAAAGTTGTCATAAATTTTAGTGTCATCTTTTATTGTTATTAAAGGTTGCTCTTCACCTACTTGTGATATTATTGCATACAACCAACCACGTCTCATCAAGGATACACCTGATTCTAAAATGATATGTTGAGGATTGTCAATTCTAACACTTGGCATTATATAAACTGAGCCGCATCTTTTAAATGAATACCTTATACACTTTGAGTATAATTTTTTTATTAAATCTTCAATTGAGTTTATTAATAAGTTCATTGAAATCAGTTTAGGGTTATGTTCAATTTATTTTATAGTTTCTTTATTTTTAGAAAAAATGAATTGAAGTTACTTGAAAAATATTACAACTTTCATTTATTTAAACTATTTTTTTTGCAATAACAACGAGATTATCTCCTTTTCCCCTACTTAACGATTTAATAAATGTTGTAAAAGTGAAAAGGTGGCCTAATAAGTTTTCAAATTTAGAATGAGATCCTAAATTGAATTTTGTTTTAGAGTTTAAATTTTTCTTTTGTGTGTAAAAAGAGGCAATTTGCGTATTCCAAATGCTGTATGTACTGCTTTTTATTTCATTAAATCCGGCATTTTTAAGCGCAATATTTGCTGATTTTTCAGTAAAAAGATTAATATGAACAGGTAATCCGAAATAGTAATAAAAATCGTTGTAAGTATCAATCGCAGAAGCATTACCGTTTGGCACATCGAAAACAAGGCAACCTCCAGGTTTTAAACTCTTATAAAATTTTGAAAACAGTTCGTCAATCTTGGCTACATGTTCTAAAGCATGGCATGAATGAATTACATCGTAGTAATTTTCATATCCGTCCAGTTGCTCTAATGAACCGCAGCGAACATTAAGGTTATTAACTTTTGCGTTGTCAACTGCCTGTTTGCTTATATCTATACCTTCGGCCTGCCACCCTAAATACTTGTAAAATGAAACAAGGTGTCCTGCTCCACAGCCGTAATCAAGTATAACTCCGTTTTTGATAAATTCAGGATTGTTATAAAAGAAAGGACGAGGTTTAACTAATTTATACAAATTAGCAAGTAGTGAATTTCCCGAGACATTTATTTGAGAATATTTTCTGAAGTATTTTAAAAAATGTTTTAGTAGTGTTAATCGAGGGGATTTGAAAATTGAGTTAGCTTCAAACGTGCTTTGATTTATTGAAAACGAATAATAATCATTCGGATAAAAAAACGATAATTGTTCGTCTGACATTAATGGCAGTTCATAAATATGCCTGCACTCACGGCATCTATATGTTTTCCATTTGCCAATATTGTTGTAATGAAAGTCTTCTGTCTCAGAGAAGAAATCAAGTTCAATATTATTACAATATCGACAGAAATATTTTTCGTTCATTCAGTGAAAATTTGTTGGTGAGTATGGTTTTTATTTTCTACATATTTTCAATAAAATGAAGCAATTGGTCATCTGCATCGTTGTCAATATATTTAAATAACTTATTAAAAAAGGTGATTTGCTTACTTATGCGTTCCTCATAATATGAGCTACTATTTAATTGCTGCAATTCATTTTTTAATTCTTCAGCATTTTGTATAACCGGACACCCTGCATTTTTGCTAAGTAATTCACCATTTTGAAGAAAATGACCGTTCTGGGTGTCAATAATAATGATTGGAATTCTGTAGCCAAGTGCATCGGAACCAAGTTGACTGTTCCTTACGCACAATACATCTATTTGGTTTAGAAAATAATCCACAGATTCGTCGTAATAAATAGATAATTTTTTACTTCCGTTTAATTTACTAAAACTGCTACTATTTTCTACTGGATGAGCCTTAATTATTCGGATCTTATCACTTGTCCCTTCTTCGAAGACATTAAGAACTTTATGGTAAATCTGAGTTGGTAGTGGAGTTGTTGCTAAACCAATAATGTCACTGGCATAGCAAGTTCTTATATGTTTTTTAGGGAGTGGTATTTTTGGATTACCAATTATTCTGATTTTTGTAATCCGGGAGTCAACATATTTTTCAAATTGATTTTTATGATAATCCCCCCAAACTAATAGATTGTTGGCAATAACGGGCAAGTAATTATTAATTGGAGTAGTCGAGCCATGAATTATTGTCGCATTATTAATCCCAAGTGCCTTGGCTGCTGAAACAATTGGAGCATTCGAATAGTACCTGTCAACATCACAAATCACTAAGGAAATATTATTCAAATGTAAAAAATTCTTCCATCTTAGGAATGCATCATATTGAATCAAAGTTGCACCAATAATATGTAGTTTATGAAAAATATTTAAATTTTTTATTTTCAATATTTCCCGAATGATTGATATCGACATGACTTTTCTACTGTAGTTCCCAAGTCTATCATGTTTTTTTGATCGTATATAATAGGTATGATATACATTAAATTTATCGCTTTCTAAAATACTTCTAAAAAAAGTAGTTAATCGTATATGATTGCTAGCTGTTGCTACTAAAATGTTTTTGTTCAAAACAGCACTCTCCGCATTATTTCGATTAACATGATAATATCTTCTGGGAAGTTTCAAGAAAAAAATCAGAACAGTTTTAATCTGATACTTAATATTGAGACCAATATTATTCTTTAGCTGCATATCTAGTATATCCGCCAAGCTTATTTGATTATCAATTTTAATTTTAGCTAATTTTCTTAACAAATGATCAATTGATAAGTTGTTATTCATTTAATAAGGCTTTTATTCGAGGATAAGCGTAATAAAGGATAATAAGAATAAATAATAATCTTAAACTCAAAGATAATACATAAGATTCAATTGACTGAGTTGCAACAAATAGACTAATGCCAGCAACAAAAAATGCCAATGGATTAGATATGTTTAGAAGACTAAAGCCGATACTGGGGAATAACCGCCTGATCAGAAATAAATTTATTATAGCAAGTAATAAAAACGACAGAAGTGTTATCCATGCTGAGGATGTCTTTCCGTAAATCGGTACCAACCAGATATTAAGCCCTAAATTTAATATTCCTACCGATACGTTCGTAAGTGCCAATAATCCTGTACGCTTGAAATAAACAAAATAATGGTTTGTGAAGTGGGCAATCAAAAAACAAACGTAACCAGCTACTATTATTGGAATTAAAGAAATAGCACCATGAAATGATTTTGCAGAAAGAAGCACTACCAATTCATTGCTAAAATAAACAAGAAATATTGCGAATAGGGCAACTGCGTATGTTATTAGTTCCTGGCTTTTGGCTATAAGGCTGTCCTGTTTGTTATTCATCCATTCAAAAAAATTAGGGAGAAAAGCTTGATTAGCCGCAACTACGGCTAACAAAGTCAACATACCAACATTATAGGACAAACTATAAATTCCCGCCTCATCAGCGCTGGCATATTTCATTAGTACAATTCTATCAATGGTGCCAAGTACTATACTACTAAGCGCATACGGAAGTAAAGGAATGGAATACGATAGATTATATTTTAGTGCATTAATACTGAAACAGTTAATCTTATGGTTTTTGAGTAACCAATATGTAGCTATTGCTGCATATAGCGCAAGGATAATTGAAGATCCGACAATTCTGTAAAAGTATTTGTTGTTTTCTGCAAGCAGTACAAAAATGATAGCAAAAATGACTCCTATATAAGCATTTGATGAAGTGAATACAAGGTATTTTTTACTTTGTTTTGTTACAACTAATATCGTTTCTAAAACACTTGTAGGATAAGAAACAATCAAAGTCAAAGTTAACAGGAGTACTAATTTATTGGGAATATCAAAAAACGTTACAAAATCCCTCTTGAATAATAAAATAAATATGGAAAAAATTATAGTTGTGGCAGAAATAGTAAGAAATGTTGTGCTTAAAAACTGATCGAAATCTCCTTTCTTCTCATAATAATATCTACTAATACCAGATTGTAAGTTCAAAGAACTTATAATTACTAAAATGCCCAATAATGAATAATAAACATTAATATAGCCATAGTCGGCAGGAGATAAAATTCTTGTAAAGATGGGAATAGTAATAAAACCTTGTGCTTTATTTAATAGTTGACTTATAAAGTAGTTTGAGCTAGACTTTACGATTTCAATATTCCTTATACTTTTTAGAATCTCCATTCCTAATTATTCCTTTCACTTATCCGCTTGTGCCCAATCTCAAATAGAACCAAAATGTTCAACACTCGAATTTTTTTTGTCGTTTGAGTTTAAAATACTTGATTTATCATAGATGAATAAAACTTAGCACAATTTCGGAACGTCGTTTACTGGTATTGTTTTTGTTTCAAAGTTAATTGAGTATTGTTCTTTCTCTAAACAGCAGACCATAAAGAACCAAAAAATTAATCAATAATATCCGAAATTATTTCAGATAAAAACTGATGGCCTTTTGCGTTAAGGTGACCATCACTTTTTAGAAATAAAAGCTGATTAATAGATGCCGCTTTTTTGAATTGTTGCTCAATTGGTAAAAATGTAATATTGTTATTGCTGCAATATAAAATTATTTGCTCCTGAATACCGCCCATTGGCAAAATAACATTATTGAATCCATAATAGGCTCTTCCTTTAACGCACTCACTTAAACTAATATTCCAACCTAATGGCAAAAATCCTATGTATAATCTTCCACCAGTATTTTCTACGTTTTCCTTCAATTTGTCTATCCAAAAAAATGAACGGCTTACTCTTTTAGCAGTAACACTGTCCCACAAAACATATGGTTTAGAAAGTCTTAGAAAATTAATTAACTCAATTCGCACAGGATTTTTTTTGTCAATTATCATATTAATATTATTATCAAACTCAATTGAAGGCATATTCAATAGTTGATTTATTTCATCTTCACTAAATTGTTTGGAATTTTTAAATATTGAATTGCTTGAGTTACTATACTTGCTAAATAATTTTAAAAGACAAACGACTTTTGAATTATAATACCATGGCATGATTTTATTATCATTTTCAGACTCATCAACATCAAACGTTAAAGAATTATTAGAAATTTTTATATTTGCTTCATATGCTTCGTCGCAAAATTCGTATTGACTTCCATCATAAAAGTCATTAATACACAGAAACAAGAACACTTTCTTTGGCTTTAATTCTCTACCTAATTTATTATACCAATTCCACTCTAATAACGGTGACCAACTGCTCATACCCTTTTGAATAAAAGTAATTTGAGGATATTTCCTTTGCAAAAAAGCACCAACAGTAGAATCCTGATGTATTTCATCAGCCTCCAAAAAAGAATCTCCTAATAATAAAATATTCTGTTTAACTGAATTTGGCTCAGGTATTAATCCACGAAAGCCAAGGGGGTTAATTTCATTATATACTGTTCCAAATTCATCATTAGGCCCTGACCATCGATAAAATATTTGTGATGGTCTATAATCATGATGAAAGTCTTTACTTCTGATGTATCTATTGTAGCCATCATTATTAATATTAGAAAAAAGCATGCTTTTTCTTGGAAAATCTGCTACTTGAAGTATAACTTCGGTTAAAATAAATATTATTAAAATTTGGATGAACCCCCAAAATAATATTTTATTTATTTTTTCACTCATGCTTTTTTACTTGACTTTTGACAAACTCCAGCTGTTTGAAGAGATAATTATCAGACCCGGTTTTTCCTTCAATTAAGGTTTTCTTTTATTTGTCAACTTTTTTACTGCTTTTTGAGAACATTAAGTGGATGGATAACCTGAAGAAAAAAGAAAACAAGGAACTAATTCAAAACATATGATTTTCAGCACTTGAAGAGTATGAGTGAAAATATGTGCTAGTAACTAAAGAATCTATTGAAAGCATTTAACTCTTCGACCATGTCAGATATCGATAAAAGATCAGAGTTATTTTTTAACCATGCTTTTACTTGTTGATAAAAACCTGGTTTAAACTCAATGTCTAAACTATAGTCTATTTCGACTAATCCTATTTTAAACTCTCCTTTTACTTGTTGATGCAAACGCTCCATAGGGCTGAACAACAATTTGCGTTCAGGTGTCATAATTTCTATGTTCCATTTACCTGGGCATCCCCAGTTGGCATGATAAGTAAAAGGCACTCCCTCTTTTGTCTCTCCAATTCCTGTAAAGATAGAACCCGCTGGATGCCACTTTACAGCCATACCATATTGACGGCATTCCATCCATCCTGGTTTGCCACCCAGATAAAAAGCAGTATCGATTACATGAGAACTATTCGCTATTCCCCAATTTTCATTTGTTGCCAAACTGTAATTTTTGGGGTCAATTCGAAAAATCGCTTCTGTAAAATCGAAGTGAAAGGAGGATATGCCTCCATCTCTCCTGATGAATTCTTTGGCTGCTTGCACTGAAACGTAGTTGCGCCTGTTGAAGGCGATGGACACGGTAGCCGTTTTTTGCCGGGCCAATTCTGCCAGATCTTCTGTCTCTTGTATGGAATAGGACAAGGGTTTTTCCACCAAGATATTTTTACAACCTGCCTGAAGGAGGCAGAATGTAGATGCTGCCAAGTTCTCAATGGGAGTGGCAATGATGGCGTTCGTCGGAGGTTTGTTGCTTTGTAGCCAGTTTCCCAGTCCACCGCTAAAGGCTTCAACATCAGGATGAGCGGATTTTAGTTCTACTATGTTTTTCTCCCCACGTCCGACAACAAGCACCTGGTGACCCAAAGCCTCCAATACTTTTACGTATTCACGGGCTATGCTCCCCGCTCCAACCACCAGTATTTTTAAGTAATTGGGCAAAGGTCTGAAGTTGTCTTTTGACTCTTGTTGTAATGTTTGATCATCGCTTCCAAAAATGGAAGATGGGTTTTTACCGAATCCGTATAAGATGTAAGTTCACATGAACCCGTTTCAAAAAGTTGATGTGCCACTATGTGAGTGAGTTGACTTTGGTAAAGCATGGTAAATTCAAACTCTTCCAGGTCTAAGCGCTGTTCACCAATCTGTTCATGCCAGTACTTTCCTATGCCTTCGGACACCACCATTCGGTTGGAAGTGGTAGATATACGCACGGAGATATTGGGCCGACCAGTCTTAAAACAAATGAGGCTAAGTATATGCCCATTTTCGCTTTTCCCTGAAATACGACCCGAGAAATCAATATATCCTTGTCGCTTGCTCTCCATAAATCCAGGATCGAGTTCATTGGTCCAGACTTGAATCACTTCGCCTGTCAGCCATTGGAACAGATCCACGAAATGAATGCCGTTACAGCCTAAACCCCAATTATTGCCAACCACTACCATATGTAAGGATTCCAAGGGTTTCAACAAACCTTTTATCTTCTTATAGCTAGGGAACATTCTACGTGGGCAGTTCACGAAGCAGGTTGTACCGGTTTGGGCCAGCTTTTCCTCTACCTCATTGTACGCTGCTGATCGTTGGAACAGAAATTTTTCCAATAACAGGAATTTCACCTCAAAGTTTGACAGTAGTTCCATCACCACCTGATGACGTACGCCCGAGTTGGTGGCTACCACCACGAGATCAAGTTTTTTTTCATCCATGTTGCCCAGGCCAAAAAGTGGTTTTATTTCATGCTTATTATGGCCTTCTATCTGCATGAATCTTTCGTTGGCTATATTGAGGCTGTTGACCAAGGGATCCACTACATAAATATCAGTGGGGTCTTCTAACAAGGCCAATGCCTGCAAATGTCTGCTTCCAAGTTGCCCGGCCCCTATTACTACAATTTTCTTTGCCACAAAAAATGTTTTATTTTGAATTTCTCAAATTGCTGTCCATCCTCCGTCTACTATTAAATTCTGGCCTGTTATGTACTTTGCGTCATCACTCAATAAAAAGCTCACTGCAGGTGCAATGTCTTCAGGAAGTCCCATGCGCTTCATTGGAACTTTTTTTTCGTAAGCTTTTACAAAAAGCTTAGGCTGATTATCGAATATTCCCCCAGGGGAGACGCAGTTAATGCGTATCCCAAGTGACCCGTATTTGGAGGCCAGAAAGCGGGTGAAATTGATCAAACCTCCTTTTATAGCGGCGTAGGGGGCCGGGGGTTCCATATCCGTGCCTTCATAAACGCTGAAGTCGTTACCAACCACCCCATAAATTGAAGCGATATTAACAATGCTGCCTTGCTTCTGGGACTTCATTCTTCTGATCACCTCCTGACAGAAAAGAATAGAACTGTTGAGTTGCCACTCTACATTTTTTTGCAGAGATCCGGCCTTTAAATCTTCAAAAGGCGCCCCCCAATCTTTAGTGCGGGGATAGGCATTGTTCACCAGTCCATCGATCCGACCATGGTATTCGAAGATTTTTTCAACCGCTTCGATGATATTTTCCTGCTTGGTGATATCGCACGCTATCAGATTTTTATCAAGGTCGGTTTCTATGGTCAAATCGAGGTTAATGGCAATGCCCCCACTGGCAGAAATGTGCCCGACCATGGCTTTACCCAACAGGCCGCTACCGCCCGTAACTATAATTACTTTGTCTTTTAGCACTGTGATTATTTTTATTGGAGTAAGTTGTCGGCAGTCTTAAGCAATAGGCCATACAAACTCCTGCATTATGATCTTCCTATCAAGGTCAATTTTATGTAAGGCGGGAATCATTATTGCAAGCAGTAACTCAACGTTCTAATTGATTCACCAAGGTGGTTCATATAGTTCTCCTGCTTGTTCAAACCTGCTACAAAATATTTCATCTGTTCATAATAGGTGTCCGTTAAATTACAGCTGTCGCTGAAAATTACCTGGCCATTCGCTTTAATAACCTGGCTGGCGAGGAGGTCGGCCATCCAGGTTTCGTCCTCCATAACAATCTCCATGTAACGCCTTGCATCCCTTCGATAATAATTGAGTAGTACTGAAATATTATAATTTTCATACTGTAGCCAATAATGGGCGGTATCGATTGAGTTGATTTGCAGGTCAGACACCTTTGACCTGAACGAATTCAACTGGAAAGGTTCCCCAAACAACCAAGTGATATAGTCCAATTCATGGATCAAGTCGAGGTGGACCCCCCCCCCCAGTTCTCTTTTAGCGCTGTATACCTTTCGATAATCTCTTCCGGGACGCCAGTTGGGGAGAAATGAGCCGCAATAAGCCTGTACTTCAAGTACCCGTTTTTCAGAAAGGTTATTAGATAACCATTGAATAACTGGATGAAAGCGGAAGTTAAAAGCTGTATAAGTACGGATGTTCTTTTGCTCTGTTTGACTGAGTAGTTCTGTTACCCCTTCCAGATTCATTAAGGGCGGTTTTTCAATAAATAGCGGAACCCCTACTTCAAGGCTTTTTTTAATCGTTTTATAATGTTCACTGGTTGGGTTGCAGATCATGACGAAATCTAGGTTGTGAGGAACCTGGTCCCATTGGTAAACGTTTTTTACACCTTCAATTTCACATCGTGATTTACCGGAGCGCAGAGCCAGTATTTCGCAATCTGGTTGCAGTTTTTTCAATGCGTTTATATGTTTTTGGGCAATAGATCCCAGGCCTATAATCAGAACTTTCATATCTCGAACCCAAGAAGGTTTTCACGTAGCATAATTTCCATAATGATGAAGTCATGGGGCTCATCAAGATCGAAGCATAGATGTGGCATGACATAGGCTATCGACCGCTTTGTGGTGCTCACAGAATGCCCTTCCTCAAAGAACCTCCTCCGGAAAATGTAAAAGGATGCATTCATATCATAGACTGCTGGTGCCTGTTGTCGGGATTTGATTTCCCCCGCTTCTTTTACTACTTTTACGTACCCTGAAGGGGTCTCTTCTACCATATTAAAATAAGGATTGCGGGCAGCCGGGCTTACGGAAAATATATTCAGGGCTTTTGGATTTTCTTCTATCTGTTGCAAGGCTTTTTCTAGATCGTCAAGTGTTCGCATCGGTGAAGTGACGTCCATATCAATC
This sequence comes from Saprospiraceae bacterium, assembly GCA_041741095.1. GTDB lineage: Bacteria > Bacteroidota > Bacteroidia > Chitinophagales > Saprospiraceae > UBA6168. The sequence goes on from JBGSKQ010000067.1 coordinate 74,793, forward strand.
ACGTAATCATAGCGATAGTTATTCTTTTTTTCCTCAAACTCCCAAAGATGCTTTATTGCACCGATTTTACCAGCAGTGTCAGAAGCCATCTCTTCCGGACGATCATATTCCGTTATTAATCCGTATTGGGCAGCGATTTCTTTTATAGATTCGCTGTCTGTACTCAAAGCAAAATCTGCTTTATATTTCTCAGCGAATTTCCGGCCAGTACAAATAGAATAGGCAACTAACGGTAGTCCATTCAGTATCTTAATATTCTTTCCGGGAATACCTTTTGATCCTCCCCGTGCACAAATGGTCAATAGTATCTTCATCAAAACTGTAGATGTTTTATGTCCTCCTGAGCCTTTTCAAAATCGTTGGGTTTGCCAATATCCAACCAATATTGCCGCAAGGGATAAGAAATAACCCGATATCCCTCTTCCATCAGTTTTTGCATCAAATCCGTGCTGTTGTAAAAACTGTTGGCAGGGATGTGTTTTAACAATTCACGCTTGATCAAATAGATGCCACCGTTAGAGTAATAGGTATAAGTTGGCTTTTCTGTAAAAGAAATTATCTGGTGATCCGAAGTCTCGAGTACGGCATAAGGTATATTAACCTGATAAGGTATGGTTACTATTGCCATATCTGCATTTTTTGCCGTAAAATCAAGAAAAAAGTCTTCATAATCAATATTAGTGAGCAAATCGGAGTTGGTAATGAGTACGTAATCATGCTGAAACTCTCTAACTTTGCCTACTGCACCGATAGTACCCAGCGGTTTGTCTTCCCAGATATACTTGATATTGATTCCCCTGTTACTGCCGTCACCCAAAAAATCCTCGATTTGCTTACCAAGGTAGTTGAGAGAGATCCAAAAGTCATCAACACCGAATTGCCCAAGCCGATCGAGGCCGTGTTCTATGATGGTTTTGTTTCCTACCTTGAGGAGGGGCTTAGGCATTTTTTCTGTGAGCGGTTTTAACCGGCTTCCCTTACCGCCTGCCATTATCACTGCATCGAGGGGCAGGTATGATTTTAGAAAACGAAAGTTGATTACATTGATGATTTTCTGGTCGCCGTTTAGCACGGGAATGATGCGAAAGTTGTTTTCCCGCAGATCAATTATTTCTTTCAATGAGTAGTTGTTCTTACAGATGTATTTTGGAGAAAGTTGTATAAAATTCTCAACCTTGTCACCGGGTGAAAGTCCTCTTAACAAACCCCGTCTTACATCGCCATCAGTGAGTGATCCGATAAGTTGCAGATTTTCATTCGTAACGAACAAGATGGCATCCTTGGCCAGTTTATTCAATTTTTCAAGACCTTCTTTCAGGCTACTGCCTTGTAAAATGATGTGATCAGTAAATGTCATCTGGATGCAATGTTTTTAGTACTTCGATGATCCTATTAGCTGCACCTTTCTTGTAATATCGGTTTTCACCTGTGAAGGCCGGAAATACCATAGCCTCAATCGATGTTTTATAGATTGCATCAGCGGTGAACTCACAATCAAATACATTTTTACTTCTGACCCTACCTTTTTGGCGGTTACCAACATTTACTGCGTAACGGTTAAAGGAGGCAGCCTCTATGATTCCGCTGGAGGTATTTCCCAACAGGAAAATGCAGTACTTCATGGCAGCAAAGTAATTGCGCTTACCAAAGTTCTCTACCAGAATTACATTCCCTTGTCGATGTGCTCTCAATTGCTCCAGTTTTTTCCGAAATAAGGACCCCATTGTATCAGCATTTGGCATAGTAATTACCAAATTTATATCCTTTGACAGCCGTTTTAATCCTTGGTACATTTCAATGGCTAGCCTTTCGTTACGATTTGGCGATACGGTTTCTGGATGGAAAGTTACCAGGGCATAATTTCCAGGTGGAATTGAGAAATCCAATCTCAATTTGTTTTCGTCTGGTAGCATGAGGTTTTCAATACCGTCTAAACTTAATGAGCCTACATGATAAACTCCTTTCGTGCTACCGGTTAACAACTTTACCCGGTCTGCATAATTATCAGTCGCTGTAAAATGCAACTTTGATGCAAGGCTGATCTGGTGGCGGTAGATATTATCGATGGCACCCAGCGTTGTCTCGCCCCCATGGAGGTGCGCAAATTTCACTTCTGATGGAATACCAGCCTGAACTGCTGCACACATTTCATAGCGGTCACCCAGGCAAAATACCAAGTCATAAACATGATCGGTCCAGAAGTCCGCAAATTTCATGGCAGTGAGGGCGTAGGAAGTAGCAATAGCTGCTTCATTATCATTAGCCAAAGCAGTGGTAAGGCTGTAAACTGTTTCAAAGCCTTCTTTCCTTATATCCTCCAGGGTGAAACCGTGAAACCTTGAGGTATGTGTGCCAAAGGCGATAATTTGTAATTCAAAGTACCGGTCAGCCTGAATTTTGTATAGTAAGGGTTGATAAATCCCAAAATCTGCCCTAGAACTGGTAAGTACGCCGATTTTCATATAAGGTCATTCCATCTCAACTGGTGGTAAACCGGGAGGTCCCGTGCTGCTTTTTTATTGAGTACCTCCTCCCAATAAAAAGGTGAAATACCATTGCCTGGCCGTAGTGGTATCAGATTTTCTTCAGTAAGGCTTTCGCCAGCCTTGATATCTTTGGATAGATGCAGGCTTTTTCGGGCAATTACTATGTTCTTAATCTCGCTCGTACTGGGCTGCTTACGACCATCTCCTGAAATGGCCTGTTCAATATTCCGGATGGCATTTACCATGGCTTTCAGCTCATGCGGTTCAAGAGATGCTTTATGGTCGGGGCCAGGCAAATTACGATCAAGCGTAAAGTGTTTTTCAATCACCGATGCACCTAATGCTACCGCAGCAATTGGGACTTCTATACCAAGTGTATGGTCTGAATAACCCACCTTTACTCCGAATGCCTGGGCTATTGTATTCATAGCTTTTAAATTGACGTCTTCAAAAGGAGTGGGGTATTCGGTATTACAATGCAGAACCGTAATTTTTTCATTTGGGCAACCATATTTGTTCAGAATGTCCAATGCAGTTTCAATTTCTCCCAAAGTGGCCATACCGGTCGACAATATAACTGGCTTTCCGGTTTTAGCTATTGCCCGCAGATATGGGTAATTGTTTATCTCTCCACTTGGACTTTTGATTAAATCTACACCCAAGTTATCTAAATACTTTACTCCTTCAGCATCAAACGCTGTAGAAAAAAAATTTATGCCTTTATTATTGCAGTAATCTATTAATTCTAGATGATCCTCGTGCGTCAATTCCAAATTTTTTAACATCTGTAATTGAGTATTATCTTCTACTCCCAAATTCTTGGACTGATAATCGGCTTTTTTTGCCAATGGACTGACCAGTTTTTCTGCTTTGAAAGATTGAAATTTTACGTAATCTGCACCTGCATGCACAGCAGCATCGATTAATTTTCTGGCTATATTTATGTCCCCATTATGGTTAACCCCGGCCTCTGCTATAACTATTGTTAGTTTTTTCATAACTCAAACCTATCTCCAACTTTAAGTTTTATTTCTGATTCAATATCAAAAATTTCAATAAATGAATCAATGGTTTTTACCAAGAATCCGTTTTCTGTCTTGGAGAGTATCTGTCCTGCTCTATTAATATATTTAGGAGCATCAGGTATTAGTCTTGATTTATTAATCTTTACAATACTACTTTTTAAATGCGTAGAGGCAATTGGCCCAGGTTTAGCCAAGGCACGTATAAAGTTAAAAATGTTTCGGGATGTGGAATTCCAATTAATCAATTCGTCACCTGGCTCTCTTTTGCCACAATAGAACCCTACTGGGTGTATAGAAGTTTGATTAATCCGCTGAAATGTACCGTTATGTAATTCTTTTAATGCATCATACAAAATAATGGCACATTCTTTATAAGCCTTTTCTAATAATGTTCCATAATCGTCATCATCAATGATAGGAAATGACCTTTGCAGGATTATATCACCGGTGTCTATTCCTTCATCTACAAAGTGAACTGTAATTCCAAACACTTTTTCATCATTAATTATTGCCCAATTCAAAATATTCCTACCCCTGTAGAAGGGTAATTTGCCAGCATGACAATTTATGGTGCCCATTTTAGGTAAATCGATTGTTTTTTTTCGAAATATTTGATCAAAACTCATTGAAACAAATAAATCACAATCATACTTTTTGACATTTTCAATAAAGGAATCACTATTGATTTTAACTGGAAATAAATAATCAATTCTATATTTTGCTGCGTAAATCTGTAGAGTGTTATCCCTTGTGTTAACTCTTGGTACAATAAATCGGATATCAAATGATTGATCTTTAATTAGAAGCTCAAATGCTTGGTGTGACCAAGGACCATCGGCAAAATAACCTATTTTTAGTTTATTCATCATTGAGGTATTACGCTGCTCGGAAGATTTACCAACCTTGCTTCAATATTAATACTAGTATCTAATCCGTCATTAATACAATTTGTGAACATAGGCAGTTGATGCAACAAATTCCATATTGGCCGGGTCATTACACCTGAATTGTTGGAATATTCTAAAAATGCATCTCTTTCGTTTCGATTTTTAAACAAAATGGCATTTAACCAATAATTTGATCTTGATTGCTTGGGTTCGGAAATATATTGGTAAGGAGTTGATTCGAAGAAATAGCTATACAGCTTAGATGTATTTCTTTTATTTTCTATGAAAATTTCAAGTTGTTCCAGTTGGGCACAAGCTAAAGCTGCATTAATGTTGGGACAGCGATAGTTATAACCGATATGATCATGACTAAATTCCCACCGGTGAGGGGTTTTGGCCTGGGTCGTAAGATGTTTAGCCTTTTTAGCGAGAACCTCATCGTTAGTCACGATCATACCTCCGCCACCGCAGGTAATGGTTTTATTACCGTTAAAACTGAAGGTACCCAACTTCCCGAACGTACCCGTGTGTTGGCCTTTGTAAAAACTACCGATGGATTCCGCTGCATCTTCTACCACTGTGATGCCGTACTCGTGACAAATTTTTACAATTTCATCAATCCGGGCCGGGAAACCAAAGGTATGCATAGGAACACAGGCACTTATGGTTCTGCCTGTTGGTTGATGTACAGCTTTTCCATTGATAACCTTAACATCTTCTTTCAGAAACTCACCGAGTGCAACTGGGGATAATCCGAGTGTGTCTGCATCTATATCGACAAAGGCAGGTTCCGCACCTATATAAGAGATGGCGTTGCAGGTGGCAATAAAGGATACTGCTTGTGTGATCACTAAATCACCCCGTTGGACACCTGCAAGCAGCAGACTGATATGTAAGGCTGCTGTTCCATTTACTACTGCCACTGCATGCTTTGCTCCGGTATATTTCGCCATATCCGACTCAAATTTATTTACAAAGGGGCCCACAGATGAAACAAATGTCGAGTCAATTGCCTCCAAAACATATTCCCGCTCTTTACCGTTGAAAACAGGTTCGTGGAGATAGATATTTCCCTCGTTTCCATAGATATCTCGAATGAATTCTAAGGTTTGCTTTATAAAAATTGAATTTTTATTTTCTGTCATTGAGCAATTATTAAGGCTGATCAACTATTTTTTCCTGCTTGCTTTGTCTTCTTCTTCATAGTACCCATATCCATATCCATATCCATACCCATACCCATACCCATACCCATACCCATACCCATACCCACCACCTCCAGCTTTCAATCCATTGAACACAATCCCTATATTCTGCAATTTTTTATTCCTATAAATATCGTCAATGATACCAATTTGGCCTTTGCGGGTTTGCCCAAAGCGGATGACAAACAGGGAACTGTCCACAAATTTATCGAGCAATAAAGCGTCCGCTACGAGTCCGACAGGTGGTGTGTCTATCAGGATGGTATCAAATTGCCGTTTGAGGTGATCCATGAGTTGATCCATGCGGTTGCCCATCATCAATTCTGCCGGGTTGGGCGGTACAGGGCCGGTAGGGATATAAAAAAGGTTGGGGTCTAATTCGCTGGCACGGATGATATCTTCGATGTCCATATCCCCGATGAGGTAATTGGCAATACCTGTATTTTCCGGTTCATCGGTCAAGTATTTTTTAAGTTTGGGTTTGCGCATGTCTAGGCCAAGCAACACGGTTTTTTTACCGGAAAGTGCCTGGCTCATGCCAAGGTTGACGGTGATAAAGGTTTTGCCTTCCCCACTGGAGCTAGAGGTGACCATGATGACCTTGTTGCCTTTTTCCCCTCCCATAAACTGGAGGTTGGTGCGCAGTAAGCGGAACATTTCGGCAATGGAAGAGCGACTGCCTTTGCTAACGACGATTTGTTTTCCAGATTTACTATGCCCTATGCCTCCGAGGATGGGAGCTTTAGTCTCTTTTTCGATGTCCTGTTGGTTTTGAATTTTGTCGTTCAGTAAATCCAATAATATAATGATGAGGGCTGGGAAACCCAAGCCGAAAAGGAGGCCCATTATCATTATGATGGGTTTCTTCGGCTCTACCGGTGTTTTGCCAGACCTCGCAGGATCCACTACCCGTGCTACGGAAGGAGTAATGGCCATGGAAAGGGCCGTTTCTTCCCGTTTTTGCAGCAAAAAGAGATAGAGGCTTTGTTTGATGTTCTGTTGCCGATAAATTTCCAGAAATTCCCTTTCGATGCGGGGCACAGTGCCTGTGCGTGAGGTGATTTGACGGCTTTTGAGTTCGGTTTGGTTATGGGTCAACTGCAAATTTTTGATTTCATCCCGGATGGCGGCCAGAATGTTTTCCCGGAGGTTTCGCAATTGAGCCTCGATGGCGCTCACAGTTGGATTGTCGGGGGTGGCAGAGCGCAGCAAACGATCTTTTTGGATAAGCAGGTCGTTGAATTTTCCCAGCAAGTTGGTGACAGCCTCACTGCGGATACCGATATTGGCAGGTACATAGTCGAACGTTTCTGCTTTGCTATTCAGGTAATCCTCCACCGAGTTGAGTATGTTGAGTTGGATATCGAGGCGGGCGAGTTCCTTATCGTAGGTGTTCAGGTCACTGCTCAACATGCCAGCGGTTGTTTCAATAGATAATGGGATTTGATTGGATTTTTTGAATTGCTCCAATCCCTTCTCTACATCACCCAGTTCCCGGGTTAAGAAAGTGAGCCTGTCTTCTATGAATTGCAGGGTGTTGGTACTGACTCGGTTTTTGTCCTCGATGGCTGCCTGGTTATAGACCTCGACCAATTTGTTCAGGATGTCTTCTGCTTTTTTTGGTTTGGGGTCAATGAGGGTCAATTCCAATACATTGGAGAATTTGGCGGCGGGTGTTATGTTCACCTTTTCAACATATCCGGTTGCTACGTTTTCAGGGTCTGCAAAAACCATCCGGTAGGGTTGGCCAAGCTCTGCATTTTTTATGTTCCCTTTTGAAAACTGGAAGGTGCCGTATTCAGTGCTGCATGGTACATCGTATTGGCAGCGTTGGTCAGTGTTGCCTATGGATAGAGTAAAAAAATCTTCATTTTCCAGGGTCAATTCCAAAGCACCCACTTTTTTGTCAACGGGGATGAAGGAATCAAGCAAGATTGGGCTTTCGTCATACATCTCACTTTCGATGACTCTTCCTATCCCGATGACCTGCCTATCCAGTTTCAGGTCTTCTACTACTTCCAGCATAAGGGTACGGGACTTCAGGATTTGTATTTCGTTTTCGAGGTTTTTGTCCGGGGTCAAGATGCCGAGTTCGCCCAAGAGGCTTTCTTCTGAAAGCCCTGCGCTTTGCTTGTCGCTTTTTATGAGCAGGGTGCTTTTTGCCTGGTATTGGGGGATGGTGTAGCGCAAATACAGCCAAGAACCCGTTAAACCAGAGACCAGGAACAAGATGTACAAATACCAATAGCGGAGGATGTATTTATACACAAAGCCTCGGAGGTCGAAGGGTTTTTCTTCTAAAAATTGGGAAGGGTCAAAGCCGTTGTCTTTGTTAGTCAAAAGATTTAAATTAACGATGAACGGGGTTAATAAGGATTAACTATAAACTATGAACTATGAACGGGTTTGGGAACGATGAATTATGAACTATAAATGCTTGTCTGCCTCTGGCAGGATGAACGGGTATTTGTGGGTTAAATGGTTAGAGGGTTTTATGGTTAAATGGTTGGAGGGTTCCGCTGCGAGGATGACAAAGGCCGTCTTGGCGGAACAGATCCCTGCGGGATGAAAAAGGCTCTCAAGACGGAACGGATCCTCTTCAAAGATGACAAGGGCACACGTGACGGAACAGATCCTCTGCGAGGATGACAAGGGGGCACACGTGACGGAACGGATCCTCTGCGAGGATGACAAAGGGAGCTTACCTTGCAAAAGCGACGATGATAGCAGCGATGGACAAAATGCCCGAAATGATGGGCAGGGTTTCCTGGATGGGATCCCGGACAACGGCGGTTGCTTCCTTGATAGGTTCTACATATACAATGTCGTTTTGCTGGAGGTAAAAATAAGGTGATTGAAAGATTTCGGGGCTGTGGATGTCCACATAACCAAATTCCCTGTGGCCGTTTTGTTCTCGGATGACCATGATTTTATCCCGGTTGCTATAAGGGGTCAAGTCGCCTGCCTGCCCGATGGCTTCGAGGATGGTGATGCGTTCACCCGGTACGCTAATGGTACGGGGTGCCTTGACTTCTCCCAATACCGTGAAGCGGAAATTCATGAAGCGGATCATGATGACGGGGTCGTTCAAGTAGGGCTTGAGCTTCTGGGCAATCATTTCCTTGGCCTCTTCAATGCTCAATCCGGCTATACTCAAGCGTCCCAATACGGGGATGTCAATGTTGCCGAGGGGATCTACTAAGTAACCGGAGAGGGAAGGGTTTTGAACGCCCATTTGGCCCATCATCTGCATATTGGAGCCCCCAAAGAGATTGAAGGGTTCGGCAGTTTCCTGATCGAGCGCCCGCACAAGAATGAAAAGGACATCGTCGGGCTGTATCTTGATGCGCAACTGGTTGTGAATTTCGTGGCCTTGGAGGGGCACAAACTCGGATTGGTTGCGGAAGTAGAGGAGCTGGGTGTGTTTGACGCAACCACTTGAGAGGAGTAGGAGCAGTCCGAGCGTAGCGATGTAGGGGAGGCGGGTAGGAGGCATTAGTTATGGTTGGATGGTTAGATGGCTGGATGGTTAGATGGTTAGATGATTTTATGGCTTTAGCCAGGACATTAATTGGGAATATGAAACCAAAAATCCTGGTACCCGTGAGATTTTGCGTGGAACATGGCTGATTTTCGACGATCATTTTTTCTGCTTGCAGGATTTTTTTTGAAAAGTTCGGGATGATGGGTGATTTTATGGTGCAACATGAAAACCTCTTCCTCAACATTTGGTACTGCTTTATGAAGTTGCTTAGACAATCAATGGAAACTGGCATTTTTATCGTGAAAAGTGGGGGATGCTCCCTAAAAATTTTAGGTGTCATCATCCATTTTTTTGAAAAATCCGTGAAACTTTTAAAAAAAATCGGGTAAAGCCTAAAAAAATCATGCAAAATGAAAGATTTTTTCGGTGGATGAGGAGCTAATTGTTGTCACAAAAATCAATAGATGCAGGAGCCTGTCCCTTTAGAAAAATCCTTGAAAATTCATTTGCACCCAACGATTCATTGGTCAAAGCGGAAAGTAAAAATACAAAAATTTGATGTCACGTTTTTTGTTAAGTAGGGTAGGGGCGGTCAAAAATTGGCCTTAGATTTGTCTTGTTATCACCCTATAGGCGCCCAGCCGCAAAGAAACCACGTTCACTAAAATTTTTGCGACGGACTCCACTTTTTTATTTTCCATAAAATATAATAAGACATAATTATTCGGCACTGATTTTACGCTTTGCGTAGGATTGGTAGCCAAAAACATCACGGATTTACGCTGCACTTTTTCGTGCTATGCTGAGCCACAAAGTGGTTTGGGGTTTTAGACACGGATTAGCACGGATTCCACTAATTTGATACTTGGTAATTTGTGGCAATTGGTGTTTATGAGTTTTAGACACGGATTACCACGGATTCCACTAATTTGATTCGTGTAATTTGTGCTAATTAGTGTCAAAATATATAAAATGCGAAAGCATTTATCATAAATTATGTTTTATATATTTTATGTTTTATGGGAACGCCTAAAGGTCAATGGGGCCTTAAAACCAAATGGTAATCCTAAAAAACCTTTGACGTTCCACTTTTTTTTTGCCATTTGTTGACCAAAATCAATTCCAATGGAGTGTAGAATATTGCGCTCCGCTGGAGCTTGATAAAAGGTGTCATTTTGTTTTCTACCAATATTTTGCCCCGCTGGGGCATTTTATGAATAAACGTCATTAAAAGTCATTTGTCATTAGTCATTGAATTAAATACTTGTAGATTACTGGTTATTAACTTTCGATGTGACTATTTATAAAACATTGGCTTTCTGATGATTATTCTGCGGCAACAATGACCAATAACTTTTAACAACCTATATCTATATATCAACCCCATATAAACCTATTATCAACTTTTTATAAACTTTAAAGCTCCCCCAGACAAATCCAACTCCCCAATTATTAACCTAATTTTTTAATCACTTAAATTTATTCAAATGTTCTACATCCTTCTTTCATTTAAAAGGCTTTTAGATGCCGAACTATTGAAATTTGCCCGTGAAGTGGTGTCCTTGATGAAAGGCAATGCCAAATACACGGACGAACAAAGCCAAGTGACGGCGGTGGAGGCCCAAATTGAAGTATTCCAAGTAGCTTCCACCAAAGCTGCGGATGGTACGACGGCATTTATTAATGACAGTAACACCCAGCGGGAAGATCTGCTTGCGAAACTGGTCGTGTTGGCCAAGCTCCTGGAAGTCCACACCACCGAAGGCCAGGCATTTTTTACGGAAGCAGGTTTTGTAGTCCGGCAAAAGCCGGTCAAAAGCGATGCGCCACTGCGCATGCCTGTTATAGAGGATGTGCTGCGGGACGTAAAGTCCGGCTCCATCCGTGGCATGCTGAAGGATTTTCCCAAGGGTGTCCGCCAAATAGCGGTGGAATTTTCCGAAGACAATGGCATCACCTGGCGCAACGGCACTTACAGCACGGGCAAACGTTTCAAGCTGGAGGGCCTTGTACCCCGCCAAGATTACCTGGTCCGTGTAAGATATGTAGGAACCTTTCAACGTATGAGCGATTGGAGCGAGGCGAAGCAGATTTTTGTGCTGTAGCGGTTGGGGTTGGATGGTTGGATGGTTGGATGGTTAGATGGTTATATGGTTAGATGGTTGGATGGTTGGATGGCTGGATGGCTGGATGGTTATATGGTTATATGGTTTGGGGTTGAAAAGCCATCCAGCCATATAACCATTTAGCCATTCTTAAAAGCCATTCATAAAAGCCATCCAGCCATCTAACCATATAGCCATTCTTAAAAGCCATCCAGCCATCTAACCATATAGCCATTTGCTAAAGCCATCCAGCCATCTAACCATATAGCCATTCTTAAAAGCATTTCTCTAAAAGCCATCCAGCCATATAACCATACAGCCATTCTTAAAAACTATTCTCTAAAAGCCATCCAGCCATCTAACCATATAGCCATTCTTCAAAGCCATTCTTAAAAGCGGAATATTTTGACTTCGAACATGCCGTCACGGTAGCTGAACGATGGTGGCGCTTTGCCTGCATGTTCCAATTCACTGGCAATTTTCAAGGTGCCAGAACCCCAGGTTTCTGCCAATCCCGCCCAAAAAAAGGTTTTTGCAATGAGTTTGTTCCCAGGCCTGGAAGGGTGGGGGCGCAGCAGGTTTTCTTCGGTGATGATGGGCTGGAACAGATGCCCCGGATTGTAGAACCTGATAAATCCCGGCCTTACTTCTACCGTACTTTTCACCCCTTGGCGGTAATCCTTGTGTATGATCATATTGACGATGGCCTCCCTAATCACGGCTGGTGGAATTTCCCAGCTTGCTTGGCCGCTTTGGGTGCCTTTTTGGTAGCTTTTATCCAAGCGGTCAGTGACGAAGGAATAGACGGAATCGAAAATGGAAAATAAATTGCCGGCAAATTCCCGGTTGGCGGTGAAAAAATCGTAAGACACATCATCGGGCAAGGCGCCACATTTCACTTCATACTGTCCGTCGAAAAATAGACCGGGCTTTTTTCCAAACAATAAAACAGCGGCCCGTGTCAATTTTCCCATCTTTAGTAGATCCAACTTTTCCAGTGTTTGTTCTACTGGTTGGTAGAGGCTTTCACCCAGGTTGCGGGTATCGTTGGCCAGGGCCAGGAAATGGGCCACTGTGTCTTCATCTATGTCCTTCAGGCTGGCGTTTTCCAGCCATTGGTGGTCGAATCCATATCCATTGTACCTCGACTCCAAAAAATGGGTATAAGTGGCCTGATCCATTTGTTGGTTGGTAGCTCCAATACGCAGGTATGGCCGGCCAAATGCCGTATGGGGCTTCAAGGGGCTTTCTTCGATGGAAACAAGGATGCAGTCTTTTCCTTCGATGGTCGCCTTAGCTACTTGTGGGAACAAACGGGGTTCCGTGTTGAGTTTAATGCTGTTGGCAATATTTTTCAAGGTATCGTCCGACACCATTTGGCCTGTCACTGTTCCATTGTCTGAAACGCCAAAAATGACCGTTCCCCCATTTTTATTGGCAAATGCGCAGATGCTGACAATAGCTTCTTTGAGCAGGGAACTGCTTTTTTTGAACTCCAACTGCTCGTTTTCGCCTGCTGTAATAAGGGAAGAAATTTCGCTGGTCATTTTTTATCTAAAACTCAGGGTTGGGGGTTGGGGGTTGGATGGTTAGATGGTTGGATGGTTAGATGGTTGCATGGTTGGATGGTTATATGGTTGGATGGTTGCATGGTTTGTCCGGGATTGCTTCGGGAATGAACGGGAGTAAAGAATGATGAACGATGAACTATAAACGATGAACATCAGGGCCACTGCAAGGCAGTTTCGGTTAGACAATAACTCTTGTTGCTGGAGGCTTAAAATATCAGGAAACATGTTTGTTGAAGAACAGCGAAAAGAAATGTTTTGTCCTGGCTGGATAATTCACCCGCTGTTGTTGCAATTGTTGCCTGAAGATTTCTGCTACCCGGCGCATTCCCAACCATTCAAACAAACTTTTAAGTTCATTTTCATCCCCATAACATAAAACGGCCTCCACGATTGCTTCATCGGATAATTGTGCTTTGTTTGTAGTCCACCAAAACAAGTACCCTATTTTTTCTATGATTTCATGTTTGGACATTGACAGTTAGCAGTGAACAGTGAACAATGAGCAGTTAGCAGTTAACGATGAACAATTAGGGGTTAGGAGAAATTATCCTACTGGCAAACTGTCCCGTTAGGGACAAAATATCGGTAGGACTTGGCCACCACCCCCGGCCGTTCCGTCCCGTTAGGGACGCAATATTACGTCCCTAACGGGACGGAGGTAAAGGGGCTTCGGATTTGCTACCGATATTTTGTCCCTAATGGGACTGAAAAATCAGACAAAAAAAATTCACTTAACACCCCTAACTATGAACTATAAACAAGTTTTTGTGGGTTGAATGGTACATGATCAATTGCTCAATTTTTCCCATTCGAAGTGGATGATGTTGCGTTCTTTTTGGCTGAATTCGATGCCGGCGAGGAATATCGTGGGAAACTGGCTGTATTTTTCATAATACCTGCGTTGGTGTATTTGCTGCAGGGCTTTTCCTTCGGTTTTTTCCATTATGCTGGATTCAAAAATCCAAGCCTGTTGCCCAAGGAGTAGGGTCAAGTCTATGCGGCCCCGGTTGGTCACATCTTCGGGGATCAACTGCAGGCCAAGGCTGGCCAGGTAGGCATAGACTACGCTGGCATAGTATCCCTCGTATTCGTCCAAATGATTGTTGGTAAAATACTGGTGCGGTATCGCTGCGAACAGGGCTTTTAAAATGCGGTGCAGGGTTTCCGGTTCGCCCTGGCTGAGGGCCTGGTATAACTGGTGCTGCCATTCAACTTTGGTACTGGTTTGCCCTGTAAAAAAGGTAACGAACAGGCTGTTGAGGGAAGTTTGGATTTCCCGGTTGGGGATGGTCATGGAATAGGAGTTGCCAAATGGGGATTGCTCTACTTCCCGGATGGTCAGGTATCCGGTTTGCCAAAGAAGGGGTTCTACCTGGATGGAGTCAACGTCGAAACTGTCCAGCAATTCATCCGATGCTTTAAAAGATTCCAGTTTTGGGGTGAAGTACTGCTTTTGGGCGATGAGGTCCACCAGGAATTGCGGGTTGCCGGTGCTCCACCAATAGTTTCTGAAATCCAGGTTGTTGGAAATAAAAAGCAGGATGTCGAAGGGGTTATAGACTTTTTCGCCGAGGTAGTTGTAGCCATTGTACCAGTCTTTCACTTTTTCCATATCGGCACCTTCGAGCTGGTCTTTGAAGGTCGTGAGCAAATCGTTGTGGGTATATCCGCAAATTTCGGCAAAATTAGGGTTCAAGGTGATGTCGTTCAGGTTGTTGAGGCCGCTGAAGAGGTTGAGTTTAGAGAATTTGCTGACGCCGGTGATGAATACGAATTGAAGGTAAGTATCGTTGTCTTTGATGACGGAGTAAAAATCTTTTAATTCATCCCGGATGGCTCTTGCAGTGCCGGAATCTGCTATGTTGTCCAGGATGGGTTTATCGTATTCATCAATCAGGATGGCTACTTTTTTCCGGTGTTTGTGATAGGCTTTTTTCAGCAGGTCTTCAAAACATTCTTTGTTGTTCAGATCTGCCTGGCAGGTCAGGCCCAAGTCATCAGCCACCCGGCCCAGTATCCAACGGATGCTTCTTTGAAGGTCTTTAATATCTTTGTTTACCCCGGCCCCGAAACTGATGCGAAATACCGGGAATTTGTTGTCGAAATCCCATTTGTCTTCTATGAACAGGCCCTTGAACAGGGTTTTGTTGCCTTCAAAAATTTCTTTCAAGGTGTCCAAAAAGAGACTTTTGCCAAAGCGCCGTGGCCGTGAGAGGAAATAATACCTTCCTTGCTGAATGAGGTCGAGCCCAAAGGCAGTTTTATCCACATACACAAAGCCCTCGTTGATAATATCGCTGAATGTCTGTATGCCGATGGGCAGTTTTTTCATGGGTAAAGGGCGATTAGCCCTTCTAATTCGACGTTGCAGTTCTCCTACGGGGGTGACAAAAGACTCAGTTTCTCAGGTCAAAACTGGAATCTTATAATAAGTTTTGTACCATTCCACAAATGCCTGAATCCCTTGTTGGACGGAAGTATCTGGCTTATAATCCAGGTCCTCCACTAGGTCGTCCACATTGGCATAGGTGGTGGTGACGTCGCCGGGTTGGAGGGGCATCATCTTCTTTTCGGCCTGTAGGCCCAGGTGTTCTTCGATGGCCTGGATAAAGTCCATCAATTGGACGGGATTGTTGTTCCCGATATTGTAAATCTTGTAGGGCGCCTTGGAGGAACCGGGGTCGGGGTCTTTGCCTGTCCAGGCGGGGTTGCCGGAGGGCGGGTGGTCCATGACCCGCATGACGCCCTCCACAATGTCGCCTACGTAGGTAAAGTCACGGCTCATTTTGCCGAAGTTATAGACTTGGATGGGTTTTGCGGCCAGCATCGCCTTGGTAAAGAGGAAAAGGGCCATGTCGGGCCTGCCCCAGGGGCCATAGACGGTGAAAAAGCGCAGGCCGGTGGTAGGCAATCCGTACAGGTGGCTGTAGGTGTGCGCCATCAGCTCATTGCTCTTTTTGCTGGCGGCATAGAGGGAAATGGGGTGGTCCACATTGTCGGAGGTGCTAAATGGCACGTTTTCGTTGAGGCCATAGACGCTGCTACTGCTGGCATAGACCAGGTGCTTCACCCGCTTGTGGCGGCAGCCCTCCAGGATGTTCATAAAGCCCACGATATTGCTCTGCACATAACTCACCGGGTTGATGAGGCTGTAACGCACCCCGGCCTGGGCCGCCAGGTTCACCACCACGTCGAAGTCGTGGTCGTCGAAGAGGATTTTGAGGTTGTCCCGATCTTCCAGGTCCATTTTGATGAACTGGTAGTCCGGGTATTTTTCGCTCTGCACCAGGGTATTATAGGCAATGGCCGCCTTGGGGATGCCCGCCTCCGCCAGTCGGTCATATTTCAGGCTGACTTCATAATAGTCGTTGATATTGTCGAGGCCCACCACTGCTACCCCCTTCTGGAGCAATTGATTGGCGAGGTGGAAGCCGATAAAACCTGCTGTGCCGGTGACGAGTACTTTCATAGGATAAATGTCATTGGTCATTGGTCATTGGTCATTGGTCATTGGGTCATTGGCAGCCGACTGTGCACTGTTCCCGATAGCTATCGGTTGATGACTGCGGACTGCCAACTGTAGACTGATGACTGTGGACTGATAACTGCGGACTTAAAAAGGGGGAATGATGGTGCAAAGATAGTAATTTTTGCTTTAGTGTCGTTCAAAAAATAACCTAGGCACAACGTCGTCGTCCCGATAGCTATCGGGAGCGAACCCCGACGACGTTTAGTCCAACGAAATCAGGAAGTTATTTTTTTCATCGTTACTGAATACACTGTTAACTAAGTTTTCTAAACAGGGGCTTGGGGGCGAAGCCCCCAAAATCCCCCTCCCCGACGAGCCGCCGGAGGCGGCGAGGAGGGGCAAAAATTCGTATTATTTAGTTAACAGTGTACTGAAGCACTTTTCATAAAAAATCATAAAAAATCTGCGTCTGTCTGCGTCAAAAAAAACTGCCCCGGTTTCTACCGGAACACACCCCTCTATCCAAGCATTTCCCATTCAAAATGGGCGATGTTCCGTTCTTTTTTGCTGAATTCGATGCCGATGAGATAGCGGTGTTTAAGGGCCTGGTATTTTTGGTGGTAATTTTTTTCTTTGATCTGCCGAAGGGCCTGTCCCTTTGCCTGTTCTACTACTTTAAATTCAAAGATATAGGCTTTGTCGTCCAGTTTGAGGCTTAGATCCACGCTGCCTTTGTTGGTGGTATCTTCAGCAACGGTTTCAAAACCCAGGCTGGCAAAGTAGGCGAAAAGGACACTGGCATAGTAACCCTCGTAATCTGCCACCCGGTTGTTGGTAAAATGCTGGTAAGGAATGGAGGCGAACAGTGAAATAAGAATGTTTTTCAAAGCTTCGGGATCCCCAGCCTTGAGGGCCTTATACAGTTTGTCCTGGTAGCGGATTTTTTCTGTTTTTTGGGTGGTGAGGGCATCAATAAAGAAATCGTTGAGCGAATGTTGGATTTCGAGATTGGGTATTTCAAGCCGGTATTTGATAAGGCCCCTTTCGGTAAATTTCTCCTTGATGGTCAGGTATCCTGTTTGCCATAACAGCGGCTCCAATTCGATATAATCCACGTCAAAGCTGTCGAGGATGGCGTCGGTGGCCAGGTAGTTTTCCAAATCTGGCAGTGAATAATCTTTCGTGTACAGCAAATCCACCAAAAAAGATGGATTGCCGGTGCTCCACCAGTAGTTTTTGAATTCAAGATTGTTGGAAATAAACAACAGGATATCGAAGGGGTTATAGACTTTTTCGCCAAAATAATTGTAGCCGTTGTACCATTCCTTTATTTTTTCCATGTCAGCCCCGGCCAGAAATTCCTTAAAAACATTCGTTAGATCATCCTGGGTATAGCCACAGATTTCTCCAAAATTTGGGTGAAGGGTAATGTCATTCAGGTTGTTCAAACCGCTGAACAGGTTCAGTTTGGAGAATTTACTCACCCCCGTTAGCATGACGAATTGAATATGGTCGTCGTTGGATTTGATGAGCGAATAAAAGGCTTTTAACCCGTCCCTGATCTCCCTGGCAGTGTCCGGGTTGCCGATGTTGTCCAGAATGGGCTTATCGTACTCATCAATCAGTATCACTACGTTCTTGCCTGTTTTTTCCTTGGATGCCTGGATTAAATCATAAAAGCGTTCGATGCTGTTTCTGCCTGCTGCAAAATCCATGTCCAAATCCTTTCCCGCCCGCTCTAAAGCAAAAATGAGGTTCCGTTCCAGTTGGTCGGGATTTTTGCTCATGCCAGTCGAAAAATCCAGATGGATGACAGGGTATTGGTCATCAAAGTCCCATTTTTCTTCAATATACAATCCCTTAAAAAGTTGCTTGTTGCCTTTGAAAATTTCCCTTAGGGTATCCAGGAAGAGGCTTTTGCCAAAACGACGTGGGCGGGCCAGGAAATAATACTTCCCGCTTTGAATCAACCGTAGGGCAATAGCTGTTTTGTCCACATACACATATCCGCCTTCGATGATGTGGCTAAGGGTCTGTATGCCAATGGGCAGTTTTTTCATCTGATCGGGGCAGCGAACAGTTCGGCACCTTATTCAGCATCAAGGTGACATCTTTTTTCGCTGCACTCTTTTTAAATTTTGCAGATTTTGCCGTGAAAAAAGGTGTCATTTTGATGCGGCCGCTTAGAGGTAGCTTTGAGATGACACCTTTTTCCCCATGAGTTCCCTGCATATTTGAAAGTCCGTGGCGGGGAAAAAGATGTCACCTCAAAGCAGTGGCCAAATGCAGCTTATACAGAAATGGTCCCCCTTTAGGGGTCAGGGGCAATCAGTGCGGCCGCTTAGAGGTAGCTTTGAGATGACACCTTTTTCCCCATGAGTTCCCTACAAAATTGAAAATCCGTGGCGGGGAAAAAGATGTCACCTCAAAGCAGTGGCCAAACGCAGCCTTATGCAGAAATGGTCCCCCTTTAGGGGTCAGGGGCAATCAGGGGCATCACCCAAACGGATGCGCCGCCAAAGGCAAACTCGCCAGTTCGTGCCATTGCCCATGCAGGCCCACCGGGCGGGCGTTGCGGATGTCGTGTACGATGTTGACCGCCGTGGCGGCATCCTCCAAAGTAAAACCTTGTCCGTTGAGGATGGCCTGGTAGCTATGGGTGTGCAGGTCGGTAAAACCCTCGCTGAATTCGATTTCTTCGCCGTCCACCGTGATGGAACGGTACGTCCTGCCGCCTTTTTTCTTCACGGATGCCGGCAGGGTATCCTCATGGATACTCAGGAACCATTTGACCCTGGCCTTGTCCAATTCGAGGTAGCCGGATGCCCGGTCGTGGGTGTGGAGGTGGACGGTGTTTTCCCGGACATTGCCAAAGAGCCAGATCAGCATGTCATAAAAATGGACGCCGATATTGGTGGCAATGCCGCCGGATTTGTTGACATCGCCTTTCCAACTAGTATAGTACCATTTGCCCCGTGAGGTAATATAGGTCAGGTTGACATCATGCACCTTGCCCGCTGGCTCGGCCTGGATTTTTTCCCGCAGTGCTATCACTGCAGGGTGGAGGCGCAATTGCAAAATCGTGTGGACTTTTTTGCCCGTTTCTTCCTGCATCTGTTGCAGGGCCTCCACGTTCCAAGGGTTGAGCACCAGGGGTTTTTCGCAGATAACATCCGCCCCGATGCGCAGACCAAAGCGGATATGGGCATCGTGCAGGTAATTCGGGGAGCAAATGCTCACGTAGTCTATATGCGTACCACGACGTTGGAGTTTGTCCAAATGCCGGTCGAACCGTTCAAATTCCGTAAAAAAGTCCGACTCCGGGAAGTAGCTGTCAATCACGCCGACCGAGTCGTTTTTGTCGTAGGCTGCCACCAGGCGGTTGCCCGTTTCCTTGATGGCCTTCATGTGCCGTGGGGCAATGTAGCCTGCTGCGCCGATGAGGGAGAAATTCATGGTTGGATGGTTGGATGGTTGGATTGTTGGATGGTTAGATGGTTAGATGGTTAGATGGTTAGATGGTTGGATGGTTAGATGGTTGGATGGCTCCGTCCACCAAGCGGTAATGCTGGCCGCTGGGGCATACCGCCAAGCCGTTTTCATCGAAGCTCAGGCGCTCGCCGTGTTGGCTCATCCAGCCGATTTGGCGGGCGGGGTTGCCGACGATGAGGGCATAAGGCTTTACTTCCTTGGTGACCACGGCCCCTGCGCCAATGAAGGCGTAGGCTCCGATGTTGTTGCCACAAACGATGGTGGCATTGGCCCCGATGGTGGCCCCTTTGCCGACCACGGTTTTCATGTATTCCCCTTTGCGGTTCACGGCGCTGCGGGGGTTATGGACATTGGTGAAGACCATGCTCGGCCCCAAAAAAACGTCATCTTCGCAGACCACGCCTTCATAAATGGAGACGTTGTTCTGCACTTTGACATTATTCCCCAATACCACCCCATTGGCCACAAAAACATTTTGCCCCAAATTGCAGCTTTCCCCAATGACCGCCCCCGGCATGACGTGGCTGAAATGCCAGATAGAGGACTTGGCCCCGATGCTGGCCCCTGCGTCAATGACGGCGGTGGGGTGGGTGTAATATGGAGAGTTGGATGGTTGGATGGTTGGAGGATTAGATGGTTAAATGGTTAAATGGTTGGATGGTTTTGCCACGAATTATGCTAATTAAGCAAAGTGATTTACCTTGCGGATGAGACAGCCTTTACTCCCCTCTCTTTGAGGAGAGGGGTCGGGGGTGAGGTCATGGTTGGATGGTTAAATAGTTTGGCCACGAGTTATTCTAACTAAGTACACTGTAAATTAAGTCATTTAATAGCGGGGTTTGGGGGCGCAGCCCCCAAAGAGGCCCTTCCCCCGACGAGCCGCCGAAGGCGGCGAGGAGGGGCGAAAAGAAAGTTATTTATTTTACACTGTACTATGTGATGAGATTTACCGTACATTAGAAATAGAGGGTGACGATGAATTCTTCACCGAATTCTTCCATTTTTATTTCTTTCCCCAATTTGTTTGCTTCCTGGAATATCATAGGAACCCCCCTGCCTAAACGGTCAACATAACGGGTATGTATCAAAAATTTAAGGAGAACCGGGTTCCGGGAATACGCCGAACCCAATTTGATTTTCTCAATGCTGAGTGTATTTGGCAGCCTTCCAGGACTGTGCATCTCGAGTCTGTCATCAAACATGAACAACCTTATCTGGGAACCGACAATAGAATAATCCCTATGTACACAGGCATTCGTGATTAGTTCCCGGAATACTTTGTCGGGATAACCAATTGCGGTTTCTACTCTTTTTGCCCCAACAATGATTGAAGGTGCTTTTATATTGTTTTTTACTACCGCCAAGGTAGTATCAATAATGTAATCAAGCGTCCCTTCTATAAATTGCCGGTCTATCAATTCATCCGTTATATGGCTTCCTTTAAAGTGGGCAAAAGCAATACCAGACTGGTATAGATATTTTGATGGGTTAATACCAAAGCATAGCATCCCAGCCAATGTTACCTGGCCTTCCTCTGTTAATATTTCAGCATTTTTCAACAATTGCTCTTGGGAAGATGAAGTCTCTTCATCAAATTTTATTTCAAAAATATTAAAGTAGGAATCTAATTTATAATAATTTAGGGAAGATATAGAAGTGCGGTCAATGCCAACCTTATCATAGTGCAATGCACCACTTTGTTGGAACAATCTCAATAGTTCTGCCTGAGTTGCCACCCTGTTTGTAGAGCCAATCCTGATAAGGAACTGAAATTTATTGGTTTGGTAAGGTTTATCTTTTCCTTTTGGTACTTCAATATAAAATACCTTCTTTCCATCTACTTCCGCAGTTGTGGAGACTACCTCCAAAGCTGGTATAACATTATGCCTTACAATGTTGCTGACCCATTCTTCATTGATATGGCTGTTTGCAATTCCACTAATGACCCCATCGTCTTCTACTCCCACTAAAATAACCCCGCCATTTGAATTGGAAAATGCTACGATTTCTTTGGCAAGGGCCTCTGGTTTTATATCATCCCGTTTAAACTCTACCCCTGAGTTTTCCCCTTGTGCAATAATTTGTAGTATTTGGGAATCGCTTATCAATCTATTGGAAGAAATTATTTACCGTCGGAGTATGGACGCAGGTGACACTTTCAAATGGGATGGTTGGATGGTTGGATGGTTAGATGGTTGGATGGTTTTGCCACATGGTTGGTGAAGGTGACACCTTCGAATGGCCGCACAAATCTTGCGGGACACCATACTTTAGACGGCCATTTGAAGATGTCATCTTCATCCTGCTGTCAATTTGTGGCAAAAAATTGAATGACTGTTTGCGCTATATATCCCAACAATTCCTCGTCCATTTCCGAGTGCATGGGCAGTGAAATGACAGATTGGCACAGGCTTTCCGTCATGGGTAATGCATCACCACTGTAATACTTGGCAAAAGCATTTTGTTTGTACAATGGCACCGGATAATAGACACCCGTTGGGATTCCTTTTTCCGTTAAATAGGCCAATAATTCATCCCTTTTTCCATTGTTTACCAGTAAGGTATATTGATGGAATACGTGGCTGGAATTATGTTGCCTGGCGGGAATGGTGAATTCCTCTATATCTTGAAAAGCATGGTCATAATAGGCCGCTGCATGTTGCCGGGCTTTTATATATTCATCCAAATATTGGAGTTTGACCTCCAATATAGCGGCTTGTATCGTATCGAGCCTGGAATTGACGCCCACCGTTTCGTGATAGTAACGTTTGCTTTGGCCGTGGTTGGCAATCATGCGCAGGCGGGTGGCCAGTTCGTCGTCGTTGGTGGTCAGGGCCCCGCCGTCGCCATAGCAGCCCAGGTTTTTGGAAGGGAAAAATGAAGTGGTGCCAATATGCCCGATAGTACCCGCCTTTTGGCGATTGCCATTGGAAAAAGTATAATCCGCCCCGATGGACTGGGCATTGTCTTCCACTACATAAAGGCCCTGTTTATCAGCCACTTCAAGGATAGGCTCCATATCGGCGCACTGGCCGAACAAATGTACCGGCACGACAGCCTTGGTCTTCAGTGTAATCGCCCGTTCTATGATGTCTGCCGTGAGGTTGAATGTATCAGGGTCAACATCCACCATGATGGGTGTCAATTGCAGCAGGGCGATGACCTCCGCCGTTGCCACATAAGTAAAGGCTGGCACAATCACCTCGTCCCCCGGCTGCAGCCCCAATCCCATCAGCGCAATTTGCAGGGCATCCGTCCCATTGGCACAAGGGATGACATGTTTTACCCCCAGGTATTCCTCCAGCGATTGCTGAAAGCGTTTCACCGCCGGTCCCCCAATAAACTGGGTGGAAGCCAACACTTCCATCACCGCCCGGTCCATCTCCGGCTTCATCCGCAGGTACTGTGCCTGCAAATCCACCATTGGAATTGTGTTCGTTGAATGTTTCACGTTGAGGGTTATTGGTTGGGCGTTGGTTGTTCGTTGAGCGTTGTTCGTTGAGCGTTGTTGGTTCCCCGTTGGGCCAGCGGGGAAAGGTTGAGAACTAAGGTGACGCCTCAAAATGGCCATTTACAGTGTGCAAATTTGCAAGATATAATAGGCCATTTTGAGGTGTCGCCTTAGTCCGGGTACTTCGTTGCTTCACCTGAAAGAACTGGCCAAACGATCAACTCACCACCAACAACGAACAACGTCTCAGCTTGGACGCTGGTTTTTCACTGCTGGCAAAACGAACAACGATCAACCAACAACGAACAACGCTCAAATCACCATCCCTGCCCCCACGGTTTCGTTCGTGGCTTCGTCCATCAGGATGACGCTGCCGGTGATGCGGTTTTTCCGGTAGGCATCCACGAAGAGGGCTTTGGTGCTGCGGATTTTGATACGGGCGATGTCGTTCATCTTCACCGTTTTGTCTTCGAGGTTGCGGTGGAGGGTGTTGACGTCCATTTTGTACTGGATGTCCTGCACCAGGCAGCGGGCCGACTGGGTGGTGTGCTGGATGGCATATTTGCCCCTGAGTTGCAGGGGTTTTTCGTGGAACCAGCATATCATCAGTTCAATGTCCTGGGTCGTTTCGGGCTGGTTGTTTTCCCGGACGATCATATCGCCCCTGCTGAGGTCGAGGTCGTCTTTTAATAGCACGGTGACGGACATGGGCGGATAGGCTTCTTCCAATTCGCCGTCCATCGTGTCTATTTTTTCAATGGTGGTGGTGAAACCTGAAGGCAAGAGCATCACCCGGTCGCCTTTTTTCATCACCCCGCCTGCCACCCGGCCAGCATAGCCCCGGTAATCGTGGAAATCGTCGTTGTAGGGCCGCACCACATATTGCACGGGGAAGCGGGCATCAATAAAATTGTGGTCGCTGCCGATATGCACATTCTCCAGGTAATAGAGTAGGGTAGCGCCCTCGTACCAATCCATGATCTCCGAACGGCTCACCACATTGTCACCTTTGAGGGCAGAAATGGGGATGAAGGTCACGTCGTTCACATCCAGCTTGGAGGCAAATTGCTCGAATTCCTCCCTTATTTTTTCATATACCGCCTGGTCATAAGCCACCAAGTCCATTTTATTCACACAAATCACCAAATGCGGGATTTGCAACAAAGAAGCGATGATGGCATGTCGGCGGGTCTGTTCTACTACGCCTTGGCGGGCATCCACCAAGACCAAGGCCACATTCGCCGTGGAAGCCCCCGTCACCATGTTGCGGGTATATTGGATATGCCCCGGCGTATCGGCAATGATAAATTTCCTTTTCGGGGTCGAAAAATAGCGGTAGGCCACATCTATGGTAATGCCCTGTTCCCGCTCGGCCTTCAGGCCATCCGTCAACAAAGCCAAATTGACCCCTTCTTCCCCCCGCCGCTCACTCGCCATTTTCACCGCCTCGTACTGATCCTCAAAGATAGACTTCGAGTCGTACAGCAGCCGCCCAATGAGGGTGCTTTTCCCATCATCAACGGAGCCGGCAGTGGTGAAACGTAATAGTTCAGAGGTCACTCAAATATAAATTTACTAGACACAGATTACACTGATTATTATCTGACGACCCGTTTTTTTTGGAATGATTGGGCTCCAAAATTCAGTATTAATGATAATTTGTATTGAGCAATAGAAATGTAGTTCAGGGCTTGTTTAATATGATCGTCCACTATTTCATTGCAAGCTTTCACTTCAAGAATTATTTTATTATATGCTGTAAAATCAGCGTTGTAATAATGTGGAAGAATTATGTCTTTATAATGTACTACAAATTTCTTTTCCCTCTCATAAGGGACATTATGCATTTTAAATTCGTACTCCATTGCATCCTTATAGACTATTTCATTTAAACCAGGACCCAACAAACTGTGTATTTCCATGCAAATGCCGATTATTTTATATGTTTCATCTTCAAGCAAAAATTTGCTCATGCTAAAAAATAATCAGTGAAATCTGTGGCAATCTGTGTCAAAAAAACAAAGAAATCCAGGCTTAAAAATACCCATCCTTCTTCCTGTCCTCCATCGCCGTTTCCGAGCGTTTGTCGTCGGTACGGCCACCTCGTTCGGTTTTGCGGGAGGTGGAGACTTCGGCGATGATTTCTTCGATGGTGGCGGCGGTGGATTCCCAAACGCCGGTGCAGGTGACGTCGCCGATAGTACGGCAGCGGACGGTCATTTCTTCTACGATTTCTTCCGGTTTTTTGGGTATATATTCCGAGTCGGCCAAGAGGGTGCCGTCCCGGCGGAAAACTTTGCGTTGGTGGGCAAAATAGAGCTTGGGCAAAGGCACTTTTTCGGTGGCCAGGTATTGCCAGACATCCAATTCCGTCCAATTGCTGATGGGGAAGATCCGGAAATGTTCGCCCAGGTGCTTGCGGCCATTGAAGAGGTTCCACAATTCGGGCCGTTGGTTTTTGGGATCCCATTGGCCGAACTCGTCCCGGTGGCTGAAGAAGCGTTCCTTGGCACGGGCCTTTTCTTCATCCCGCCTGGCCCCGCCGATGGCAGCGTCGAATTTTCCTTTTTCTAATTCCTCCAGCAGCACCGCCGTTTGCAGAAAATTGCGGCTGGCATTGAAGCCTTTTTCCTCGGTCACCAAACCCCGGTCAATGGCATCCTGGACAGAGCCGACAATTAGCCTGGCACCCAGGTTTTCCATCCACCTATCCCGGTAGGCAATGGTTTCTTCAAAATTATGACCCGTGTCAATGTGCAGCATCGGGAAAGGGATGCGGGCCGGATAAAATGCTTTTTTGGCCAAATAAGAAACGAGGATGGAATCCTTACCGCCAGAGAACAGCAAAACCGGGTTCTCGAATTGGGCCGCCACTTCCCGCAGGATGAAGATGGATTCCGATTCGAGTTCAACGAGATGGTGGAGGCGGTAGTTCACGCAGTGGGGGGAGTTCGATGTGCGTTTGTAGTCAAATGCCCTGCATGGCGTATGTCCCGGTAGGGACGCAATGTCGGTAGCCCAACGCCCCCGAATGGTTTACGTCCCGGTAGGGACGCAATGTCGGTAAGCATAAAACTTATCCTCATCTCAGCCATATATTCCGAAAAAACTATTCAAGCAAAATGTCATTTTTCCCACATTTCGTCCCTACAGGACGGAAATCTATCGCTCTCAACTGGCTACTACTACCGACATTAAACCCCTAAAGGGGTTATACTATGGATAATCCACTGAGTTTAGCCCCCCGACCTTGGATTAGCCAAAATGTGGGGTTTTAAATAACCGTACAACTGTTCCACAGCGGCTTCGATGCCCATGTTAGCCGTGTTGATTTCCAAATCGGGGGAAAGGGGCGCCTCGTAGGGCGAATCAATGCCCGTAAACTCCTTGATTTCCCCGGCACGGGCTTTTTTGTACAAGCCTTTTACATCCCTGGTTTCGCAGACTTCGAGGGGGGCGTTGACAAAAACTTCCAAAAAATCCGCTTCCCCGATGATGTTTTTGGCAAAGGCCCGTATCTCACGGGTGGGGCTGATAAAGGTGCAAATGGTCACAATGCCACTGTTGACATAGAGTTTGGCCACTTCTGCAATGCGGCGGATATTTTCCTGGCGGTCTTCCAGGGAAAAGCCCAGGTTGCTGTTGATGCCGTGGCGGATGTTGTCACCATCCAGGACTTGTGCGAAATAGTTGTTTTCCAGCAGTTTGCGTTCTAAACCTTGTGCAATGGTCGTTTTGCCGGAACCGGAAAGGCCCGTCAACCAAAGCACCTTGCCAGTTTGTTGTAAAAACTGCTCCCGTTCGGCACGGCTGACCAACCTATCATATACTGGATGGATATGTTCCTGTGCCACTCCGTTATTGTGATGGACGATAGGCGAATGTTCAACTGCCCGCCCCCATTTGATGCGCAGCCACAGCCGCTCGTGAAAATAGTAGAGGAATACTTTTGAAAAAACCTCGATACCACCAATCGAAAGGGCCTTGAGTGGGTTTCCCGTGACCAGATAAGAAATGAGGGTCGTATCCATCGTCCCCACAAAGCGCCATGAAAAACCTTTAACAACACTCCTGGTCCTGGTATCTTTTATTGTCATTGAAAAAAAAGAAAGAAAACTATTGCAAAATCACCCTCTCACCCCTCTCATTTCTCTCATTTCTCTCATTTCTCTATCCCCTCTCTCCGCATGGCTTCGCCGCTCATAAGTCGCAGGGGGCTTATCAGAAAAAAAAGAAACCAACTTGGGCACTGGCCGAAACCAACACCTTCAAATGAATAAAACATATACTGTCTCGTTGATAGCGATGGTCAGTCCAAAACCAACCATTCAACCATCTAACCATTTAGCCATTTAGCCATTCAACCATTCAACCATTCACCTTCCTCAACAAACTCACATCCACGTCCATGCGCAGGGAATAGCCCACGTTTTCCAGTTCGATGACCATGTGTTTTTTCCCTTGCTTCTCCACCAATCGGCCACGGATGCCGGTTAGTTTGCCGCCGATGATTTCCACTTCGTCGCCTTCGTGGAAAATGCCCGGTTCGGCCTCAATGTGGAATTCGCCGTCACCCACCACCCGTTTCAGGATTTCGATTTCATCGTCGGGGATGGACAAGAGGTTTTTAGAAAACTTCAGGAAGTTGACCACGTTTTCCGTTTCCAGCACTTTTACATATTCGCTTTTGGTGATTTTGACGAAAATGTAGCAACTTATCAGCGGGATCTCGTGGTGTTTGATCTTCCTGGTATAGCGCCTTGTCACCTTTTGAAGGGGCAAGTAGCTGTTTATCTCCTTTTTTTCAAGTAAACTTTGAACGACTTTTTCGCTCTTGTACCGGGTATAGACCGCAAACCACCTAGGTTCTTTTTCGTCCAAGTGGTTTTCAAACTCAGGCTTTCCTGTATTTGACTTTTGCGGACTTTTCACCATCATTCGGCAGTTTTTGGTAATTGTTTTTCATTATAAATTCTCTCCCGATAGCTATCGGGACTCCTCAAAGCCTCCAAAACGAAAGCCCATTGTTCCGCACCATCTCTGGTTGGTAGATGGCTTTCAGGTCCATGAGAATAGGTTCTTCTTTCATGATGGATTTGAAATAATCAAAATCCAGATCCAAATATTCCTTATGGTTCACGGCAACGATGACCGCATCGTAGTCGCCGGATGGTTTGTCCATCAGCGTCAGGCTGTACTCGTGGGCAAATTCATTGGGGGAAGCGTAGGGGTCCACCATGTGTACATTGATGGAGTATTGCATCAGCTCCCGTACCAGGTCGGCCACTTTAGAGTTGCGGATGTCCGATACGTTTTCCTTAAAAGTAACCCCCATCACCAGCACTTTGGAACTGAAAGGGCTTTTGCCCCTTTTGATGAGTTTTTGTATCAGGCGCTTGGCGATAAAGGCGGGCATATTGTCATTGATGCGCCGTCCGCTGAGGATGACCTGCGGCTCGTAGCCCAGTTGCCTGGACTTGTGTACCAAATAGTAAGGATCAACACCGATACAATGCCCGCCGACCAGGCCCGGCACGAATTTCAGGAAGTTCCATTTGGTGCCGGCAGCTTCCAGTACTTCCTTCGTATCAATTTTCATCAGATCGAAAATCACGGACAGCTCGTTCATCAAGGAAATGTTGATGTCACGCTGCGTATTTTCGATGACTTTGGCCGCTTCGGCCACTTTGATGCTGGGTGCTTTATAAATACCGGCAGTGATGATATCGCCATAAACTTTGGCAATTTCTTCCAGGGCTTCAGCATCGGAGCCGGAAACTATTTTCAGGATTTTGGTAATGGTGTGTTCCTTGTCTCCCGGGTTGATGCGTTCGGGGGAGTAACCCATTTTGAAGTCCACGCCCATTTTCAGGCCGGACAGTTCTTCCAGGATAGGTTGGCAATCGTCCTCGGTGCAACCGGGATACACCGTGGATTCATAGACCACATAGTCGCCTTTTTTCAAGGCATTGCCCACGGTACGGGAAGCACCGAGCACGGGTTTCAGATCGGGGACTTTGGCATTGTCCACCGGGGTAGGGACGGCTACGATGAAGAAATGGGCATTCTTCAGGTCGGCAGGATTGGAAGTAAACAGGATGTCGCTGTTGTCGAAATCGCTGGATTCCAGTTCCTTGGAAGGGTCAATGCCCTGCCTCATCAGTTCGACCCGGCCTTCGTTGATGTCGAAGCCGATGACGCTGAATTTTTTGGCAAAGGCCAGTGCCAAGGGAAGGCCGACGTAGCCCAGGCCGATAACGGCAATCTTTTTTTCTTTTTTGACCAGTTCTTTGTGCATGATGTCTGAGTGTGCTTTTAGTGTGTTTCCTCAGCGCACTGTTTAGTTATTATTTTAGATGGGTAAGCAAAAAGAGGCTGCATGTGGCCCTTTCTACCCCCCACTCATTCTCATTCTCTGTTTTAATCCCTTGACCATAAGAGCACCCCTTCCGTATCCAGGCCGTTTTTGTAGCTGGCAAGGAATTCGGAGGGCCGGTAGATCAAGTACCTTATTTTTCGTTTGACCAATTCTTCGGCCCGGTCCACCAGGTTGATGAGGTAGGTCTTGTCAATTTCGCCGACGAACACCAGGTCAATGATCTGGCTGTCCAATCCTTTGGCAAAATCGCCGACGAGAAATACCTGATCCACTTCGCCCAGCCGTTCGATGACGGTCTGTACGATTTGATCCAGGCCGAGGGTCTTTAATAATATATTGTGTACTTCCTTGAACAAGGGGTGATTGATATTGGCACGGAACATCTTTTTGTTGCCTTCGACAAAGGAGGACAACATGCCGGCCTCTTCGAGGCGGTTCAGTTCCAATCTGATGGCGTTGGTGGATTCCCCAAACTCGCTTTCCAGGCTTCGGAGATAAGCCGTGGTATTGCTGTTCAAAAAGAACTTGAGCAGCAGCTTGATACGAGTTTTTGATGAAATGAGTGTTTCTATCATGCGGGGTAATGAGCAATTTAACTACTCAATGTGTGTCTGTGGCGGCAAATCTATAGCCTAAAGTTTACATTTCAAAGCCTAATAGGGTAAAAATGCTCGTGTCGGATAAATTAATAATACTACAAACGAGTAAAAAGCAGTGGCGTTTTGGATGGGTGTTTAATGTATGGGAGCGGCAAATATAGTGGTAGATTTTAATCCGAGAACATTCAAAGGATTTTTTTGATGTGTTGCTTGAAAATTTGCCGCTTTTGTCATGGCCGGAGGCAATCTGCTACACCACGCCAGGGCTCCGTTCATCGCCTTGACCTTGCGTTTTTTTGTCATCGCCCTTTTTGCCTTAGTTTAACGTGAGTTATGGGATTATTTTATTGAAAACCAATGATTTATAAACCCTTATGACAGGATTGGAACGCGGATCAAGCGGATTGGGCAGATTTCCGCTGATTATAAAGTTGATGAAGCCCAAAAATCCGTGTAAATCAGCCTCATCCGCCCAATCCGCGTTCCCATCCTGTAATTTTTGATGCCATAATTCACGTTAGTTTAGTAACGATGGAAAATTACTACCTGATTTCGTTGGGCTAAACTTCGTCGTCCAGATATGGTTGAATGTTTTGCCCAAAGGTTCCCGTCAAGTATAAAAAAGGCCTTCTTAGCGCACTTTGCGCACCCCTTAATTTCCTTTGCGGGAACCCTACACTAGGCTTGAAAAGCACTTCTTTGGCATAGTAAATGCAAAATAGGGGGGTTGCCCGTACTGATTTCACTTACCTAATGGGCAAACTGCATAGCAAAAACTTTCCTGTTCAACACCACCTTTTCCCAATCGGTATTTCACCTGAATTTATCTTCTTATGAAGGTACCAAGGCTTTTGACATGTAGGTTGACACTGTTATTTGCTATCCTGTCCAGCGGGTTTGGCCTGTCCCCGCTACAGGCCCAAAACCTTCGTGATTCCTTATTCGAAGAAGTGCGGGCAAAGCTGGAACCCCTCATTACTGCACAAAATACCGCCTCACCCCTCCCCGTAGGCGATGAGTACAACCTCTATGTGGTGGATGCCATTCTCAACCTGAAAGACCAGAGCCTGGAGCCGGTCAACAAGGACAAACTCTTCGATTTGCAAATCAAACAGTTGGAAAGGGATTGGGGCCTGAACGTCCGCACGCAGTTCAACCACAATTTTGACCAGTCCTTTTTGATTGACGAAGATGCGGATGCCCAAATCAATCCGACCCGTTTCCGCCTCGGCATGGAATGGGAACTGTTCAACGAAGGATTTTTTGGCCACAAAAACAAGGCACAGCAACTGCAGAACGAAAAGGAGATGGATTGGTTGGAATTTGACCAACGGCGCAACCAGGAAAGGCATTTTTACAGGGCGAACATCCTGAACTATTTTTTTAACAAAGAAAAAATACGGGTACTGAAGGAGCGCAAACAGAGCCTGGAAGTGCAATTGGCCCTCTTGTACCGCATTTATTACCTGAGGGATGTCCTCTTCGACGAGATCATCGCCATGAAAGGGGATTTGGAACAGGTGGAGGTGCAGTTGAAAAATTACACGGACTACAATGCCTACGTGGAAAGCATCCTGGGCATTGACAAATTTCCCGAAAAAATAGACGTGGCCAAGTTGCCCATCGTTGATGTGGACATTCACCGCATGTTGCAGGATTCGGGTTTTCACCTGGCCAACGAAACCGTGACAAAATTGATGGCGGAAAACGAGCGCCTGAAAAGCAGTCCTATCAACGACGTGTCCCTGCGCCTGCAACTCCATCAAAACCTTGGCTTGTCCTATGGAACCGGTGCCAACCGGGTTTATACCTCCGCAGGACTGAGCGCCAGTTTCCCGTTTCAAATTTTCTCGGAACAAGCCCTGAACACTGAAATTGGGCAGGTGAAAAACATGGAACGGCAAAAGTGGCAGCAATACGAGGATTTGACCATGACGACCGACATCCTGAACCTTTATTACGAGTTCAATTACAAACTCAAGCAATACGTTGAATTTCTATACAAGCACCTTTTGTATGAGGAAAAACTGCGGGTGGAACAAGTTAACCGGATGCAGTTTACCGACTATTACCAGCCTTTTCAGTTGTTGAAATACCAGGACAACCTCTATGCGGTAGAATTGGAACTTTTGGACTTGAAGCAGCAATTGTTCACCTACTTGTTGCGGATTTATGCCAAAACGGGCCTGAAAAGCCTCCGCCCTTACCTCATGCCCGTGTCATTGGGCCAATACCTTGAAAAACTGCCCGGCAGCCGGACCATTATCGTGAAGGCGGGGGATTTTGAGCATTTTGACAAACAGTTTATTGACAATTACCTGAAATTCAACGATTTCCGATTTGCCATTTTACAAGAATCTGACCTGGTGGATTTAAGCCCGCATCAGGGTTTGATGCATTTTGCCAACTCGTCGAAGGCGGCTTTGATCAAAAGCATCCGCTGGAACGATTCGGGCAAAGACTTGGAAAATATGGCTCAAACCCTGGTGGAATCCTTGAAAAAGGATGGTTTTAGCGGCTATCTGATTTACGTCCATCAACAGGATTACAAAAACAGGGGCAGCGACAAAATACATCAATTGGCAACCAGGATGGAAGAGATGATCCACCATGCGAACAACCTGATGCCCGGCGCTACCGTGTTCGTGAGCGTTCCCGTTGATTTTCCCATGGCAGAATTGGCTGGTTTGGGCCGCCTGACGGAAAAAATCATCCTGCGGGTAGAAGAAAAGGAAGACATCGAATTCTTGCAGACTTTGCCCAAAAGGATTTTGCCTTTTGAGCAATTGCCTATATGCCTTTCACTCAATATCCGGCAGTTTACCGATAGACTCAAACTGGAGGCTTTTATCCAGGAGGTATTGGTAAAAAATAGGATAAACGATGTGGTATTCAATGATTTTCAAGCATTTGTAGAAATGGAAACCAAAATGTTTTCACAGTAGCAATCCTGTATGGGCTTTAAGGATTTCCCAGGATACAGGCCGACGACGTCTGTCCTTCGCACGGTGGACGAACCTAAATTGAAGAAGAAGTTCAATTGGGACAGGTTGTTATTTATGATCCTGTTGGTGCTGCTCGCATTTTATGGAATCCAAAAAGTGTATAAAAAAGTGGCGCAAATCCGGGTCAACGGCCAGGTGATTTTGGATAAAATGTCGGTGAACTTCACCGATCCCATCCGTATCAAAAAAATGCTGGTCAACGAAGGCGACGATGTGGCTGCGGGCGATTCGCTGTTCAGTTATGTGGTGGAAAACAACAAAGAAGACCCTTACCTTAAAACATACAATCAGTATGACGGCAACAGCAACTGGTTTTTGCGGGAAAAACTGACCGTCAAACGCCAAATCGAACTGAAAAAAAGCGAAAGGGAAGGCATCCGTACCCTCATTTCCCTAAAACAACAGGAGTTGGAAGACCTGAAAAAAAGGGTCTATCTCGGCACCGAACTTTCGCACAAACTGGAACCGCTCAAAGAAGACATCCAGGAATACGAAAACCAAATTGACGGCTTGAACAGTGAAATCGGCGTGTTGAACAGCTACTACGCCACCTTGAATGCGCAGGAAAAATTGGCCTTTTCCGAGGAAAATTTTAGAATAGAAAAAGAAATCAATGCCCGCCTACAGTTCAACAAGCTTATCCTTTATTATACGACCCCCATTCCCGGCCTGATTGGCCAGATTGAAAAAATGGAAAACGA
The DNA here is from genome assembly GCA_041741095.1 of Saprospiraceae bacterium. Lineage (GTDB taxonomy): Bacteria > Bacteroidota > Bacteroidia > Chitinophagales > Saprospiraceae > UBA6168. The sequence continues at coordinate 108,652 of JBGSKQ010000067.1, forward strand.
GGTCTGTTACACCAGCGAAAGCGTAATGACCATCCACCGGGCGGGCGTTATCAAAGTGAAGGCATATTTTTCGCCCGAACATGCCAGTTCCATTGCCATCGGCGACGGAGTGACACTCAGGTTTGAAGATGGAACTGAAAGTGAAGGCATCATCCAAAACTTTTACATTTCCACCTACCCACTTCCGCCGGAATTCCAAAAACGCTATGAACCTACCACCCGCAGTATCGTAGCGGATGTGGCCCCGAAAACCGATGAAGACGTGAAAAGCTGGATTGGGTATTATAAAATGAGTGTACAGGTAATCAAGCCCCGGTATCGGCTGTTTGATTAAAAATGACTTCCAGCCCCTAAAAATATATAGCAAGAATTTTGAATTGACCCTTGCCATTCTGAAAGAAGATATTATAAATTTGCGCCTCGCTAAAAGCAGCGGTTTTGTTTTGAAAAAAATTGCCACCCTAGCTCAGTTGGTAGAGCAACGCATTCGTAATGCGTGGGTCGGGAGTTCGAGTCTCCTGGGTGGCTCTCATTTTAGTCCGTCAGTCCTCAGTTCCCAGTCCACAATAATTTACAAACAATTATTTATGGACTACCTACTGAATGACTGCCAACATAGAAAACGGGGTGTAGCGCAGCCCGGTAGCGCGCGTCGTTCGGGACGACGAGGTCGAAGGTTCGAATCCTTTCACCCCGACCGATTCTTTTCCTTCCCTTCCTTTTTGTCCATCGGGCATATCTTTTCAACTTCATTTTTGGTTTGTTTTGAGTTGTCCAAGTGGATGGCCAAATGCCTATCCTTTCCATGATTTTTCTCATTCCCCAGGTGCTTCTAGCCACCCTTACTTTGGCGGCGATTCAATAACTTTTGGTCAGTCCAAAGGCTTTAACCCTTGGGCCAGTTTTTCCTAATCAAATAATTTCAAAATCATGGATCTCGATGTTAAAACCTATCGCCACCGTTCCTGGGCAGAGCCCTGGAAAGTGAAAATGGTGGAATTGTTAAAAATGACCACCTACGAGGAGCGCAAACAAGCCCTGGTAGGCGCTGGATACAATACTTTTTTGCTCCGCTCCGACGATGTTTACATTGATTTATTGACAGATAGCGGCACTTCTGCCATGAGCGACCGCCAATGGGCCGGGCTGATGTTGGGCGACGAAGCTTATGCTGGCAGCCGCAATTTTTACCATCTCGAAGAAGCCATCCAAAAATTCTATGGCTACAAATACATTGTGCCGACCCACCAGGGACGTGGTGCCGAGCATATCATTTCGCAGGTGATGATCAAAAAAGGGGACATCGTGCCGGGCAATATGTATTTCACCACCACCCGTTTGCACCAGGAATTGGCGGGCGGCACTTTCAGGGACATTATCATTGATGAGGCGCACGACCCTGAAAATGAACACCCCTTCAAAGGCAATGTGGACATCAACAAGCTGGATGCCCTGGTAAAAGAATTCGGCTCGGAGAGAATCCCCTATGTCAGCATGGCCACCACCGTCAACATGGCGGGCGGGCAGCCCATTTCAATGGGGAACCTGAAGGAGTTGAGGGATTATTGCCAACAGCGCAATATCCCCATCATCCACGATATGACGAGGGTGGCCGAAAACGCATGGTTTATCAAGCAAAGGGAAACGGGTTATGCCGATAAAAGCGTGGCGGAAATTGTAAAGGAAATTTGTTCGCTGACGGATGGCGCTACCATGAGCGCCAAAAAAGATGCCCTCGTGAACATCGGCGGCTTCCTGGCCCTGAACGACGAAACTGTTTTTGAAGAAGCCCGCAACATGGTGGTGGTGTACGAGGGCCTGCACACTTACGGCGGTTTGGCTGGCCGTGACATGGAGGCTATGGCCATTGGCATCGAAGAGTCCGTCCACGACGACCACATCCGGGCAAGGGTGGGGCAGGTGGAATATTTGGGGAACCGCCTTTTGGCACACAATATCCCCATCGTGAAGCCCATTGGCAGCCACGGCGTTTTTATTGATGCCAAAAAATTCCTGCCCACTGTAACGCAGGATAAGTTTCCCGCCCAGGCTTTGGCTGCCGCAATTTACCTGGACTCCGGCATCCGGACGATGGAACGGGGGGTGGTATCGGCTGGCAGGAATAAAAATGGCGACCACAATTATCCGAAATTGGAACTGGTGAGGCTCACCATTCCACGCCGGGTTTATACCCAAGCGCACATGGACGTCATCGTGGAATCGGTACTTGAAGTTTTTGACCAACGCAACCGTATCAAAGGGCTGAAAATGGTGTATGAACCGAAATACTTGCGCTTTTTCCAGGCGAGGTTTGAGCCAATTGAATAAAAAAAAGCGGTAGTGGCATCTTTTAACTGGCGCAGGCATTTTGGGAGGCCGGGTTATAAAACCCGGCAGTTTCAGAACAACCGGGTTTGATAACCCGGCCTCCCGCAAGACACTTGCATTACATTGCAAAGCAAAACATAAATGTCAATAGGAATATTACAATACCAAAAAAGCCATTGCTTGACGGCAATGGCTCCACACTCTCTAAAACATTAGTTATGAAAAATTTGGACTATTTACTTGGAAATTACGTCGCCGGAGCCGGATATTTTTGATTTGACCCTGGCATTTCCTTTATAATAAACATCACCGCTGCCGGCGATGGCCACGTCGAGGTTTTCGTTCACGTTGACCGAAGCATCGCCGGAGCCGGAAATCCGCACGGAACAACTGCTCGTTTGAAGATCGAATGCTGAAACATCGCCGGAGCCGGATATGCCTATTTCGCATTTCCCTGTGCTCCCGCCCAAATTCATGCCCCCGGAACCGCTGATGGCTACGTCCAAAGCATTGGAATTGGCATCCAGTTTAATATTGCCGGAACCACTGATGGCCAACTGGAGGTCGCCCACCCCTGTAAAAGTATTTTCCCCTTTGATGGAACCCGAACCGCTGACCGTCGCCTGGGTCAAGGATGGAATGGTCACCCATATTTTCACGCCCTCGTGGTTGCCAACATTTTTGTCAAATTTTATTTTCCAAACCCCGTCCTTCACTTCGGTACTCATCAAGTCTAAGATGTTTTGTTGTGCCTCCACTTTTACGGATTGCTGATTGCCCTGGCGCAAATAAACGTCGCCGTTAATGGTGAGTGCAAGGCCGTCAAAATCGGATAATTCAAGGTTCTTGGTCACTTTCGGGCCCTGGCCCTTTACGCCTGTACCCCAGTTTTGCGATTCGAGGTTGCAGGAAAACAAAAAGGAAGCAAGGAATAGCAATGAAAAGACAGAATTGATTTTCATGATATTGGAAATTTAGTGATGTTTAAAAAATAACTCCCCGATATAGTTGCCTAAAACATCGCCGAAGTTTATCCAGATAGCTATCGGGACGACGACGTTGTGCTGGAGTTATTTTTTGAACGGTACTTAATGGTGAATGCAAAAAAGGACAGGCCATTTGACACCCGGTTGCTCGAAATGGTTACATTTTTTACAAAAAAGAAAACCTGTTCAGCATGATGGTGACATCTTTTTCCTGCCCGGGATTTTCAGTATTATTCGCATTGCAAAAGGAAAAAGGTGTCATCATCATGCGACAGCTCAGGGATGACGTAGTAAATTCGGGACAGTCTCTTTTTCCGCTATCAAAAGAGAAGTAACCATTAAATTCTAATGTTGCGAAAAAAGATGTCACTCCTGACCTGATTTGTAACACAAAAAGAAAACCCGCAGGGAGCATTCCTGCGGGTTTTTTATTCATAAATAATCCCCAATGGGTTTCTACTTCTTTTCGTCTTTTTCCCAGTTAGCCAAATCCACCACAAAGCCATCTATTTTTTTGTTCTTTTTCAAATTAGACTTGTAAATATTGGCTTCGCCTTCGGTAGCAAAAGTACCGAGGATGACTTTGTATATGACATCATTGGCACCTGCTTTTTCCACACTGACCAAAATGTTGTCGAACCAATCTCCTTGAAGTTCAGCCAATTTTTTGAACAGGGCATCCTGCGTGGAAAGGGCTGCTATCTGGACGCCGAAACCCTTCTTTTCCGGCCTTTTCAGTTCGATTTGATATAGATCAAATGCCTGATAATCTTTGGCAGAAACCTTGACGGCTTTATTGGAACTGGCTGCGGCAGGTTTAGCTTTTGTTTCTTCAACTCCTTTGGCGGTTGTTTTGGCCGTTGCGGGCTTTTCATTTACAGCCAGCGTCTTGGAAGTTTTTTCTTCCTTGGCCGCTTCATCTTTCTTTTTTTCAACTTTTTCGGGGGCTTTTTCAGCCGCTTTTGCTTCAGTTTTTACAATCGCCGGTGATTCTTCTTCATAAGCAGCCGGTTTTTCTTCTGTTTTTGAAGTCACGGCTTCTTGAGCGGATTTGTCAGCTATAACTTCCACCTTGACCCTGGCCGAGCCATCGCTGTCCAGGCCGATTTGACGGGCGGCTTCCTTTGATAACTCTACGATGCGGCCACTGATAAAGGGCCCCCTGTCGTTGACCCGCACTACCACAGATTTGTTGTTGTCCATCCTCGTTACCCGGAGGGAAGTTCCGAAAGGCAAGGTCTTGTGGGCGGTGGTCAGTTTCCCTTTGTCATATAATTCGCCGCTGGCGGTGGGTTTTCCGTGGAAAAGATCGGAGTAAAATGAGGCTATGCCGTATTCGACTTCCTGGGCGGCAAGTGTAGTTGCGAACAAGATGTTCAATAGAAAAATTTTCATAATACTTTTCATATCAGCATGTTTAGTGAAAAAAACAGGTTGTAAAGATGTGTAAAAAATCCTACCAAAAATAGCGGATGTTGCTAAGAGCTTGTTTGTGATTTGGTGCTTGAGGCAAAAACGAACTATTTTTCGTCAGTTTTTTAGGTTTTTGAAGGCGCATAGTAGGGCTACGCAACTGAAAAAAGCTAAAAAAATGGCGGGAAAGAGCCGTTTTTGACCAAGTGACCAAATTACAAACAAGCTCTACAAGGTATCAATGGGAGGGCCTGCGGTGTGTCTTTTTTCAAGGTGTGCTGGGAGTTTTCAAAGGCCAAACATAGCACATTGTTGTAACTTTGCAAGCACTTGCGATGTTGTGTCGGGATAAAAAGAAAGAATGGTTTTGGGCTGATTAATTTAATTTCAGCCAAACATCAATCAACAAAGCAATTTTTATAAAGTACCATCCATGAGTAAACACGGTAGGGTCCTGGTGGCCATGAGCGGCGGAATAGATAGCACAGTGACGGCGATGCTGATGCACGAAGAAGGCTATGAAGTAGTGGGCATCACCATGAAAACCTGGGACTATGCGTCTTCTGGCGGCAGTGCCAAAGAGACCGGCTGCTGCAGCCTGGATTCCATCAACGACGCCCGGAAAGTGGCCGTTGACATGCACTTCCACCATTTCATCGTGGACATCAGGGAGGAGTTCGGGGATTATGTCATTGATAATTTTGTGGATGAATATATGGCTGGCCGCACGCCCAACCCTTGTGTTTTATGCAACACCCACATCAAATGGAGCGCCTTGCTAAAAAGGGCAGACGCCCTGGACTGCGAGTTTATCGCCACAGGCCACTATGCTATCATTAATGAAGAAGGAGGCCGGAAGTTTATTTCAAAAGCGGTTGACGACCAAAAAGACCAATCCTATGTTTTGTGGGGCCTCAACCAGGAATGCCTTAATCGCAGCCGTTTCCCTTTGGGAGGGATGACAAAACCTGAAGTAAGGCAAATTGCCCACGATCGGGGCTATACCGATTTGGCAAAAAAAGCGGAGAGCTACGAAATCTGTTTCGTGCCGGACAACGACTACCGGGGCTTTTTAAAAAGGAGGATCGATGGCCTGGAAGAAAGAGTGGCTGGGGGCAACTTCGTCAATACAAAAGGCGAAATCATGGGCCAACACCAAGGTTATCCGTTTTATACCATCGGCCAACGCAAAGGCTTGGGCCTGGCCTTTGGGCAGCCCATGTTCGTTACGGAAATATTGCCCGATACCAACACAGTGGTACTGGGCCTGGAAGAAGAATTGGTGAAAAACCAAATGCGGGTGGGGCAAGTCAATTCAATGAAGTACGAGCAAATACCAGAAGGTTTGGAAGTCGTGACCAAAGTCCGCTATCGTGACAATGGCACCTATAGTTTGTTGAAAAACGATGGCCCGCAGGTCAAAGTTGAATTTTTGGCCAATGTCAAAGGCATTGCCCCCGGCCAGTCTGCCGTTTTTTATGAAGGCGGTGACGTGGTGGGCGGCGGCATCATTTACAAGTAAACCCTTTTAAACATGAAAACCTCCCTTAATTTATTGGCTGGCATTTTATGCTTTTGTTCAGTGCTTTCCTGCGATTCGGAACCCGATAATTTCAGCATCGAACAAGGGGTGGAATACTACCCATTGGCTGTTGGGAAATATTGGATTTACGAAGTGGACTCCACTATTTTTGATCCCACCGGTGATTCGATGGTGATTTTTTCAAAAACACTAGTAAAAGAAGAAATCACCGATACACTCCTCGACAACGAAGGAAATGTTTCTTTCCGCTACGAACGTTTTGAGCGGGCCGCCGACACCTTGCCTTGGCAAATAAGAAAAGTTTTCACCGCCACGATGGACGGCAACCAAGCCATCCGCACCGAGGACAATTTGCGGTTTATCAAAATGACATTTCCCCTAAAAGAAAACGCCCATTGGAACGGCAACGCCCATTTTGACCCATCACTCATCGTTACAGTGGCGGGCGAGAGCCTGGAAATGTTCAAAAGCTGGGATTACCAAGTGGAGGAACTGGGCATTAGCGATGCTATCGGCACATTTTCGTTTGAACATGTGACCGTTATTCAGGAATCAGATGCCGAAAATCTCATCGAACTGCGCAAGTCCATTTCAAAATACGCAAAAGATGTTGGACTTGTCTATCGGGAATTGTGGATACTCGACACACAATGTATCGAGGCTTGCACTGGGCAAAGCTGGGAAGAAAAAGCAGAAAAGGGTTTTATCCTTCGTCAAACCATCCTTGAATACAACTAACTATGGATCAATTGGTTGCAATCGGTTATACCAAAAAAACGCACGGTGCCATTGGTGAAATAAAAGTGGTGGTCAAGGACGAATTCCTGGAAGATTTTTTGGATGCAGAGGTGGTTTTTATACCCTTGCAAGGCAAACCAGCCCCCTTTTTTGTGGAGCACATCAGGGAAGCTGGCGACCTCCTGGCCAAATTTGAAGAAATAAATTCCCCTGCCGCCGCCACGCAAATCACTTCAAAAGAACTATTCCTGCGGGAAAAAGACCTGAGCCATTTTTCAGAAATGGAAGAAGACAGCTTGTTTTTCAGCCAATTGAAAGGTTTTGAAATGATAGATTCGGAAAAGGGTAGGGTAGGAAAAATTGAAAATATCATCGAATTGCCCCAGCAGGATCTCGCCGTGGTAACCTATGCCGAAAAGGAAATCCTTGTCCCCTTGCACGAAGATTTAATTGTTTCCATTGACAAAAAAGGCAAAAAAATAACCCTTCGGTTGCCCGAAGGGTTATTGGATCTGTGAAAAACAGCTAATTATATTTCATCCGGGTTCCTGCCACCGAGCAGGAATTCCTGGTATTCCTTCAGTTCGTCCCATTTCCCATTGGCTGCCAATTCAGCTTGTTTTGGCCATGTCTCTGGTTTTGAGATACGGTAATTTGGCCCTGCCTCGTCCAACATTTTCCGTAATGCTTCAACATCCGCATCAGCCAATTGGCGCCAAGTCCAAATGCCATTGTCGTTGCAGAGTTTTTCGATTTTCGGCCCGATGCCTTCCACTATTTTTAGGTCGTCTGGATTTGTCGGAATTGGAGTCGGGGCCACAATTCCTCTGCCCATGACCAGTGCCGATGCGGCAGCGATGCCTCCTGTGCCCATAGAAAGGTTGTTTTCCTCACATTTTTCCAATTTGAATTTCAGGGCGCTCACATCGCCTTCCAATCCCCTAACCTTGCGGTGCAGTTGATCATTTTCCTTTTCCAACTCTTCACAACGGTAACGTAGGCTGGCGTGATCTTTTTCCAATTGAAGGTGTAGGCCCTTTAAACGGTCGTGTTCGGCTTGCAGTTCGTTGTACAGTTTCCGCCATTTCGACCATAGGATATAGCCCAGCAGCAGGCCGAGCAGAAATGCTATCAACAGCATGACGAGGATTTCAATGGTGTGGTCCGTATAGGTCAGATTGCCAGGACCTTGTGTTATATCTTGAAACATAATGGTTGGTATTTTTTTGTTTTTTAATAATGGATTAAAGCATTTTTAGCTCTTCGCTTTTTCGTTCAGCACCAGCACGACCCGCCTGTTTTGACGGCTGCCCTCTTCCGTTTCATTGCTGGCCACGGGTTGCGATTCGCCTTTTGAATCAAGGGTGAAGCGGTTTTTGTTGATGCCCTTGCTCACCAGGATGTCACGGACGTGTTCTGCCCGTCGCATTCCCAGACCCATGTTGAACTCAGCAGACCCGGCGTCGTCGGTATGTCCTGTGATGGAAACCGTTTCGTCGGTCTGTTTCAGGCGCTCCGCCAATTTGCCCAGGTATTCGTCCACTCTGGGGTCCGGCTCACGGGTCGCACTGCCATAAGGGAAGTTAATAGTAATGGTGTTGCCGACTTCAACCACTTCCACCGTATCGGTGGGCACTGGTTGTTTGATGTTGAAATTGGCAGCCACGAACAATTTGTCCCGGATACCATCAGGTTCGGGTGAAATTTCCCGGGAAGATTCGACGACCCGTGCCGCATCAAAAGGCGGCACAAAAAGCGCCTTGACTTTTGCCGCACGTGCAAGGCCCATATTCGAAAATCCTTCGGGGGCAGCTTCTCCGGCATAGTAAAGCCCAACAATTTCGAGCAGGGAGCCTTCAGGAATGGCTTTTAAAATGGAATCCCGGTAGGCGGGGAAGGTCTGGCGGGTAATGGCATCCGCCGCTGACCATTTGAAAACTAAAGGTCGGTTATCAACAGGGGGGACGGTGTCGGTTGGTGTTGGTGTTTGTTCTGTTCCGCATTTTTGTTTAATGTGGCAAACATACCACCGTTGACACACGAAGCACCAAATGATAAACAACCCAACGGGTAGTAGTGCTAAACGTGGAAACATAGTATGGAATGTATTTATAAAGTGAGTAAATAGCTCTTGTCAGTCGGGATGGCTGGGACGATTCGGCATCACAGTGTAGCGCCAAATGTAATTATTCTGACAAACAATAATGAAAAATATTGCAGGGAATCTACTTAAGAGGAAAAATATTTATTAGGCCAAAAATTGAGATTGGCAAAATTTCAATCAAGGGAAGTAAAGGGAAGTTTATCGGATTGTAAACTCGGTCAGGTGGCTGGCTCAATATGAAGCCCAGGCACCGTTTCCACCAATGCTGCTTCTTCTGTTGAAACCTTTAATAGGTAAGCTTTTAAATACAGCAGTTTTTCCGGCACCTCGCTTTTTCTAATGGCAATTTCAACGGATGGCAAGTCTTCAAAATGCTGGGCCACTATGTCAATGTTCAATTTTTTGAGACTGTTCATCAGTTCGCCCATGATACCGTAGTCGAAGATGAGTTTAAAATTGTCCCCGATGATTTTTTCCACTTGTTGGCCTGCCTCCAGGGCGTATTGCGTACTTGTTTTGTAAGCCTGGATGAGGCCGGATGTGCCCAGCAGCGTTCCGCCAAAATAGCGCACCACAACGACAAACACATTGGTCAGTCCAAAGCTGTCAATTTGGCCCAAAATAGGCCTGCCAGCCGTGCCGGAAGGTTCGCCGTCGTCGTTTGCCCTAAATTGGTTGCCATCAAGGCCCAGGCGGTAGGCGAAACAATGGTGCCTTGCTTTCGGGTGTTCTTTTTTGATTTGTTCCAAATAGAATGGCCAATCCAGTTCGTTTTCAATGGGAAAGGCATAAGCAATGAATTTGCTGCCCCGATCCTTAAACTCGCCTTGGCTGGGTGCCGACAAAGTCAGGTAGGAGTCTTTTGCAGGAGAAGCCATTTAGTAATGGTTGGCAGGCATCAAGGATTCGATATGTTCCACCAATTCTTCCAGGTTCCAGGCATTGTCTATTGAATAATCGCCAATTTGGGTGCGGCGCAAAGAAGACAAATAGGCACCAGAGCGTAAGGCTTTCCCGAAATCATGTGCCAAAGAACGGATGTAAGTGCCCTTGCTGCATTTGACCCGAAAAGTGAGGATGGGCATTTCAATATGGGTAATTTCAAATTCAAAAATGGTGACAGGACGTGGTTGCACCTCGACAGTAATGCCTTGTCGGGCTTTTTTGTAAAGCGGCTGGCCGTCCACTTTTATGGCGGAGTACATCGGCGGATATTGCTCTATCGGGCCAAGGAATTGTTTGACCGCTTCTTCTATAAGTGCTGCAGTGATGTGATCTATCGGAAAAAATGCATCCGGCTCGTATTCGGCGTCGTAGGATGGGGTGGTAGCGCCCAGGGTGATGGTCCCTGTATATACTTTGCTTTGGTTTTGATAATCGGTAATGGACTTGGTTTTCTTTCCGGTGCAGACAATGAGCAAACCTGTTGCCATCGGATCGAGGGTTCCTGCATGGCCCACTTTGATTTTTGAAATGCCCAAATTGTGCTTTATGCCCGTGCGGATTTTATTTACTACGTCAAAAGAACTCCAGCCCAGTGGCTTATCTACTAATAAACATGTGCCGTCCAACAACTTTTGACTCGGCAAAGGATCTTCCATGAATTGGCAGGTTGGTTAAACAATGGGTGAAAATGAAGGAGCTTATTGTAAACAGTTCCATTCACCAATAAAGTAATGCAAGTTAGACATTTATACCAAAAACTCAAACCTTGGCCTGGGTTTGTAAAATTGGTTTCGTCTCAAAGGCATTGAAGGATTGGGAATAGCGACAGGGTGAATCCAATCACCAGATCGCTACATTTTGCAATTAGTAAAACAACGGACAGCTACAAACCTTTTGCCAATACGTTTTAGGCAATATCTGCGTCGTTGGTCCCTGTAAGGGATGGCTTTTTGAAAATCGCCACAATTTCCACTATTAAACCTATCACAATGACAACGGGGGCTATCAAGGTGCGCCGGGTGCTGTAGATAATGCTTTCGTCCCAAACATCCGGGCTGGGCATAGCGCCCCCGCTCATTAGCAGGAGGCCCAAAGCGATAAGGCCAATGCCGACCAACATGAGGATATAATTGGTTTTGCCAAAAATCAATTCCCCACGACGTGTGTTGGTGGAAGCGGAAGATCGGCTGCGAGAAACCGTTGGGGAAGATTTGGAGGCCGTGGTGGTCACAACGACCCGCTTTTTTGTATTGCTTTTGCTCATTATTTTAAAATTGATGGCGCAAAGGTCAAAAAGTTTTTTGAAACAGGTGGCTTAATTTGGTACACCTCAATTGTGCAGAGGTTCAATTGTGTTTAGTACAAATCGTCCACCCTCATGCGCAGGTATTTGTTTACCACAAAATAGGTGCTGCCAAATTCTATCAATATACCCAAGATCAGCAGGCTCCCAAAAATGACTGCGATGCCCGGCCAAAAAAGCAGTTCCTGCATGTCAGGGGCATTGTTGTAAAAAATAAGGTATATCAGAATCGTCAATATGGCGACGGCCAAAAGGCCAGACAACAAGCCGTGCCGGATGCTCTTTGCCAAATAGGGCTTGCTGATAAAGCCCCAGGAAGCTCCGACCAATTCCATGTTTTTTATCAAAAAACGGTTGGAATACAGCGCCAGCCGTATGGTGTTCAGGATGAGCGCCACGGCCACGATGATAAAAAAAACGCCCGCCACCAAGGCAAAAACACTCGCTTTTTTAAGGTTTTCTGCTATGCTGCCCGCCACACTTTGCTGGTAATAAACATCGTTGACCATGCCATATTCCATGATGTTTTGCCTGATTTGGGCCAGGCTGTCATTTTCCATCCAGGCAGATTTTACATTAAAAATGAAAACATCGTACAGCGGGTTGGCCATTTCGAGTTTTAAAAAATCCTCGCCAAACTCGTCCTGCATCATGGTAGCGCCTTCTTCCTTGCTGACAAAGCGGATGGAGTTTTCTTTGACAAATATGCCCTCGCCCAGCAGCATTTTTAAAGAATCAATGCCCGCAGGCTGGGTATCTTCCTTTAGTTCCACGATGATTTCTACCTTTTCTTTCAGGGAGTTGATCAGTTGTTGGCCCATCAGCACCAATAGCCCGAACAAGCCGAGGAGCAATAGAACAAGGGTCACGCTGACAATGGAATAGAAATAATTTGGCTTGGTGCCTGGTGCTTTTTTCATGAATGGGTGAAACTGATTTTAGGAAATAGGCTCTAACAGCAAGGTGCAAAAATATTTTTTTTCAGTTGTTGCTTTCCATTTCCTTCACCAAAGCTTCTGTTTCCCTGAGCAATTGATCCATTTCCTTTTTTATTTCGGCGGAATCCTTGCCGTTTTTCGGGGTGAACTGGTCTTGGTTGCCGTCTTTTTGTTGTTCTTCATATTCTGAAAGATCCTGCTCCAATTCTTTTCTTTTCTTTTCCAGTACTTCAATCCGGTCCAGGTATTTTTCGTCAAATTCTTTGGCGTTGGCCTTTAGTTTGTCCAGCACAGTTCCGATTTTTTCTACAGCCTTGTCGTATTTGCCCGCATCGAATTTCTGCTTTTCGGATTTCAATAAATCTTTCACCGCTACGCCAACGTCTTTCACTTCCGTGAAAATCTTCTTGGAGTTTTCCTTTTCCGAGTCGGTGCCCAGGAAAAAGTTGTAGATTAAAATCCCCACTACGAGGATGGCCAATAATTTTAATGCAGTCCTTATCATGATGGATGGTGTTTGGTTAAATAAATGGTCAGCGGGTTAAGATTCCCCGCAAACGTATTATTTCTTTTTCAGGTATGCAACAACGGCTTTCCGAACATCGCTGCGCAGGTCGGATTCATCGCCTTTGGCAGCGGTTTCCCATTTTTCAAAATTCTTTGGTTTAAAAAAATCTAAACGTGATTCCCTGCCTTCACCTGTATATTCATTGGTCATAATGCGGTAAACTTTTCCTTCGTTGAGGGTTTTCCCGCCAATTTTCCAGCTTCTGTTGCCCTCGTTGTATTCGATGTTGTGCCATTGGAGGAAACCACCGATGCCTTTGTTTTCCAGTCCTGCTTCCAGGGCTTTTTTCAAAATGGAGCCTTTCACCTCCACCTCGTACAATGGGCCGCCAAAGGGCAATGCCCTGAATATATCCACAGCGGTAATCTCCCCGCTCAACTGGTCGTCCAATCGGATGGAACCACCGTTGAAAAAGGCAGCATCCACGGGCTTTTTGGCGGCAAAGGCCATCCCTGCACTGATGATGCCGCCCAGGTTGGTCTGAATATTTCGGACACTTTTTTCCCTTCCGTCCAGTGGCTCAGTAGCTGTGTAAATCACTTCTTCCGGGTTTTCAAAAACCTTGGCAATGCTTTCCTTTTGTATTTTCAACCATTTGTCCACGACTTCGGCCACGGTTGGATCGTCTTCTATTTGGTCGGTTATCGGCATCAGTTCCGACACCAAATCGGTCATTTTAGTATCGGGATAATAAGTAAAACGGTGTACCCAAACGGTTTTGGCATTGGCGTCCGCCTTGGTGATGACCACATTGCCGATGGTATCCAAACTGTTTTCGTGCTCATGCCCGCCCATGATGAGTTTTGTTTTTGGCAACATGGCTGCGAGTTTCATATCCTGGTTGAGTTCCAAATGGGTAAGGCCGATGACCAAGTCGCAACTGTTCATCAATTCCAAATAAGACTTGGTGGCCTCTTGGTAGAAGTCTTCGTAATAGACCCAAGGCACCTGGTTGTCGTTTAAAACGGCACTGTAAAATCCAACTTTTAATGGCTTGTTGGACATATAATCAAACACTTCCCAAATGTAGGTTTCAGGTAAAAAATACTTGTAGTCGTACGATTCTTTATAAAACGGCTCCAGCTTTCTCCCGTTTTGGTGCAGTATATTAGTGCCCAGCCACTCAAAATAGGACTCGTTCAGCCGCTCCTGCAACTCGTTTTCTTTGATGTCAAATTCGTGGTTGCCAAATGCCACGAGGTTCACCCCCATCATGTTCATCACCTCCACCATTTGCCGTCCTTTGATGGATTTATCCTCATATTTTAAGGTGCCCAACAAGGAAGGGCTGACAAAATCGCCCGCCAAAACCGTGAGTACGTTGTAGTTTTCTTCGAATAGCCTGTTCCGCACGGTCGCCACCCTGGCCATGCCGCCCACCGTGCCTTTTTCGAGTGGGGCAATTTCATAGACATCGTTCATTTGGAGGATGATAAAATTGACAGGTTGGGTCAGTTCGCCATAGCCTGTCTCCGTGTCCGGATAAGTAGTGCTTTGGTCGCCCACACCCAAGAGCGATGCGCAGGACTGAAAGCCGAGTGCAATTATAAAAATCGAAAGTGCCCGCAGCAGGCCGCCATTTCTTATGCCCAAATGCCTTTTTTCTTTGATTATCATGGTTTTTCATTTATAAGTTTCGACAGTACCAAAAGTAGGCAGTTTTTCTAATTTTACCCCAAGCTAAAAAGCCCAGTAAAGGAACCTAAATCGGACTACCATGCTTTGGCAACCCTCGGAAGATTTTAAGAAAAACTCCCACCTCCAGCACTACCTTGATTGGATGGCGCAAAACTACAATTTGCACTTTCAAAACTACCACGAAGCCTGGGAATGGTCGGTGAGGAATGTCGCCGACTTCTGGGAAAGTGTTTGGAAATATTTTGATGTAAAATCTTATAGTCCATACTCCAAAGTGTTGTCCAATGATAAAATGCCCGGCGCTAAATGGTTTGAAGGCGCCACGCTCAACTATGCCGAGCATATTTTCAGGAAGGCCGACGAGCAGCAGCCAGCCCTTATTTTTTCTTCAGAAAGGCATGATTTGGTTGAAATTTCATGGCCGGAGTTGCGCAGCCAGGTAGCTTCCATGGCCGCTTTTTTAAAATCGAAAGGCATTCAAAAAGGAGATTGCGTAGCTGCCTATTTGCCCAACATCCCCGAAGCGACGATAGCTTTTCTGGCGGCAGCCAGCATCGGTGCGATCTGGTCCAGTTGCTCGCCCGATTTTGGTTCCAACAGCGTAGTGGATCGTTTTGCCCAAATCAAACCCAAAGTGCTGTTCGCCGTGGGTGGCTATACCTACAACGGGAAGCCGTTTGACAAAACAACGGTGGTGAAGGAACTTTGTGAAAAATTGCCCACGGTCGAGCAGCTTGTTTTGATTCCTTATCTCCAGCAACTTCCATCTTCCGGCGGCCATTTTCCATCAACGGATTTTACGCTTTGGAACAATACCATCCGCCCAGCCGCCCAACTTGAGTTTGAACCATTGCCATTTGACCATCCTATTTATGTTTTGTACTCTTCAGGAACGACGGGCATCCCAAAGGCCATTACGCATTCGCATGGCGGCAATTTGCTCGAACATTTGAAATACCTGCATTTCCACAACGACGTTCATCCCGGTGAACGGTTCTTCTGGTTCAGCACCACTGGCTGGATGATGTGGAATTTTGTCAACGCCAGTTTATTGGCCGGGGCGACGGCTGTGCTGTTTGATGGAAGCCCAGGTTATCCCAGCCTTGGCAGGCTCTGGGATTTGGCGGAAAAGGCAAAAATTACCCACTTCGGTACCAGCGCCCCTTACCTGACGGCTTGTATGAAAGAGGGCTTGAAACCTATGCAGGAATATGGCCTGAGCGCCCTCCGCAGCATTGGTTCCACTGGTTCGCCCTTGCCGCCAGAGGCTTTTGATTATGTTTATAAAAATATCAAAAAAGACCTTTGGCTATGTTCGATGGCGGGCGGCACCGATGTGTGTACAGCTTGGGTGGGCGGTTGTCCATTATTGCCTGTTTATAAAGGTGAAATACAATGCCGTTGCCTCGGTGCCAGCCTGGAAGCCTGGAACGAAATGGGAGAAGCCGTCGAGGGGGAAGTGGGTGAATTGGTGGTGACGAAGCCCATGCCTTCCATGCCCGTGTTTTTTTGGGGCGATGACAACAACGAGCGCTACATCGCCAGCTATTTTGACATGTATCCCAGCGTGTGGCGGCACGGCGACTGGATTGAAATTACGGAACATGGCGGCATCATCATTTTTGGCCGCTCTGATGCCACTTTGAACAAAGGTGGGGTCCGGATTGGTACAGCGGAAATTTATCAGGCCATGAACCATATCCCAGAAATTAAGGACAGCCTCATCGTCAATCTGGAATTGGAAGGCGGCAATGATTACATGCCTTTATTTGTGCTTCTAAATAAAGAGGAATCGTTAACAGATGACTTGAAAAAGAAAATAAAACAAACCTTGCGGACAGAATACTCTCCCCGCCACGTGCCAGACGAGATCATCGCTGTTCCTGATATTCCTTACACCATCAGCGGCAAAAAACTGGAAGCGCCCGTGAAGAAGATTTTAATGGGAAAACCAGTGGAAAAAGCTGCCAACGTGGACTCGATGAAGAACCCTGAGAGTTTGGCGTTTTTTATCAAAATGGCGACAGAGCGCAACTAACGTGAGGTATATTTTAAAATGAGATTTTTTGAAGGAAGGAGGTGGAATGATAATTCAGGCAGCCCCTTGAACCGTCCCGATAGCTATGCGGGAGGGCGGGTTATCAAACCCGCTTG
>JBGSKQ010000068.1:0-64708 GCA_041741095.1 Saprospiraceae bacterium
CCCCCAATTCCGATAGCTATCGGAACCTCCCCCCGACGAGCCGCCGGAGGCGGCGAGGAGGGGCGGAAGTAACGTAATAGGCTGTCCATATTATTAAATTGCTTTCACTTTCTTCTGAAAATTTACAAGAAGACCCAGTTGATAAATATTGACCGGGTCTTTTTTATGGTTGGTAATTTCCCATTTCTTACAAACAATGTAAAAGCACAACATTAGCTTTGTCGCCGATTTCAAACCAAACATTATAACATGAAACTGCATTTTACAAGCGTTATTTCTGTTTTTTTCTTGTTGCTCCTTTCCAGTTGCTCCTTGTTCCAACCAGCCAGCAAGGGCAATCCCGATAATCCGCCCATTGACCGTGAAATCGGCCTCAGTGTTGGCAACATAGCACCGGACATCAGCTTGCCCAACCCCGATGGTAAAAAATTGAAGCTATCTTCCCTGCGAGGCAAGGTAGTCTTGATTGATTTTTGGGCCAGTTGGTGCGTTCCTTGCAGGGCGCAGAACCCAACTATCGTAAGCGCATATCGCCGTTTTAAAAACGAGCAGTTCAAAAATGGAAAAGGCTTCGATGTCTTTAGCATTTCTATGGACGAGGTGAAAGACAAGTGGGTAGCCGCCATCGCCAAAGACCAATTAGAATGGGAAAATAACGTCAGCGATTTGAAAGAAATGAATTCCGAAGCCGCTTCTGTTTATAATGTCCAGTTTTTGCCTTATAGCATATTGATAGATGGTGACGGGATTATCCTTGCCAAAGACATAGAGGCATTTGAATTGGAAAAGAAATTGGAGGAATTGAGGTAGGAAATTAAGCAAAATATTGTGAAACCTATATTTCTTTTATTTTTTCCATTTAATAATATAATAAACCACAACCCCTGCACCCAACAGCACCAGCCCTGGCAAGGCTTGTGCTGGCCTTTCCAGAAAAGTATTGATGGCAAATGCAGCTGATATAATTACGAATATAATTGGTACAATTGGATAGCCCCAAGCACGGACTGGGCGCTTTTCATGTTTCAATTTTTTACGGAAAACAAATATGGCCGCTCCGGCCAAGCCCATAAAGGCAATATCCATGAAGGTAACGAAGGTGATAATTTCGTCAAATAATCCGCTAAAAAACAGTAAAACTGCCAAGGCCCATATTACCTGTAGCAACATAGCCACGATAGGCGTATTCCAGCGGGGATGGATATAGGCGAGTTGTTTGAAAAATATACCGTCTTTTGCCATCGCATAATATATCCTCGGTGCCGACATGGTATATATGCTGATGGTGCCAAATATAGACAAGGCAATGGCAATGGCCACCGCTTTGCCTCCCCAGGGTGCAAGTGTCGCAACGGCATCCCCCGCTACCCTGGTGGTTTGTGCGATGGTGTCCAGCGGCAGCAGGAACATATAGGCCAAATTGACCAACAAATACGTCGCTGTTACAATTAAAACGCCCAAAAACATGGCCTTTGGCACGGTGCGGGAGGCGTCCACAGCCTCGCCTGCCACATAGGAGGCGTGGTGCCAACCACCTGCCGAAAATAGGACGCCAATCAGGCCCGTCAGCATGGCGGAAGTAAGGTTGGCAGGGATATTTTCTGCCAATGAAAAATCGAGCTTTACCTTGCTTGGTTCAAAATATATAAATCCAGCGACGATGATGCCGCCAATGGCCAGTAGTTTCAGGCCAGTAAATAGATTCGCCAGGCTCTGGCTCTTATTGACGCCCAAAATATTGAAACCCGTGAGCGAGAGCATGGTAAAAGCTGCAATGGCTGTTTTGGTATGCTCGCCCATTTCCGGCACAAAGATTTTCATGTATTCGGCAAAGGCGACACAAAGCCCAGCCAGCGCCCCCGTATTGATGACCAGCAACGTGACCCAACCATAGAGGAACCCCGCCAAGTCGCCGTAAGCTTCTTTGATATAGACATACACACCGCCAGATTTGGGGAATAGCCCACCTAACTCGCTGAAAGTCAGTGCACCAGTGAGCGCAATCAACCCACCCAAGGCCCATACGGCCAGCACGAGCGTTGCATTTGGCAAGGCGTTGACAATTTGTGCGGGGGTGACAAAAATGCCGGAACCGATACAGGCACCGACGGCTATCATCGTTAGTCCGTATAGGGTCAATTTTTTTTGAAGTTGGGCCATTGCTTGTTCGATTTTGGGGCAAGATAGGTATCGAGGTGGGATTGCGGCATATTTTTACTGCCAAGTGAAGGCTGGGCCACCAACAAAAAAGGCGTAGCTGGTCAGTCGCCGTTGTTGGCAACTGACCAGTACTACGCTTCCCCTGCATTATATTCACTACTTACAATTAATCGTTGAATATGAAGAAATACATACCAATAGCTCCGACGACCATCATCAATATGGGAAATAAGTGGTCGTATATTGTTGATTTAATATGGTGCGAATTGAATTTTTCAACGGCGCAGCCATTGGTTTCCGAAAAGGTGGATGGTAATTGTTCTTTCATGGATACGGAATTTTCTTTAACAATTGATTGAATAATGGTTGTTATAGTGCTTGAATTCCGCCTTGTATAGAAGTGTTTTTGTTTTTTTGTTAGCCCCTGAAATAAAACAACAGATGCTGTTTGATAATTGATGGTGCAAAGATACGGAGGCTTCCATCCTGTGGACAACGGTTCAAAAGCCTAAATTGAATTGGGGTTTATGCTTAGAAGGTATAGGTGAAAACACCTATCTTGTTTCCAAACAATGGCAATTAAAATTACCTCAAAAATCTACCATAAAAAGGCAAAGCCCAATGATGCCGACCAAGATCAGCAATATCGGAAACAACAGTTCAATAACAGGTGCCCTTAATGCAATGGTAGATAGTTGTGTTTTGGCCGAATCTTCGGCAGTCGGAAATGAGTTTTGAGTGTTTTTCATTGACATGTAAATTCATGGGTTATTGTTATAGTTTAATCGCAAGGCATTGAATGCCAAATTAGTGCATGTTCACATATTTGATTTCAGTAAATAAAAAACGGGAGGCCGTTTTAGGCCGCTTTTCCAGGCGATGCCAAATGGGTGTTTTTGTTTTTAAATAGCCCCTAAAAAAAATTACCCGAAAGTTGTTCTTGCACCAACGGTAGAAATACAGGTTGAGTTGTTTGCCCAGCATTGGCCTAAAACGTTCTATTGAAAAAGGGGATTTTTCGCAGCATTTCTATATTCATAAATAAATGAAATAGCTTTCTCATTTCTTACAAATATATCCTTGCGCATTAACTGAAGCATTTCAGATGGTCATTAATGACGCTTACAAAGATGAAATTCCAACCCTCGGATGTGGGTGATAAAAATCACCTATCTGAATGCAAAAAAATCACCCGGCATCATGTCGGCATGGACGTTTGGTGCCTTGTCTGAACATTTGCGAATTGGAAACTTTGTTAAAGAAGATGTGAATTAAAATATAAGACAAATGGCCTACAAAAAATTATTGTTGACATTATTTATTTCCTTCATCACCATGTATGCGGTCATGTTTTTAAACTTGGACGATGCAAATCATATTTATTTGAGCCTGACAAGAGCTTACATGGCGCTCCTTATGGTAACGCCAATGGCGGTCACCATGCTCCTGATGATGGGCAGCATGTATCCCAACAAAAAATTGAACAGAATAGCCGTCATTGCCAGCATCGCCGTATTTGCATTGGCCCTTTTTTGCTTGCGGGAACAAAAACCCATTGGGGACATACAATACATGAAAGCGATGATCCCACACCATTCTTCTGCCATTTTGACCAGTAAAAATGCCAACATCTCAGACCCGGAAGTAAGGAATTTGGCAGATCAGATCATCCGTTCACAGGAAGAAGAGATTGCCCAAATGAAAAGCATTTTAGAACGGATGAAAGATTGAAACGCTTGTTTGAAAATATTTTTCAAAAACATATCCTTTTTGGTAACGCATTAATGTTTTCCTTGATAAACGCTCGAATAACAACCTACAATTCTATTGCTGCGCAGCAAAAAGGCGGATGGCGAAAAGCCTTTTTAAATGTATGGTTTCTGATGTTTGAAAATGGATTTGAGCCTCTTTGCTTGAATTAATTTACCAACATCGAATATCCAACATCCAACAACAATAGAGTAGCCAATCATTCAAATATTAAAACCGTCTAATCATGGCAACCCAAAAAAAGGAGACTGCCCAACACAGGGAGCAGTTCCAAGCACTCATTTTGCAAAACCCCAACTACTTCGGCAACTTATCGGAAGCAGGCGTGAAAACAGCGCCTAAAGCAGTCTTGAGCATCGTTGGAAATACCAGTTATGAAGAACTGAAGTGCATCAGCTACCACCCCGAAACCCGTAAGCTCGAAGCCACCGTCCTGCTCAAACAAACGGGCGGCTACGGCGGTACTTACTGCACGGGCGGCACCAGGGAATACGTCCGATTTTATGTGGACTACGACCGCACCGGCAACTGGGTGGACGAGGGCCTGGCCAGTTTTGATTCCTACAGCCTGGGTTTCAACGACGACCTGAGCTATTCCCTCCAGGTCATCATTGATCCAAAAAAGCGCAAATGCTGCAAAAATGGGGCGGTGCTGCCCCGTGTGCGGGCTATCTTGAGCTGGAACGTTGCACCGCCTGCCAACCAGCCCAATTGGCTGCCCGTGTGGGGCAACCGCAAGGAGGTAAACATCCAGATCGAACCCCGCCACGACATCTTTTGCTACATCACGGACTTCTTGCCCAAATTTGAAATTGACCCTTCCAAATTTGAAAAACTCATTGAAGCGGTGAACCCTCCGTTCCCGATTCCAGGCCCGGACCCAGCGCCATTTCAGGAACTTAACCTGCTGGAAGTCAAGCAATTGTACAAAGGAAAGGTAGAGGAAAACCGTTTCGCTGCACCCTTCGTGCAAAAAGCGCTGATGGCGAACAACCTCAGCATTTTTGAGCAATCCGTGGTGGACTTCCCCTCCATTGCCGATTTCATTTTGAAAACCAAATTCAACACTTCTTTTGAAGAAGTGACCTGCGTGGGTTTGAACAAAGACCTCAGCACGCTGAATGCTACCGTGGTGGTGAAAAAATCCAACGGCTACAGTGGCGGCCTTTGCGACAGCGGCAGCAGGGAGTACATCGCCTTTTACATGGACTTTGGCAGCGGATGGCAGTACATGGGCACCAAATTCGTGGAGGTACACGACATCAGCGGCATTCCCGCCGATGGCATTCATTATAATGTATCCCAAAAAGTGGTGCTCGACGCCCATCAAAAAGAGTGGTGCAAGGCAGGCAAGGCCAAGGTCAGGGCTATCCTGTCGTGGAACGTGGCGCCGCCGCCATCCCAGCCCGACTACGTGGCCCCCTGGGGCGACCGGGAAGACAGCTATGTGGAAATCAAGCCGCTGCCCAAGGGCGTGACCCCTGGCCTTACCAAAATCAACCTCGACACCCTCGGCTCCATGCCCGTCGAATTGATCAATGCAGCAGGGTACGCAACGGGCGAAAATTTCGTCGGAATGAAGGCCCAGGACAGCCCCTTCGACGGCGTGACCCGCTTCAACGGCGTGGTACTTTTTGCCCCGGCATTTCCGATGAAATACCGCATCCTGATGCAAGAACCGGACAGCGCCATCGCCAACCCGCTGGTGAACAACGTGGTTATCCGCCGCTCCGGCATCCCAGGCACCACCACGCTCGTGCCAGACAGCGACGGCTGGATGACTTATTACAACGACAGTGTGGAGGATTTCCTCGGCAGCTTCTCGCCCAGCAAGGAAGGCCGCCATTTTGTGACCATTGAGGTGAAAAATGCGCTGACCAATGTGCAGTACCTTTCCAGCGGTGCCGTGCCGTTCATGGTGGACAAAACCGCCCCGGACATGGACATCGAAATCACCAATGGCAGCGGCAATTGCGGCAAGTTTACCGTCGGTGAAACCATCCAGGGCAGCTTCTCCATGAGCGATGCGCACCCGCTGTCCCTCAGCCTGAGCGTGACGCCCGCCGAGGAAGCCAACGGTGCCCGCCCGACCATTGACGGCAGCGGCGGACTTTCTTCCCTCAGCTTCCCGCTGACCCTCTCCGGCACTGGCACTTCCGGCACCTGGTCATTGGATACGAGCGGCATGATGCCTTGTGGCTACAACGTCAGGATTGACGGCGTGGACAGGACTATTGTACACAGCAGCGCCATTGGCCACCGCAACAACGACATCGAAGGCTTTTGCCTGGATTAATGATTAGGGTTTTAGGTGTTTTTTGACCCCTGAAGCTGAAATAGCGCCGCTGGCTTATGCTGGCGGTGCTTTTTTGTTGTTGGCTTTTTGCTTTGGGAAAACAGCTATTAGCAAATGGCTAATTTCCAGCAGCCAATAACCCTTACTTCTTCTTCCGTTTCTTTGACCGCACCGCTACTTCCACTGCACCTTCCACCCATTCGGCGAGTTTGCTTTTATCAGCGACGATATGTTCCGGCACAGTCCAATAAGGCATGGTGTGCGGCTTTCCCCGCATTTCCATTTCAAAAGGCGAACTGCCTACTGCTTCGAAGGCGGCCTGGTTGGCTTCGTCCACTTTCAGGCGGAAGGTATCCCCATCGCTCATGATGGCGCCCCACATGGCATCGTTGCGAAAGAAGCCGATGCCGCCAAACATTTTTTTGTAGGTAAAATCTTCAACTTCGGGCAGTTGCTCCAATAAATAGTCGAGGTATTCCTTTTTGACAGCCATGGTGAGATAGGTTTGGTTTGTAAATTGAACCGCAAAATAGTGGATTTTCCAAAGTATTTCCCATTCCCCTCAAACAATAAGAGGGGAACACGCAGCCCGCATGCCCCCTCTCTTACACCCGTTTAGTAAAAGTTTTGTCCCAATAATCAAATGGGACAAAACCCATTGTTGATTGCCCAACGTCGGGGAGGTTTTAAACCTCCCCGACGTTACCCCCTCCTCACCTCCTGACGATACCTTCCCCATCATCCCCGCTCATTCACCAAAAGCCAACCATTCCGGCTTTTTAGAGCCTGTGCGCAGGGCCTTTTGCAGGTGCATATTGGCCTTTTGTTGGTCGCCCAATTTGGCATATAATTCAGCCATGACGCCGTTCACATCAATATTGTCGGGGCGGCGGTCAAATTCTTTTTGGGCATATTCCAGCGCTTTTTGATGATCGCCATTTAAATCGGAATATACATGGGCAAATTCGAGATCCATATTGTGGCCGTGGGCTGCATCATCTTCCATCATGGCTATGATTTCGTCAAATGTTTTTTGGAATTTTTCCTGTTGGCCTTGCTCGTTATATACGCGGGCCATGCTATCATAAAATCCCACTTCCGGGATGATATTGGCGGCTTTTTGCAAATATTCCATTGCTTTTGGGTAATTCTTTTTTTCCAATTCCATATCGCCCAGGGCAGCCAGGGCAAATGGATAATCTGGCCTTTCCTCCAAAATCATTTTATATTGAAATTCCGCTTCTTTTAATTGGCCATAATGCTCGTACAAATGGCCGAGCGTCAGCCTCGTCCAGGCGGTTTGTTCGGCACCGGGGGCACCCGCTTTCACGGCCATGTCCATCGCCTCGATGGCGCCGTCCACATCACCGTGTATTTCCCGCAAATATGAAACCCTTGAATAAGAGCGCAGGTCAGGGCGGATGCTGACCATTTTATCGGCCATATTTACGGCGGCTTCATATTGGCCCAATTCCACATGGGCGTCCACCAATACGCCATAGATGGCTGCATTGTGCGGGTTGATGGCCAGTGCTTCCTGGCCCGTTTGCAGGGCCTTGGCGAACTCGTGCAGCGACAACTCCACACTCGCTTTGGAAGATAAAGCCCTGAATTTCAGGTCCATATCCCTGATGTCTTTTTCGTCAAAATTTTTTGACAACAACTCGTTCAACACCTGCAAGGCCGCCGGATAATAGTGCGGATGCTCGCCTGTCACCCTTGCTTCCAGGATGAATACTTCCGACAGGTTCAGCCACGGCTCTTTGGCGTCGGGATTTTTCAACAATTCCTGGCGTGCCTTGCCGTAGGCATTTTGGGTGTTTTGCCATTCATTGCCATACCACAGGTTTTCCGGGCGGTCGAGCAATTGTGGGATTTTTTCTATCACTGCACCATTGCTGGCTGTATCGCTCGCATTTTGCGAATTGCCTGTTTCAATACAAGCATATATAGTTGTGGCCAATATAGCGGCCAATATAATAGTGGTTATTTTATAATTAAACGGGCGCATGGTTTTAGATTTTATATGGTTATACGGTTATATGGTTGGATGGCTATATGGTTAAATGGCTGTCCATCCAGCCATCCAGCCATTTAACCATCCAACCATTAATTAATCACTCCGTCCTGATCATCTTCAACACCTCCAGCACTTGACCTTTGCCATTAGTTGCTTTGGCGAAATAGACACCAGGCACCAGATCCGAGCCGTTGAATTCGACCGAATATTGGCCTTTTTCAACTTCGCCGTCCATTAGATTGCTGACCATCCTGCCGCTCATATCGAACACGCTGATGTTCAGTTTTCCGGGTTCCGACATTTCATAATATAGTGTGGTTTGGTTTTTAAATGGGTTTGGTGCGTTGCCCATCATAAAGTTTTGGCCGAGTGCCACAGGAGCGGCGATGCCAACTCCTTGCAGGTTAGTATGGGGCGATTGGGCATTTTGCGCAATCACGCCGCCACATTCCCCGTCGCCCGGCCAGGGCATGGCGAGGAAGGGGAATTTTGTTGAAAATGCAGCATCGTTCTGTTCCACGCCCGTGGTGTAAGACAGCACGTCCAACAGGTCTTGCGTCACGGGGCTTTGTCCGGCCACGTAATCATCGTACCAAAGACCAATAGCTGCCAAAGCCACGCCAGCCACGGCTTGCAATTCAATGCGGGTCACGTCGTCCTCCAAGCGGCGGCCATTCGGGAAGCCGTCCATATTCGGGATGAACTGCACGGCGGTGGAAGTATTATAAGCCGGATCGGTCAGGCCCAAAACAGCCGCCTGGATAAGGCCCAGCGAACTGAATTTCGGGTCGTTCCTTGGCGTGGCAGGCACGGCCATATTCAGGCGCAACATGTCGCCGCCATTGGGCAGGAAGTTGTTGACGAACGGTTTGCCTGCGGCCAAGGGGTCGCCATTTTTGCCTGTGGCCAATTGGTAAGGCCGAACATTCGGTACGCCGGTATGGAAAATAGGCCAGAGGTCCACCGAGCGGGGCATTCCAGGCCCAGGCAGTAGCAGGGTGCCAAAAACGGCGTCGTCCAGGGCGGTACCGGCCACAGCAGCCGAGCCTTTCAGGGCGAACAGGCCATCTTGCCCATTGCCAAAGTCGAACATGCCCAGGGAATTGCGCTGAATGCGCAGCGGCGCAAAAGCAGGAACGGCACCGCCAAACTGTGAGTCGTCCATATACAGGGCGAGTTCTGGATTGTAGAAAAACGGATCCAAGGTCGTATCGGTCAATTCATCGTAAGGCGTGATGGCATTCCAATAATCTTTGAAGCCAATGGGTATCACGGCCTCGTTGGTCAGTGGCATGCCCAGGCGGGACACCTGCACCCAATCGCCGCTATGGCTTTCGTCGCCAGCGCTCAATGTCCTGATCTGGCGGCGGCTGGCCGATGCCCATACGCCGATGATGAAACGGTCGTCGAGGATGTTGTTCGGGTTCGGGTTGGAAGGGGTACCGGGTTTGGTCAGTTTGAAAATGGGGATTTCCAAAGCCACAGCGCTCACGTTCATGCAGGCGAGGCCGTCCCTTGGGTCGCCATTTTGGCGGGGGGCGTCGCCTAAATCGAAGATGCCGCCCAGGTCAACAAAGAATGGATCGTCCACCGGCCCGACAAATACGTTTTCGCCTGTATTGGTTCTCCTGACGGCCCTGTTGAAAAACTTCTCATAAGGAGTGCCCAAGCCAACGGGCGATTCAATGCTGCGCTCGCCGATATATGGCGGAGGCACGTCACCGTTGATCATTATTTTCACAAATGATTGCCCGCCATTGGTACTTTTTTCCAAAGTATAGGTATTGCGCAAATTGCGCTTTCCCAGGCGTATATTGAAGAAAGTGGAAGGGTCTTCATTTTTTGTCTTAAATGTCCAACGATAAATGATTTCGTCGCCGGGTTTAGCGGCATTATTGTCAATATGTATTTCGTAGCGTATATCTTCGCCAAATTGGTAATAATTAGGCCCACCATGCGGCAATTGCAAGGGGTTGAATGTGGCGATGATAATAATACTATTGGGCGTATGTGGACTTCTGAAAGCATATAAATCCACATTATCGGCCAGCGGATCATCGGCGATGAGGGGTGCCTCCCGGTGGCTGGAAGCAAAGGCTGCGATACCCGTCACCAATAGCAGGTATGTCAGCATATATTGTTTGAAATTTTTCATGATTTAATTTTTATAGTTTTTTAAAAAACATTCTCATTTATCTCTCCCGATAGGCTATCGGGATTCATTCCGCTCCTCAATTCTCATCCGTCTCCGTTCCCCGCCAGGGCGTAGCCACATAAGGGAAGTCCGTTTTGAAGTCCTTATCGTTTTTGCCCACGCCAGTTTCGTAGGTAAGGACGTCGAGCAAGTCTTGCGTCACGGGGCTTTGGCCAGGCACGTAGTCGTCGTACCAAAGGCCAATGGCAGCCAGAACGATGCCGGACACGGCCTGCAATTCAATGCGGGTCACGTCATCTTCCAACCTGCGGCCATTCGGGAAGCCGTCCATGTTGGGGATAAATTCGAGGTCGGCATTGCCGTTGTAGGCTGGGTCGGTAAGGCCCAGGACGGCAGCCTGCACCAGTCCCAATGTGCTGAAACTTGGATCGTTGCGGGGTGTGGGCGGCACGGCCATGTTCAAGCGCAGCATGTCGCCACCATTAGGCAAGAAGTTGTTGACAAAGGGTTTTCCGGCTGCCAGGGGGTTTCCGTTTTTGCCGGTCGCCAATTGGTAGGGTATCACATTTGGCACACCCGTGTGGAAGGCTGGCCAAAGGTCCACCGAGCGGGGCATTCCTGGGCCAGGCAGTAGCAGGGTGCCGAAAACGGCATCGTCCAAAGCGGTACCGGCTACGGCGGCAGAGCCTTTCAGGGCGTACAAGCCATCTTGCCCATTGCCAAAATCAAACATACCCAAGGAGTTGCGCTGGATGCGCAGCGGTGCAAATGCAGGCACGGCACCACCGAACTGGTCGTCGTCCATATACAGGGCGAGTTCGGGGTTGTAGAAAAATTTGTCCAGGTTGGTATCGGCCAATTCATCATAAGGTGTGAGGCTGTTCCAATAATCTTTCCAGCCAATGGGGATGACCACTTCGTTGGTCAGCGGCATACCCAGGCGTGACACCTGAATCCAACCGCCGGAATTGGAAGAAGGCTGGCCGGGAGCTCCCAAAGTGCGGATGGCCTGGCGGCTGGCGCTGGCCCAAACGCCGATGACATAATCACTGTCCAGAATGCTGGTCGGGTTGACAGGTGCGCCTACTTTCAGCAGGGTGTTGATCGGCACTTTGATCACGATGGAATGTACGTTGTATTCGCCGAGGCCATCACGGGGCTGGCCGTTTTGGCGGGGTAAATTTCCCAAATCAAAAACGCCACCCAGGTCAACAAAGAAAGGGTCGTCGGCGGGGCCGGCATAAATGGTTTCGCCAGTGCTGGCCGACATGATGGCATCCGCAATCAGGTCTTCATAAGTGGTGCCGAGGCCAACTGCGCTTTCGATGGAGCGGGGGCCAATGTTGGGAGGAGGCACTTCACCGTTGGACACGATGGTGGTCCAGGTGTTGCCGCCATCCATGGAGCGCTCGCAGGTGTACATGGCCCTGATGTTGCGCAGGCCCAGGCGGATGTTGAAGAAGGTGCTTGGGTCTTCGTTCATGCGGGTGAAAGTGAAGCGGTAAGTCACTTCGTCGCCCGGCACGGCAGCGTTGTTGTCAATGTGGATTTCGTAGCGGATGTTCTCGCCGAAAGTGTTGTAGTTCGGCCCGCCGTGCGGCAGTTCCGTAGGAATAAAATTGGCGATGATGGTCACCATGCTTGGATCGTCCGGGCTGACAAATGCATAAACATCCGTGTTGTCGGCCAGCGGGTCGTTGGCGATGAGCGGCGCTTCCCTGTGGCTGGAAGCGCTGGCTTCCAAAGCCCAGAGACAGAGAGCCGTCATCATGATTTTTGAAAAGAATGAATTCATAATTGATTGGTTTTTAAAAATTTAACTAAAAACTGGTGCAATAAATTTGTTTTACAAAAGGCATAGCCTACCCATGCCTGGCCGAAGCCAAAGCTATCAGGATTCACAAAAAAGAATAGCAATGCAACGGCAGGTTGGGACAGCCTACCGGGTACAGTGGAACCGTTTTACAGGTATTGTTCCAGCCTTTTCAGTAGTTTTAATGTCTTTGCCATGCCACGCTGGGCATACAGGCACAAAATGGGCAAGCAGATAATCTGGTCGTTACATTTCGTTGGTTAGTGATCGTTCAATCTGCGGTCTAATTTGACCGCAGTTCATCCAAGCCCCGCTCGGCAGGGAACGGGCTGTACGGGTGGCATCGGGTTACGTGTAGTGGTGTTGAAAATGGCAAGCATTTTCAAAAGTGTGGGCCTGCTAAACAAAGCCCGGTTCAATTTATACAGTATCTTTTCGGCGCTGAAACTGCCGATTAAAAGGATACTTTGAAAAAGAACTTGAAATAATCGTGAAATGGGATTGAAAACAAAGATGGAAGGGATGACGGCTGCCTGATTGGCCGCTTGTGAATGGGTAAAAGTGTAAATACGGGTGTAAATTTTTTCCATCTTTTCCGATTGGTTTAAAAGTATCTACGGAAGTAAGGGTAGGCTTGGATTTTTTGCGGCAAATTTTTTTTTGAAAAGTGCTTATTTCTTCTCCTGAAACTTATCGGCACCAAAGGTGACCAAGTTCATCGTTAATTTTTCAAGGCCTCGCCTCTATCTCCCACTTTACTTTTATAGTTTTACCGCTACTTTTTTTGGAAAAAACATTGCAAATGAACATTGGAAAAGACACATTGGAAGCATGGAGTAAGGGCGATCAGCACGCTTTCAGCCTGATTTACGACGAATATGCCCCTTGCCTGTTCGGCGTGGCGCTGCGCATCTCGGAATCCGAAGAGAAGGCGGCCCACATCGTGTTGGAAGCTTTTCGTAAAATCTGGCGCAACGCCTCGTCCTTCAACCCTGACCAAGAACAATTTTTTCATTGGGCATTGTCATTTATAAAATCCCCGGCCGTGGAATCGCACCGGGCAGGCGAGCAACTTTCAGAAAGGTTCAACTTCCCAGCCTACCAGTCCACGCACCCGGCTACTGGGCTACCTTCCCTGATGGGCCACCTGGAAGCGCAAATGGACGAAAAGCACCGCAAGGTCATAGAACTCGCCTATTTCAAGGGCCTTTCTGAGCAGGAAATCGAATCGGAAATGAACATCCCCGTTGGCACGGTGAATACCCGCCTCCGTTTTTCCGTCCGTGAGCTCAGGAAGGTGTTGGGCGAAAAAAGCCGATAGGTCAACGGCTTTGCGAGGCATTTAAAAAAAGCCCCAATGAACGGTGGCAAACGACAAAATTTATGGACAACCAATCATTTATATCTTCTGGCATTTTGGAGCGGTATGCGGTGGGCATGGCCACCGCCGAAGAGCAGCACGAGATTAAGGACATGATGGACAAACACCCTGAGATCAGGGAAGAATTGGCCGAAATCCACCAAGCTTTGGAGGAATTTGCAGCGGCTTACCGGGTGCGCCCACCAGAAGATTTGAAGCAAAAGATAATGCAGGTGCTCTCTGAATCGCCGAAGCCAAGTTCCAAAAACAGGGCAATGCCCGCACCAAAAGCTGCCGTGGTAGAGCGGCAGCGCCCAGAGAGAAGTGCGAGTGCGCCCAATATGAGCAGCTTCCTGCCCGCCCTGCTGGGCCTGGTGCTGTTGGGTGCTTGTGTGGCCGTTTACCTCTTTATGTCACAGGCGAACAAGGCAAAAAATGAATTGGCAAGCCTCCAGGTTCAGTACGACTCGCTCCGAACTTCCTTGGGTGCCGAAAAAGCCAATTTTGACAAGGCTATCCAAGCCTATGAAGCCCTACGGCATACTGGCAACCTGCCCATTGTGCTGGTGAGTACCGACCCAGCCATAGCGGCCTCGGCCATGATCCATTGGAACGGCCAGGCCAATTCTTCTTTTTTGGACGTGAA
Source organism: Saprospiraceae bacterium (assembly GCA_041741095.1). GTDB lineage: Bacteria > Bacteroidota > Bacteroidia > Chitinophagales > Saprospiraceae > UBA6168. Next base: position 14,221 of record JBGSKQ010000068.1, read on the forward strand.
GGAATTGCCCCCGCCTCCAACAGGGAAAGTTTACCAGCTTTGGGCCTCGGTGGGCGGCAAGGGCCAGTTCCTGAAAACCATTGACACTGCCCAGGCGGGCAAGGGGCTTGAATCTATTCCTTTTGTTGAAAACCCCCAGTCGTTTTATGCCACCCTGGAAGACAAAGGCCACACGGCAGAGCCTTCCCTGAAAAATGTGGTGCTTTTTGGAAGGTTGAGCAAGAATTGAAAGGAAATGAAAACAATCCGTAGCTTAGCCGCACTATTTGCCCCCTGATACGGACTGGATTGGAAGGTTCAACTATTTTGACCCACCAAATGATTGGCCAGTGAATAAAACCATTGTTTAAATAAAACTCAAATTGATTATGAAAGCAAAAAAACTCTACTTCATCGCATTGTTCTTATTTGGCCTTCTGGCCGCTAATACTGTGGATGCCCAAACTCCTTTTACCAAAGGGTCGGGGGTTGTACACGCAGGTATTGGCCTTGGTGGATACGGTTACAGTGTTTACAATGCCTGGCCTGCTTTGATTGGTTCTTACGATCATGGAATCATTGATGACTTAGGCATTGGAAACCTTGGCGTAGGTGGTATGGTCGGCCTTAAGCACTATTCCTACGAATTTGATGATAGCTACAGCTTTAACCGTATTTTCCTTGGTGCAAGAGGTACTTATCATTTTCATTTTGTGAATTCTGATAAACTTGACTTTTATGCTGGGGCCATGGCCGGTGTGTTTTTCTACACAGGTGACTTCTACACTGGTACTTCCTATAGCACAGGCGTCTATCCAGGCCTATTTGCTGGGATTAACTATTGGTTTTCACCTGCATTCGGCGTATGGGCAGAAGCTGGCTACGGCGTTGGCTTCTTGAGCGGAGGCGTTTCCTTTGGCTTTGGAGGCAATTAAGAACTAAATTCCCTTTTATAAACAGGGCAACATCGCCACGATTTGCGGGCGTGTTGCCCTGTTTTATTTTTATGAAACCACCTATTTTCGTTTTATGAAAAAACATCTTGTAGCACCTTCCGTGCTCGCCGCCGATTTTACCCACCTGCAAAAGGATTTTGACATGGTGAACCACAGCCAGGCCGACTGGTTCCATGTGGACGTGATGGACGGGCGTTTTGTGCCGAACATCTCCTTTGGCATGTTCGTCGTGGAGTTTATGAAAAAAATGGCGCAGAAACCGCTGGACGTCCACCTGATGATCTTGGAACCGGAAAAGTACATCGGCGAATTCAGGAAGGCCGGGGCGGATGTGATCACGGTGCATTACGAAGCCTGCCCGCACCTGCACAGCACCTTGCAGCAAATAAAGGCGAGCGGTGCCAAAGCGGGCGTCGCCCTGAACCCCGCCACCCCCGTGCATTTGCTGGAAGATATTTTGGAAGAAATAGACCTGGTGCTTATCATGTCCGTGAACCCAGGGTTTGGTGGGCAAAAATTCATTTACCACAGCATCCCCAAAATCAGGAAACTCAAGCAAATGATTATTGAACAAAATACCAAAACCCTCATCGAAGTGGACGGCGGCGTGGGCCTGCAAAATGCGGAAAAACTCCTGGAGGCCGGGACAGATGTTTTGGTGGCGGGCAGCAGCGTTTTCAATTCGGACAACCCAGAGGAGACCATTGCGCAGCTAAAAGCCATCGGTGCGCCGACTTATTTTGTTTAGAGGTGAATTGTGAGAGGTGAGATGTGAGGAGCTACCGGGTTAAGGAAAAACCAATGTGGGACAATGGCCGTTTTTAAAACGTTTTGATGTTTTTTATGCAATTCTTTACATGCGGAAAATTCTTTTTAAGTTTCGTTTGAAAAATATCTTAGGTACAACGTCGTCGAGGTTTCAAACCTCGACGACGTTTATTCCTATGCTTTTTTCGCTGGCCATGCTGCCCGCATTGGCACAAAGCCAGGTGAAGCCCCCGCAAACGGGCCAAGGCGACCAGTTTATCCGCATCCGATACGCCGACGAACTGCTTTACATTGCCACGGGCATTGATACCATTCAGGAACTGAAAGGCCATGTGGAACTCAACCAGGACACCGTTTTCCTCTTTTGCGACAGCGCCACCATCCTCAACAGCCGCCAAATGACGGCGAAGGGCAACTTCATCCTGCAACACGGCGACTCCTTGACGATTTTCTCGGATTCTGCCGAGTACAGCAGCCTCACCAAAATCGCCGAACTGTACAGCAATGTCTCCTTGGTGAAAGGCGAGCAAAAACTTTTCACCGAGCGCTTGACTTACAACGCCAATACCAAAATCGCCACCTACCTGACCGGGGCCACCCTGACGGACGATACGACCTATCTCACCAGTGTGCGGGGGTATTTCCATGCCGAAACGGACGACATTTTTTTCAAGGACAGCGTGGTGGTGGTCAGTCCCGATTTCAAATTGCGCTCCGATACCTTGCAGTTCAACGCCAGCACGAAAATCGTCAACTTCCTTGCGCCGACTATCATCGAGCAAGACTCGGCCCGCATTTATACGGAAGATGGATTTTACAATATCAACAGCAAGAAGGCGGAGTTTACCAAAAACCCACAATACGTAAAGGGCGAACAGCGAGCCTGGGCAGAGGTGATGCGCTACGACGGCAACCTGGATGAAGTGACCCTGATGAGGAACGCCCATTTCGTTGATACGGCCACAGTGGCCAGCGCCAACCGTATCCGCTACAATGAACGAACAGAGGTGACCGTGCTGGAAGGCAATGCTTTTATACAAGATAAAGAACGAACGATCACCGGCGATACGGTCACTTACGATGGCCGCAATGAAACCTATTCTACCCGTGGCCGCTCGCACATCGTGGACGGCACGCAAGTGCTCGAAGCCGATTTGGTGGACTACGACAAAGAGAAAGAACTCGGCACGGCGATCGGCAATGTCATTTGGCGTGATACGGTCGAACAAATGACGGTCATTTGCGAGTATGCAGAACATTCCAAAAGGAAAAACTACCTGAAGGCCAGCGGCGGTAGGGGAGGGCGGCCCCTGTTGATTCGGATGATTGACGGCGACTCGCTCTTTGTGACGGCGGACACGCTCATTTCGATGAGGCCGGAAGATGCCGAAAAATTGTTTGGCAAGGACTCCATTTCCATTGATTCAAGCGGGCAATTGTCACAGGTGGATTCGATAAAAATAGATTCGCTGCTGGCAGATAGCACCACCCTTTCCAATGATACCCTTGTTTCCAAGCCTATTATTCAAAATGATACTTTGGGAAATGTGTTGGCTGGCACATTGGCAAATGCGCTACCTGACAGTACAGTGGTGCAAAGGCCCGAAACGCCCCAGCCACCCAGCGACAGCGTAGCTTGGGAGCAGCCCTTGCCTGTTTTTCCGATAGAAAAAGACACCCTGCCGGAGATGGCAAATTTGGATTCAACGGCCATAAACGATTCACTTTCCACGCCCATGCTGGATGCTTTGGTTGAAATGGATACTGCAGCTGATCCGCTCTATGTGCCCCCACCCGATTTTTTGGGCGACTCAACTTCCGTGGCCCCATTGTCCCGCAAAAAAGAAAAAGAAGAGCCACGCCTCATTTTGGCTTACCACGATGTGCGTATTTTCAAAAGCGACCTCCAGGCTGTCAGCGATTCCTTGTCCTACAGCACGGTGGATACGATGTTCCGGTTGTTTACCGACCCCATTATTTGGTCGGACACGAGCCAATTCACCGCCGATACGGTGCGCATCCAATTGGCCAACGATAAAATTGACCGCATTTATTTGCGGCAAAATTCCTTCATCATCAATTCGCCCGACGAGATATTTTACAACCAAATAAAAGGCAAGCACAGCACGGCCTTTTTCGACAGCAGCGAACTGCGCCGGGTGCGTGTGGTGGGCAATGCCGAGTCGGTTTATTACGCCCTCGACGACGAGGAGGCCTACATCGGCGTGAACAAAACTATATGCAGCGATATGCTGATTTTCTTCGGCGACAACGAGGTGGAGGGAATTCGTTTTTACACCGAACCAAAGGCCACGCTGTTCCCGATGAAAGAAACGGATCATGCAGGTTTGCAAATGGAAGGTTTTCACTGGCAAGTGGAAAAACGCCCTAAAACATTGGATGATTTGTTTGTAGCCAAACAAAGCGCAGCGCCTGCGACGGAGGAAATAAAGGAAGAGCCTATTCCTGAAACATCGGAGCCTGTTGAATTACCAGATTCAGGAAAGAAATAAAACATTTCCTATTTGACCCATCGCTGAGGCACAACCGTAAATTGTAATTCGTAAAATCAAATCTCACTTCACCCTTGCCATCCGCAACGATTTCAGCATCCAATCCGGCAGCGGCTTGTCGGGACGGCGCTTGCGGAGGTCGAGTTTCCAGCCCAATTTTTTGATCAAGTGCATTTTGTGGGTTTCCACGAATTCGATCAGCGTACCATCTGGGTCTTCGATGTAGCTGAAATGCCCAGCGGCGTCGCCCATATCGAAGGAACTACTGCTGTCCACGGTGAAAGGGTGTCCGTATTTTTCGCAAAGCGCCTTCATACTGGCCATGCCTGTGATGTCGAAACAGAGGTGGATGTAGCCCAAGTCGCCCCAATAGCGGCCCTCGAAAATTTTGCGGGGCTTGCGGCTCGTCGCTTGTACCAGTTCAATTTCATTGTTGCCAAAAAACCTGGAAAAAGCGCCCTTTCTCGGCTCCGTGTGGCGCAACAGTACACGGCGGCAAGTAGCGTCGCCGCCCGGTAGGCAGGTCAGGTCGTGGAACATACCCCTTTCATCAAAAACCACCATATCAAAGCCCAGTATGTTTTGATAAAACTTCAGGGAGGCGTCCATGTCCGACACCCCGATGGTGCTGCCCAGGATGCCGCCCATCGCAAAGTCGCCCGACTGAAACCAGTCCGTGCTTTCCACCACTTCCACCACGTTGCCGTTCAGGTCTTTTAGGTAAAAGTGCTGTTGCCCGGCGGGGTTCTGGCTTATTTCGCCCAACAGGCCCACTTGTTTTTTGTACAAAAATTGGTGGGCGGCCTGCACGTCCGAAGATTTTATTTTGGCGGAATAAATCCCCAAATCGCCCATTTTTACCTGGAAATCAGGTGCTTGCGGAGTGCGTTCCGTGTATTGCCAGATTTCGAGGCCGCCGCCACCCCGCAGGTTGATGGCCAGTATGGCGTGGCGCTTCTGCGGCTGGCCGCCCGTGTAGGGCAGCATCAACCCGGCCTCCGCCGCCTCGTCGAACACAGGCACGTCGAAGTGGAAATGTTCCCTGTACCATCGCCAGGTTTCATGCACATTTGCGTTTCCCAGTCCAATTTGCTGGATGCCTGAAATATAGGGCCTGCCGTTTACCATTGCTGACTTTGTTTTTGTTTTTACCTATTTGAAATCGGCTGCAAAACTGGTAAAAAAAGGTGGGAATAGTGAATTTGATGAAAATGAATGGATGGCAAACTTCTGTGATTTTAATAGTATAATCATGATTTTCCTCAATAGTCACCACATTGTCATAGCTTATCCCCCAACTGCACATTTTCCCTAAACGGGGCGGCCTTGCTTGCTATTTTTTCCCCAACTTCCTTACATTGCGCCCATTCACCCAGTAGGATGTTTAAATGTCTAAACGCCTAAAATGCAGCATGGAACGAATCAAAAAACTTGTATGGCCAATCGGCTTATTTTTCGCCTTTCCGCTTTTTTTGGTGGCACAATGCGACCCCCACTTCAACCCGCCATTGAGCAGCCGCAACGCCAATTACGACATCTCCCTGAGCCTCGACCACGAAGCCAAAATGATAAAGGCCGTTGAGACGCTCACCTGGATCAACGACTCGCCGGACACCCTTCGGGAGATGCGTTTTTACATGTACCTCAATTCGTTTAAAAATACGGAATCCACTTTCCTGAAAGGTGCCACGGAGATTTTTGGACAAGATTTTACCAATCGGGCGGCCAACGAATGGGGCTGGATCAATGTGGACAGCATCGGCAGGGCAGGGGGCCGGGATCTGACTTCCGGCATCCGCTACATACAGCCCGACGATGGCAACAGGATGGATCAATCCGTGCTGCAAGTATCGCTCGATCAGCCACTTATGCCCGGCGATACGCTGGTGCTGCATATAAAGTTCACCGCCAAAATGCCCAAAATCATCGCCCGTGCGGGCTATAGCAAGGACGACTATTTCCTCTTTGTCCATTGGTTTCCGCAGGCGGGCGTTTATCAAATCAACTTGGATGGGAACTGGGGCTGGAACTGCCACCAGTTTCACCGGATGACGGAGTTTTTTGCGGAATTTGGCACTTATGATGTGAAAATTACAGCCTCTAAGCACCTCGTCCTCGGCGCTTCTGGCTGCCTTGTGGACGAAAAGGAAAACGCCAACGGAACCATCACCCGGCACTACCGAGTGGACGATGTGATTGACTTCGCCTGGGTGGCATATCCTTATTTTGAAATTTATGAGGAAAAATGGGAACACGTCAATATCCGCCTGCTTATTCCGCCGGAGCACTGCATGATGGCGGAGCGGTACATCGGGGCCATCAAGCATTCGTTGAGCTACCTGACGGCGCATGTGGGGCGCTATCCTTACCCCACTATTACCGTGGTTGACCCGCCCATGCACGCCTTGCGCTCCGGCCTGATGGAATACCCGACGCTCATCACGGCAGGCTCGTTTTATCATACGCCCAATAGTTTTCACAACTCGGAGGCCCTGGCTGCACACGAGTTTTCGCACCAATATTTTATGGCGATGGTGGCCAGCAACGAAAAGGAAGAAGCTTGGCTGGACGAGGGTTTGGTGACCTGGTTCGAAGATCGCATCGTGGATCACGCTTATGGGACAAAACGCTCGCTGGTGGACCTTTTCGGGTTCCGCTACGACAGCCAGGAAAAAACCCGCCTGGAATACACGGGCATGAAAAACCCCAAGGCCGGGACGATAGCCCGGCCAAGTTGGGAGTTTGCCGAGGCGAGGAAGGAACTGATTTACAGCAAAACCGCCACCTCGCTGGAAACGCTCCGCAACCTCGTGGGCGATGACATCATGGACAAAATTATCATGGCCTATTTCGAGCGCTGGAAGTTCCGACACCCAAAAGGCACGGATTTCCTGGACGTGCTGGAAGAAGTGGCCAAACGGGAATTGGGAGAAACAATTGGGGGCAATATATTGTCCATTTTTAAACAATGCCTTTATACGACGGATATTTGCGATTATTTGGTCAGCGAAATTTTAAACAATAAAATGTCCACACCAACCGGACTATTCGATGCTGCCAATGGCAACCATACTTTTGAAAAAGGAAAAATAACGGATCAATATCATTCAGAGGTCATATTATATCGTAAAGGCGATATGATATTCCCATTGGAAATAGAAATTGTATTTGACAATGGCGATAAAATAACGGAACAATGGGACGGCAGCGACCGCCGGAAAGTATTCGAATATGAAGGCAGCCGCCGGGTCGTTTCTGCCCATATTGACCCCCAACAAAAAGTATTGCTCGACCTCGACCTGAACAACAACAGCCTGACACTGGAACCCAAAACTTCGCCCCTGCTGCGCTACGCCACCCGTGCGGTGTATTGGATACAGAATATCTTGCAGACGGTTAGTTTTTTGGTGTAGAGAAGACAGAAATGAGTCCCGATAGCTATCGGGAGAGAGAAATGAGAGAATGCAATGAAACAATGAAACAATCCAAACCATGCTAACAGCTTATAAAACCGGCATTTTCACAGGCTTCCGCCACTGGCGGGCTGGGCTGATGGTGTATGCTGTCCAATTGCTATTGGCGGCCACGCTGGGGGTGCAGGTTTTCCATGTGCTGGAAGCGTCCATTGGAAATTCGCTGGAACTGGACAAGCTCTTGGGCAATTACGACCACACTGTCATCACTGATTTAATAAATGTGCATGGCTCGTCTATTTCGCCTTTATTGGGACAATTGCGGTGGTTGGTGCTGATATATATCGTCTTCAGTTTTTTTATCAATGCAGGCTTGCTATATGTTGTAATAAAAGAGGAAAAAAATGGCTTGGCCTTCTGGAAAGGCGGCGCTTTGTACTATTTTTCTTTTTTTAAAATCGGTGTATTTTTTTTGCTGTTGTTTGGAATAATATCTGCTGTTATTTGGGTTCCATTTATGGGCTTTTTTATGCAATCGGTTGAATATTTCTCTTCTGAAAAAATATCGGTCTGGCTATTGTTTGCCGTATTGTTTATTTATTTGATAATAATCAGTTTTTTATTTGTCTGGTCGTTGGTAACACGCATCAAAGTCATGTCGGAGGGCAGCCGGATATGGCCGTCCATCAAAAGCAGTTTTGCCTGGGCCATCCGCCGATTCTTCCCTTCCATGCTATTGGCGGCGATGTTCTTTGGCCTGCACATTATATTGTTCTTTTTCTATTGGGGGGTATATGATTCGAGCTTGGCCTCCGTCTGGTGGATCCTTTTTTTTGTGCTGATACAACAAGTGGTGGCCTACCTGCGGGTACTGGTAAGAGTGATGGTTTTTGCTGGGGTGAATTCGTTTTATAAGGCTGTTGGAATGTAGGATTGTAGGTATAAAAAAGGATGGAAGGCAATCCATTCAAACCGCCTTCCATCCTTATTCCATCACTATTCTTTCAAAAATTTCAACGCCACCTGCCCTTCTGCCATGCTCATGCGGACGAAATATTGGCCGCTGGCCATACGTTCCGTTCCGATTTGGTAGTGGTTTTTTCCTGCGCTGGCATTGAATTTTTCACTCCATACCAATCGGCCCAACAGGTCGAAGATTTGCACTTGCACGTCCCCTGATTTTTTTGTGGTAAAATCCAGGTTCAGCTGTTCGCCCACTGGGTTCGGATAGAGGCGGATATCGTTTTCGGCAATCAAATCGTGGGCGGCAAGTGGCCTCACGCCGTCGGCGAACCAAACGCCTTGTCTGGCATCTTCCAGGAACGAAGTGGCATCGCCGGAGGGGTTGATTTTATCGCTGGCCAATGGAATGAAGGCCAATACCTCCGTGCCGTCTGTGAGGTTGCCATTGAAAACAATGCGGGTATCGTCCGTGGAGTAATTAGGCCAATGCAGGTCGCTACCCTGATAAATAGTGCCAACCTCTCCCGTCTGGACGTTGGAGGCGAGCAGGTAATATTCTTCGTTATATTCATCCAAATAATCAAAAGCGATGATATAGTCTGAATTCTTGGAGAAGGTAGGATTGCCCACGCTTACGTTTTCTGGCAGACTGCTGAATAATTTCTCAATAAAGCCATTGCCAAAATTATTGCCGTCCCACACATAGACAAATCCGATATCCCAGTATTCTATTGGGTTTCCGTTGTTCTCGATTTGGCTCAAAGCATCATACATAACCCACTGCCCGGTCACGTCCCACTCCAATACATCGGGGTATTCGACATTGTAGCTTACCTGTCCACTGGCTGTGGTAGGGTTGTAAAGTTCAAATGATTCCCAAGCTTGAAGCCCAAAATCATAAACTTGGATGAAGTCATCTTTATCGGTGGTAATTGCGGCAATCTTACTGCCATCTTTTGAAACGGCCACGTTGTACCAAATAGGGTCATTTTGGATGATTTGGTTGTCGGTAATGCCGCTGGCCCAGTTGACCGTGATAGCCCTCATCCTGTTAGTTTGGTCAATGTAAACGATGACGCTGCCGTCGTCGGTGACGCTCGGCCTGCTCAGGGGCGAAATGGCCGGGGTGATGGGGTTGAAAATCGCCGTACCATCCGGCGAAAAGATGTATAACTGATCACTGTTGGAGTCCGTCATCAAGATATAATCGTCGCCGGGGTTGGAAGGTATGTCGTTTTGGCCACCGCCCGTGCCGCCGCTGCTGCCGATGCCCACGGCATCGAAGGCCGATTTGGCAGCATTCACTTCGTTGGAGTTGGCCCCGAAGAGGTCGGTGGCAGCCTGCACCACGGCCAGGCGGCAGTCCACGAAGTTGGAGGACTTTACCAGGTATTGCGACAGCGCCCGATAATAGACCTTTTCTGCCTTGTCCTTGCCCACACTGCTGTTGCTGGCAAACAGGAAAAACGCCTTGTTCGGGATGCCGGAGTTGATATGCACCCCACCGTTGTCATCGCTGCCGTTGTACCTTTCGCTATAGTGGTCGGGCTGCCAGCCGTTGTCGTTGAGACTGTTGCCGCCATTGTGCGGGTTGCTGAGGTCACGCAGTGCGCCCGTTGGGAAAAACTGCGAATTGGTCACGTCTTCTCCCATTTTCCAGTCGTCCCGGTCAATCATGGCCCCGAACACATCGGCAAAGCTTTCGTTCAGCGCCCCGCTTTCATTGAGGTATTCCAAATTGGCCGTTTCTTGTATCACTCCGTGCGACATTTCGTGGCCCGACACATCGAGAGCTTTGGCCAATGGGGCAGTAAATGCTTGGTTGCCGTTGCCGTAAAACATGGCTTGGCCGTTCCAGAATGCATTGTCCATCTGCGTGTTGTCGCCATCCACCACGTTTATCAGCGATACAATATTGCCGCCCTGGCCGTTGATGCTGTTCCGGCTGAAAGTGTTTTTAAAATAGAGAAACGCTTTTTGCGCATGGTAATGGGCACTCACTGCTTTAGGGTTGTTCCACGAGTTGTTGCCTGACGTGATATGTACTGCTCCGAAATTGTTGTTTTCCGGCGAGGTGTTCTGTGCATCAATCGTCCAGATGACACCCACAGGTTCGTCCGGGAAGTTCGATTGCTGTATGTTATACATCGTCTCTGCCGAATTTATCAGGTAATAAGTATTCCCCACTTGGTATGTATTAATCGTCCTGTTTTGACCCAAAAGATCAGTGGCATTGGCGGTGGCAGGGCCGTCGAGGGGAGGGGTTTTGAAGTCTTCAGTCTTTAGTCCACAGTTTTCAGTCCACAGTCCACAATCTTCAGTCCACAGTCTATAGTCCACAGTTTTCAGTCCGCAGGCAGTGCCTTCTATTTTGGTATTGACAGAGGACGGTGGATTGCTGCCTCGAAGCGAGTTCGGGGTTCTCGCTGCGCTCGAAACTGCGGACTGTGGACTGCGGACTGAAGACTGACGACTGTGGACTGACGACTGCCCATGAAAGTGCCCCGCAATTTTGCAAAGCTCCGTGTGATAACTGAGGATTTCACCTGTTTTGGCATCCACGAAATAGCTGTAACGGGCGGCTATGTTTGGCACAACGGTCACATGCCAGGTCAGGTGCGGCTCATTTGCATTTGGGTAAAAAATGACGAGCTCTGCCACCGCCTGTTGCGTGGAGCTTACATAATGAAGTTCGTTGGGCGTCAGTGTTTTCAATTTTTCCAGTGTGCCCACATGGTTCATGGCTGTCAGTTCGGCGGCGTTTTTTGCAATGGCAGGCATCACATCTGACAGTTTAGGTGACTGGTAAAAACGGCCATTGAACAGATAAAACTTGCTGTCTTTTTCGTGCAAAATAGCCTCTGCACTATACACGGGTACGCCCATCCATTGCTGTTGTAAACGGATGTGCTGATAGCCGAGGGCGTCCGTTTCCTTCCCTTGGATGGCGAGTTCCTGCACGGGATCATCTAGTTTCAATACGGTCTTGTTCACTTCAAGGTAAGCTGCCACCTGCTGTTCGAGCGCCCTGGCTGGGTCAGCGGGCAGTTCGCCCTTAATGAGGTAGGACGTTCCGGTTTCCGTTGAGATAAAAGCCTGGAGGCCAGGCTGGCCGCTCACGGGTTTGGGCAGGCCGGACAATGAACGGAAACTTTTTGCCCCGAAAGAAACTTGCGGTGCGGCTGGCACGGCAGCAGCGATGGGAGCCACAGGCGAAAGGTTTTCCAGATTGATTTTGGGGGCATCGCCAGGCTTGGCGGGGCGGGTTTTCATTTGCCCGAATACCTGTGCGCCAATGAGCAGCATTGCAATTAAAGTTAGGTTGAATTTTTTCATCGTGAAAAGTAAATTTTGAGGAATGATAGATATATGTCATTAAAAATCATTGGTCATTGAGGGTCATTGAAAATCAACATTTGTAGAAAATCGTTATTAATTTTCAATGCGGCTACCAGCATGGCTAAGATTTCTTCGCAGGCAAGTCGGATTTTTTTGACTGGACAGTCAAAGCCTTCAGTTCTTTGTAAACGCTCACGAGGGTCTCCGGCGGCATATAGTCGCTGGCGCCCCAGGTCGCCCGAACGTCGAGTTGGTCAGTTACTTGCCGGAGGAAATTGTACATATTGCCCGGTTTTTCAATGTTCAAGGAGGAGAGTTGGAGGGCGTTCACTTTGTCGAAAAGATTTTTGGCTTTTTTCGGCTTGATTGATTTCAGCTCGCTGATGCTACCATTCACGCCAACTTGCTGGAAGATTTGGCCGTTTTCCAATAAAATGTACGAAGCCTGGATGCCTGTGAAGCCGCCGCCATCGCCGAATATGACTTGCTTTGCGGGCAGATTGTCGGGCGTATATTTGGTTGTCTTGCAGGCAGCCGCAAGCATCAAGATCAATAGGGACAAAACAGGTAATGTTTTTTTCATACGATGAAGTTTATTGAAGATAAAATTAAAGATGTGAGCTTATAGAATCAAATGTAAGCAATAAGCCTTGTCAAGATATTTGTCCTCCTTTATTTTGCACATGGAAAATAGGAGTCGTCAAAAAAGCCATCAATACCCATACCGCCCCCCCCATCGTTCACGCAGCCACTGCCTCAGCTTATCTTCCGAAGGGTTTTTCCCTGGTTCGAACAACTTTTTTCCCACCACCTCTTTTGGCAAAAAATCCTGTTCCACGAAGTTCTTGTCATAATCGTGGGCGTATTTGTAGTTTTTGCCATAGTCCAAATCCTTCATCAGCTTGGTAGGGGCATTGCGGATGTGCAGGGGGATGGAGAGGTTGCCTGTTTCCCGCACCAATTGTTGTGCCTGGCCGATGGCCATGTAGGTGCTGTTGCTTTTGGGGGAGGTGGCCAGATAAACGGCGCACTGCGAAAGGATAATCCTCGCTTCCGGGTAGCCGACGGCCCGGCAGGCATCCCAGCAGGTAGTGGCCAGGAGCAGGGCGTTCGGGTTGGCGAGGCCAATGTCTTCCGAGGCGAGGATGATCATGCGGCGGGCGATAAACTCGATGTCTTCGCCGCCCTCTACCATACGGGCCAACCAATAGACGGTGGCGTTGGGGTCGCTGCCCCGCATGGACTTGATGAAGGCGCTGGCTATGTCGTAGTGCATCTCGCCCGTTTTGTCGTAGATGGCGAGGTTGGTCTGTATGGCATTTTCCACTAGGCTGTTGGTGATGGTAAATTTTTCGTCGGGCTGGGCCAGGTTGGTCACCAGTTCCAGCACGTTGAGCAGCTTGCGGGCATCGCCGCCCGAAAACATCAAAAGCGCCTCGTATTCAGCCACTTCGATGTCCCTATCCCGCAAGTATTCGTCTTTTTCCAGGGCATGGTTGACGAGTTGGATCAACTCCTCTTTTTCCAGGTGTTTCAACACATACACCTGGCAGCGGTAGAGCAGGGCAGAAATGACTTCAAAACTGGGGTTTTCCGTGGTGGCACCGATGAGCGTGACCGTTCCTTTTTCCACGGCCCCAAGCAGCGAATCTTGCTGCGACTTGCTGAAACGGTGTATTTCATCAATAAACATAATGGGGTTGGGCGAATTGAAGAAGCGCTCGCTGCGGGCTTTTTCGATGGTCTCCCGCACGTCTTTCACGCCGGAATTGATGGCGCTGAGCGTATGGAAGGGCCTTTTTAACTGATGTGAAATGATGCTGGCCAGTGTCGTTTTGCCCACGCCGGGCGGTCCCCACAATATCATGGAAGGCAGTTTGCCGCTTTCGATGGACTGGCGGAGAATGGCCCCTTGCCCGACGAGGTGTTTTTGGCCAACATATTCGTCGAGGGAGGTGGGGCGCATTCGGTCGGCAAGTGGTTGCATTTTATTGGAAGTAAAAAGGTAAAAGGCGAAAGTAAACAGGAGCTGGGAAAAGTGAAAAAATAGCATCCCACTGCTTGAATTGCCTGGGATTTGATGAAAATTACTTGTTGCCTGAAAACAGAATGATGAAAAAAACTGCGTAACTGTGGAGATAAAACAATGCCATTGAAAGAAAGGAAACCTACGTTTGAATGGATGGAAAATTTTACGGATAAAAGGCTTTCCAGAATTAACTTTTTCGCCTGTCGAAGTCCCGCTTTTGCCTTTACATAAAATTAAAACGCATTTAACCTTCTTTCTTGGCCAATAGCGGGGCAGTGCCTACCTTCGCCCTGGATTTCAAAAGTACGTGCAAATTGAACAAGCTTTTCAGGTTAGAATCCCAGGACCAACTGGAAGAGCACAAAAATTTGCAATATGAAACAAACACTGACCAATTTCCCTTCTGAGCAGCCCATTCTGTTCCCATTTATTTTATCTAAAACAATGCTGCCCTATGCTGAACGCAGGGCATCCTCCTGCGTAGCCAACGCCTATTGATTCGAGCCCCAAAAAGATGGCTTAAACTATTTTTCATAGCGTTTTAAACTAAATCTAATTTGTATGAAAAAAATTTTGACACACCTTACGGCTGTGAAATTATTTGCAGTTGTAATGTTGATGCTTGGTTTACAAATTATGCTTTCCGCCCAATCTGCAAGCTTTTTGGGCGAAGTAACGGATGCTGACGGTGGCCCGCTTCCTGGTGCCAACGTTACGGCCACACATGTACCTTCGGGTACTTTTTATGGGACCTCCACCCGCGAGGATGGCCGTTTCAACATTCCTGCCGTACGCATTGGCGGGCCGTACCACATTGAAGTTTCATTTACCGGATTTGAAACATTTACCTTAGACAAAGTGGATTTGGCACTGGGCCAAAACTACCGACTGAATGTTAAACTCCAGGAATCGGCTTCCGTACTATCAGAGGTTGTGGTCACAGCCAGGGAAAACGAAATCTTGAACTCCGAACGCACAGGTGCTGCCACCAACATCAAGGAGGAAGCGATCAATGCGCTCCCAACTCTCAGCCGCAGCTTGAACGACTTCGTGCGCCTGACGCCGCAGAGCCGCTCATCCAACGTGGCCGCCACAACTGGTAGCGGTACTTCCTTCGCTGGCCAGGACAGCCGCTTCAACAACCTGACGCTCGATGGCTCTATCTTCAACAACAGCTTCGGCCTCGCCTCCGCACCTGCGGGCCAAACCAACTCTTCCCCGATTTCCTTGGATGCTATTGAAGAAATACAAGTCAACCTGGCACCTTACGATGTCCGCCAAGGCGGCTTTACGGGCGCAGGTATCAACGCTGTGACCCGTTCGGGTAACAACGACTTTGAAGGTTCCATTTTCTTCAATACCCGTACTGAAGGCTTGGCCGGTGACAAAGCCAACGACCAGGAAATCACCAAAACGGATTTCAGCATCAAGCAAACGGGTTTCCGCCTGGGCGGCCCAATTATCAAGAATAAATTGTTCTTTTTTATCAATGCTGAAATCGAGCGCCGTGATGACCCTGCCACTTCTTTCGTGGCGGCCCGTCCGGGATTGGAAGGCGACAACGTGACCCGTGTACAGGCTTCTGATCTGGATCAGTTGAAACAATTCCTCATAGACCGCTTTGACTACAATCCAGGTGAGTACGAAAACTTCCTGCTGAACACCAAGAGCGACAAGGCTTTGGCCAAATTGGACTACAACATTAACAATGCCAACCGCCTCAGCTTCCGATTCAATTACCTGAAATCTGCCAGGGATGTCTTAACCAGCAACAGCGGAAGTTTCAATAATAGAAGAGACAATGGTTTTGCCCTAAACTTTTCCAACTCCAATTACGTCATCAACAATGATATTTATTCAGGCATTGTGGAGTTGAACTCAATATTCGGTACAAGATTTTCCAACATGGTACAATTTGGCTTCACTGCCAACCGCGATTATCGTAGTAGCCGCGGCAGTGTGTTTCCACTGGTTGATATTCTGGAAGATGGCCGCAATTACACGACCTTTGGTTACGAGCCTTTCACGCCGAACAATGAATTAAACACGGATACTTGGCAATTTCAAGATAACTTCAGCATGTATTCTGGCATCCATACCATTACTGCTGGTGTCAACTTTGAATTTTTCAAATTCGACAACACCTTCACGCCTACTTATTATGGCCAGTTTGTGTACAAATCCCTACAGGATTTTTACGACGATGTGAACGGTGTGGACTCCATCCAATTGGAAAGGTATGCGCTTACTTATTCAGCCCTGCCTGGCGGTGCCCTGCCCACAGCCACTACCAAGGTTGCGCAACCTGGAATTTATGTACAGGATGAGCTTTCACTGATGGACAACAAACTGAAAGTGACGGCTGGTGTGCGGGTAGATGTCCCCATTTATGGTGAAACGGCCCTCAATAATCCAGTTGTGGACACGATGACTTTCCTGAACGAAGATGGAAAATCAGTACAATATCATACAGACCAGTTGCCTAAAACCAACCCGTTAATTTCCCCTCGTATCGGATTCAACTATGACATAAAAGGAGATCGTTCTATCCAATTGCGTGGCGGTACAGGTTTGTTCTCAGGCCGCCCAGCGTTTGTTTGGATTTCCAACCAAGTAGGGAATAACGGCGTGCTAACGGGATCACTGGGAGTCAACAATACTTACGACTATACTTTCAACCCAGATGTGACGGCTTATATTCCTGAAAATGCTACCTCACCGTCGTCATTCAACATAGCTGTAACCGAAGAAGATTTCAAGTTCCCACAACTTTGGAGGACTAACTTGGCGGGTGATTTTGCTTTGCCAGCCAACTTTGTAGCCACATTGGAAGGTATTTTCAACAAAAACCTCAACAACGTCAATTATATCAATGCAAATCTGGAACCTTCCAAAGCCAGCTACAGCGGTGCCGACAATCGCCCGACCTACAATGGCCTTGGCCTTAGCGGTACTCCAGCCAACAATGCGCTGCGTATCAACGACAAGATTACGGATGCCATCGTTTTAACAAATACAAACAAAGGTTACACCTACAGCCTCACGGCTAAATTGGAACGCCAGTTCAAAAATGGCTTTTATGGAATGTTGGCCTACAACTTCAGTGAATCGCAAGACCTGATCACGGCTGGTTCCATCGCCTTCTCGTCCTGGCGTGACAACCGCACATTAAACGGCAATAACCGCCCTGACTTGGCATTCTCCGACTTCGATCAACGCCACCGTATTATCGGGGCTATTTCGTATCGTTTAGAATACATCAACCATCTTTCTACTACATTCTCTCTGTTTATGCAGAGCAGCAATCAAGGTAGGTATTCATTCGTCGTCAATGGCGACATCAATGGCGATGGCATCAATGGCAATGATTTGATGTACATACCCAATTCGGGCGACGAACTCTTGTTTGACGACATCAAGAACAGCGCAGGCGAAGTCACTGCGCCAGCAAACGACCAACGCCAGGCTTTTATGACATTTGTTAACAACAACGAATACCTGAGCGAAAACAAAGGCAGCTATGCTGAGCGCAATGGTGCCCTCCTGCCTTGGCTCACCACTTTTGACCTGTCCATCCAACAGGAATTTTTTATTGCCATCAAGGATCGCCGCCATAGGCTGCAATTCCGTGCTGACTTCTACAACTTCGGTAACCTGCTGAACAATAAGTGGGGTGTGGGCGACCTGCCAACTGGCAATGCACCCATCCGTTTTGTAAGGTATGATGCAGATGCCAATATGCCCGTTTACACTTTTGCTCCTACCAATAATGTTTACAGGACCGAAGCGCTGTCCAAAGATATTTCCTTGAACAGCGTTTGGCAGGCCCAATTGGGTATTCGCTACATCTTCTAATATTCGCAATAAAAACAGAGGTTTATGGTCAGAACCTAACGGAGCCGTTTTCACAAAGTTGTGAAAACGGCTTTTTTCATTTTTTCAAAAAAAGCCGTACCATGCGGCCTCCTTTGAACCAGAAGCATTGTTGAGAGTTGAAAAACTCAAAACACATAATTCAAAACTCCGCATGTCCATCCCCGTCCAACTCAACCTCAATGTACGTGGCTTACAGCCATCAGCCACGCTGCGCATCAACGAGCGCTGTGCAGAACTGGCCCAGAACGGACAGCAGGTATTCCGCTTCGGCTTCGGACAGTCGCCCTTCCCAGTGCCGGGCGTCGTCGTGGAGGAACTGAAAAAACATGCCCACGAAAAAGATTATCTTCCCGTGAAGGGACTTCGGATGCTCCGGGAAGCAATAGCTTTTTTCCACAACCGCCATGCCGGTATAAAGGCTGTCGGCGACGATGTGCTGATTGGTCCAGGCTCCAAAGAACTGATGTTTTTGCTGCAAATGGTCTATTATGGCGACCTCGTCATACCCCGGCCAAGTTGGGTATCGTATGCGCCGCAGGCCCGCATCGCCTCAAGGCATGTGTATTGGCTGCCCACCAAGCAGGAGGACAGTTGGTTGCTGACGCCGGAAGGATTGGATAAATTCTGCCAGAAAGACCCGACCCGTCCCCGTATCCTCATCCTGAATTATCCGGCCAACCCAACGGGTGCTACCTATTCTTCCGAGATGTTGGAGAAGATGGCCGCTGTCGCCAGGCGGTACAGTGTTGTTTTGCTTTCCGATGAAATTTATGGGGAAGTCCACCACGAGGGTGCGCATGTTTCTCTCGCTTCTTTTTACCCGGAAGGCACCATCATCTCCAGCGGCCTGAGCAAATGGTGCGGGGCAGGTGGATGGCGTTTGGGCACCTTTACTTTCCCGGCTGGCCTGCGTTGGTTATTGGATGCGATGGCAGTGGCGGCCAGCGAAACTTTTACCTCCACCAGTACGCCCATTCAATATGCCGCCATCAAGGCATTTCAAGGAGGGCCGGCCATTGAGCAATACCTCAAGCATTCCCGCTTGGTGCTGAAGACGATAGGACAAGCCGTTTCAGCTATTTTAACTGAAAACAATGTGGCACACGCCGCTCCGCAGGGAGGGTTTTACCTGTTTCCGGTTTTTGAATTTTATCGTGAAAGGTTGGCTGCGAGGGGCGTGCAGTCCTCTGAAGATTTTTGCAACAAATTATTGGAAGAAACCGGTGTGGCCTTGCTTCCATCCAGCGATTTTGGTTTTCCCGATGAATTCCTGGGTGCCCGCTTGAGTTATGTGGATTTTGATGGAACAGGTGCTTTGAAATTGGTCGGCGAACTGGCTGCGGATGGAATAGTGGATACGAAGGATTTGGCGGAAAAACTTGCCCCAAAAGTGATGAAAGGAGTGCGGAGAATGGTGGAGTGGCTACAGGCGTAAATAAGTTATTGCCTTGGCAAGCTCTGCTCAATAGTAGAAGATATACCATCCATGGTGTAACTTGAATTTTTATTTATAGCCAACATCCAATTTCTCCCGCCCATCCCTACTTTTGCAGCCGTTTTTAAAAATGGGCGCATAGCCCCCATTCCATCATTCATTTATTCCATCATTCACTCATTAATATGGGCAGAGCATTTGAATACCGCAAAGCAAGAAAAATGAAGCGCTGGTCGAACATGGCCAAAGTCTTCACCCGTGTAGGTAGGGAGATTGCCATTGCCGTAAAATCGGGCGGCACCGACCCCAACTACAACCCCCGCCTGCGCATGGCCGTGCAAAATGCAAAGGCAGCCAATATGCCAAAGGCCAATGTGGAAAACGCCATCAAAAAAGCTTCCGCTAAAGACGCAGAAAATTACGAGGAACTCGTGTACGAAGGCTATGCCCCACATGGCATCGCCATCCTGGTGGAAACGGCCACCGACAACCCCACCCGCACCGTGGCCAACGTGCGCCACGTCTTCTCCAAATACGGCGGCTCGCTCGGCACCTCTGGCTCGGTGGACTACATGTTCGAGCGCAAGGGCATTTTTCAGGTACCCAAAGACGCCATCGGCGATCGGGACGAGTTTGAATTGGAAATGATTGATGCCGGCTTGCAGGAAATGAAGGAAGATGATGAGCACGTGTTGCTGCTTTGTTCCTTTGGCGACTACGGCACGCTGCAAAACGCCCTCGACGCCAAGGGCATTGAAATCCAGGAAGCCAAATTGGACCGCATCCCCATGCACAGCAAAAAGCTGACGGAGGAGGAAGTAGAGGATGTGATCAAATTGATAGAAAAAATGGAGGAAGACGACGACGTACAGTATGTCTTTCACACGATGGATATGTCGGAGTAGGGAAAGGTAGATTGGCTTTTGGCCACTGGCATTTGTGTGCAAATAGGCCAGCGATTATCAATAACAGCGTTTTTAAAATAAAACAGCCCACTGAACACGCTTCAGTGGGCTGTTTTTTTACCTTTATTGCAAATCCCATATTATCGCCTTTCCGGTTCCAAATGCGGTTTTTCAACAAAAAAAAATGCCTGTTCAAAATGTGTTTGACGCCCCTGTTGGCAATGGGCTGCGTATGGGCCGCTATGTCGCAGCAACCAGCAATAGCGCATTTGCAGCATTTCGCCCTAAAAGAAGGCCTCTCCGACCGCAACATCAGGGACATCCTCCAAGATTCAAGGGGATTTGTTTGGCTGGCCACCGACAATGGGCTGAACCGTTACGATGGTTATCAATTCGAAGTATTCGATAACCTGCCCGGCGGCATTGGCTACATCCGGGAAAACAAGCTGCGGCAAATCAGGGAGTTGAGGGGCAGAAAACTTGCACTGATCAATGGGAGGGGCTTGCAGTATTTTGAAATCCTGGATTTGGACACCTACAAGAGCAGTTTGGTCTTGCTTACGGAGCGGCAAGGGATAGAAGGACAGGCTGTGGCCATTTTTGCCGAACCCTTGGGCGATGTTTATGTGCTGGCTACCGCAGGCAATGCCTACCACATTTATATAATGGTAGATCGTGGTGTTTTTAAAAAAATACAGGAACTGCCCGTCAGTAAGACACAAGAAAACCCTGGATTTATCAAAGGTGGTTCCGGCCATTTTTGGGTAGCCGACACCTTGAACGGACTGATGGCCATCCATGCTTCCAAGAAGGAGTTCATACGGTACAGCCGCCAGGAAATCCTGGCGTTGACACAGGCTTCCAACTCCTCCTATTTCACCAAACTCCTCTATGAAGACAAGCTGGGGCGGCTTTGGTATGCACCTTCTTACCGCAAGGGTTTGTTGTGCATTGACCCATCAAAGCCTTCCATTGAAGCCTGTTCGTTGCTGCCCTCCGATGAGGTTTATTCGCAAGTATGGGAAGATGGCAAGGGCAGTTTGTTGTTCGGCACTTTCAAGTCGTTCGGCACCTTGAACCGCTTGTTTTTGATCGGGCCAAACAGGAGTGTAACGGATTACAGCGGCATTTTAAAAGAAGACGACAAAATCAACGCCGTGATGTCGCAGGATTTTAGGCAACAGCTTTTCCTGGGCAGTTTTGTCGGCCTTTATAACCTACATTTTAAACAAGCCCACCTGCCCTGGGTATTGGCCGACCGGGCGCTCAACGATTCCGAATGGGACGACGGCATCAGCATCCGCAGCATCACGGGCGACGGGCAGGGCAACATCTTCATCGCCAGGGAACTCAAAGCATGGTACCACCTGAAACTGCCCTCGTTGGAAGTGGATACCATCGTGATAAGGGGCCGGGATGGGCAGGCGCTGAACCTTTGGTGCTGCAGCAATCTGGTCTATGATAAAATCGGCTGCCTGTGGGGCGGCAGTTGCTCTGAAAACCGGGACGGCATGTTGCACCGCTATGATTTGGCCAGCAAAACAACAAAAACCTACTTGCTGCCCTCAAAAGTAGTCCGCCACATCGTACCCTCGAAGTCCGGCCAACTCTGGCTGGCCTGTGGGGCCGAGGATCTGGAAAGTGGCCTGGTGTTGTTTGACCCAATAAGCGAAAAATTGACCCAATATGAAAATGCAGACGGCAGCAATCCGCTGTCCCAACTCCAGCCTAATTTTTTATGGGAAGAACAAAACGGCACCGTCTGGGTCGGCACCAACCGTGGGCTGGTCTGCATTGACCCTTTGAAGAAAACATCTTTTGTCTTTGATCGGGAAACTTCCCCGCTGACCAACGACGACATTTTGGCCATCCATCAGGCCGAAGATAGCCGCCTGTGGCTGGGCACCAATGGGGGCGTGAATATTTTTCACCCAGCCAAGTCAACCGTAGAAGCCTATGACGTCAGCAATGGTTTGGGGAACAATATTGTATGTGGTATCGTGCCGGATGGCCGTGGGCATTATTGGTTGAGTACTTTTTACGGACTTTCTTTTTTCGACCCAAAGACGAAGCTGTTCAGCAATTTTTACACGGATGCCGGACTTAGTTTCAATGAGTTCAACCGTTTAGCTTTTTACAAGGACGAGCGGGGCCAGTATTATTTTGGAACCTTGAACGGTGTGAATATTTTTGACAATGGCCATTTTGAAAAAAAGGATACAGCGTTTCACGTCCTTTTTACAAAGGCAACCGTGTTCACCAACAAAGGCACATCGAAAATCATCCAGTCCAACCTGTCGAACCTCCGCAGCCTCGTGCTTGATCCCGAAGATGTGTTCGCAAGGATTGACTTTGCATTGCCTGCTTTTAACAAACCCCTGCAAAACCGCTATGCGGTGTGGCTGGAAGGGGTGGATACCTGCTGGCGGTACCTGGGGCATGCCCATGCCCTTGAGTTTAACAAACCCCCGGCAGGCAAATACAAGCTGCATGTAAAAGCGGCCCCGGCGCAAGGCTTTTGGTCGGAAGGGGCCTTGGAAATGGACATTGTAGTGAGGCAGGCATTTTATCAGGCGGCGTGGTTCCAGGTGGTCATGCCATTGGCATTTATCCTGCTGGCCTACCTGCTGTCCCTTTGGTATGTGAAACGGGTGAAACGAAAACAGGAGGAACAGACCCGCATCAATAAAAAATTTGCCGAGCTGGAATTGCAGGCCCTTCAGGCACAGATGAACCCCCATTTTGTGTTCAATGCCCTGGGCGCCATCCAGTATTTTATACAAAACAACGACGCAGTGGCTGCCGACAGCTTCTTGGCCAAATTCGCCAAACTGATGCGGCTTTTCCTGGAATCTTCAAAAAACAGGTACATACCGCTTTCGGAGGAAATAAAATTACTTTCTTTGTACATCGAACTGGAACAAATGAGGTTCAGGGGGAAATTCGAGGCCAACATCCAAGTTGACGAAGATTTGGACGTCCATGACAAGGAGCTCCCCTCCATCCTGTTACAGCCTTTCGTGGAAAATGCCATCAATCACGGGCTTTTCCATAAAAACTCCAAAGGAAATCTTACCATCAAGTTTAATGAAAAAGCGGATGAAACCCTCGTCTGCACCATTGAAGACAATGGGGTAGGTAGGGTAAAAGCTGCCCAGTTGAAACAAAGCAGCGCCAAAACACACAAATCGAGGGGGATGCAAATCGTGGATGAGCGCCTGGAGGTGCTGAAACTGGTGGATGCTTTGAGCATCGCCATCAAAGTAGAAGATTTACAAGATGATAAAGGGGCAGCGAGTGGCACACGTGTCACAATAGAAGTGCCGCCATTGGATTAGCCTTGATTTTGTTGCCGTTGGAAAATTGCTCGGCCTACAAACGAACAGCTATAACTGCGAGCTGTCATGGTTCGTGCATGGTTGATGATGGTTTATGAGGTTGATTATCAACCTCATAAACCCCATAAACCCCATAAACCCTCATCAACCTTATAGCCATGCGCAAAACTTGACAGCGTGAGCTATAACAACTGACAACGAATACAACAGCCTTACCATTTCCAATTAAATAAAACCATTCTAAACGTCATGTAATAAATATGATCAGAGCCGTATTGGTGGACGACGAGGCAAAAGCCCTTCAGGTATTAAAACAAAAGCTAAAGACCTATTGCCCCCAAATAGAAATTTGTGGGGAGGCCAGTACTTCTGCCGAAGCTTATGACAAAATTGTGTCCTTGAAGCCTCAATTGGTGTTTATGGACGTGGCCATGCCGGGCGAAAGCGGTTTTGATTTGTTGAAACGCCTGCCCCGGCTTGATTTTGAGTTGATATTCGTGACGGGCTTCGATAGCTACGCCCTGGACGCCATCCGTTTTTCTGCCATTGGTTATTTGTTGAAACCCATCGAAAACGAGGATCTGATCAGCGCCGTGCAAAGGGCATTGGTGCGCATTGAGGAAAAAATAGACCGGGAGCGCAACCGCCGCTTCCTTGAAAACCTGTTAAACCCCGGCAGCGTCACCAACCGCATCGGCATACCTGCCGAGTCGGGGCTGGAATTTGTGCCCACCAACCAGATCGTCCGTTGCGAAGGCGATCAAAAATATACCAAGGTCATCACGACCGACGGAAGGGACATTTTGAGTTCGTACAACATTGGCGAATTCAGGAAGCTGCTGGAAGACTACGGATTTTTTGCCCCGCACAAATCTCACCTCATCAACCTGGGCCACATCAAGCGCTATGACAAGGAAGGCACCGTGACGATGGTGGACAATTCCAACGTGCCGGTATCACGGCGCAAAAAACAAGAGTTTTTGGACAAGCTTACCAGGGTTTAGCTTGGTAGGCCTTTACCTTCCGTCCAGCCAATTGACCGTTCCTTCCCGGTTTCCAACCTTTCCTCCAACCGCACTTTTCTTGCTATCACAAACATTCGACATTGGGGCAACTTTAATTGCAAACAGTGTTTTTTTTGACCCTAAAAAACAGGAGCTATCCCCCGTGTTTCGAGAAATTTTTGTTTTTTCTGCAAGATCTGATTATGATTAATTGAGCCAACACTTGATGCAAGAGTTTTAAAACCAAATGGAACTCTCAACAAATGCCGGAAAACCCCCGGCATTTGTCTTTTTTTGGAAACCTATTCTGCGTTCACGCCACCAATTTCGAATCAATCTAAATAAGCCGACCTTTCAAGATTGATTTTTCCCACTCTTCCATAGATTCAAACCTTTTTTAACTTTGCCACGACCTAAAAACAGGGGTTTAAAAATTGGGTAGCCAATAGCTGAAATCCCTGTATTGCCCAGTCAAAAGACATTGAAAATGAACGGCTTAACGATTAACCATCTTTCCTTATACAATCTTACAAGGAGAATGAGACAGCGCATTACGAGGATATTTTTGCTAACGGCTTTTCTGTCATCTTCCCACCTCATACAGGCTCAAAGTGCAACAGGCAGCAGTTCCAATACTTTTATGTACTTGCTTTTGGCCATTGTGGTGCTTATCGCCTTTTTCATCATTGTGCAGGTAGCTGACAACCTGCTCAGGGTAGAAGCCAAAAAGACGGGTGCCGAGCAGTCCGGCGAAAATTTTTCCATTTTCCCGGGCCTGAGTGAAATCTTCAAGCCCAAAGCGCCCGAATACGTGAACGGCTCCAGGGTGATTTCCCTGAAAAAAGGCTTCGACATCAAACTGGAAGGCGCAGCCCTGCCTGTGGTGGACGAGACGGTGAAGGCGAACACTTTTGCGGTGCAGCCGCCCAATTTCAGGGGCATTTCACCTATTCCAAAATTATTGGTGGAAATTGGCGACAGCGTAAAGGCGGGCGACCACTTATTTTTTGACAAAAAAAATGAAGACGTCAAATACGTGGCTCCGGTCAGCGGTGAAATTATCGCCGTCAACAGGGGCGACAGGCGTTCCATTGCCGAGGTAGTCATCTTGGCCGATAAGGATCAGCAATTCAAAACCCTTCCCGTTTTTGACTTGGAGCAAAATACCAGGGAAGCCTTGATCAGCTACTTGCTGGAAAACGGTGGCTGGACCCTCCTGCGCCAACGCCCTTACGACATCATCGCCAACCACCTGGATATTCCCGACAATATCTTCATTTCAACTTTCGACAGTGCCCCATTGGCACCCGAAAACAACCTTTTGGTAAAAGGAAGGGAAGCGGCTTTTGAAAAAGGCCTGGAAGTGTTGGGCAAGCTGACAAGGGGAAAGGTACACCTTGGTTTGGATGCCAACGGCAAAAGCGCCCCGCCCGCAGTTTTTACGGAAGCAAAAGGGGTTGAAAAACATTGGTTCCAGGGCCAGCACCCTGTAGGAAACGTCGGTATTCAAATCCATCATACAGCGCCAATCACGCCCAAAACCATCGTATGGACCTTGGGCGTGCAGGAAGTAATTTCCTTGGGTGCCATGTTTACCGAAAAACGCTTCAATGCTGAGCGTATCGTTGCATTGACGGGTTCGGAACTTGAAACGCCGAAGTACGTCCGCACCTACATCGGGGCCAATATCGGCGAATTAATCAATGGCAAACTGAAGCAGGAGCATGTACGCTACATTTCTGGTGATGTGCTCAGCGGGAACCAGAAAAACCCAGAAAACTTCCTCGACTATTACGACGACCAAGTGACGGTGATCGAAGAAGGTGATAAGTTTGAAGTGTTTGGTTGGCTAATGCCCGACCTGGGCACTCCGAGCGCATCTAAGGCATTGCCCGGCTGGCTGTTCCCCAACACAAAATATAGAGTGAATACCAATATGCATGGCGAAAGAAGGGCCTTTGTGGTGACAGGACAGTACGAAGACGTGCTGCCGATGGACATTTACCCACAGCAACTTCTGAAAGCCGTGCTGACCAACGATTATGAGAAAATGGAGGGACTGGGCATACATGAACTGGTGGAAGAGGACATAGCCCTCTGCGAGTTCGTCTGTACCTCCAAACAGCCACTGCAACACATATTGCGGCAGGGGCTGGAGATGATGCACGAACAGGGCTGATGAATGGCTAAATGGTTCAATAGCCGAATGGCTATTTTGGAAACCATTAAACCATAAAGCCATTTAACCATTCAAACAACGAACAATCATCATAAATGGATAAGTTAGTTCAAAAAGTAAAGAAATTTGAACCGCCGAAGGAGAAGAAGTTCCTTCACACCCTTTTCGACGGTTTTTTCACATTCTTGTTTACGCCCAATACCGTGACCAAGGGCAACGGCGTCCACATCCGTGACCGGATGGACCTGAAACGAACCATGGTCATGGTGGTACTGGCCTTGCAGTTGTGCTATATTTTCGGCACCTACAACATAGGCCACCAGCACTTTGTCGCCTTGGGCCAGCATCTATCATTTTTGGAAGCGGTTCATTTAAAACTGGCGTACGGCCTCATCAAGCTCCTCCCGATTTTCGTAGTGGCGCATGTGGTGGGCCTGGGCATCGAGTTTTTCTATGCCGCCAAAAAGGGCCATCCTATTGAAGAAGGTTTCCTGGTATCAGGGGCGCTTATTCCGCTCATCATGCCGCCGGACATTCCCATTTGGATTTTGGTGTTGGCCACCGCTTTTGCTGTCATTATTGGCAAAGAGGCATTTGGCGGCACGGGCATGAACGTGGTGAACATTGCCCTGCTGGCTAGGGTGTTTGTGTTTTTTGCCTATCCAGGCACCATATCGGGCGACAACGTCTGGGTGGCTGGCCTCGAATACAATGGCAACCAAATATCCGGAGAAGTTTACGGCTGGGCAGAACATGCCTTCGATTGGCTTTTTCGAGGGCTTGGATTGGCCACCTTTGGCGAGGGCGGCAGCATGGTAGCTGATGCCTTCACCGGGGCGACGCCCCTGGGCTTGGCCACGAAAGGTTGGGAACAAGTGACCGCCCATTATTCCACCATGCAAATGTTCTGGGGCGCTATTCCTGGTTCTATTGGCGAAACGAGCAAACCGCTTATCATCCTGGGTGCTTTGATGTTATCGTTCACGGGCATTGCAAGTTGGCGCATCATGTTGTCATGCGTCATAGGCGCTGCTTTTATGGCTATTGTTTTCAATGCCTGGGATTTTGACATTTATATGAAAATCCCTTGGTACTATCATTTCTACATGGGCAGTTTTTGGTTCGCAATGGCTTTTATGGCCACCGACCCGGTCACTGCTGCTGGAACTAATGTGGGCAAATGGATTTATGGTTTTTTCATCGGGGCCTTGGGCATTGTCATCCGTGTAATGAACCCGGCCTATCCAGAAGGTTGGATGCTGGCCATCTTGTTTATGAACGTGTTTGCACCGCTGATTGACCATTATGTCTTGCAGGCCAATATTAACCGCCGTATGAAAAGGACAAAGGCACTGGCAAAAGTGGAAGCTTGATCCTGTTGCCTAAAAGATTTATTGTTCAAACAAAAAAAGGAAAATGCACAGCAATAAATATATCACAGTTTATACCCTCGTTATGACCCTTGTTGTGGCAGTCGTGCTGGCTATGGTTGTCACGGGCCTGAAACCTGCCCACGATGCCAACGAGGAGGTATTTAAGAAAAAAGAAATCCTGAGTGCCATTAAGGATCAGTTGGGTTCCGATTTGACAAAAATGAAGGACAAAGAGGTGCTTGATTTGTTTGCCTCAAAGGTCGAACAAGTAGCGCTTGATGCCAACGGCAAACCCGTGGAAGGCGTAAAAGCCGAAAACATAGACATGGCCAAGGAAGAAAAAAAGCCTGCCGAAGAACGCTTGTACCCATTGTTTGTTTACAAAGGCGAACAGGGCAATACTTACTTGACGGCGGTGCGGGGCAATGGTCTCTGGGACAAAATTTGGGGTACAATTGCCATCAAAGACGACTATAATACAATTGTGGGCGCTTCGTTTGGCCATGTTGGCGAAACGCCGGGTTTGGGCGCCGAGATTAAGGACAATCCCAGTTTTCCAAGCCAGTTTATGGGCAAACAGATTTACGAAGATGGCCAATATGTCTCCGTCGCCGTGGTGAAAGGCGGTGTGAAATCGCCCTCCCACCAAGTGGACGCTATTTCGGGTGCCACCATTACCTCCGTCGGAGTGTCAGAAATGATGGAAAGGGGCTTGAAACCCTATTTGCCCTATTTTGAAAGTATAAAGAAAAAATAAAGAAGGATTTGCCTGCTGCTTGTTTTAATTTAAATATCAGCAGCATCTCCATTCAAAATTTTTATAAAAGTTATGGCAGAAACAACTGTAGCAGTCCCCCAAGAGAAGGAGGAGCTTTTTGGCAAAAAAGAGCGCAAACTGCTGATAGACCCGATAAACGACAACAACCCGATCACCGTGCAGGTATTGGGTATTTGCTCAGCCTTGGCCGTGACCACCATGCTGAAACCGGCCATTATCATGGCCATTTCGGTAACATTGGTAACCGGATTTTCCAACCTCGTAATTTCACTGATGCGAAAAGGCATCCCCAAGCAGATCAGGATGATCGTGCAACTGGTGGTCATTGCTTTTCTGGTGACGGTGGTGGAACAGGTGCTGAAAGCCTACAACTACGAGACCTGGAAGCAGCTTTCCGTCTTCATTGGCCTCATCATCACCAATTGCATCGTGATGGGCCGCCTGGAAGCCTATGCCATGGCCAATAAACCTTGGCGGTCATTTTTGGATGGCATCGGCAACGGGGTCGGCTACGGCGTGATCTTGATTGGCGTAGCCTTCCTCCGAGAGCTGTTTGGAAAAGGCGCTTTGTTTGGCTACAAAATCATAGGCCCCACCTCCGAATATTTGCTCAATACCACCACCAATAGTTGGTTGAGTTGGTACATCCCCAACGGCCTGATGGTGTTGCCCGCCTCAGCGATTTTCCTCGTGGGCATTATCATCTGGATTCAGCGGGCACGCAATCAAAAACTTGTTGACGTATCTTAAAAAGAATGATGGACTATGAACGATGAACTTTGAACGGGTTCATCATTCATAGTTTATCGTTCATAGTTATAAAAAGTCATGGGCGATTTAGTAAATATATTTGTCAAGTCCGCTTTCATCGAGAACATGGTGCTGTCCTATTTCATCGGCATGTGTTCTTTCTTGGCAGTTTCCAAATCCGTCAAAACGGCAGTTGGCCTCGGCGGTGCTGTGATCTTCGTATTGGTGCTGACAGTGCCGATCAACTGGGTGATCAGCGAATTGGTGCTCGGTCCCAACGGCATTTTTAAAATGGACTTAACCTTCCTCCGGTTTATTCTTTTCATTGCCACCATCGCCGCTTCGGTGCAGTTGGTGGAAATGGCGGTGGAAAAATACTCCCCGGCACTGTACAATGCCTTGGGTATTTTCCTGCCATTGATTACGGTGAACTGCGCCATCCTTGGTGCTGCACTGTTCATGGTGGCACGGGAGTACAATTTTGCCGAAAGCGTGACCTACGGCATCGGTTCAGGGGTAGGTTGGGCGATTGCCATCATTGCCATGGCGGCCATCCGTGAAAAAATCAGGTACAGCGCCATTCCCGCACCCTTGCGTGGCTTGGGCATCGCTTTCATCCTGACAGGGCTGATGGGCATCGGCTTTATGAGCTTGATGGGCATCAATCCTGGCAAATATTTCATGTAAAATCCGGCAGGGTAGGGCCGTTTTTTTTAAAAAACGCTTATCATGCCCTGTTTGAAATAAACAACAAATGATTTTTCTATTTGATATCCAGTTCGTGCTGTTTGGGGCTATTGCCTTTACGGTCATCATCCTGTTGCTCACCTTCGGTTTGATTTACGCCCAATCCAAACTGGTGGCGCAGGGCGACGTGAAAATCATCATCAATGGTGAGGAAGACAGGCCCTTGATAGTAAAACCGGGCAGTTCCTTGCTGTCGGCGCTCAGCAACCAGAACATCTTCCTGCCCTCGGCCTGCGGCGGCGGCGGCACCTGCGCCATGTGCAAGTGCCATGTGGATGAAGGCGGCGGCGACGTGCTGCCCACCGAGATGAACCACCTCAACCGCAAACAGGCTGCCGAGCACATGCGCCTGGCCTGTCAGGTGAAGGTGCGCTCCGACATGAAAATCAGGGTGCCGGAGGAAGTGTTTGGTATCAAAAAATGGGAGTGCGAAGTGGTTTCCAACTACAACGTGGCCTCTTTCATCAAGGAATTTGTGGTGAAATTGCCGCCCGGTGAACACCTGGAATTTGAAGCGGGCGGCTACATCCAGATAGACGTGCCGACCATTGAGGTGGACTACAAGAGCATGGATATCACTTCCCATCCACGCATGGGCAAACAGCCGAACGAGTTCCAATCAGAATGGGATAAATTCAAGCTCTGGGGTTTGAAAATGAAAAATGAAGAGCCTATTTTCCGTGCCTACTCTATGGCCAATCACCCAGCGGAGGGCAACATTGTGATGCTCAACATCCGTGTCGCCACGCCACCCTGGGACAAAGCCAAAAACGGCTGGATGGACGTAAACCCCGGTATCTGCTCTTCTTACATTTTTTCACGCAAACCGGGCGATAAGGTGGTAGTTTCCGGCCCTTATGGTGAGTTTTTCATCAAAAAGACCAAAAAAGAAATGGTGTACATCGGTGGTGGTGCAGGTATGGCCCCGCTGCGTTCGCACTTGTTCCACCTTTTCCATACGCTGAAGACGACCGACCGCAAGGTATCCTTTTGGTATGGTGGCCGTACCAAACGTGAACTGTTCTACATTGAAGACTTCAAGGCCATCGAAAAGGAATTCCCGAATTTCAAATTTTACATTGCCCTCGACAACCCGTTGCCAGAGGACAATTGGGTGGAGAAAAAAGACGTCAACGACCCGAACGGCGACGGCTTCAAAGGTTTCATCATGCCCGTGCTGTACGAGCAGTACCTGAAAAGCCACCCGGAGCCGGAAGAAGTGGAATACTACTTCTGCGGCCCGCCGATGATGAACGCCTCCGTCATCAACACCCTGGACAAACTGGGTGTGCCGGAAGAAAACATCTCCTTCGACGACTTTGGTGGTTGATAGGCGATTGTTGGATAAACTATGTAATGAGATGAAAGGCCATCCCGGGTTGGGGTGGCCTTTCTGATTTAAAGGAATATCTGGAGTCTATCTGTCTATTCCTAAAATAATGTGAGGTTTGGATTACGGATTGGCTTTTATGGGTTTGATAACCCGCTCTCTCGACAGATTCCGTTTTCATTCGTTCTGTCATCAACTTTTTCAAAAAATATTGATTATCAATAACTTACAAAAATGCTAATCCAAACGTCAATTTAAATTGTGTAACAACCTTGCCTTTCGAACAACAGGTGGTGGGCCAGTGGGATAGTCTTTAACTTGCAACAACTGTTCAAAAATCAAAAAATCTGAAGGCTATTCCAACAGCAAAGTTGATAATACAACAGAACACTAAAACTAAATTCCCTAAAGACTTTTGCAGCCAACTAAGTAGCAAATAAATGACTAAGGTAATGAGTCCTATAATTGGAGGGAAATAGTAATTGGCTAATGCCCCTAACTCTAACTTGTTTAAGTCAGGATGGGTTAATGCCAAAGCCCAAGAAATAGCTATAGTAATTGTAATAATTACTAAATGAATCAGTTTTTGTTTCATTAATCCCGGTTGTTTCAATTCTTCCAACGCCCATCTGTCAAATCCCAGCGTTTAGTCAATGTAAAAATACCACAGTTCCAGCAAGTGTTCGATGCAGCGGCACTTGCAACAAGTAAAGTTTTCTTCAGCGAGAGCTGCATATCTCAATTCTTGCTGAACATATAATTTGAGAAAGGTACAAAACTATGGTTTGAATTTGAGGCTCTGGGAGACTTGCAGTAACTGGGACAACAGTAGCAGTGCTAATAGAATTATGACCTAAATTTTCACCATGAGCGACACCATCAATTCATGCCCGACGAACACTTTAGACTGGGAACTACCGCTGGCATCTGCTGAGACAAGATTATATTTTATTATCGCACAATCAAGTCCAATTTTGAAACGATTGGCCAGCCAATACGCAGGCGCAATCCCAAATACAAAGTCAAGGCCCTGTGTCCTTATTCCATCATTTTGAAAATTTAGATTTCGCTCAATATTTTCATCGCTATATTTCCCAGAGATGGCATACCCCATCGTTACGCCTGTAAACGCAGCTATTTCTAATGATTTAATTCAGTAATAAGCTTCCAATTGCCCGTCTATTTCCCAATATGTGACGGAATACATACGTTCAATCGGGTCGTTGAAAAAATCATGGCCTTTAATCTTGCTGGCTTTTTTATTGGCAAAAAGCCCGGTCTTTACCCGCAGATAATTGTTCACATAGAACTTTAATGGCCAGCCGAACCTTACACCGGGCCGGTAATCACCATTTTCGCTACTATAAATGCCCTGCATTTGGTA
This sequence comes from Saprospiraceae bacterium, assembly GCA_041741095.1. Taxonomy (GTDB): domain Bacteria; phylum Bacteroidota; class Bacteroidia; order Chitinophagales; family Saprospiraceae; genus UBA6168. The sequence goes on from JBGSKQ010000068.1 coordinate 47,280, forward strand.
GAGGTTCGGGCCACCCGCCACACCGATTTCCATTTGGGCGGAAAGCCGGGTGCTTAAGGCGGCAACCATGCATATTATTAGGAAAGCTTTATTGTCCATAATTTTTAATAATTATCGTTCTGGTAGTTTGATGCACATGGCAAAAAGGTTATCGGCCGTATAAAGATACCCCAAAATCGGGGTTTATGGCAACCCCTATCAGAAAATTGGCACCTGGAAATCCTTTCTTCCGGGATTATGTATAGTATTGACGGATTGTCCATTTGAAATAAGGGTTATGCCCACTATACTTTTTTGAAAATGTCGTTGCATTTAACAGAAAAGGCCCGGCGGGATGCTTCCCGCCAGGCCTTTTCAATTTTATCCTAAAAAGCCACTACCAGAACATGGCATATAGCATCACGAGAATTAGACAAATAATGGTAGCGCTGATGTTGAAAGCTGGCCCAGTGGCGAACAGTTGTTTCGACAGCGGAATCCCTTTTTCGTGGTCGGCCCCTTTATTTTCAGTGTAGCTGATTACCACCATGATCAACATGGTGAGGAGGCAAGTCCACAGCATTTGTTGTAGGAAAGGCAATGTCAAAAAGAAGGAACTTTCAGACCAAGCATTTGGTGCTACCTTGAAGTACATGGCGATTGGGATGGACAACAACACGCCCCAGATGGCGGCATTGTTCGTTGTTTTTTTCCAAAACAAACCCAGCATAAAGACAGCGAGGATGCCTGGGCTGACAACGCCCGTGTATTCCTGGATGTACTGGAAAACCTGGCCCAAGTTGCCAAGTTGCGGAGCCAAAATGATGGCAATTACAAGCGAAACGGCAGCAGTCATGCGGCCCACGTTCACGATTTTGCGCTCGCTGGCACCTTTTCCAAAATAGGGTTTGTAAATATCCATCGTAAAAATAGTGGCCGTCGAGTTCAACATGGAAGCCAGCGATGAAACGATAGCTGCGGCCAATGCTGCCAGGACAAGGCCCTTTAGCCCAGTCGGGATGAATGACTTGACAAGCCAGGGATAAGCACTGTCGCTGATGAAGTTGCCATTTCTGCCAATAAAGGAAGGATCGACAGATTGCGCAGTGACGACGCCATCGGGCCCAGCATTCATCACATAGGCCACGATACCTGGAATGACGACGACCAGCGGCATCAACAATTTTAGAAATGCGGCGAAGGCAATGCCTTTTTGCGCTTCGGCGAGGCTCTTGGCGGCCAGGGTACGTTGGATGATGTACTGGTTGAAGCCCCAATAATACAGGTTGGCAATCCACATACCGCCCAGCAGCACGGCCAGGCCCGGCAGATCCCACCATGCGTCTTTGCCGTCAGGGGTGATGATTTCCCCTTGTTCGAGGATCATCGAAAACTTGGCGGGCACTTTTTCAATCAAAGTTTGGAAACCCGAAATGATGCCCCCATCAGGGGAAACATGGGACAAGGCAATGAAAGTAGTGACCAAGCCGCCAATCACCAGCAATACCACCTGCACCACATCCGTCCAGGCCACGGCGGAAAGGCCGCCCCACAAGGAATATGCCGCTGCAAAAAGCGCCAAACCGATGATGGAATACATCAGGGTGGAGCCATCGCCAGCACCCAAAATGGTATCGAGCGCCTTCGCTCCCAGATAGAGGACGGAGGTGAGGTTGACGAATATAAATAGTGCAATCCAGAAGACGGCGAGTATGGTTTTCAGGTTGGTGCTATATCTTTTTTCCACGAACTCTGGAATGGTGTACAAACCCTTTTTGATAAAAATAGGCAGGAAAAACTTGCCCACGATGAGCAAGGACAGTGCGGCCATCCATTCGTAAGAGGCAATGGCCAAGCCAATGGCGAAACCAGAGCCTGACATGCCGATGAACTGCTCCGCCGAAATGTTGGCGGCTATGAGCGATGACCCAATAGCCCACCAGGGCAGGGATTTGCTGGCCAAAAAATAATCTTCGGCAGTCTTGCCCCCTTTCCTCGACACCCAGAGGCCGATGAACATGATAAGGGCTGCATAACCGATAAAAACCACATAGTCTAATGTCCCGAAATGCATAGTTGTAAGTTGGTTGGTGATTGGTTTGACAGAATCTGCCCGAAAGAAAGGGAAAAGGTGGGGGGATGCAAAATTTTTTTTCAATACTAGCTATTATACGGAAGTTTACTCAGACGCACTCCGTACTTTGATTACATTTTGACCAATTCAGAACAAACGGCCATGCCCTGTGTTTTCCCCAAAGTTTGCACTTTTGCCAAAACAACCACCTCAACAATTTACATGAAAAAAGCAAAAACACTGGGCGAGTTGAAAGCCTCCGGCTATCGGCCCCGCTCCATCAAGGATGAGCTCAGGGAAAATTTAATCCAAAAACTCAAAAAGAAAGAAGCCGTCTTCGAGGGCATTTATGGCTTTGAAGATACCGTGCTGCCTGACATCGAGCGGGCCGTTCTTTCACGTCACAACATGGTGCTGCTCGGCCTGCGGGGGCAGGCGAAGACCCGCATCGCCCGTATGCTCGTCCACCTCCTCGACGAATACATGCCTATCGTGGCTGGCAGCGAGTTGAACGACGATCCGCTCCATCCCATTTCCCGCTTTGCCGTTGATTTGATTGAAGAAAAAGGCGACAACACGCCCATCGAATGGGTACACCGCAACGAGCGTTACGTGGAAAAACTCGCCACCCCCGACGTGAGCGTGGCCGACCTCGTGGGCGACGTGGACCCCATCAAAGCGGCCACTTTGAAACTGCCCTATTCCGATGAGCGGGTCATCCATTTTGGCCTGATACCCCGCTCGCACCGCAGCATTTTTGTCATCAACGAACTGCCCGATTTGCAGGCGAGGATTCAGGTGGCGCTGTTCAATATTTTACAGGAAGGCGACATGCAGATCAGGGGCTTCAAGCTCCGCTTGCCGCTCGACATACAGTTTATGTTCACGGCCAATCCAGAGGATTATACCAATCGGGGCAGCATCATCACTCCGCTGAAAGACCGCATCGAAAGCCAGATTTTGACGCACTATCCACGTAGCATAGAGGTGGCGAGGACGATTACGCAACAAGAGGCGGACCTCGCACCAGAACAAAAAAAATCGGTGGCAGTGCCCGAACTGCTGCAAGTGCTGTTGGAACAAATTTCATTCACCGCCCGTGAAAGCGAATTGGTGGACGAAAAAAGCGGCGTGTCGGCCCGACTCAGCATATCAGGCTACGAGAACCTGGTGAGCACCGCCGAGCGCCGCATGTACATCAACAGCGAAAAATCAACGACGGCGAGAATTACGGATTTTTGGGGCGTCATCCCCGCCATCACGGGCAAGGTGGAACTGGTGTACGAGGGCGAACAGGAAGGCCCTTACGCCGTTGCGCTCCACCTCATTGGAGAGGCGGTGAAAGAGCAGTTTTTGAAATATTTCCCCAATCCCGATAAAGTAGGAAAGCGACCAGAGAGAGATCCCTATGGCATCATAAAAGCTTGGTTTGCAGGGGGCAATGAGATTAGTTTAATGAACGACTGCTCTGATCAGGAGTACAAAAAAGCCCTCGACAAGGTGGCTGGTCTGAAGCGTTTGGCCGAAGGTTACAATGCACCAAAAAGTGAACTATATCCGTACATGGAACTCATCCTGCACGGTTTGTCTGAGTTCAATGTCATCAACCGCAATTTGGTGGACGCTTCCCTTTCTTTCAATGACGCCTTGGCGGGGATGCTGCGGGAAGACGACGATGACCAGTTAAATTGATGAATTATACCTTTCCAACAACATGGTAAAACTGTTTTGTTTATCCGCAATTTTGATTTTAGCTGGGCCCACTTTTGCGCAGCAATCTGATTTTGAACAAGAAATCACGCAGCATCGGGAAGCCTATAAAAAGGATTTCCTCGCCGATGAGCGCTCGCCCTTGAAAAAAAGAAACCTGGACAAATTGCGCTTTTTTGAGCCAGATGAAGCATACAAAGTCAAGTTTACCTTGCAACTGACGCCTGACGAAAAGCCTTTTGAAATGCCAACTTCCAGCGGCAAGACAAAGCCCTTCCGCAAATACGGTGTCCTGCATTTTGAAATCAATGGGAATCCGTGCCAGTTGGCCGTTTTTCAAAACCTTGGCCTGCGCAACATGCCGCAATATGCGCAGCACTTGTTCCTGCCTTTCCGTGATTTGACCAACGACGAAACGACCTACGGCGGTGGCCGCTATATTGATTTGACCATGGGCGATATGGATGTGGAAAATCCCGTAATTGATTTCAATAAATGCTACAATCCTTGGTGCCATTATTCGGATGGCTATAATTGCCCAATTCCGCCCTCGGAGAACACTTTGAATGTGGCCATTGAGGCGGGGGAAAAATTGTGGGAAGGAAAGAAAAAGCACAAGTAGTTATTCAAATTAACCATGCATTTCATAGACCAAATGGGCCGTATTGTTGAATTGACCTTCCCGCCCCGGCGCATCGTTTCCATCGTCCCTTCACAAACAGAATTGCTCTTTGACCTCGGCCTGGACGAAGAAGTGGCCGGCATCACCAAATTCTGCGTTCATCCAGTTGAAAAGTGGAAAGAAAAACCAAGGGTTGGCGGCACAAAAAAGCTCCATTTGGATAAAATAGCAGCACTGCAACCCGACCTCATCATTGGCAACAAAGAAGAAAACGACCGCCTGCAAATTGAACAATTAGAAAAAGAATACCCAGTTTGGATGAGCGATATCGCTACGCTCGAAGATGCCTTGGAAATGATTGCAGCCATTGGTACAATCACCGGCAGGGCAACCGAAGCGTCGGCTCTTTTTGAAAAAATAAAAACTGCTTTCCATCAACTCGCCACCAACTACTCACCAATCACTGATTGCCAATCACCATTAACCGCCTTCCTCATTTGGAAAAACCCCTGTATGGTGGCCGCCAGCGGCACTTTTATCCATGATATGCTGGCCAAAATGGGCTTGCAAAATGTATTTTCACAAAAAACACGCTACCCTGAAACGACGTTGGAAGAACTGGCCAAACTACAGCCGGAGGTCATTCTGCTATCGTCCGAGCCTTTTCCGTTCAAGGAAAAACATGTAGAAGAATTTCGGCGGCATTGTCCCGCAGCCGTCATAAAGTTGGTGGACGGCGAAATGTTCTCCTGGTATGGCAGCCGATTGTTGCTGGCTGCCCCTTATTTCGCTAAATTGCGGCTCGAAATTGGCCATGCGCTTGAAAAAATAATCTGATGAAAAAACTCTTTACGGTCCTGCTCTTTTCACTCTCTTTTTTCTATTCGCTGTTTTCTCAGCAAGCCGTCCGATCCTGGCAAAATGAGGTCATTGTGCGCCTGCGGCCAGGCTTGGGTGCCAGTGATTTTTTGGGCCAATTTGACAACAGGAATGTTGGCCAGTACTCCTTTGAAATCAAGAAAACATTGTCAAAAAAACTGAATATTTTCTTGCTTGAAAATACTACCGGGCAATCCACCCCAGCGGCCATTGACTTTTTGAAAAAACAAAATGGCGTTTTGATCGCCCAACCCAATTCGCCCGTACAATTCCGTGATTCCCTCCCCGACGACCCCCTATTTTCCTCGCAATGGGACATGCAACTAATCGGCCTGCCAAAAGTCTGGGAAGTAAGCATGGGCGGCCAAACTTACAACGGCGACGAAATCGTGGTGGCCGTGCTCGACAAAGGTTTTGACCTGAGCCACGAAGAGTTTGAAGGAAATATTTGGATAAACGCCGGCGAAATCCCCGGCAATCTGGACGACGACGACAACAACGGATACGTGGACGACATCAATGGCTGGAACTTCAGGCAAGACACGCCATTTTTCAACAAAGAAGGCCACGGAACATGGGTTACTGGAATTATTGGTGCCAAAGGCAACAACGGTGTGGGTTTGTCCGGCGTCAATTGGAACGTGAAAATGATGTTCCTCGCCGTGGAATTCCAGGACGAGGTGATTGCCGCCTTCAATTATGCGCTGGAGCAGCGGGAATTGTACAACAACAGCAATGGCCAGCAAGGCGCTTTCGTGGTGGTGACCAACGGTTCTTTTGGCATTGACGGCGCTTCCTGCGACTCGCCCCTCTACGCCGCCTGGGCCGAAATGTACGACATCATGGGCGGAGCGGGTATCTTAAGCGTGGCCGCCACTGCTAACGAAAACTGGAATGTGGACGAGGTCGGCGACATACCCACCAGTTGCCCCAGCCAATACCTGATCACAGTCACCAATACCGATTCCAATGATGTAAAAGCACCCAACGCCGCTTACGGCAAAACGACGATAGACCTTGCAGCACCGGGCGCCGGCACCGTCACCACCAATACGCAAAACGAGTTCAGGGAAGGCTTTAGCGGCACTTCTTCTGCCTGCCCGCATGTGGCCGGCTCGGTGGCCTTGCTATACAGTTTGCCCTGCAAGGACGTGGCAGATTTGATGCTTTCCCAGCCTTCGGCTGCAGCCTTGTTGATGAAAGAGGCTATTTTGGAAAACGCCTATCCGGTGAGTGACCTACAAGATAAAACCTTGACTGGCGGCAGGCTCGATGTGTATGAAAGCATGAAATACCTGCATGGCTATTGTATCGGGAACGAAGAGGAGCGCTCGGCGGGCAATTTCAAAGAAGTATATTTTGGTAAAAAAGGCTTTGCGAACATTTTCCCCAATCCTATCAGTTCAGTGAACGGATTCTTGACCATACAGTACCGCAACCTGGATTTTGGCTCAATGGATTTGAGGATATTCAATTCTTTAGGGCAAGAATTGCAATTTCCGCTGGATGCCAAGGTTGCGCCTTTTGAAACACAACAGGTTCAATTGGATGTGAGCAACTTCCCCCCAGGAACCTATTATCTAAACCTGTTCGACAAATCACAGAAGATTACCCAAATATTCGTGGTGGTGGGGGTGCTCAAAGAATAATGCTTTTTAACTTCAAACATTTCCACAATGAAAAACTTCGCTCTTTTCCTTTTATGCTGTGCCATTTCCCATACAGTATTTTCCCAAGAAAAACTGGCGTCCGGCCACCAAAACGAACTGGTGGTACAACTCCTGCCTGGCACCAACCCGCACACGATCGTCCACGGCATCAACGCCCAAATGCCCAAAAATGGTCAATTGGCATTGGTCAAATTCTTGTCCCGCCGTTTCAACTTTTATCTGATGAAAACCGCCAATATAGACAGGGCGGATTTCCCCTTGGAGAAATTTCGGCAGCACCCGGCGGTAGTTTCCGCTATATGGAACGATCCCTTGCAATTCCGCCGGGACTCTATTCCAAACGATCCGCTCTTTGCAGCGCAATGGGATATGCAGTTGATACAAGCCCCGGCGGTTTGGTCCACATCTACGGGCGGCACGACGCTGGGCGGGCGGGAAATCGTGGTCGCCGTATTGGATCATGGCTTTGACCTTGACCACCCTGATTTAATAGAAAATATTTGGACCAACCCGAACGAAATCCCCGGCAACCTAAACGACGATGATGGCAGTCAGTACCCCGATGATATACACGGCTGGAATTTTGGCGAAGGTGGAAAACCATTTTTCCCCATCACAGGCGAAGATCATGGCACCAACGTGGCGGGCATTATCGGGGCAAAAGGCAACAATGGCGAGGGTTTGGCGGGCATCAATTGGAACGTAAAGCTGCTGCCTGTTGGGGTTGATTTGCCCTCCCATGTCGTACCTGCGATGGAATACGTGCTCACCCTGCGAGAACTTTACAACAAAACCGATGGCCAAAAAGGCGCTTTTATCGTAGCCACCAACGGTTCTTTTGGGCTGGATGTGGCTGTACCATGTTCCTCCCAGCCTGTATGGGGGGCGCTTTACGACAGTTTGGGATTGGCGGGCATACTGAGCGTGGCGGCCACCCGCAACGAAAACTGGGACGTGGACACAGGCGGCGACATGCCAACTTCCTGTCCCAGTGAATTCTTAATCACCGTCACCAATACCGATCGGGAAGATAAAAAAGTGGTCAGCGCAGCTTATGGCGCTACGACCATTGACCTAAGCGCCCCAGGCCATCTGGTGCATACGACCGACATCAACGCCCGTTACTACGATAGTTTTCAGGGTGCCTCTTCGTCTTGCCCACATGTGGCTGGGGCGGTGGGGCTGCTGTATTCCTTGCCCTGCGACGATTTGGACAGCCTCGCCCAACATGCTCCCGATGCTGCCGCCCGGCTAGTGCGGGATGCCATTTTAAATGGTGTTGACAAAGTAACCAACCTGGGAGGGAAAACCGTAACAGGCGGCAGGCTCAATGTTTACAACAGTTTAAAATTCCTGCACAATTTCTGTTTGTCCGGCAAGCATGAAAGGGAGGATGGCAGTTTTAAAGGGCGCTATATCGAAGATCGGGGCTTTTTGAACGTTTTTCCAAACCCGGCCAGCCAAATGATAAGTTTGGAATACTCGAACTACGATTTTACCAAAATCAGCGTACAAGTTTACAATGCCCTTGGCCAGGAGGTTTATTTTTATGAGCAAAACACAGAGCCTTTCCAGAACCAACAGATAAACATCGAAATACAAAATTGGCCGAGCGGTACTTATTTTATTAACCTAAAGGACAACGGCCAAAAACTGACCCGAAAGTTTGTAAAAATTTGACCCGTAAACGCCCTGCAACAAGGAAAGCGTGAAAATGGAACATTGTGAAACTATTTTCACAAAAAAGTTTTTCAATATCCCTCAAAGCCCTATTTTTGCAGCCGCCTTTGAAAAAACGTTTTTTGGAGGTACATTTTTTTTGAAAAAAACCGGGCACTGGACAAACTTCAACTTGTTGAAACCCTTGTCATTGCTCGTTCCGAATGGCTCCGTAGCTCAATTGGATAGAGCATCTGACTACGGATCAGAAGGTTAGAGGTTCGAGTCCTCTCGGAGTCACTGTAGGGGTTCATGGTTCGGGGTTCATGGTTTATAGGCACAGTTTTGCTACTGCACAAATCATCAACCATCAATCATCAACCACAAACCAAATAAGTCATGTCGAGAGTTTGTGAATTAACGGGAAAGCGCCCAGTGTCGGGCAACCGGGTATCCCACTCCAACAGGAAGACTAAGCGCCGTTTTTTGCCCAACCTGCACAAAAAGCGTTTTTTCGTACCTGAACTGGACAAGTGGGTAGTATTAAAGATTTCCGCCAGCGCCCTGCGCACTATCAACAAGCACGGGCTATATGCCTATGTGAAGAAGTTGCACTCAAAAGGCGAGGCACTGGATGTGAAACTCTAATCATTTGATTTTCAACAATAAAAAAGATGGCTAAGAAAAGCAAAGGCAACCGGATACAGATCATCCTCGAATGCACGGAGCAGAAGAAAGCCGGCGTCCCCGGTATTTCAAGGTATGTGACGGAGAAAAACCGCAAAAATACCCCTGACCGCCTCGAGTTGAAAAAGTACAACCCATACATGAAAAAGATTACCATCCACAAGGAGATCAAGTAACTTTTTCAGATTTGGCGATGTTCTTGAACCTGAAATCATCATTGATAATCTTATAAAAAAGCTGAATCATGGCAAAAGTATCTAAGAACGCAAAGGTCGCACAACGTTCTGCCAACGCAGGTTCCGGGCGCGACCATGTTAAAGTCATCAAGCCGATCAAAGACCCGAAAACAGGTAAATACACCTACAAAGAGGTCATGATCCACAAAGACAAAGTGAAGGAGTTTTTTGAAAGCAAATAAGAATAGTCCTCAGTTCGACGCCTGGCATTCTGTCAGTCCCTTTTGTCGCACTATTCTCTAAGTCTTCAATATTTTCTTCAATGGGCTTTTCTTAAATATGTTTAAGAAAAGCCTTTCTCTTTTTTATCAAAACCCACCTTTTAGCCATCAACCCTCAGTCCAGACTGCTATCCCGAAGTGAATTCGGGACAAGATCTGGGGACTGCTGACTGCCAACTGATCATGAGTTTCTTTAAAAAATTCTTTACCAAAGAAAAACAGGAAGACCTCGACAAGGGGCTTGAAAAAACCAAAACCGGCTTTTTTGAAAAAATCTCCAAAGCCGTCGCAGGCAAATCCACCGTTGACATCGAAGTGCTCGACGAACTCGAAAACATCCTCATCGCCTCCGATGTCGGTCTCGAAACTACCGTCAAAATCATTGGGCGAATCGAGGAGCGGGTGAAAAAGGACAAGTACCTGAACACCAGCGAGTTGAACGAAATCATGCGGGAGGAAATCGTGCGCCTGCTGGAAGAAAACAACACAGGCGACACGGAAGATTTTTCCACCCCGCCCGGCAAAAGGCCTTATGTCCTGCTCGTGGTTGGCGTCAACGGCGTGGGCAAAACCACGACCATCGGCAAGCTGGCCTACCAATGGAAGCTGAATGGAAAAAAAGTAGTCATCGGCGCTGGCGACACCTTCCGGGCCGCTGCTGTTGACCAACTGAAAATATGGTCGGAGCGGGTCGGCTGCGACTTTTATGCAAAAGGCATGAATACCGACCCCGCCGCCGTGGCCTACGAAACGGTGGATTATGCCATTCAAAACAACTGCGACGTCGCAATTATTGACACCGCTGGCCGCCTCCACACCAAGGTCAACTTGATGAACGAGTTGGGCAAAATCAAGCGCTCCGTCAGCAAGCGCCTGGAAGATGCCCCACACGACGTGCTGCTCATCCTCGACGCCACCACCGGCCAGAATGCCATCGAACAGGCCAAACAATTCACAGCAGCCACAGAAGTATCTTGCCTAGCCCTCACCAAACTGGACGGCACAGCCAAAGGCGGCGTGGCAATCGGCATCTCCGATCAGTTTAAAATTCCCATCAAATATATCGGTGTAGGCGAAGCTATGGACAAACTGCAAGTGTTCAACAAAAGGGCATTTGTGGAGAGTTTGTTCAAGAGATAGTTATGAAATAATGTAAAATTCTGTATAATTGCCACCTTCTTACTCCAATATGCCATTCGTCAAAAAATTTCGAAAAAAATTTATTCTTATTTAAAATGTCTAAAGATTCTCTATTCATAGTCATTGAAGGATTGGATGGATCAGGAAAAACATCGGTATCAAGACAATTGGCAAATGTTCTCGATTATTCATTCAAGGGGAAAATTAAACTGACATTTGAGCCGCACGATCCTTCTTGTTCAGGTCTTTTCATACGACAGGTATTAATGAAAAGAATAAGAAATTTCACACCTCGAATACTTGCATTGGCATTTGCAACGAACAGGTTGGATCATTGCGATCGAGAAATTACTCCATGGTTAGAAGGTGGAAAAGATAGGATAGTTATCTGTGATAGGTATTATTTGTCTTCTTTGGTATATCAGCATAGCCCTGATTTTAGTTTTGAATCAGTCATGTTTTTAAATGAAATGGCAAGGAAGCCTGATATCATTTTTTTTATTAGTGTTAGCGATCGAGTTTGTTACGAAAGAATGAAAATCAGGAATCAACCAAAAGAACTATTTGAAAAAAATTTGGCAGAGACTCGTAAAAAATATGCTGATGCAATAGATTTTCTAAAAACAAAGAACAATGATCAAATAATTGAAATTGATGGGAGCGGCACTGTTGGTGAAGTAGTTGAAAAAATACTCGAAGTTATTTATGCTTATGATCAAAAGTGGAAGCCCCAACAACCCATCATATCAAGCACTCTAATTCCACATGTCTTTTCATTGAACGGTGCCACTATCCTTTCCATAGAGGATGTAGTTAGGGAATTTACAAAAGCAAACATGTATCATGAATTAATAAGCAGCGAAAAGGATAATATATTCAATGAATTTAATAAATTAGGCGAGGAAATTTCGTTACGGATCGAATCAATGTCTTTCAATGAATTAGGAAGCCTTTTTCTTGATTATATATCAAAACTTGGTTACAAGGTTGGAAATAAATTGCCTTGGACTCATTTAGATTGTTACGAATTAGAATACATTTTACCCGGCGAAATCCTTCAAAGAGGGGCAGCTCTTTTAATTAATGAAAATCAGCGTTATGACGTCATAATGCAAAAAGCTCCAGAGCTTTTTGAAATGTCTGATTTTATGTTTGTTTTTTCACCAGGCCCATCTGAGTTGGTTACGCATTATTACGAAAGAGATAAAACCCAATATCTAAACACAAAGAAGGATAATGAAGTGGCTACTTCATTGTTTCCTTCAACACAATTAGTAACGCAGGAGGATATTTCTGATTTTGTACTTAAAAGTTTAATATCAAAGTTGATTGAATCAAACAGTGATGTGTTTAAGGATGATACAGGTGTTAAAGAACATTTACTTCATTTTACACATCGCCTTTAGAAAGCAGGGATGTTTTACCGTAAACTGCAAAACCATCAATCGATAATTATTATGAGAAAATCAGTTTTATTAAAAATCAGCGAAGAATTTATTAAAGAAATCGAACAAAAAGGCTTAATGTGGAGGACATTTAGATTGGCTACTATTATTGATTTAATGATACTTGCCTATTTTGAATATGAGATTAATAAAAATGATTTAAAATTAATTAATATTTTTAACCTTACCATCAAATTTAAAATAAATCAAAAATTTGGAGAAATAAAATTGCCGCAAAACTTAGACTTTTTATTGAATATCCTATCGCAAGAAGAATTTATGGTTTTGCAATTATATAATAATTTAATGGAGAAGTTGGCAAAAGATAATAATGTAGGAAGTTCAGATCTCGAATATGCACTTTATCAAAAATTACAATACTTAAAAGTGTTTAATCAATTGGAAATTGATGATGTCCCTGAAGAAACTATAGAGGAAATCTTAAGCATAATTTTTACGATATTAGAACAACATGAAAATTACCGTTAAACGCCTCAACGAAGCCGTTCTCTTCGAATGCAAAAACGAAGACGGCAATATTGCCTATACAGAAGGCAGCCCCGAATTGGGCGGCACGGGCCAGGGCTTCCGGCCCATGCAAATGCTGCTGATGAGCCTTGGCTCCTGTTCCAGCATTGACGTGGTGGCTATTTTGAAAAAAATGCGTCAGCCACTAGTGGATATGCAAGTGGATGTTAGTGGTGAACGCAACCCTGGCGAAGTACCAGCAGTTTTTAAAAAAATCCACCTGCATTTTAAGTTGAAAGGCGATTTGGAGGAGGAAAAGGTGAAAAAGGCCATTGGCTTGTCGGTAGAAAAATATTGTTCAGTCGCCAAGATGCTGGATAAGACTGCGGAGATTAGTTGGGGTTTCGTAGTTAATTGATTCATGCCTCAGTTTTCCCGAAAGATATTCACCTACGACAAGAAAAAATTACCGAAAAAAGATTAATTGCCGAAGGCAATCAAAAAATCCGTCTAAATCCGCCCCATCCGCCTAATCCGTGTTCCCATCCTGCCATACGGGAAGCCACGGAACAAGCCACGAGGCCAAAAACAACAGCCGTGAATTTCGAAACAATCGCCATCCGCACCCAAACCGAACGCACCCAGCACCGGGAGCACAGCACCCCCATTTTCCCCACTTCCAGCTTCGTTTTTGAAGATGCAGAACAAATGCGCTCCATGTTCGCCGATGAGCAGGAAGGGAATATTTACAGCCGTTTCACCAACCCATCAGTCAGGGAGTTTGAAGAAAAAATGGCCGCATTGGAAGGCGTGAACGACGCTTTTGCCACCGCCACGGGCATGGCCGCTGTGTTTGCCTCATTCATGGCTTTTTTGAAAACTGGCGACCATTTATTGTCTTCAAAATCGGTGTTTGGCTCCACCTATACCATTATCACCCAATACCTGCCTCGCTGGGGCATCACCTGCGATTGGCTGGATATATCCTCGCCCGAAAAATGGCAGGAAGTCCTGCGGCCCAATACAAAAATGTTGTTTCTGGAAACACCTTCCAATCCCGGTCTGGACATTATTGACCTGGAGTGTGCTGGCCGTTTTGCAAAAGATAACTCGCTGATATTCAATGTGGACAACTGTTTTGCGACGCCTTATTTACAACAACCTGCCCGCTACGGCGCCGATTTGATTACCCATTCGGCTACCAAGTTCATAGACGGGCAAGGCCGTGTTCTCGGAGGCGTGGTGGCGGGTGACAAAGAGCGAATCGCAGAAGTGCGGAAATTCTGCCGCAGCACGGGACCTTCCCTTTCGCCTTTCAATGCCTGGGTATTGTCAAAAAGCCTGGAGACACTGGCCGTCCGTCTCGACAGGCACTGCGAAAATGCGCTGGCTTTGGCCCTTTTTCTGCAAAAACATCATCAAGTGGGCAAAGTGGTTTATCCATTCCTGGACAGTCACCCGGCTTGCGAAATTGCGAAGCGCCAAATGAAAAAAGGCGGCGGTCTGGTCACTTTTGAAATAAAGGGCGGTTTGGAGCAGGGCCGAAAATTTTTGGATAGCCTTGAAATGTGTTCCCTGAGCGCCAACCTCGGCGATACCCGAACCATTTCCACCCACCCGGCCTCCACCACCCACGCAAAACTGACCGAGAAAGCCCGCCAAGATGTTGGCATTACCAATGGCCTGATCAGGATTTCAGTTGGCCTGGAACATATTGAAGACATTGTCCAGGATATTGACAACGCATTGAAAAAGAGTGCTTTGTAAAATGCCCTTCCACGTTTTTCTTTCCGATATTTGAACATTCATTTCCCCAAAACGATATTGATTTTACCATCACCACCTCGTCATTGAAGCAACATGCCCGATCACATTTCCTATAAAATCCCAGTCGAGATTCCTGGCCTGAAATTTTACCACCATACATCGCCGTTTGCGCTGGAGTCGGGGGATGTTTTACCTGAGCTGACTATTGCGTACCACATTTATGGAGCGTTAAACAACCACAGGGACAATGCCCTTTGGATCTGCCATGCCCTGACGGCCAACTCGAACGTAGCCGACTGGTGGTCAGGACTTTATGGCGAGGGAAACATTTTTGATCCAGGGCAATACTTTATTGTTTGTGCCAATATTTTAGGCTCTTGCTACGGCACGACCAGCCCCCGTAGCATCAACCCCCAAACGGGCCAGGCTTATGGCATTGATTTCCCTCATTTTACCATCCGTGACATGGCAAATGCCCACGAATTGCTAAGGCGCTATTTGGGCATAGAGGCCATCCAACTTTGCATCGGAGGCTCATGTGGCGGCCACCAAGTGATGGAATTTGCTTATTTGCTGCCGGATAAAATTAAAAACTTGGCCCTGCTGGTGACGAGCGCCCGTGAAACGGCCTGGGCCATTGCTGGCCATGAGGCGCAACGCATGGCCATTCAAGCAGATCAGACCTGGAAGGAAAACACGGATGAGGCAGGGAAAAATGGCCTAAAGGCAGCCCGTGGAATGGCCTTGCTCGGCTACCGCACTTTTGCCTCCTATGTGGAACGCCAAACGGACGATGATCGCAAGACAAAAGACTTGAAAGCTGCTTCCTACATCCAATACCAGGGCCTTAAATTGGAGCGCAGGTTTTATGCCCACAACTATTGGCACCTGACCAAAGCACTGGATTCGCACCATATTGGAAGGGGTAGGGGAGGGTCGGCGGAAGCCCTGTCGCAATTGAAAATGCCTGCGCTGGTCGTGTCCCTTGACTCAGACTTGCTCATTCCGCCTTCCGAACAGCGCTTTTTGGCCATGCACCTTCCGAAAGCGACCTACCATGAAATCAAGTCCAATTTTGGGCACGATGGCTTTTTGATTGAAACCGATCAAATCAGGCAGGTGGTGGAAAATTGGTGGGTGAAGTAAGAAATAGATTGAAATTGGAAATTGAGAAATTGAAGCCTGCACACCCAATTTCTCAATTTCATAATTTCCCAATTTCGAGGCTCAAGGTCGCATCCTTGCTTTCCAGCAGCGAACTCCCCATCAGGTATTCGTCCACCTTGCGGGCGCACTCCCTGCCCTCGCTGATGGCCCAAACGACGAGCGACTGGCCCCGCCTCATGTCCCCAGCACAGAAAATTTTTGAAATGGAGGTTTGGTAAGTTCGCTCCGAAGCCCTCACGTTGCCAATGCCAGTGGTCTCAACGCCGAGTTGATCCAGCAGCCCTTCTTTTTGAGGGTAAAGGAATCCCATCGCAAGCAATGCCAGTCCGCAGGGGATTTCCCGTTCGGAGCCCGCTATTTCTATAAAACCTGCCGGGCGGCCATTTTTTGCGCCAGCCCATTGAATATCAACCACTTGCAATGCCCGAAGATTGCCAGCCTTATCGCCTAAAAAGGCTTTTGTCAAAATGGCAAATTGCCGATCGCAGCCCTCTTCGTGCGAGCTGGTCGTTTTAAAAATCATCGGATATGTCGGCCAGGGCATGGCCGGGTTGCGCTCCGAGGGGGGCATTGGCATTAATTCCAACTGGGTTACAGAAGCTGCGCCCTGCCGGTTGGCTGTCCCCACACAGTCGCTGCCCGTGTCGCCACCGCCGATGACGACGACGTTTTTGCCTGTTGCTAAAATTTCGCCTCCCGTCTTGTCTGTGGACTGTGGACTGCCGGACTGAAGACTTACACGTTTGTTCTGTTGTTTTAAAAAATCCATGGCAAAATGGACGCCGTTCAGTTCTCTGCCTGGCATGGTCAAGTCCCTCGGAATGGTAGATCCGCCCGCCAACACAATAGCCTGAAACTCCCGCAACAGGTCGCCGATTGGGTGGTTTTTGCCTACTTCGGCCTGGCAGCGAAAGGTAACTCCCTCTTCCTCCATCAGGCAGATGCGCCGGTCAAGCACCGATTTTTCCAACTTGAAATCAGGAATTCCGTAGCGGAGCAGGCCGCCGGGTGCATCGTCCCGCTCAAAGACCGTGACGAGATGCCCTGCGCTGTTTAGCTGTGCAGCCGCTGCCAATCCTGCCGGGCCGGAACCGACCACCGCTACTTTTTTGCCCGTCCGGACGATAGCGGCTTTTGCTTTTACGTAACCCCGTTCAAAGGCTATTTCTACTATATGCCGCTCAATTTCCTCAATGGCCACAGGCGGCTGGTTGATGCCCAGTACACAGGCGCTCTCGCAGGGTGCGGGGCAAATGCGGCCCGTAAATTCCGGAAAATTGTTCGTGCTGGCGAGTATATGGTATGCCTCCTCAAACTGTCCACGATATACAGCATCATTGAATTCTGGGATGATATTGCCCAGCGGGCAGCCGTTGTGGCAAAATGGGATGCCGCAGTCCATGCAGCGGCCCGCCTGTTGATTCAGCTCGGTGTCGCTGTACCGTTGCACAAATTCTTGATAGTGCTTTAATCTTTCATCCACTGGCTGTTTGCCGGGAAGCTGGCGGGTGTTTTCCAAAAATCCAGATGCTTTGCCCATGTAATGACGGCTTGTTGTTGATTAAGTGACGTGTGAATAATAAGTTGTTGCTTTCGGCGAGTGTATTTTTTCCGATGGCATCCCGATAGAAACCGGGAGGTGAAACAGGCGCATCCGCCCAAGGCGGACGCAACTGTTTCACCAACGCAGCAAGCGGGAAAAAGA
>JBGSKQ010000069.1:0-7235 GCA_041741095.1 Saprospiraceae bacterium
CAGCCCACCAAGCTGCCCAACAGCCGCCCTTGACTGAACCTGCTGCTCATGCCGATTGGCGGCTTACAAGTTCAATTAATCCCCCATTGTATTCCATCTTAAACTAGCCGGAAAAATGTCCAACGTTTGGGGACAGGCGTAACCCTCAAAAAGTGTGTGTGAAAAAACGGACAAGAGTCACCTTGTCTTTTAGGGTGTTTGGTTATCAGGAGCCGGAGGCTACTTTCGCCTGCAAGGTAGTGAAAACATGGAAGAAAAAAACACTTTCACACATGATTTACGGAACGGTAGCATTCTGTGAGGGAACGGTCGGGGATTGACCTTTTCTGCTTGCCTGCGTTAGACAAAGCGATGTATTTGGGTTTGGAATGACGGGCAGGGATGTGGGATTAGGCGTGTTCAGGAATTGATGGGGATGTTTTTTTGACGCAGATTTTTATGATTTTTTATTGTTGGAGATGTTTTTTTTTGACGCAGATTGACGCAGATTTTTTATGATTTTTTATGTTGGACCTTGCGTCTAATAGTTGAATGAATCATAAAAAATCATAAAAATCTGCGTTAAAAAAAAGCATCAATCCTTGTCCTAACGTGAATTATGGCATCAAACGTAACAGGATTGGAACACGGATGAGGCGGATCAGGCGGATTTGGGCTGATTCATTTTGATGAAAAAGAAAAAATCCGTTTCGATCCGCATAATCCGCCCAATCAGCGTTCCAATCCTGTCTAAAGGGTTCGTAAGATATTGGTAGTCAAATAAATATTAGTTTAACTCACCTTGTCCTAATAAAAATCCACCTGAACCATGTCTTCCAGTTTGAGGCCGAGCAGGCTGCTGGCTTTTCCCATGTTGATGGCGATTTCCAGGTGTCCGGCGGAATTGAAGAGGCAGAGTGTTTCGCCTACAGGCACATCCTGGTAGCGGCGGCTCAAGGTGGTGATGGGGTCGTGGCGTTTGAAGAAAAGGCCGAACTTCCGACTGTTGCACACCTTTTCAAATAAATCTTGTGGGATGTTGACCACCACGTTTTCATAATGGTCAATGTAAATGACGGAGCCCCTTATCTGCGATGTGCTGATGACGGGTTGCAGGGCGATGCGGCGTTCGGTCTCCCCGGCGGGCAGTCCGATTTCCATCAAAGGTTTGCCAGCCGATAGGTGGCTGACGGCATGGGCAAAGACTTCCTTGAGGGGGAAGGCGCTTTCTTTGTTGTATTCCAGGCGGTAAACGTTGGGTGGCAGTTCCCCGAACATCAAAGTAAAGATGCCGTTGTCGGGTCCCACGAAATAATGGCCGTTGAAGTGGAAGGCAATGAAGGAAAGCCGTTCGGAATCGTTGTTAACACTGATGACGTGGATGCTGTTTTCGGGGAAGTTGTGGTAGGCGTTTTTTAGGACAAAAGCCCCCTGCACGATGTCGTAAGGCTTCACCCGGTGGGTGATGTCAATGAAGTGAAGTTCGGGGTCTTGCCGAAGCATGGCGCCTTTCAGGATGGCCACATAGTAGTCGTCCAGCCCAAAATCTGAGGTAAAAGTGACGATTTGCATGGTCAGGAGATTTTTTTTGCGGGGCTTTTTTAAGGTTTATGGGGATTATGAAAGGTTTATAAAGGTTTATTGGGTTGATAAGGTTTATGGGGTTGATTATCAACCTTATCAACCTCATAAACCTTTATCAACTTCTTTTCAGCCCTTTCAAAGTGCGGAACTGTTTTATTCCTGCCGGGGTTAATCAGCGGTTTTCAAGGGGATGCGGCTCCAATTTGATATATAACTGAATTTTTTGAGGGCTTTTTACCTACCGTTCCGTAGGGACGAAATGTCGGTAGAAATAACCAAGAAGCAATGCCTCGGTCCCGTAGGGACGCAATCTGGATCCACATTGCGTCCCTACGGGACGGAGGTACGGGTTATTGCCAAGGCTACCGACATTTCGTCCCTACGGGACAGGACGGCGACGAAACCAATAAACAATACATCAAAATTGAGCCACACCCCTTTTCAATTTGCACAAAACGCTGGATTTTACCCGATGAAAAAGAACCAGGAATTTAAAACAGCGTTTACATACAACGGTGTAGTTTTACACCACAAAAATAGTTTTTATAACAACAGTTCATTCTTTCAACCGGGTTTGATCGTTAAACACAAAAATTGGCATCTAATTTCGTCAATTTGGTGTTGATCAGGCTGCCAGCCTCGTCTCGGTAAATTTGGAATGGCAGATGGGGAAAATTCCACAAAATCCTGCCAGTTCATTTATCGGAGTTGTGCTGGGCAAAACCACTTAGTTCAAAATTTGAGCGAAATCATCCTTACCGTCGAAGGCGTAGATCCCGTTGAACTCTACGGCGAAAACAATGCTAAACTCAATCTCCTGCGCAAGGCATTTCCCGATATTTCCATCACCGCCAGGGGCAACAACCTCAAACTTTCCGGCCATAAAAAATTCACCCAGGAAGCAAAAGGCAAGTTCGAGCAAATGGTGCGGCTGCTGAAAGAGCGCCACCAACTGCCCATGCAGATGGTGGAAGACCTCCTCTACACCAAAAGCAATCCTTTTGAAACCCATGTGAACGGCAACGACGACAAGGTGCTGGTACACGGCACGGATGGCAAGGTGATTCGGGTAAAAACCCAAAACCAGCGCATCCTCGTGCGGGCTTCGGAGCAAAACGACGTGGTGTTTGCCGTCGGCCCAGCGGGTACGGGAAAGACTTACACTGCCGTGGCGCTGGCTGTGCGGGCTTTGAAAAACCGGGTCGTAAAAAAGATAATCCTTACCCGCCCCGCTGTGGAGGCTGGGGAAAGTCTGGGCTTCCTGCCCGGTGATTTGAAAGAAAAGATTGATCCTTATCTCCGCCCTTTGTACGATGCCCTGGACGATATGATCCCGGCGGAAAAGCTGAAATATTTCATGGAAACGAGGGTGATT
This sequence comes from Saprospiraceae bacterium, assembly GCA_041741095.1. GTDB lineage: Bacteria > Bacteroidota > Bacteroidia > Chitinophagales > Saprospiraceae > UBA6168. The sequence continues at coordinate 2,939 of JBGSKQ010000069.1, forward strand.
GAAATCGCCCCGCTGGCCTACATGCGTGGCCGTACTTTGGACAATGCCTTCATCATCCTGGACGAGGCGCAAAACACTTCGTCCCTGCAAATAAAAATGTTCCTCACCCGTCTTGGCCCCACCGCAAAAGCCATCCTGACAGGCGACCTCTCGCAGGTGGACTTACCGATGAACACCCGTTCCGGCCTGCGCCGTGCCATTGACATCCTGAAAGGCATTGAGGGCATCGCCGTCGTCCGCCTCACTGCGGATGATGTGGTGCGCCACCGCCTGGTGCGGGAAGTTATCCTCGCCTACGAAAAAGCCGGAGAAGAGCAGCAGCGCCATTGGGAATACCACGGCAGGCTGCCCGCTGGCCGACGGAAGGAGGAAGAGGAATGATGATGAACTATGAACTATGAATGATGAACCTTGCAGTCCCCCCCCGTTCATCATTCATCGTTCATAGTTCATAGTTTCTTTTGTCGCCCCGCTTTTATTTTCCAAACTTTCTACGCTGCCCTTCTCCTATTTACATATTTTTGCCTGGCTTACTTTACACCATTAAAATAATTGTCTAACTAAAACATTCCCAGTATGAAGTTGAAATTTACGAGTCAGCAATGGCTGATGCTCGCCTGCCTGTTAGTTGGAAGCGTTGCTTTTGCCCAGCAACGTAATCCGCTCGACATCGCCAACGAGCATATCCGCACACACTTAAGCGAATGGGGCCTGACCCAGCAAGACATTGACGGCATGACCGTCAACGACATGTACACCGACAAATCCACGGGCATTACCAGGGTTTACTTCCTGCAGCGCCACCAGGGCATCCCAGTGTATAACGCCATTATGAATGTGAACATCACCAAAGATGGCAGGGTGTTTTATGTGGGAAAACGCTTTGAGCAGGGCTTGGCCGGAAAAATCAATACAGTAGTTCCTGTATTGACCGGCGAACAAGCTGTGCAAAAATTGGCAGCTTACCTGGGCCTTCCCAGCAGTGAGTTGCGTTTGAAAGAAAAAATCAGCGACACACAGTTTGTTTTTGAAAAAGGCAACATGGCCAGGGAAGACATTTCCGCCATGCTGAGCTTCCAACCTTTTCAGGGCAAAGTGTTGCTTGCTTGGGATCTGCTCTTTGCACCCGTGCAAAACAATGACAAATGGAGCACCCGTGTGGATGCCGTGAACGGCTCTGTGCTGAACGAATACAACTGGACTGTTTACTGCAAAGTAGATGGCAGGGCATTCAGCCGTGAAGATGCAGCATACCACCAGCACACTGAAAAAAACAATACCACTGTCACCACCGCTTTGGCAGGAGAACAGTACAATGTTTGGCCAGCACCTATTGAAAGCCCTATCCACGGCTCCCGTACCATGGTGACGGAACCGCAAGACCCCATTGCTTCGCCATTTGGCTGGCATGATACGGACGGCGCTGCCGGTGCTGAATTCACCATCACCCGTGGCAACAATGCCCATGCTTATCTGGATAGGGACGACCTCGGTAATACCTCCAATGACGAACCAGATGGTGGGCCGGATCTCATTTTCGATTTTCCTTATGATAGTGATTGGGAGCCGCAACAATATGCCGATGCAGCCGTGGTCAACCTTTTTTATTGGTCCAATTACGTCCACGACTTTGGCTACCGCTTTGGTTTTGATGAGCAAGCCGGCAATTTTCAGCAAAACAACTATGGCAACGGTGGCCAAGGCAACGATGCGATGGTAGCACGTGGCCAGGCAGCAGCCAATGTTGGCAGTGCCAACAACGCCTTCTATTCACATGCCAACGACGGCAACAGCGGTTCCATCAACATGTTTGTGTGGACTTCCACTGCCGCCAAATTTTTGACCGTCACCGAACCTGCCTCCGTTGCAGGCGAATACGAAACCAGCATAGCTGGCGATGGTTGGCCCCTCACAGGAGGCCCATCAGGTACAGGTGCTTATGTTTCAGACGTGCCGGTATCGGGCGAAGTCGTCATTATTGATGACGGCACAGAAGAACCCTATGCTTCCGATGGTTGTGAAGATATTATCAACGCTTCCGAGTTGCAAGGCAAAATAGCCTTGATAGACAGGGGCGGCTGCGAGTTTGGCTTCAAGGTATTGCAGGCAAAAAATGCAGGCGCCATTGGTGTCATCATCTGCAACTTTGAAGATGCTTATCTTACCATGGCTCCCGGTGTGGTTGGAAATCAAGCCGATATCCCAGTTGTTTTTATCAATGTGATTGACTGCCAGACCATCCGCCAGTTTGTAGGCAATGGTTTGAAAGCCACCTTGGTTGACCCAGGCCAAAACGGCCCGTCGGCAGTGGATGGCGATTTGGACAATGGTATCATCGCCCACGAATATGGTCATGGTGTCTCCATCCGCCTCACAGGTGGCCCCAATGCCGCCTGTTTGAACAATCCTGAGCAAATGGGCGAAGGCTGGTCGGATTGGCTTGCACTGGTTACAAGCGTGCAACCTGGCGACACTGGCACCAAGAAAAGGGGCGTTGGCACCTATGCTTTGGCTGAACCTGTCAGCGGCACAGGCATCCGCCGTTATCCTTACTCCACTGATATGAACTTGAGTCCTTTGACCTACGCTAATGTGGCCGCCAACCAGGAGGAACACGACCTGGGAGAGGTATGGACCAACATGGTTTGGGACCTTTATTGGGCTTTTGTGGATGTGTATGGCTGGAGCGCCGATCCTTATGATGAAGCAAGTGGCAATTTCAAAGCCAATCGCTTGGTGTTTGAGGGCATGAAAACACAGCCTTGTTCACCTGGCTTTGTGGATGGCAGGAATGCTATTTTGGCTGCCGACGATGCGCTATTCAATGGCGACCATACTTGCCTGATTTGGGAAGTATTCGCAAGGCGTGGCGTTGGCTACAGTGCCGACCAAGGCTCACCGGACAACGCTGGTGACCAAACCGAGGCATTTGACCTCTTGCCTGTTTGCCTCAACAAAATGACGATTGAAAAATCGGTGACGGACTTTATCCAACCCGGCGACGATATTGAAGTGACGATTAAAGTAGGAAATTACAAACCGGAAACTGCCACCGATGTGGTAGTGACCGACGAAATTCCTGCAGGTACCACTTTCAAAGCTGGCTCGTCCAATGTGCCTGCCGATGTACAGGGCAACATTATTTCTTTCAATTTGGGCGACATGGGCTTCACGGAAGTCCAAACCATCACTTACACTTTGGAATCAAGTGCCAACCAATGGTCGCAGCAAATATTCAAGGATGAAGTGGACGAAGACGACGGCTTCTGGTTTGCCTACCCAATTGGCGATTCGCCAAGCTCAAATGTCTGGACGGTAACGGATGCCTATACAGCCAATTCCGGCGACTTTTTGTGGGCTTCGCAGGAAATCGCAGATCCAAGCCGCCAGGCATTGGAATTGGATCCGGATGAATATAGCTTCCAGGTCAGTGGCAACAAACCAGCGCTCCGTTTCTATCACCGCTACCAGACGCAGGCTGGCCTGAATGGTGGCGTGGTGGACATCAGGGAAGTTGGTACCACAACCTGGAAACAACTCAACAACAATATGCTCCGCAATGGCTATCCAGGCTTCATTGCCTACGGAACTTTCGTCGTGCCGAACCTGCAGGCCTTTTCTGGCAACAATGGCGGGGAGTTTGAAGCTACTTACATTGACTTGAGCGACTGGGCGGGCAAAGACATACAAATCCGCTTCCGTTTTGGAACCGATGCCAACACCAATGGCGGGTTCGGATGGCTGGTGGACGATATCGAGTTCATGGACTTGCTTTCCTACAATGGCGAAGCTTGCGTAACCAACGCTCAAGGCGACAACGAATGCGCCATCGCCCTGGAAGATGGCACCATCGTGGATTCCAAGCTAGGCCCAAATAATGCTACGGAGCAGATCAAAGACCTGTCTGCTTCCATTTACCCCAACCCTGCATCTGACATGATCACGGTTGAAATGTCAACCGACCGCCAGCAGGATGTCAACATCAGCTTCCTCACGGTGGACGGCAAGCAGATTTTCTCCAAACAGTTCAACATTTTCGGAAAAGACTATGTGAACATCAACACGACTTCGGTACCGGCTGGTTTTTACTTCGTAAAAGTCAACACGGGCGAAGGCCAGTTTGTGGAGAAAGTAATTATCGAGTAAAACGGTTTTTAGTGACGTGTGAATAATAAGTTGTTGCTTTCGGCGAGTGTATTTTTTCCGATGGCATCCCGATAGAAACCGGGAGGTGAAACAGGCGCATCCGCCCAAGGCGGACGCAACTGTTTCACCAACGCAGCAAGCGGGAAAAAGA
>JBGSKQ010000070.1:0-20120 GCA_041741095.1 Saprospiraceae bacterium
ATTGCTTCCAAGGCTACTTTTGCCTTGAATTTTGAATTGAAATTGCGCCGTTTGTTCGCCATTTTTTTACAGGTTTAAATGTGAAAATAATTAAATTTCCCATCTTAAACTACTGTCCAAAAATTGGGGACAACCGCATACAAAAATCAGGAAATTTTATCATCTAAAAATGCTGATGGTAATATTTTCATTATTGACAGTAGTAAACTTGACATCCAAAATTTCTCATTGGGCCACTATCGCCTAAAACAGGATAAAGTTGAATTCGGAGGGCTACAATTCAGCACCTTACTTTCTTTTAAAGAGGCAGTTACTTTTTTAAAGAAAGGGAGCCCAATACATCAATTTGAAGATGGAGAGCTTCCCTTTATCAATCCAAAATCAATACGGTCTTTATCGTTAATTGTTGAAGATTTTGGATTGACAAGAATAAATGAGATACCTCCAAACGCAATTCAAGTTAAGAAAAATGACATTGTAATAAACTCAATTAGTACCTATCGAGGAGCTGCTGCCTTGATAAATGAGGATGCACAAAATTTGTTTGTCAATAAACATGTAATTGTTGTAAGACCAAATCCAGAGATTGTATTACCCGAATATCTCTTATTGATTCTCAACAGCAAAGTACTTAGTGAACAGATGCGTCAAATTTCAACTGGTGCCGTTATTAGAAGCCTTTCCCTAAGTCGTTTGCAGGATATGGAAATTCCTATTCTTCCGATGGAAGACCAGTTAAGATTGGTTGAAAGATTTCAAAAGTTCAATAAGAAGTTAGATTCTCTTAGGAAAGAAGTTGCCGAAACAGAGAATGAACTATCTTATTTTATTAATAACCTCGGAAAAGAATAGCTATGCATTTAGTCTTTCCAATCCCCAAGGATAAATTGCTACTACCTTTTTCTGAGTTAAAAACTCTCCTTACTCAGTATAATAGGCAAGGCGATATTTTTGATGCAGCGCATCAAGTAACAGCATTGTCGCAAAACCAGATTTCTCTACCTCAGAATCCAAGTGAATACAAAAACAAATACGATGAGATTGAAGGTATGTTTGTAAGGAGGGGTATCACTAATGGCCAAGATTTGGCAATTGAACTTTACGAAGAATTATGGAAATTGATACAAATAACTCCTTTGCCTGGCGTCAGCAATCAAGATATAATCAAGTACTTCAAATTTGAATTAGATGATGATACTTCCATTATTTTAACCCCAAACGGCAATGTTAACTCTTGGACGTTGGAATGGTCTTTTTACATTTTTCAACAAAAAGAGACAATCAACATAATTACAAGAGACGCTGGAAAAATAGTTGTCCCAGATTATATTGTAAAATATATTCATACAGCAGCTATTTCCTTCCGCTCTCAGTTGCACGAGGTCTGTTTAGCGTTGTGTTCCATAGTGATGGAGGCAACTTTAAAGGATAAGTTAGCACCACTTGGGTATACAGGAGAGTACAGTCAAAAGAAAATAGGAAAAAAGCAAAATCCGAAATATTTGGGAGGATTAGGCACTGCTTTAGACAAGGCTCGAAATGTTGAGAAAATTTTAACTCCGGGCCATTTTTCCTTGGACTTAGACGACGTTATACAGCCTGTTCGTAACAATTTGGTTCATGTGTCTAAAATGGCATTCTCAACGCCTTTACCGAAGTTTAGTAGTAAAAATCCCAATTATACACTTGGTGACTTTCTGGAAGAACCCTACAAAGTTTTTGACATGTTGCAAACTGTAACTAAGTGTTGCTATCAACTTTATTCAATTCCATAGAGCCATATTTTTTATTGAAATATACTTCAAAACCCATGAAACCCATCACAGAATCCCACATCCACCAATCCGCCACCGTAAACATGCAAGCGCAAGGCTGGGCGTATAGGAACAGCAAAGACACTGGGCACGGCGGTCAAGGCAATTTCACTATCTTTGCCATTGAACCAACAAAGGTGACAGAACACCGATGAGCCTAATCAATCAAAATAGGAATTACTGCTACCGCATCACGCATATCCAAAATCTGCCCCATATCCTGGAGAAGGGCATCGTGGCCAAAAATCATCCGGATGCCAGTGGGGATTACCTGCAAATCGGCAACCCTGAAATCATTGATGTGCGGAGCACAGCGCCCGTGAAACTGGAGGGATACGGGAACATCGGCGATTATGTCCCGTTTTATTTTACCCCCAAATCCATGATGCTTTACAATATCATCACGGGCTATCGGGCACCCTTGGTGCCCAAGCGGCAACGGGAGGAGATATTGGTTGTTCGCTGTTTAATTGACACTTTGGCCACGCATGAGACTTGGTTCTTCACGGATGGCCAAGGGAACGATGCGGTAACGAACCATTTCAATGATTTGGCAGACTTGGGGCAATTGGATTGGGCATCCATCCAGCACAGCAATTTCAGCAAGAGCGATGGCGATTTTGACCGGGCAAGACGCTATCAGGCAGAATTTTTGGTTTATCAGCAAGTACCCATTGCCCATATTGAATCGTTGAACGTTTACAACCAAGTTGCTGCCGACCACGTGAAGGGGCTGCTTGCCGAAAAAAATATCACTAATATTGCGGTGAATGTCCAACCGCTTTACTTTTTTTGAGCATGATTATTTTTAAAACAGGCGACTTGTTGCAATCCGAAGCGGAGGCTTTGGTGAACACCGTGAACACGGTAGGGGTGATGGGCAAGGGCATTGCCTTGCAATTCAAGGAAGCGTTCCCAAACAACAACAAGGCATACATGGCCGCCTGCAAGAAAGGGGAGCTTGCCCCTGGAAAGTTGTTCGCCATTTGGGACAACAACCTGCACAGCGGGCGGAAGTTCATTATCAATTTTCCCACAAAGGTGCATTGGCGCAATCCTTCCAAGTACGAATACATTGAGCAGGGATTGGATGCGCTGCGGGATTTGTTAGGGAAGGAAAACATCAAGAGTGTAGCCATCCCGCCACTCGGCAGCGGCAATGGGGGATTAGATTGGGCGAAGGTGAAGCCCATGATTGTGGCCAAACTCAGCGATTTGGATTTGGAAGTGCTGGTTTATGAGCCAAATGTAGCCATCAAATCGCTGCTGCAACAACAGGAAACAAAAAAAGCCTCGAAACTGACGCCTGCACGAGCGGCTTTGTTGTATGCCCTGTTTGCCTATGAAAGTAATGGGGAATACAGTAGTCTATTTGCAGCTAATAAGCTGGCTTATTTCCTCCAGCGGAAAGGACAGCGATTGAACCTCCAATTCAAGCCGCATTATTATGGGCCTTATGCCATTGGTGTAGAAAAGGTGTTGTATGACATGAACGGCATTTACCTGAAAGGATTGGAGCAGGGCGAGGCGAAGCCCTTCGAACCGCTGCAATTGAATTATGAAAAATGGGAGGAAGTCAACGATTTCGTCCATCACAAAATGGAATCGGAAGATGCGCAACGGGTCAGGGAATTGATTCAGTTTTTGTCGGGATATACTTCTGAACTTTCGCTTGAAATACTGGCCTCCGTGGATTATATATTGGCCGATCACCCAAATTACTCACTGGAGGAGGTCGTAGCGGCCATTGCTGGTTGGAACATGCGAAAAAGAGAGCTGTTCAAAAAGGATTATATACAATCAGCGTATGATTATTTGAACAATTACCGGGTTGCCATCAATTGACCGCAACGGCCTTTGATTTAGGAGCGATTGAAAAATAATATTGGCACAACGTGAGGTTTGAAACTTCCCCGCAAGCACACCACCAGTCCTTCCCATTAAAAACCGTACTCCTCGTCACAAGCTATGCTTGCACACGTCCAAGGTGGCAGCCTCTGGCCACAGTAAAATACAAAGTTCACTGCTAAAAATTTGCAGGCTTTCGGTGATTTCAAAGCGAAAAGAACTTACCCCGAATTTACAACAGGATGTCATCTCGGCGCTATCGTATCACCCGACCGCCCCCGCCAAACACACCCCCGCCACCAGCCAAAACACCAGCCAAGCAAGGTGTTTTCCTTTGGTAGCGACCAGGGTCAGCAAGCCACAGAGGAAGAAGGTGGCAGCCAGCACGGCAGCGATGTTTTGAAACTGTAGCGCCTGCCAGGCCATCAGTGCCAGGATGGCGGCAAAGCCCCAAAACAGGATGCTGGTGAGGTGCCAGGCGAAGCGGAGTATTTGCTGGGTGTACCCGGTGCCGCCGGAGAGGGTGGGCAGGTTGCCCCGATGGAAGAGGCGGATGAGGATGTAGCGCTCGCCCAGGTAGGAATGTCCTACACCCATGACGAAGAATAAGACGGCAGATATTAGCAACCATGTTTTCATCGCTACCTAACAGTGCCGGGGCTTTTTGGTTTTAAAATCAGTGCGCCCCCATTTTCGTTGCGCCTTCAAATCTGACTATCGCTGGCATTGCTTTTTATCTCCCGAAGTGTTTTCTCCACTTCCTCCGCCATTGCCTTGTCCCCTTTCAACTGCGCCGCCGCCAGTTTGCCTTTTAGCGCCTGTATGCGCTTGGGGCCTTTTTGCAGGGCTATTTCAAACTGTGCCAAGGCGTCGTCCGGCCTGTTTTGTTGCAGGAGCCATTCGCCGTACAGCTCCCAGGAGGGCTTTACGATGGGCGGTGGGCCGTAGGCATAGCTGATGCTTTCCTGCAAGGCAGTGGCGGAGCGCAACCATTTTTCCGCTTCGGCGGCAGGGCCGCTGAGTTGGGCGAGCAGGCTGCGCAGTTCCATTTCCAGCACCTGGGCTTGGTCGAGATCGAGTTGGTTGGGCGCATTGTCGCTGCCCTGGGCCGAGGCGCACATGGCGATGCCTTTTTCACCCACCAAATTGGCCGACGATTTTCGCTCGGACTCCAGGGCGGCGATGGTGCTGGCCAATGCCTTTTTGTCCTTGGCCCGGAATGCCTTCATGCCTTCCAAAAAAGTATAAATGGCACGGGTAGCGATGTTCAGGTCTTTTTGGTCACAGTCGTAGCTGGCGATTTCGCTGTCCCAATCATTGCTTTCGATGAGGTAATTGCCTTTCATGCCGATGAGGTAGTCACGGCCATTTTTGGAGGGTAGTTCGTCCACATATTGCTGCATGTCGTGCATGATTTTTTTGGCCTCTTCAAATTTTCCTTGTTGCAAATAGCCATACATCAGCCAATGGAAAGCGTGGTAGCTCAAATCCTTGTTGTCCAATCCGAGGTCTTTCACCCGCTTGACGCTGGCGTTCCAGGAGGCGGTGTTGGAGCGCACCACTTCGTCCCACATGCCCACCGCCACAAAAATGTGCGAAGGCATGTGCAGGGCATGGGTGGCATCGGCGGCGACTTTGGAGTAGCTGTAAGCTGCATTCAAGGCCAGCTTGGCATGGCCGGGGTCGTCGTAGCTGTGGATGAGGTAATGCAGGGCGCCCGGATGGTTTGGGTTTTCTTTTAAAATGCCCTGTACGATGGCCGCCCCTTTTTCGTAAGCCGCTTGATCACGCCCCACCGGCACGGCGCCCAGCAGCGACAGGGCATAAAATGCTGCTACTTCTTCATGTCCCGCATACTCCTTGTACATCTTTTCCAGGTGTTTGGAGTAGGCGCTGTCACGCTGGTATTTTTCACCATCACCATATAGGATTTCAGCGGTATGCAGGAAGTCACGCTCCAGGCCGGACTTGGCTTTCGCTGCCCTGGCCTCGTCCGTTCCGCCCAATTTGGCGATGGCCGCCTGGCCTTTTTCCAGGTCTTGCTGCCGCCACAGCGGATGGTTGTAGGTCATGGCCTCGCCCCAATAGGCCATCACGAAATCGGGGTCAATCGCTTGCGCCTGGAGGAATGCTTTGCAGGCATCGTCGTATTCAAAATTGTGCAGGAGTTTGAGGCCCTTTTCAAAATGGGGCATTGCTTCCTTGCTGCCGCTGTAGGTAAAATGGATTTCCCCTAAATGGTCGGCAGGCGTTTTTTGGGCTTTATTGCAAGCAAACAATAAGAAAATAGCCAGGAAGGCGATGGGCAGTTTTTTCATTGTGATAAAATTTTTGGGAAAATACAAAAAAGTGGGAAGAGCAGGCAAATACTACAATAAACATGAATCATCCCGAATTTTTGAAAGCCCCGTTAGGGGCAAAATGTAGGTAGGAAATCTAACCATGAATTTTCGTGCCGTAGGTACGTAATATCGGAAGCCAAATAGTTCCGATATTACTATACCTACGGCACGCTAACTTTTCTACCGAGATTTCGTCCCGCTGGGACGAGTGGATTCAAAAATTCGGGATAACAAATGCTTCCACTATAAAACAGTATCACTTCGCAAACGCCGCTTCCATCAAGGTCACTTGCTGCTTGTCGTGCAGCTTTTTGTAGCCGGTGGCCGGGTTGCAGTTCGTTTCACGGCTCACCAGTTCCATGGGCTGCTTTCCGCAGAAGTAGAAAAGCAGGTGTGTCCAGGCGCCCATATTGGCAGGTTCTTCCTGTACCCAGCGCACTTTTGCCTTTTTGTATTTTTTGAAAATAGCGTCCAACTGCGTGAACGGCAGCGGGTAAAGCTGCTCCAGGCGGACGATGGCCACGTCGTCCCGCTGGTCAGTGCGCTTTTTATCCAATAGGTCGTAATATACTTTCCCGGTGCAGAGCAGCAGGGTTTTCACTTTGGCCGCACTGGCGGTCGTGTCGTCAATGACCTCCTGGAAACTGGTGCCTGTGGTGAAATCTTTAATTTCAGAAATAACCTCCGGGTGGCGCAGGCCGCTTTTGGGCGTGAGCAGGATGAGCGGCTTGCGGAAAGGCCGCACCATCTGGCGGCGGAGCAGGTGGAAGAGGTTGGCGGGCGTGGTCACATTGGCCACCGTCACATTGTAAAATGCGCAGAGTTGCAGGAAGCGTTCCACCCTGGCGCTGGAGTGTTCGGGGCCTTGGCCCTCGAAGCCGTGCGGCAGGAACATGCAAAGGCCGCTCATACGTTGCCATTTTCGTTCGGCTGACATAATAAACTGGTCCACAATCACTTGCGCACCATTGTAGAAGTCGCCAAACTGTGCCTCCCATATCACCAAAGCATCGGGGCGGGCCAGCGAGTAGCCATATTCAAATCCCAAGACGCCGTACTCCGACAGCAGGGAATTGAAAATCCGGAATTTGCCCTGTTTTTCCTCGATGCCGTCCAGGCGGATCATGGCTTTCTCGTTCTCTTCGTCGTTCAGCACGGCGTGCCGGTGCGAGAATGTGCCACGCTGAATGTCCTGGCCACTGAGGCGCACATCATAGCCATCGAGCAGGATAGAACCGTAGGCGGTCAATTCCCCCAAGGCCCAGTCGAGTTTTCCTTTTGTCACCAGTTCTTCCGACGACTTCAGGATGCGCTTGATTTTGCCGACCGGGTGAAAATCCTTTGGCAGCGTGTGCAGGTGTTTCAAAATCTTTTTCACCAGCTTTTCGTCAATGCCCGTTTCGGGCGACACTTCATAATCTTCTGGTTTGGTGTTTTTCTTCAAAACCCGCCAAGCCTTTTCGCTGTCCTGGTAATTGTAGGGCAGTTTGTTCTGTTTGGCATTGTCGAGGCGGGCTTGCAGTTCGTCCCAAAACTCTTTTTCCATCTGTTCCGCCAATTCTTTTTCCACATCGCCACGTTCCACCAGGCGCTTGCTGTAAATTTCCCTGGGGTCCGGGTGCTTGTTGATGATGTCGTACATCAGCGGTTGGGTGAACTTGGGGTCGTCGCCTTCATTGTGGCCATGTTTGCGGTAGCAGACCATATCCACGAACACATCATTGTTGAAATGCTGGCGGTATTCCATCGCCAGTTTGCAGGCAAAAATAACCGCCTCGGGGTCGTCCCCGTTCACGTGGAAGACCGGGGCCTGCACCACATTGGCCACGCTGGTACAATAGGTAGAAGAGCGGGCGTCTTCCCAGTCCGTAGTAAAACCGATCTGGTTGTTGATGACAAAGTGCATCGTGCCGCCCGTATAGTAGCCCTCCAACTGGCTCATCTGGGTCACTTCATAAACGATTCCCTGACCAGCCAATGCGGCATCGCCGTGGATAAGAATGGGCAAAATGCGGTCGTAATCGCTGTTGTATAGCACATCGGCCTTGGCCCTGGCAAAGCCCTCCACCACGGGGTTCACCGCTTCGAGGTGCGAAGGGTTTGGCACCAGTTTCAAATAAACCTGCTTGCCGTGCGGCGTCTGCACCATCGAGCTAAAGCCGAGGTGGTACTTCACGTCGCCGTCGCCAAAGCTGAGGCCCTTGGGCATTTCACCTTCAAACTCCGTGAAAATCTGCTCGTAGGTTTTGCCCATGATATTGGCCAAGACGTTGAGCCTGCCACGGTGCGCCATACCGATCACCACTTCCTCCACCCTGTCGTCGGCAGCAAAGGTGATGATGGCGTCCAGGGCTGCGATGGTCGTTTCACCGCCTTCCAGCGAGAAGCGTTTTTGACCGATGAATTTTTTGCCCAAAAATTGCTCGAAAATAGTGGAGCCATTGAGCTTGTGCAGGATGCGTTTCTTTTCGTCCAGCGTCAGGCCAAACTGGTTTTCCGGCGTGTGCGCCTCTATGCGCTGGCGCAGCCAACGGCGCTTGTTGCGGTCTTGAATATAGTGGAATTCAAAGCCGATGTTGCCGCAGTAAATCTTCTCCAGCTTGGCGATGATCTGGCGTAGGGTGGCATTTTCGAGGTTGATTTCCTTGCCGGCGGCATACACCCGGTCGAGGCTGGCTTCCGTCAAATTGTAGTCGGCCAGGTCGAGGAAGGGCTGCCTGTCCTTGCGTTTTTTGATGGGGTTGGTTGTGGACTTCAGGTGGCCCCGGTTGCGGTAGGCGATGATGAGTGCCAGCACCCGCAGTTCGTCCAGGTCCACTTGGCCGGGCGAGGCAGGGCTTCCGTTGGCGGCGCCGTTCCCGTTGGAGTAGTGGCCATAGTCGAAGCCTTTAAAAAAGACCCGCCAGCTTTCTTCTACGGCTTCGGGGTTGTGGCTGTATTGCTCGTACAGCGAGTCAATGTAATTGGGGTGGGCATTGGCGATGAAGGAATAATCAGTCATTTTTTATAATGATGAATGATGAACGTTGGATGATGAACTTTTAGACGCCCAAAACTCCATTTGGGCAGGGTTGGATTTTTTTTGTAAAACGCCCCTGCACAGGAGAGGTTTCGGGTTGGGGTGCAAATATCGGGAGGTGGTTTGAATTGTTTGATGAGTTTGGAGTTGTTTGAATTGTTTGATCGGGTTTTAGGGAAACAAAATGCCTTGTTCGGCGAGGGGCAGCAATTGGAAGGACTTGCGGTGCTGCGGCGTGGGACCGTGCTGCCGGATAGCTTGTCGGTGGGCGAGGGTGGGGTAGCCCTTGTTTTGATCCCAGCCGTAGGCCGGGTATTTTTTGGATAAAATGGCCATGTGCTCGTCCCGGTAGGTTTTGGCCAAAACGGAAGCGGCGGCGATGGAAAAGTACAGGCTGTCGCCTTTCACGATGCAGTGGTGCGGGATGCGGGGAAATGGCTTGAAGCGGTTGCCGTCAATGAGGAGGCTGGTAGGTGCCAATTTTAGTTGGCGCACCGCTATATGCATGGCCTTGACCGAGGCCCAGAGGATGTTCAGCTTGTCAATGTCCCTGGGTTCCAATTTGGCGACGGCCCAGGCCAGTGCTTCTTTTTCTATAATGGGGCGAAGTTCGTTGCGCTGGCTTTCGGTGAGTTGCTTGGAGTCGTTGAGCAAGGGGTGCGAAAAGTCTTTTGGCAGGATGACCGCTGCCGCAAACACTGGCCCGGCCAGGCAGCCCCGACCTGCTTCGTCGCATCCGGCTTCGGTTTCGTGTTGGTGGAGGTAGGGTAGCAGCATCGCTTGGTCATTTTTGGTCATTTGTCATTTGTCATTAGTCATTTGTCATTAGTCATTAGTCAATTGTCAATTGTCATTGGGTCATTTGTCATTGGGTCATTAAATAAAGCGCTGATAAATAGACCAGTAGGTGACAAATTGCTGAAAACGGGGGTGGATTTTCTTGGCAAAATTCACACAAGCAAAGAAAACGGCAAAGATAAGTATCGTTCAAAAAATAACCTCGGCACAACGTCGTCGTCCCGATAGCAATCGGGATAAACCCCGACGACGTTTAGAACAACGAAACGTGGAAGTTAATTTTGCATCAAAGCTAACCAACCATGAATAACAGATTTTCAATAAAAAATGACCTTAATGACAAATGGCCCAATGACAAATGACAAATGACATTGATCAATAAAACTGATGCAAATAAGGCATTTTTGCCTTTAAATCTCACCACCATGAAAATAGAAATCCTCGAAGATTATCAGGCCATTTCCACCCGTGCCACCCAGTTGGTAGCCGATATTTTGGCAAAAAAACCCAATGCCGTGCTGTGCCTTGCCTCTGGGCATACGCCCATTGGCACTTTCCAGCAATTGGTGAAAATGGCCCAAGCCGGGGACATAGATCTCAGCGGCTGCACCTTCATCGGCCTGGACGAATGGGTGGGCATTGCGCAAGCGAAAGAGGGCAGTTGCCGCTATTTTTTGGATGAAAACTTGTTCAAACCCCTCGGCACGAAAGAAAGCCAACTTTATTTTTTCAACGGCCTGGCTGAAGACTTGCTGGAAGAATGCCGCAAAATGGACAGGATAATTGCCGGCCTCGGCGGCCTCGATTTGATGCTGGTCGGTATTGGCATGAACGGCCACATCGCCCTCAACGAGCCTGGAACGCCCTGGGATCTCTACTCGCATGTTTCCAATTTGGATGACAAAACGGTGCAGGTTGGGCAAAAATATTTTACCCAACAAACGGCGCTGAAACAGGGCATCACCCTGGGGCTGAAATATTTGCAGGAAGCCCGTTTGCCCCTATTGATGGCTGCTGGCGAGAACAAGGCGGGCATTGTGCGGCAGGCCCTGCGGAACGAGATTACGGAGGCGCTGCCTGCGAGCATTTTTCAGAGACTGGAGCATGGCTTGGTATTGCTGGACGAAGGGGCGGCGGCCATGTTGAAATAGGCGATAAACAGTCTATTTTGAAATAACCAATTTCGCCAAATATGCACCTTGTCCCGTGCTGGCTTTGATAAAATATATCCCCGAAGGCAAGTCAAGCGTAGCAATACGGAAACTTTTGCTTTCTACGCCGCTCCATTCCCGGATTTTCCTTTCTGAAATGTCAATCAATTCAATATTGCAATGGCCACCCGTTTGGGGCAGTTCGACAAACACTTCCGTGCTGGCGGGATTCGGCGAAATTTTGAGTTTGGTATGGCGTGTCTCATTGGTGGACAACGGAAAAGGAGCGACTTCCATAAATCCATAAAAACGGCTTGAGCTTAGTAGTTGCCCATTCCTAAATTCGTTGATACAATACCCGAAAATATATCGGCTAATGACGGTAGGAGTGCCTTTAAAAAGGCCAGTATTGGCATCAAGGCTGAAGGCGGAGGAGCTTGGGATTGGGTTTAGGAAAGTGAAAGGATTGGCAAAAGTGACAGGCGAAAAAGGTGGTGGCAAATCCGGATCTGGTGCGACACCATTGGGGCCCGTGGCATTGGTTTGATCTGTACCACCACCATCGAATGGTGGACAAAATTCATACGTTAGCACATCGCCATCTGCATCAATAAATGAAAAATCGGAAAAGTACGATTGGTTGACCAGGGCACAAAGCAAGGGCGACGTGAACAAAGTTGGGCTGTTGTTACAAATTGCCATAGCGGAAGGAGTTACCTCGGTATAAATGGTCATCCCCGTCTCGGCTGGGTTTTCCAGGTTGGAGAAGTTGTTGGCACCGCAACAGCGTTGGTAAACGACGTGGTAAGATTCAGCTCCGGACAATAGCACTTCAAAAGTATAAATGCCTTCCTCTACGCAAAATTGGCTCAGACCTGAACATGGGGCTCCTTGCACGATGGCTACAGGGCTTACAGAGGGTGCGGCCAAGACGATATTTTGTAATGGAATAGTGCTGCTGCCTTTATAAATGGTGACTGTGCCCTCTATCGTACCAGGAGCGGAGTCAAATGGTGCGCCGCCGCCAAAACAATCCCGATAGAGCACCATTTTAAACTTGTAATTATCATTGCCCATGCATTCATAAGACATGTAGCCGCCAAGGATATGGGCAGCCTGGGCATTGGGTAAAAACAGCAGCCAGGAAAAAAACAAAACAGGGAAGGAATAAAAGAGCGGCCTCATAAAAAGTGGTTTTGGTGAAATTATAAGGCAAGGTAAATATTGTGTTCCATCTTTTATAACTTTTGGAAAATGCTGGCCTGATTTATCGAATTTATACTTTGGATAGGTGCGGCTCCGATTTGATATAAATTCAAAATGGTCATGAGGGCTTTTTACCTTCCGTCCCACTAGGGACGCAATGTCGGTTTAATGTATTTCCAACATTGCGTCCCTAGCGGGACGGAGGCCCGTTTTAGCATTTGGCTACCAATATTACGTCCCTAATGGGACGATAAGCCATTGGATTTCAAGGAATTTTTCTGTAGGTAATAAGCGGACTTTCAAAGTTTAGTTATCCTAGCCTCGGGATTTATTTTTGGTACTAATCACCATGATTTTCAAAATCAAGGTGATTTCGCCTAACCATCGGAACTTATTTTTTCCACGATCCTTCACCAAATTTGATTTTCACTGCCACCCTCCAATCATTTCCAAAAATCCTACTTTTGCCCGCCTTTATAACCCTGGGACAAGGCTGAACTTTTCACCAATTTTCTTCGTAAAGGTATTTCATCAAAACTCAAAGCCATGAGAAAGGTCATACTCGGTTTGGCGGTCAGTTTGGACAATTTCATTGAAGGCCCAAAGGGCGAGTTCGACTGGTGCTTCACCGACCAGGACTATGGCATGGCGGAGTTCTTTCAAAGGGTGGACTGCGTTTTTATCGGGCGGAAGAGCTACGAACTCATGCAAACCATAGACGAGGCTGAAACCTTTAACATGCCCAAAATGAAGCACTACGTTTTTTCAAATTCCCTCCAGCAAGTCAACGAGGGCGACGAAATTATCCGGGGCGACTTCAAAGGCCAGGTGCAGGCCATCAAAAATGGGCCAGGCAAGGACATTTGGCTTTTCGGCGGCGCAGTGCTGACGGCCTCCTTGATGAACGAAGGCCTGGTGGACGAGCTTTGGCTTTCCGTTCATCCCATCTTGTTGGGTACCGGCAAACCTTTATTTGCAGGCATCCACAACCGGATTAAATTAACACATTTTGAAACCAAAACTTATGACACGGGTTTGGTTTCATTAAAATATCAAGTTGACAATCAATAAATTAGGATGATAAACATCACACTTCCCGACGGCAGCGTCCGTCAGTATCCTAAAGGCACTTCGGCGATGGAGATCGCCAAATCTATCAGCGAAGGCTTGGCCCGAAACGTCCTTTCCGCCAAGGTGAACGGCGAGGTCTGGGACGCCAGCCGCCCCATCGAAAAAGACTCGATCGTCCAGTTGCTCACCTGGAACGACAAGGAGGGGAAAAGCACTTTCTGGCACTCCTCGGCCCACCTCATGGCAGAGGCGTTGGAGGCCATTTATCCTGGCATCAAGTTCGCCATCGGCCCGCCGGTTGACAATGGGTTTTACTACGATGTGGATCCCGGCGGCCAGCAGCTTTCCAGCGACGATTTTGAAAAAATTGAAAACAAGATGCTGGAGCTTGCCCGCCAGGGCAACGAGTACGTGCGCAAGGAGGTGAGCAAGGCCGACGCCATTCAATATTTCACCGAAAAAGGCGACGAGTACAAGCTCGAACTCATTGACGAATTGGCCGACGGCTCCATCACTTTTTACACACAAGGCAATTTTACCGACCTCTGCCGTGGCCCGCACATTCCCGAAACGGGCAAAATCAAGGCAGCCAAGCTCATGGCTATTGCCGGGGCCTATTGGCGGGGCGACGAAAAACGCCAGCAATTGACGAGGATTTACGGCGTGACTTTCCCCAAGCAGAAAGACCTCACTGAGTACCTCGAAATGCTGGAAGAGGCCAAAAAGCGGGACCACCGCAAGCTGGGCCAGGAGTTGGAACTGTTCATGTTCTCCGAGAAGGTGGGCATGGGCTTGCCGATTTGGCTGCCCAAAGGCACGGCCCTTCGCACCCGCCTCGAAGAGTTTCTTAAAAAAGAACAAATCAAACGTGGCTACCAGCCCGTCATCACGCCGCACATTGGCAAGAAAGAACTGTACATGACGAGCGGCCACTACGAAAAATACGGCAAAGACAGCTTTCAGCCCATCCATACGCCGAAGGAGGGCGAGGAGTTTTTGTTGAAACCGATGAACTGCCCGCACCACTGCGAGATTTTTGGCCACAAACCCCGCTCGTACAAGGAGTTGCCGCTGCGCATCGCCGAGTTTGGTACCGTCTATCGTTACGAACAAAGCGGCGAATTGCACGGCCTGACCAGGGTGCGGGGCTTTACGCAAGACGACGCCCACTTGTTTTGTACGCCCGACCAACTCAAAGAGGAGTTTCTCGGCGTGCTCGACCTGACCCGTCTGGTGCTGCAAAAGCTGGGCTTCGACAATTACACGGCCCAAATCTCCCTGCGTGACCCGCTCAACAAGGAAAAATACATCGGCTCGGACGAGAATTGGGCGAAGGCCGAGCAAGCCATCATTGATGCCGCCGCCGAAGCAGGCCTGGAAACGGTGACGGAACTCGGCGAGGCTGCCTTCTATGGCCCGAAGCTGGATTTTATGATAAAAGATGCCTTGGGCCGTTCCTGGCAACTCGGCACTATCCAAGTGGACTACAACCTGCCGGAGCGTTTTGAACTGGAATACATCGGCCCCGACAACCAGCCGCACCGCCCGGTGATGATACACCGTGCGCCCTTTGGCTCCATGGAGCGTTTCATCGGCGTGCTGACGGAACACTGCGCCGGGAAGTTCCCACTGTGGCTGGCCCCGGAGCAGTACGTGTTGCTGCCGATCAGCGACAAGTTTATTGACTATGCCAAAGAGGTGCAGGCGAAACTGGCCGAACACGACATCCGTGGCTTCATTGACGACCGCACGGAAAGCATTGGCCGCAAAATCCGGGACAACGAGTTGAAGAAAATCCCTTACCTGCTCATCGTCGGCGAAAAGGAACAGGAGGCTGGCGCTGTGGGCGTTCGGAAGCAGGGCGAAGGGGATTTGGGTGCGAAAAGCGTGGGGGATTTTGTGGAGTGGTTTAAGGGGTTGCTTTGATGAACTTAAAAGTCTAATTTTGAAAGAAAGCAAGCGATGAAAATAGTGTTGGAAATAAAGAACGAATTGGATTTGGGCTTTTTGCTGCCCTTAGAGCTTGTTTGCGATTTGGTCACTTGGCCCAAAACGTCCCTTTTCCGCCAGTTTTTCACCTTTTTTTCAGTTGCGTAGCGCCACTCCCGATGAACCGGGACAAGTTATGCGCCTTCAAAAAGATAAAAATCTGACGAAAAATGGCTCGTTTTTGCCTCAAGCACCAAATCGCAAACAAGCTCTTATTGGAGCGGCTTAAAATTCCTTTTTCATTGCCAAACATTGAAAAGGAAGAAAGGAAAGCCAAAGCTATTTCTGCCGACGATATGCCTAAAAACTTTGATGTTGAAAAGTTAGAGGCATTGTTCAATGAATTGCAGGAGATGAAGGCCTTTTCCCAAATAAAGGACCCTATCACTTGGCAAAGACAAATAAGGGATGAGTGGAATTAAAAACGGTCTTTTGGACAGCATTTTCGTACCTGATTTGATAATTATTGAATAGCAAGCAACTGATAATTCTTGCCCTTGTTTGCAGGGTTGGGCAGGCGCACAGGCTTTTAGCCTTTTAAAAAATAAAAAACCGCAAGCCGTTCTATACAGCTTGCGGTTTGTATTTTCTGGTAGTCCCGACGGGAATCGAACCCATATCTAAGGTTTAGGAAACCTCCATTCTATCCGTTGAACTACGGGACCAAAGTGATTTTTGGTTTGGGGCGGCAAATTTAGGGATTTCTCACAAATAGCAAATAGTCCAATGACAAATGACTTAATGACCAATTTTACTCAAAATTGCCGGACTACCGTCCGCACCGACCCAACATACCCGCCGCCGAAGAGGT
The DNA here is from genome assembly GCA_041741095.1 of Saprospiraceae bacterium. GTDB lineage: Bacteria > Bacteroidota > Bacteroidia > Chitinophagales > Saprospiraceae > UBA6168. Next base: position 16,050 of record JBGSKQ010000070.1, read on the forward strand.
TCACATGTACCATCAAATAATAAAGCTGATAAATGGGCAGGCGCTGCTCGAAGCCGGGTGCCAGGGGCCAGACCTCCTCGTAACTGCGGTAAAAAGGGCGGTCGAAGTCACCGAACAGGCGGCTCATGGCCAGGTCCATTTCCCGGTGGGCGTAGCTCACGGCGGGGTCAATTAACACAGGATGGCTATCGGCGGCCACCATAAAGTTGCCGCTCCAGAGGTCGCCGTGGGTGAGGGCGGGCGGCTCGGCGGGGCACAGTTCGGGCAGTTTTAAGTACAATTTTTCAAAATGCTTCGCATCGCTGCTGCTGAGTCGCTGGGATTGCAGGGCCAGGTCAAGTTGCGGCTGCAGTCGTTCGTGGATGTAAAATTCCGGCCAGGTGGGGTGGGGGTGGTTGGGTTGAGGCAAGGAGCCGATAAAGTTGTGGTGGTCGAGGCCAAATTGTCCGACGCTATGGCGGTGGAGCTGTGCAAGGGAGGCGCCGAATTCCTCCCAAAAACCGCTGGCACGGTAGCCCGTTTCTATCAACTCCATCAACAAAAAAGCGCCAGCTTCCGTGCTGCCGTGGGCGATGGTGGCGGGGATGCGAAAGGTGTTCGTTTTTCGCAGCAAATCCAGTCCCATTGCCTCGGCTTCAAACATGCGGGCGGCCTCCTTTCCCGTGTTTAATTTTAGGAAAAAATTACCCCGGCCAGTTTCCAGCAAGCGGGCCTGGTTGATGTCGCCGCCGCCAATATGCCGCACCGACAAGATGCTTGTATCAAGGATTTTCTGGCATTGCTGGAGGATGGGTGCTGGCAGGTCGAAAAACATGATGGCTTTTTTTTACCTTTAAGCAAAGGTAGAACTTTGGCATACGTTGATTGGTTAATGTTTGTCCACAATCATTTCTAGTGCCACTTTACTCGAAATTGGCGAAACCAAAAGAAGACTGACCATGACTGAGACCATTTCCACAGCGCCGATAAAAAACGGTCAACCTGTTTCAAAAAAGGAAAACCCCGCCATGAGGGATTTCCGCCCGCCGAAGGACATTAAGGGCCTGCCCACCAACCGTTTGCCATATACGTCAAAGTTGAGCTTTGCCCCACTATTGAGGCATTGGAAACAAAAAGTGGACAGCCCTGATTTGGCCGAGCGCCTTTTGGCCAATGAAATAATGAAAAGGGCTGAGGCCGCCCCCGAACTTTGGCAACCTTTCGAAGACTATTCCTCGCTCGGACAGTACCAGGAAATATTGGATTTGCTGCTGGCCAGCCTCTTCCCGTTGGCCCTGCGTGATACGCAAATGGGCAAGGCTTCCAAACCCTTTGACATGCAGTCGTTTTACGTGACTCCGGCCCTGGCCGATATGATGTGCGGCTGCAGCAGCATCAATGTGAAGGTGGAAAAGCAGGGGGATATGTTTTTCAACACCCTTGTGACCAAAGCTTGTGCGACCATCCTGAATGCCTGCTATGGCCAAAACCTGGACGTTGATCCTTTGGTCATTTTCACGGTGGAGCAGGAGGGCAGCGATGTGCAGTATCACTACAAATCCTTGCTCAATATCCAGTTTACGGAAGTGGTTCCTACCAAGCCGCTCAAGCGACTGAGCCAGGAGAAGATCAACCAATTGTTGAGCAACATCTATGATTTGGATGCCTGGATGGAAGCTTTGCCGCCCGAAAACTTTGAGCTGCACGGCGTGGTGGGCATTGAATTGGTGGACGTGACGAAAGAGGAAACTATTTCCCGCCTACGCTACCACCTGCTGGAAAAAGATGCGGTCACCAAAAACGACAATATACTGCGGCTGGAGCGGCTGCTGCGTACTTATTTCGACATGCCGGAGCTGCGCCTCGGCCTTGTGGCGGTTGATTATCCCGACGATAAAACCAACGAATTCAAATACAAAATCAGGCATTGCCTGCTACCTGATCGCAGGGATTGTTTTGGCCAGGAAACCGCCTATTCCATCTACGACAAAGCACTCCGCTACCGGGAGGTGCTGCTGATTGAGGATTTGGAAAAATTGAATTATAAAACTGACATTGAAAAGGATTTGATAAAAAATGGCTTCCGCAGTTACTTGGTCTCTCCGCTCATCAGCAAGGACGACCAGGTAATCGGCATGATTGAAATCGGTACACCGTACCCTTTTGAACTGAACAGTTTTGCAGAACAGGAATTCAAAAACATGCTGCCCCTGTTCAACATGGCCGTGGAGCGCAGCCGGGAAGAAACGGACAACCAGATCGAAGCCATTATCCGGGAGCAGTTCACCGCCATTCACCCCAGCGTGGAGTGGCGTTTTATGGAAGCCGCCTTCAATTATTTGGACCGCCAGGAAATGGAGGGAAAACAGGCTATCGTGGAGGAAATTTCCTTTGAAGATGTCTATCCACTGTATGCCCAGGCCGATATCGTCAGTTCATCCAACACCCGCAACCAAGCCATTTTGGAAGATTTTTTAAAAAATCTACAGCTCGTCAAGGACATCTTGGGCGTGGCCGCACAACGGGTGGATTTTCCCTTGCTCGACCATTATCTGTTGGAAACGGAACACCGGATGGAAGAACTGGCCAAGGAGCTAAAATCCAGCGACGAGTCTTTGATCATAGATTTTATTTTGCGTGAAATCCATCCGCTGTTGGAGGAAGTGGCACGGATGGATCCCAAAATTGCGCAGGCCCTCAATATTTATAAAAGCCAGCTCGACCCGAATTTTGGCGTGGTTTATCAAAAGCGAAAAGACTACGAAGAGAGCGTGACCCGCATCAATACGGCCATTTCCGATTATTTGGAATTGGAAGACGAACGCACCCAGAAAATGGTCCCCCACTATTTTGAAAAATATAAAACGGATGGGGTGCAATTTGAACTCTACGCCGGGCAATCGGTGCTGCAGCGGGGCCAATTTTCCCAACTCCACCTGCGCAACCTCCGCCTTTGGCAGTTGATTGCCATGGCCGAGATCACCCGCAAAATGGCCCATTTGAAAAACGAATTGCCCATGCCGCTCCAGACGGCGCAACTGGTGTTCGTCTATGGCCAGCCCATTTCCATCCGCTTCCGCCCCGACGATAAGCGCTTCGACGTGGACGGCGCCTACAACATCCGCTACGAAATCATCAAAAAGCGCATTGACAAAGCAATGGTCAGTACGCCCGAAGCCAAGGCGGAGCGCCTCACAAAAGCTGGAAAAATTGCCATTGTATATGCAAGCGAAAAAGATCGGGAGGAGTATATGGACTACCTGACCTACCTCCAGCGCCAGGGCTACATCGAGGAAACCGTGGAGGAACTGGAATTGGAGAAGCTGCAAGGCGTGCAGGGACTGAAAGCGCTCAGGGTGACAGTGAAATAAGCTGCCAATGTCGAGGCGTTTTTTTTTTAAACTTATGAGCGTTCCACAATGGCTATCGTCAATCGGCTCACGCACACGAGCCGTTCCTTTTCGTCCTTTATTTCGATGTTCCAAACGTGCATTTTGCGGCCCACCCGGATGGGCGTCACTTTTCCAAACACAAAACCCTTGGTTACAGGCCGCAAGTGGTTGGCGTTTATTTCCACGCCGACCGCCATGTCCTTGTCCAGGTCTTTGATGCACATGGTAGAGGCTACGCTGCCCAGCGTTTCGGCCAATGCCACCGAGGCACCGCCGTGCAAGAGGCCATAAGGCTGTACCGTCCGCTTGTCCACCGGCATTTTGATGACGAGATAATCCTCGCCCATTTCCGTGAATTCCATGCCGAGCGTTTCGCCCAAGGTGTTTTTAAAAAACTGGTTGAGGTAGGGCAAATCGAAGTTTTGATTCCAAATCATATTGGTGATTTCATTGCTTGCAAAACAAGGAAAAAAATGGGGAGTTGCAAGTGTTCCCGTAAAATTGGCATATTAAAATGCCTTAGTGAATGATGAATTATAAATAGCTTGTCCCGAATTTACTTCGGGAATGAACGATGCCGCCTGTAGGCAGACAGGAACTTGCAAAACATTGATTAACAGTTTTTTGTAAATCAATTTGGCCTATTTTGGTTTTTCAATTTCACTTATAGGTAGTCGCATATAAAATTATTCAACGGGAG
>JBGSKQ010000071.1:0-24817 GCA_041741095.1 Saprospiraceae bacterium
GATAATGCCATATGGCACAAATACCGGGGCGGCAACCAATCATCGCCCGCCTTAGGCGGGCTGAAATGTATTGTTTTATTGCATTCTACAAACATTATCGCCGCTCTGCGGCTTAAAAATCTCCGAACTCAAGTTAATTTAGGATGTAAAATCACTTTTTTTACAACAGCTATTTGGTATTCCCATTTTTCCAAGAGCATTTTTTGGAAGCAGAAGTTGCATTCAAGCTCTATCTTTTTTTAAAAAACCAATAGCAAAAATAAGCTTTGGCAACAATTGGCGAAACATGGACCGCTACAAAAAAATGGCCCGCCTTCGTAACTTAGCACCCACTTTGAGCAAGTCATCCTGCCAGATGCGGGGAAGAGTTCATAGTTCATCATTCATAGTTCATCGTTCCATAGATGTCTGACTACCAAACATTGCCCGCCAGCACCCGGGTTTGGATTTACCAAGCCAACCGCCCATTTGGCGAAAATGAAATACCTGCTTTGAAAGAAACGGTGGATCGTTTTGCCCAAAACTGGGTCAGCCACAACCGCCAGTTGCGGGCGCATGGCGACGTGCTGCACAGGCGCTTCATCGTGCTGATGGTGGACGAAAGCCAGGCCGATGCCAGCGGCTGCTCCATTGACAAAAGCGTCTATTTTTTAAAACAAATCGAGCAGGCATACGGCGTGGATTTGTTCGACCGCATGACCTTTACTTGGTTGGAGGGCGAAGAGGTAAAATCTGCCCCCAGCGCCGAGTTCGCAGCGCTTTACCAACAGGGCAAAATCAACAGCGGTACCCTCGTTTTCGATAATTTAATCCAGACAAAAGGCGAGTTGGAAGAAAAGTGGCTCAAGCCGCTCAACGAAAGCTGGCACCGCAGGTTTGTGTGATAGCTGGATGGTTGCATTGCCAATGAAAGCAATGAAACCAAGAATCAATGAAACAATACCAAATGTTCGGAAAAGTAAAAAAATGGCTTGGCATCGAAGGGGTAAAACTCGAACTGGTTTTGCCTGAAATGGCCTTCGAGCAGGTGGGTGCCGTAAGCGGCAAACTGCGCTTTTTCTCCAAAAATACCCAAACGGTGACGCAGGTGCGCTTGAAAATGATTGAAAAATACGGCAGGGGCCGTGGCAAGGAACGCTTGGTGGACGAGTTCCAACTGGGAGAAATCACGCTCAACCAGCACATCACTGTGCCGCAGGACGAGCCGTTGGAAGTTGATTTTACTTTACCTTTTGAAAAGGTGAAATCAAGCATGGATCAATTTGGCGACAAAAATTTCCTGACAGGCGGCTTGGTAAAGCTGGCCAAAACGGTGAGCAAAGTACAATCCGAGTACCGCATAGAGGCCGAGGCCAAAGTAGAAGGCACGGCGCTGAACCCTTTCGACACGAAGACGCTGCGCATGGTAGAAAGCTGAACGCATCACTCCTTAGCGCCCAATTTTTTCAACAATGCTTCCCTTAAACCTGTACTCACGGGGAGTTTTTCCTTTCCAATTTTTACCAGATTCCCTTCCAAAAATTCAATGGCATGCACGGCGATGATATACGAGCGGTGGATGCGGGCGAAAGTATCTAATGGCAGGGCGGTTTCCAGCGTGGCGAGACGCTCCTTGGTGAGCAGCATCTTGTCTTTTGTGAAAATTTTCACATAATCGCCATAAGCTTCCAAGTACAGAATGTCCTGAAAATCAACCTTGTATAGTTTTTTGTCGGCTTTTATGAGCAAGTGCCCGGCAGCGTGGTTTGGCAAGTCGTGGTGGGCAGTCAATTTCTCCGCAGCCCGGTTTATGGCCTTGATGAAACGTTCCAGCGAGAAGGGTTTCAGCAGGTAGTCCACAGCTTCCAGTTCAAAGCCTTCCACGGCGTATTCAGGGTATGCGGTGGTAAAAACGACGAGCGGCGGGCGGTCCAGCGATTTCATCAGGCTGATGCCGGAGAGTTTTGGCATGTTGATGTCCAGTAAAAGCAAATCCACTGCTTGGCTGCGCAATATTTCCATCGCCTCAAAAGCATCAGCGCAGGAGGCCACCAATTCCAACTGGGGCAGTTCATCGGCATATTTTTCCAGAATACGCAGGGACAGCGGTTCGTCGTCAACGGCGATGCATCGGATTTTCATTTTGCTTGGTGTTTGTATGATAGGTATGAGTACAATTCTAAACAGGGGTTTGGGGCGGAACGCCCCAAGAAATCCTTTCCCCCGACGAGCTCCCGATAGCAATCGGGACAGGCGGCTCGTCGGGGGAAAGAGTTCGCAATACTCAATTAACAGTCTAATGAGGCTGCTTGCTGATATTTTAAAAATCCCCTTCTATTTTCAACATGACCGTAAAAGTGTTGATCCCATCGGCCACATCTAAGCGATAGCGCCCCGGATAGAGCAATTCCAGGCGTCGGCGGAGGTTGTGCAGGCCGATGCCACGGGCAGGGCCCTTTTCCACTTCGTCCACGGTGCCCTTGTTGTTTTCTATTTTAAAAACAAGTTGGCCCGGCAAAATGTCGAGTTGCATGTGAACAAATGCGCCTGAAATTTCCCCTTTTATGCCATGTTTAAAACCATTTTCCACCAGGGGCAAAAAAAGTAGCGGTGCGATTTCCCTGCCTTCCGGCTCACCGTTGAATTCAATACGGATATCCGCTTTTTCGCCCACCCGCAGGCGCTGCATTTCCACATAATTTTGGAGGTGCTCTATTTCTTTGCCCAGCGGCACCGTTGGCACATTGCTCTCATAAAGCAGATAGCGCATCATGCTCGATAGCCGAAGGATGATATCAGGGGTTCGTTTGTCTTGGTCGAGGGCGAGGGAGTAAAGGTTGTTCAGGCTGTTGAACAAGAAATGGGGGTTTACCTGCGACTTGAGGGCGGCCAACTCTGCATCCACTTTTTCCCGGCTCAGGCGGTCAATTTGCCGCTGTGTGTCCAAATATTTGAACCAACCTTTTGATAGTTTTAATAAACTGGTAATTGCAACATATACTATTATAAATTTGGCAATTTCCCAAAAACCATAATAATCAATAAAATAATAACCAGGGAATAATAAATCTGATAAATAATTGAACGTCAATAAATTAAAACAAATTCCTATCATTATAACCAGCGCTAACAATATAGCATATACTATATATTTTCTTGCTTTTAAATACTGAGGAATTAAAAAATATAAGTTTGGAAAAACAGCCAGCCACAAGCTCAGGTGAAACAGGAATGTATATATCCAGTCCACTGTGCTAATGGTATCGTTGTAGGCAAAAAACCTCGCCAGCACATAAAACGACAAAGCCCAGAACAGCAGGTGGTGGAGCCATCTGTTCCGGGCAATGTTGAGCAATTGAGTCGGCAGGTTCATTTATTATTCTTTCAGCTTGTTTTTCAGCACGGTCGGTTCGGACAAAAATGCCTCTTTCACCTCTGCATATTTTTCGGCAAATTTCTGTAGTTCCTCCGGCGTGGCGGTCAGCACGTAGCCGCTTTCCGTCTCTTCATGCTTGATGCGAATCTGCTGGTTTTCCAACAATTTTTTCAAAAAATCCGGATCGAACATGCTGATTTTCAATTCAGTAGGCGTAGCCTCCAATTTTGCAAAGGTATGCACGGGCAGCAGGTGCATCTGCTGGAGGTTGTTCATTTTGTGTACATCGGCTACCACGGGCGGTTCGCCTTCAAACGAATCGGAGGGGTAAAAATCCATGAAGTAATATTTACCCAATTTAATCACATGTACTTCAAATGCGGCCTTCCGGCCTTGTTCGTCTTCATGGATCAACGAGTAGGCTTTGTCTCCTAGGTAATTGAAGTTCCAGGCCTCCGGCTTTCCTTCTGAATTCTTGTAGGTCACCTGATAATTGGCATCTTTTTTTTCTGTCCAAACGCCCGCCAGTTCTTTAACTTCCACCAGTTTGTCTGCGGTGTAAATTGGATGCAAGGAAGGAATGCAGCCTTGCAGGAAGAAAAGTGCCGCCAAAGCGAACACAGCAAAATACTTTTTCATGTTGTTTAGAATTTTTGTGAAACGATGGAACAAAGCTGGCAGAATGAACATAATAGCGGAAATTTCGTCGTTGAATCAAGGGAATTTGAAGTTGGCTTGCCAAAATCCATCCCCTTTTTATCTTCGCCGTCATGAAGTCTAATCCAATCGTTTTAATCCTATTTCTGGCCGCCGCAGCCGTGCTTCAAAGCTGCTGGGAGACCGCCTCCACATCGCCGCCCACCTTGGCCTCAGCGTCAATGGGCATCCTGTCGCCCGTTAAAGAAAAGCCACTCGACCCCTACTTGCAGGCTTTCATCAACGACTATGAGCGCTATTTTTCCGACTCGATGATGCTCACCGGAACGCCCGGCGCTGCGGTGGTGATCGTCAAGGACAGCCAGGTTATTTTACTAAAAGGTTATGGAGAAAAGGCGGCGGGCAGCGGCGACCCTGTCAACATTCACACCCGTTTCAGGATTGGTTCTTTGTCAAAAGGCTTTGCCGGCGTACTCACGGGCATGATGGTAAAAAAAGGTTACCTCCGCTGGGACGATCCAGTGCAACTGCACTACCCCGATTTTCAATTAAAAGATAAACAACAGGCACAAAGAGTGACCATCGGCAACCTCCTTTCGCACAGCAATGGCCTGCCCTACCACGCCTTCGACAACCTGCTGGAACAAGGCTTCGACCGGGAAACTATCATTTCACAATATTTTCCCTATGCAAAACTCTTTGGCCGGGAGGGCGAGTTTTTTGGGTACCAAAATGTCGCATTTTGCCTAATCGAGCCGGTTTTGGAGCAGGCCACGGGCCAGACCTACCAAGCGCTCATGCAAAGCTACCTTCTTCATCCGGCGGGCATGCTCGACGCCTCCCTGGACTACGAATCCATGAAAAATGCTGCCAATAAGGCACTGCCACATGTGAGGTATGAAAACGGCTGGGCGGCGGATACCATCTCCTCCCGCTATTACGATTTTGCTGCCGCTGGTGGCGTGAACGCCAGTATCAGCGACATGGGCGAATGGCTCAAATTGCTTTTAGGCCACCATTCCGATATTATTTCCAAAGCGACCCTGGAGGAGGTTTTTCGCCCCGTCATCGCCACGGGTTTGGAACGCCGCACCCTGCCCGGTTGGATTGACCGTGATTCGGCGGCCTACGCAATGGGCTGGCGCATTCTGAAATCAAGCGACGGCCCACTGGTTTATCATGCCGGATATGTCAATAATTTCCACAGCGAAATTGCCTTCGACAGGCGGGATGGCATTGGTATCTGCGTGTTGTTCAATGCCAATTCGCCATTGCGGGGCAAGTGCATCCAAGCTTTTTTTGAACGCTGGAGGAGGTCGCAGGAAGAGAAGGCTTGCCAGGCTATTGATGAAAACCACACGTGAGACGAACATCGTGTCAATTTGGCTTTTTTTAAATTAAAATACGGTAACTATAACTTAAACAAGTAGAACCACATCCATCCCTGCCCTCAAGCAACTTTTTATAAAATCCATCCTCCTTCCAACCGAGCTTCTCTAAAGAAGCCACTATTCTAATCAAAGGCACCTGCCAAACTTAAGTCAACCCAAAAAAGGGCATTTTATAAAATCCAACTCTCAAAGGCATCCCAAGCAAAATGGACAGCCATCAAAAGGGCTGTCCAGCAAGTTCACTTTCCTTTTTACCAATAACAGAAATTGAAAAATTGCATTAAGTCATTGAAATTCAAGTCGGAGGGCTTCAATGGCCAATGACAAATGACCTTGTTAAAATAAATCACCATGCTGCACAACTACCTCCTCATCGCCTGGCGCAACTTCCGCCGCCAAAGTTTTTTTTCCCTGCTCAACATGTTTGGCCTGGCGCTCGGCTTGGCCAGTGCCATTTTCATCTTCCTTTATGTGACGGATGAATTGCGGTACGACAGGGTTCACCCTTATTTTGCCAATACCTACCGCCTCGGCAACATTTTCACCAACCCACAGGGGGAACAATTTTTCAACACCGCTTCCCCTGGGTTTTGGGTAAAACAACTAAAAGAAACCCGCCCAGAAGTGGTCAAAGGCTGCCGCATTGACTACATCGGCTATCCGACCTCGCTGCACTACAAGTCCAAAGACAAAATCATCCTGACAGAAGAAATCCGCTGGGCCGAGCCGGGCTTCGATTCCATTCTCTGGTTCGACCTTCTGCGGGGCAACCAGGCAAAGATGTTTGAAAACCACAACAGCATGGTGCTGAGCGAAACGGGCGCTGCCAAACTTTTTGGTGATGACGACCCGCTCGGCCAAGTCGTGTCCATCAAACATTCCTTTGCTACCGACAACAAAGAAATTGATGTCGTGGTGAATGGCATCTACCGTGATTATCCCTCCAACTCGCATTTTAAACCAGATTACATCCTGAATATCAACGCTTTGCGCAGCGTTCGGGAGGATTTTAACTACTACATGGAAGGCACCTATTTTTCCAACCAGCCGGGCCGCTTTGTCAGCTTTTTTGAAAACTACATAGTAACGTCGCCAGGCGCTGACATGAAGCCCATCGAAGCAGCTTTGCAGGGTTATGCTGATCAGATGATTTCGCATTCCGACTCTGGCACCGTGCAGCCCGGCATAAAGATAGCGCCCTACATCATGCCGCTTTCCGATCTGCATTACGACTCGAAAACACAGTGGGAGGGCAATACAAAGGGCAACAAAGAGTACCTCGCCATTTTCGGCGCAATAGCCTTGATGATCATGCTCATTGCTTGCATCAATTACATGAACCTGGCCACTGCACGCTCGGTGAAGCGGGCGAGGGAAGTGGGCCTCCGCAAAACTTTGGGCAGCCAGCGGGGCGAAATTGCACGGCAGTTTTTCCTTGAATCGTTTGTAACAACAGTTGGCGCACTGGTAATGGCTATCGTGCTGGTGCTGGCATTTTTAAAACCGTTTAATCACCTTTCGGATAAAACTTTCACAATGGCCTCGCTGCTCAACCCCTGGATGCTGGGCACGGTAGCAGGTATCGTGGTTTTTATGGCCGTGTTGGCAGGCATTTATCCGGCCATTTATTTGTCGAAATTCAAGCCGGTGGATGTGCTGAAAGGCCAGGTGGTGAAAGGCCGTGGAGCCGAGCTGATGAAAAAAAGCCTGGTGGCGGTGCAGTATGCAGTGGCGCTCGTACTCGTCATTTGCACAATGGTGGTCATCCGGCAAATGAACCACTTGCAAAGCTCCCAACTCAACGAACACGGCGACCAATTGCTATCCATTCGGTACGGAGGCATCGCCCCGCCGGAAAAATTCGCCGCCTTCAAACATGCCGTATTGCAGGACAAAGACATCGAACACGTCACGATGGGCAACCACATGCCACGCCTTGATTATTTTGGCTACGTAGGCTTCCGGCTCAAATTCCCCGAACTCAGCGACAAGGACCTGGACTGGAACCACTTGAACGTGGAATATGATTTTCCAAAAGCATTCGGCCTGGAAATACTTGCAGGGCGGGATTTCGAGGAGGGCTACGTCACCGATTCCACCTCCATCCTGCTCAACGAAGCAGCGGTAAAAGCCCTTGGAAAAACGCCCGAAGAAATGCTCGGTGCTTATGCCCTTGATTTTTACGACGAGCGCAAAATCCCGTTCAAAGTCATTGGCGTGGTCAAGGATTTTCCATTCAAATCCATGCACCAGCCCATTGAACCATTGGTGCTGGAAATGCGCCCGCACCCCATTGATAAAATCGCTTACATCAAACTGCCCGCCGGGAAGTTTCAGGAGAAAATCGCCTTTATTGAAAAAACCTGGCGGGACGTGTTCCCCAGTATCGGCCTGGATTATTGGTTCGTGAGCGACGAGTTCAACCGAATGTACAACGCCGAAGAACGGGTAACGGCACTGGCCAAGGTCTTTGCCGTACTCGCCATTCTCATCACAGCGCTCGGCGTGTTTGGCCTCGCCTCCTACACCGCCGAACAAAAGACGAAGGAAGTTGGCATCCGCAAGGTGTTGGGGGCAGAGGTAACCACGGTGATCAGGATGTTCCTGTGGGTTTTTGTAAAAATCTTTTTCGCCGCCAGCCTGTTGGCAGTGCCTGCCGCTTTTCTGTTGTCCAATTTTTGGCTCAAGGATTTTGCCTATCGGGTGCCTATTGGTCCTTGGGTTTTCATTGGCAGCCTGGCTGGGCTGCTGTTGGTCACTTTTTTGACCGTGGGCTACGAAGTGTGGAAGGCGGCAAGGGTGAACCCGGTGTTGAGCTTGCGCTCGGAGTGAGGTTTTGTTTTTGATAAAATTCAAAAGGAGCCTCCGTCAAAAGTGAAACGAAAAAAATAAATTATACCATTCTGAAAATAGGGGTTTGGGGCGGAACGCCCCAATTCCGATAGCTATCGGAACCTCCTCCCGACGAGCCGCCAGAGGCGGCGAGGAGGGGCGGAAGTAACGTAACAGATTGGTCTATATTATTAAATTGCTTTCACAAAGAACTTTTCAGCTTTTTGATGGAGGCTTTCTTATTTGAAAAATGATTGGAAATTTTTGAATGCCCAGGTATTCTTGTTTCAAAAAATTGCCAAATAAAAAATTGCTAAAAGCGCTTCCGGGTGCAACCACATTGACAAAAGGCCACACATCAGCATGGTTGTTGCCAATTAAATAGACTTAATTCAGGCATGAAGCGTTTATCAAAATGACGTGTTTTCACATTGTCAGCGGGCAAATTCGGGATTCGTCGGCGGCCATACCTGCCAGCCATCAGCAATACCGAAATTCCTGTATATTTTAGCCATGTAAAATTGGTACACCGTGCTGAACCGCCCACGTTGAACGCTGTTGTTCTTAAAAATACTGTATGCACATGCGAAGCCTTTACACCATCCTTTTCCTCTCCTGCCTGTCCGCTGCCGCCTGGAGCCAGACCACACAAACGGAATTCGGCAAAAACCGGGTGCAGTTCCACACCGACTTTGCCGAATGGTCGCAATATGAAAGCCGCAATTTCATTGCTTATTGGTATGGTGAGGGGCGCCTCGTTGGGCAGTCGGTGGTGCAAATGGCCGAGTACGATTTTTACGACATCCAGGGCATCCTCGAACACCGCCTCAACGACAAGATTGAAATCATCGTCTATACCGACCTCACCGACCTGAAACAGAGCAACATCGGCAGCGAGGAAGCTTTTGTAAATACCGGCGGGCAGACCAAAATAGTAGGCAATAAAATGTTTGTCTATTTTAATGGTGACCACACCGACCTGCGGCGGCAAGTAAGGGAGGGCGTGGCTTCGGTCTATCTCAATGCCATGCTGTTTGGCTCCAACCTCCAGGAAATCGTACAAAATGCCGTGATGATGAACCTGCCCAACTGGTTTAAGGACGGCCTGATTTCTTTTGTTGGCGAAGAATGGAGCACAGAACTCGACGACCAACTGCGCGACCTTTTTCTCTCCGGAAAATATGAAAACTTTGAGGCAATGGCCAAAGAACACCCGAAACTGGCCGGGCATTCCCTTTGGCATTTTATCAGTGAACACTACGGCCATGCCACGGTGGCCAACCTGCTCTATCTGACCCGTATCAACCGCAGCATTGAAAGCGGATTTTTGTACGTACTGGGCAGCACCTATGGCAGGACGGTGGAAAGTTGGGAGAATTTTTATAAAATCCGCTACGAAGGCGACATGGCCACCATGAAACCCATCGAAGAGGATAGTACGCTTGCCAAGGTTACTGTTAAAAACAAGCGCCACCTGCCATTGACCCAACTAAAAATAAGCCCCGATGGGCTGAAAATAGCTTATGTTTTAAATGAAATCGGACGCTGGAAAGTCTATATCCAAGACCTCGCCACGGGCGAGCGAAAGGTAGTGGACAAGGGCGGTTTCCGCAACGCCATCCAAGCTACCGACTACAACTACCCCATTCTGGCCTGGAGTCCCAGCAACATGGAACTGGCCGTATTGTACGAGCGCCGTGATGTGCCAAAGCTGATGCGCTATAATATTTTGACCAAAGAAAAAACCACGGAAGACCTCAGCACTTTGTTCCAACGGGTGTATAGCATGGATTATGTGAGCGTGAGTGATCTGGTGTTTTCCGCTGCGGTAAGGGGGCAGTCGGACTTGTTCCTTTATTTCACCTTGACGAGGCAGGCGCAGCGCCTGACCACCGATTTTTGGGATGATTTGGATGCTACTTTCGTCCATGTACGTGGGCAGCGGGGCATCCTCTTCGCTTCCAATCGCCAGGATTCGATGAACGTGCCAGCGGTGCTCGATTCCATTTTGCCCATCCGCAATTTCGATTTGTTTTACCTCAACCTGGATTCCATCGGCTTCCGCTCGGCGGGCGAATTGGTACAGGTGACACATACGCCACATGCCAACGAGCGCCAACCATTGGCCATTGATTCCACCTGGTTTTCTTTCCTCAGTGATGAGAGTGGGATTTTTAACAGAAAAGCGGGCTACCTGGAAGACTATATCCACCATTTTGAAAATATCATCGTATTCGAGGACGGTACGGAAATGCGCATCCATGCCGACTCCATCATCGAGGAGCAATTGGACAGCGTGGCACTGGCACAAGTGGATTCTATTTGGCAAGACACCATTATCAAACAACGGGCAGTCAATCATTTTACCAGCAACGTTGACCGCAATATTTTACAACAAACAAAAGCACGGCGCAGCAACCGCTACGCTACGTTGGTGTTTAAAAATGGGAAACAGCACGTTTTTGTCGGCACGGTCAACCCGGAGAAAGAAGTGAACCCAGCATTGACGGCCTACCACAAAAACAAGGTCAGGGTATTAGGAACCACAAGTGCGGTCCCTGAAAAACCTGCCGATACCGTGCTGAAAGAGGCAGGCAACGAGCCGATTGACGTTTCAAAATTGCCCCAGGAAAAACAAGACACGGGCAAGATTGACATTGACAATTATTTGTTCCAAAGCGAATTCGACGACGATGAAATACCCGTGCGCACCACCCCTGCGCCCAAAGTGGAAAAGCCGACAGAAGAGGTGCAGCCATTGGTCTATCGCCCGGTTGAACAAAAAGAAGATCCCCGCAAAAAAGTACACGAATTTCGCTCCAGCCGCATCATACCCTACCGCCTGAAATTCAGGACGGACTATGTGACCACGCAATTGGACAACAGCCAATTGTTTGATGGGCTGAACAGCTACTCCGGCGTGCCGCAGGATTTTGGCTACCCACCGCCGGGCATTTTGATTAAGGCCAATTTCAAAGATCTGTTGGAAGACTACGAGTTCGAGGGTGGTGTGCGCATCCCGACTTCCTTCAACGGAGCAGAGTATTTCCTCACCTTCCACGACAAAAAGAAACGTTTGGACAAGCGTTACTCCTTTTATCGCAGGCGGCTCCGCTTCACGCCCGATGCCACTCCACCGCCCATCAAGTACGACAACAAGATCTTTTTGGGCCAATACCAGGTGCGCTATCCCTTGGACATTTTTACCAGTATCAGGGGCACGGCTACCCTCCGTTTCGACAATACCACTTTCCTGTCCACCGAACCTATTACCCATCAAGCGCCCACCCTCAACACACAACGCCTGGGCATCAAAGCGGAATATGTGTTCGACAACACCCTGGACATCTCGCTGAATATCCTTAACGGCACCCGCTACAAATTCTTCGGCGAAGTGGTAAAAGGCTTTGACATTGATTTGGGTGAAAATGCCCAGTTTAAAGTAAAGGACGGCTTTATGACCATTATCGGCCTGGATTTCCGCCATTATCAAAGAGCATTGAAGCACTCCGTGCTGGCCGTCCGCACGGCTTGGGCCTCTTCTTTTGGCAAAGAAAAAATCCTGTATATGCTGGGCGGCACGGACAATTGGCTCATCCCGCAGTTCGACAATACCATTGATTTGCCGGCTGGCGACGAATTCGCCTACCGCACCGTGGCCACCAATGCAAGGGGATTTAAAATAAACGCCCGCAACGGCAACTCGTATGCCGTGGTGAACACAGAGTTCCGGATGCCGATTCTGCGGTACATTTTCAGCCGTTCGCACTCCAATTTTGTCAGGAATTTCCAGATCATCACTTTCTTCGATGCCGGTACAGCCTGGCAGGGACTCAACCCCTTCAACGAAGCCAGCCCGCTCAATACCTGGACGGAAACTGACAGCCAGGGCAACGTGACGATTGAAGTCAATTATTTCAGGGATCCCATTGTTTATGGTTATGGTTTCGGAGCGAGGACCCTGCTCTTCGGCTATTTCGTGCGCCTGGACTATGCCTGGGGCGTGGAGACAAGGCAAGTGCAGGATCCGAAAATTTACTTCTCCATCGGCATGGACTTTTGATCTGGGTTGAAATGCCTGGGTTTTTATAAGTTGCCACGATCTGCTTTCCAGCGGCGGCAGTCTTTTTATATTTGCCGCCAAGCTATATTACCCAATATGCGAGTCGTCATTCAACGAGTTTCCCAAGCCTCCGTCACTATTCAGGGTGAAATAAAGTCCAGCATCGGCCCCGGCCTGCTCATCCTTTTGGGCATAGAAGATGCCGATAGCCAAGAGGACATTGACTGGCTCTGCAAAAAAATCACCCAACTCCGCATCTTCGGCGACGAAAACGGCCTGATGAACCTGTCGGTGCAGGACATCAATGGCGGGATGATCGTGGTGAGCCAGTTCACCCTCCACGCCAGCACGAAGAAGGGCAACCGGCCCTCTTTCATCAAAGCGGCGAGGCCGGAGACGGCCATTCCTTTGTATGAAAAATTTGTGGAAACACTGCGGGAAACGTCAGGCCTGACAGTCGGCACGGGCGAATTTGGAGCAGATATGAAAGTGGCTTTGGTGAACGATGGGCCGGTGACGATTGTGATGGATTCGAAAATTAAGGAATAAAATATGATCAATAAACAACTCATCGAATGCGTCCCCAACTTCTCCGAAGGCCGGGACATGAACATCATCAAACAGATCACCGACGAAATAGAAAGCGTGGAGGGCGTGAAGCTGCTCGACGTGGATCCCGGAAAGGCGACCAACCGCACCGTCGTCACCTTCGTGGGCGAGCCGGAACCCGTGGTGCAGGCTGCCTTTTTGGCCATCAAAAAAGCGGCGGAGGTCATTGACATGAGCAAGCACAAGGGCGAACACCCCCGCCAGGGTGCTACCGACGTCTGCCCACTCATCCCCGTGGCCAACATCACCATGGAAGAATGTGCCAAATGGGCGCACAAGCTCGGCGAAAAGGCCGGCAGCGAATTGGAGATACCTTTTTATATGTACGAGTATGCGGCAACCACCCCGGAGCGCCGCAACCTTGCCGTCATCAGGGCGGGCGAGTATGAAGCCCTGCCAGAAAAATTGAAGCGGCCCGACTTCCGGCCCGACTACGGCCCCGCCAAGTTCAATGCCCGTGCCGGGGCAACGGTCATCGGAGCGAGGGATTTCCTGGTGGCTTATAATGTGAACCTGAACTCAACGAGCGAGCGCCGGGCCAATTCCGTTGCTTTTGATGTGCGGGAAAAAGGGCGGGTACTGCGCAAAGGCGACCCAGTTTCAGGCGAAATTATCAAGGACGAAAACGGCGAACCAATGCGGGAAGAAGGTGCTTGCAAGGCGGTAAAAGGCATCGGTTGGTACATACCCGAATACGGCGTGGCGCAGGTGTCCATGAACCTGACCAACCTGAACATAACGCCGCTGCACGTGGCTTTTGAGGAGTGTTGCAAAAGCGCCGAGCGGCGGGGCATGAGGGTCACAGGATCAGAAATTGTAGGCTTGGTGCCACTTAAGGTGATGCTCGACGCTGGCCGCTATTTTTTGCAAAAACAAAAATGGAGCACGGGGGCCTCGGAAGAAGAGCTTATCCACATCTCCGTGAAATCGCTCGGGCTGGACGAGTTGACGCCATTTGACCCAAAGAAAAAAATCATCGAGTACCAGTTGGCCGATGCAGACGCAGCGCCATTGATCAACATGAACCTGCGTGCCTTCGCCAACGAAACGGCCAAAGACAGCCCTGCCCCAGGCGGTGGTTCTATTTCTGCTTATGTGGGCGCATTGGGTGCAGCACTGGGCACGATGGTGGCTAATTTGAGCGCTGGCAAACGTGGCTGGGACGAGCGCCTGGAAGAGTTTTCCGCTTGGGCTGAAAAGGGGCAGGCGCTGAAGGATCAGCTCCTACGCTTGGTGGATGAAGACACCAATGCCTTCAACCAGATCATGGCTGCTTTCCGTTTGCCCAAAGATTCGGCAGAGGAAAAGGCCGCCCGAAAACAAGCCATCCAGGACGCCACCCGCTATGCCATAGAGACACCCCTGCACACGATGGAAGCCTCATTTAAGATTTTTGAATTGGCGGAGGCAATGGTGAAAAATGGCAACCCCAATTCAGTGACCGATGCCGGGGTCGGTGCTTTGTGCGCCCGTGCCGCCGTACACGGTGCCTGGATGAACGTGAAAATCAACGCTGCCAGCCTGACCGACAAGGAAATGGCTGCCGAGTTTTTGAAAAAAGCGGCAGCTATTGCAAAGCAAACAGACGAGAAAGAACGGGAAATCGTGGAAATGGTAGAGGGGAAAATAGTTTAGAGAACGATGAACGATGAACGATGAACGATGAATGATGAATGATGAACAGGCAAAATATTGGCTAACTGGCAATTGTTTTTAAAAATTAGGGAACCTTTAAGCCAAATTTAAAAGCAGCCATAAATCGCAAATTTTCTAATGCCTTAAAGGTTTATAGTTCATCGTTTATAGTTCACCGTTTATAGTTCATCGTTTTCAAAAAAGGCTCACGTAGCCAAAGTGTATTTTGGGATTCCTGAAATCCAGGGTGGCGCCTTCCTGTTTGCCGATAGCGGCACTGATACCAAAAACTCCCGCTGTTGTTTCAAAAGTCATCCCGACGCCAAAACCCAGTGGCCGTCGGTAGCGGTCGGGCTGTCCCGCCCGTTTGTCTTCTACATATCCATAGTCGCCGAAAGTGTAGAAGTAGGAATTTTCGCCCACCAAAAAGCGGTATTCCAAAGTAAAAACAGCAAAGAAAGTAGCGAAAACGCTCTCCTCGTCGAAGCCCCGCAGGAGGTGGTTGCCGCCGATGCGGAATTGCTCATTGAGGTAGATGGGTTCCTGTGAAATAATGGCGCTGCTGTGGGCCGCCATTTTCACCGCTCCCCTTTGTAGTATAGGGAAATAACGTTCTATCTGGCCCTCCAAAACAAACTTGTAGCTTTTGCCCGGCAGGGTGTCGTAAAAATTTTCCGCTACGTTCAATATGGCCTGGTTGCGGCCGATCTGCCGAGTGCCCGCACTGCCCCTTGCGAGGATTGACCAGCCCCGGCGGGGGTTGAAGCGGTAATCCAGCCTTTGCCAGCGGGCTTCCAGGCCAAAGGCAGAATTTTTAACATCCAGCACCTCGGGAAAACGGCCTTGCCGGATGGCATTTGTATCCACAGAAATTAGGTTGGAGGAGATAATGCTCCAAAAAGCCTTCAGGTAATTGCCCCCTTCAAAGAGATATTGCACGCCAAAATCCCCGGCGATATCTGTATAGGTGCTGTCCCTTTTATACTGGTTAAATTTTACATCCACACCAAAAGGCAAGTCCAGGATGTATGGGTAGGCAAAGGCAAGTTCCAGCCGCTGCGTCTCAGGGCGCAGGCGTTCGAAGGCTGCAAAAATGCGCTCGCCGAGGCCAAACTGGTTTTGCAGCTCCGCATCGAAAGTGCCGGTAAGCAGTACTTTGTTGCCCTCCCGCTGGTTGTCGGGCAAGATGCCGAGCAAAAAGTCGAAACGGCTGGCCTTTTTGCGGGCAAGGTAGAGGCGGAGGTTGGCCCTGTCGTCGAGAAAATTGACGGTGGTGTTGCTTTTTTCAGAAACAAAAGGCAGCTCCCGCAGCCGGTCCTTTATTTTCAAGACCTTTTTACGGCTGTACGGTTCGCCTTGTTTTATGCCAAGATAGCTGCGCAGGTAGCCCGTGGAGATTTTGGCGTCGCCTTCCACGTTCAGGCTGTCAAAAAAGACCGGCCTTCCTTTTTCCATCCACAGCACTGCTGCTGCTTTTGTGCCATCGAACCGCAGGCTGTCCAGCCAAACCGAAGCAAAGGGATAGCCTGTGTTTTCGGCCTCCTGGAGCAGTTTGTCCTGCATTTTTTTGATTTGTAAAAAATCCAGGTTTTTCCCACGGTACAGTTTTTCTTTAAAACCGCTTTGGTTTAAAAAAGCTTCCTCTACGTTGCCGTTGCGCAAGCTGGCCCATTTGTAAGCTTTGCCGACATGAAGCCATGCAAAAGCAAGTGTATCTTGGAAATAGAGGCTATCGAACGAGGCTTCGAGATAGGCTTGGTTGCGGAGTTGGAAAAGGATGTTTTCGAGTCCGGCCAACAACTGCAGGGAATCTGCATAGCTGTTGGGGTATTCCAGATTTTTTTCAAGAAAAGAAGTGGTGGTGTCGAGTGGTGTGATCTTCAGTTCATAAGCTTTTTGGGAGAAAACGGTGGGCAAAAAAGCCAACAGGAGCAGGGCAGGCAACAGGTGCCATTTTGCTTTTTTTAAAAACCGTTTTTCCACAAAAACAAGCATGACAGGCTAAACGACAGAATTTCCGTTTGTGTATAAATGAAAAGGCGCAAAGCGGTACTCAAACTGCTTTGCGCCTTTTTATATTAGTAAAAATATACTGTCAAATAAGTTTTTTGAAATTCACCCCTCCTCGCCGCCTACGGCGGCTCGTCGGGGGAGGGATTTTTTTGGGGCGTTCCGCCCCAAACCCCTGTTTCAGAAAAACTTAGTTAATAATGAAATTAATCAGCTTACAAGTGCCGCTCTGCATGGTAGCTCGACCGCACCAGGGGGCCACTTTCCACAAAGTCGAAGCCTTTTGAAAGGCCAACTTCCTTGTATTCCGCAAATTTTTCCGGATGGACGAAGGAGGCCACTTCCAGGTGCATTTTTGTAGGCTGCAGGTATTGGCCGATGGTCAGTACGTCGCAGCCATGCTCTTTCAAGTCATCCATTATCTTAAACACCTCTTCGTCTGTCTCGCCCAATCCGACCATGATTCCGCTTTTGGTGCGCTTGCCAAACTCCTTGATGCGCCGGATTTGTTCGAGGCTGCGGCTGTACTTGGCCTGTGGGCGCACCTTGCGGTAGAGGCTCTCGACAGTTTCCATATTGTGCGAAACGACTTCCTGCCCACCGCTGATCATGCGCTCCAATGCTTCCCAGTTGGCTTTGGTATCTGGTATGAGGGTTTCGATGGTGGTTTCCGGTGAAATTTCCTTGACGGCCCGGACGGTTTGGTACCAAATTTCTGCGCCACGGTCTTTGAGTTCGTCCCGGTTGACAGAGGTGATGACGGCGTGTTTTACCTTCATCAACATAATGGCCTCGGCTACACGACGTGGCTCGTCGGCGTCGTATTCGGGCGGGCAGCCTGTTTTTACCGCACAAAAAGAACAGGAACGGGTGCAGGTATTGCCCAAAATCATAAATGTAGCCGTGCCTGCCCCCCAGCATTCGCCCATGTTGGGGCAGTTGCCGCTCTGGCAAATCGTATGGAGTTTGTAGGAATCAACGAGCTGGCGCACCCGCTTATAGTCCTCGCCAATGGGCAGTTTTACCCGTAGCCATTCGGGCTTGCGGCGGCGGGTTTCCACTTTATCTACGATGGGAAGTTCAATCATGGAAATGCTGAATGGTTAATAGCTGGGCGAAATGGCCAGCCCACTAATATCTTTTACCAAACTGCAAATGTATGAAAAGGTTGAGGAAGAGCTGGTTGTTCTTCACGTTGTCGGCCTCTACCATGATGGGCGCTTTTTTGGAAAAAACGTCTATCATGATGCCGGCTTCGATAGATTTGAGGTATTCGTCAAATGCCCCCCAATCGAAATGGACGGCGGCCCTGGCGTGGGCACCGGGCAGGAGGGAGATTTCAGTCAATCCTTTTGACCAGCCGGAGGAGCCATGTATTTGGGTGACATCGAGGAAGCGGGCAGCGTTTTCGTCGGAGTATTTAGTGGCAACGGAGCGGTTGTTTTCAGAACGGAGTTCGAGGTAATAGGGCTTCAAAAGGCCAAGCGTTGCCCCGGCTTCGTAGGAAATGCCGACGGCTACGCCTTTGTGCTTTGCTTTTTCCGAAAAATAGCGCTTGCGGCCAATGCCGGCCCTGACAGCGTAGAGGTTGTTTTGTTTGCCATATTTAAATGCCCTGGAAATACGGCCGCTAAGGGTGCTGGGCGTGTCAAAACTTTGGCGGATTTCTTTCGGATGCTTCAATTCGCCCAACTCCACATGGAAATACTTGGTGAGGTAGTAAGTTTTTATTTTGCCAATACTGAATCCTGCTGCCAATCCATTGGTGTGCAGGCGAAGGCCGAGGGCAAATTCCTTATTATAGATGATGCCTTTGCTGGCATCGTCCAGTTGTTTGGGCTGGATAGTTTCTTGAGCTGATAGCCCAAATACTGCACAGCTTAGTATTGTAAAAAAGTAGATTTTTAGCTTCATGGCTGTTATTAAACGGTGGCGAGCCGTGGTGGATTATTTTTAAGCACCTAAAGTTAGTGGGATTATTGGAGAGAAACGAGTGCCAAAGTGCCTAAGTTTAAAATCTTTTGCTGAAAAATAGACGGGACGCCAACAAATAGTGCAGAACACGGCCTTCAGGGCAATGCTATTTTAACTCAAAACCAGCTTGCCCATTTTTATAAATCACTCATAGCGAAGCGATTCTATGGGATCCAGGCTTGCGGCCTTCATGGCGGGGTACATGCCTGAGGCCAGGCCCACCAAAGTGCAAACGATGATGGCCATGATGATCCAATCCCAGGGCACAAGAAAATTTCCGCCCATCAATTGAGTAACAGAATTTCCAACTATAATGCCTAGGACGATGCCGACAAAGCCGCCCATTTGGCAAATCAACACGGCCTCCGTGAGGAATTGGTACATGATATTCTTACGGGTAGCGCCCAGTGCCTTGCTGATGCCTACTTCCTTGGTGCGTTCGGTGACGGAGACCAGCATGATGTTCATTAAACCAATGGCGGCACCCAACAGCGTCATCAAACCGATGGCCACGGCAGCGATTCGAAGGCTGGCTGTATTTTCCCTGATAATGGAAACGAGCGAGTCGCTTTTGAAAATTTCAAAGTCGTTCTCTTGGCTGGCCCGCAAACCACGTACATTCCTGAAAAGGCCGATGGCGGTTGACTCTGACACTTCCATTTGGGTAGCATCATTGAGGCTCACCATGAGGTTGTAATTTTGATCCTGGGAGGCATAATAGCGCTTGCCGTCCATCAATGGGATGAGCACGGTGCGGTCTTCGCTTTGGTTCATGCTGGTGCCCTTGGATTCCAATACGCCTACAACCAAAAATTGCAGGTTGCCGATGGCAATTTTTTTGTTCAGCGCATTTTCTTTTTTGCCGTTAAAAAGGTTTTTCACAATGTCTGCACCAAGGATGGCCCGATTGGCCCCGTTCTGTATTTCGAGGCTGGTAAAAGCACGTCCATCAGCTATTTCAAATCCTTTTACATCTAGATAGTATTCGTCAATGGCAGCGACCGATACGGTGGGGTTTGTTTTTTCCTTGCCGAATTTAATGGCCGCCGAATTGGTACAATCCACTGATACAGAAACCCTTGCAGGAAAATCAAAACGCTCTTTGAAGTCAAGTGCCTGTTTATATGAAATTGGCTCCCCCTGTTTGCTGCGCCTGCCACCGTGGCTCCCGCTCATTTCGATGCCTTTGGGAACGATAGTGAACGAATTGGCACCCAGGCCGGAAAAGCTGTCGTTGAGGGAAAAAATGGCACTGTCAATCGCCGTCAAGATGCCCACCAGGGCCGCAATCCCGACGGCAATAATGAGCAGGGTGAGGATGGCCCTCAGCAAGTTGTTTTTAACGGAACGGAATGCTATGCTGATGATTTCTGTGTAATTCATGACAGGATTTCCATTAAGGCGCTGAAATTAAGCAAGCAA
Source organism: Saprospiraceae bacterium (assembly GCA_041741095.1). Classification (GTDB taxonomy): domain Bacteria; phylum Bacteroidota; class Bacteroidia; order Chitinophagales; family Saprospiraceae; genus UBA6168. Next base: position 19,949 of record JBGSKQ010000071.1, read on the forward strand.
GCGGACTGCCTTGGGTTTTGTTCGATGAATATTATCAATTGTTGGACAGAGCAGTGTGCTTTTGATTTTAAATGATTGAATATCAAGGTTTTTAAAAAACTTCCGGGCCGACCTTTATTCTGCCGTGTGGGGTGTTACATTTGCAGCCATATTTTTTCTTCCTACATTTGAAACGCATCTAACCAAACCGCACATGATCGTCAACCTAAGCGATAAAGATTCCATCGTCAACCGATTCCTGGCTGAAATTAGGGACAGCAATACTCAAAAAGACCGTATGCGCTTCCGCCGCAACTTGGAGCGCATCGGAGAAGTGATGGCCTACGAACTGAGCAAAAAACTGCAATACGCATTAGAGGAGGTAGAAACACCGCTTGGCGTCGCCAAAATCAAACTCCCTACCCAGCGCATCGTATTGGCCACCATCCTTCGGGCAGGCATTCCTTTTCACCAGGGCATGTTGAACTATTTCGATCGTGCCGAAAACGCTTTTGTTTCCGCCTACCGCAAACACCACAAGGACGGCACATTTGAAATCAACCTGGAATATGTTTCCTGCCCCAACCTCGCCGATTCTGTGCTGATCATCACCGATCCCATGCTCGCCACGGGCGCTTCTATGGACATTGCCATCCGCGAGCTGAAGAATTTTGGCGAACCTGCGCAGATACACGTAGTAACGGCAGTCGCCTCAAAACAAGGCGTAGAACACATCAGGCGCAGCAATCCCAAGGCACATATTTGGATGGCCGCACTAGACGAAGAGTTGACCGCAAAATCGTACATTGTGCCGGGCTTGGGCGATGCGGGCGATTTGAGTTACGGTGCAAAAATCCAGGAATGAGGCCCAATCCCAAGCTTTTTTGAACAGACCGCAAAACGGACGGACAACTGACGAACACATGAAAGGACTCATTCGCAGGGCGAGTACGGCCCTCATTTTTGTGATTGTGATGCTGGTAGGATTGTTTGGGGGGCGTTATTCCTTTATCTCCCTTTTTGCCGTCATCACGGCGCTTTGCCTGTGGGAGTACCTCAGCATGGTGCTGAAACGCTATACCAAGCGTGATTTCACCCGCATGGTGCTTGGCATCACCTTTGGCCTGACGCCATTTGTGCTCACCACTATTTTGCACATGAGCACCATCCGTTCCAACGATCAGTTTGTCATCTTTACGGCTATCCTTTTTTTCCCTTTTATTTTCCTGGCTTTTATTTACGAGCTGTTCACCCGTTCGGCCACACCTTTTCAAAATGTGGGTTTCCTCGTTTTGGGCATGGTCTATATCGGAGCGCCATTCGCCCTTGTTGACTTTATAGCTTTTGACAAAAACGAATTCTCTGCCTGGACCGTCTTCGGATTGTTGGTGCTTACCTGGATGAACGACACGGGCGCTTACCTCATTGGTTCCAGGTTTGGCAAACATCCCCTCCACGCCCGCATTTCACCAAAAAAAACCTGGGAAGGCACACTGGGCGGCGTTGTTGTCACTTTTATCGTAGCCTATATTTTTTGCCTTTTGACTGGTGTCCTTAGGCTGGTGGACTGGCTGGTGCTCGCCGCCATCGTATCTACATTTGGCACCATGGGCGACCTCGTTGAGTCCATGCTCAAACGCAGCGTTGGCGTAAAAGACTCCGGCAATCTATTGCCTGGCCACGGTGGCGTACTCGACCGTTTCGATGCTTTTATTTTCCTGCTCCCCTTTGCATCAGCTTATTTGTTGTGGATCCGGTGAACAGTTGGCTAATGCCATTGTTATTTTTGACTTTTTTAACTTTCAGGTTGCAAACCAAAAGAGGCAATCCGTTTGTCTTTCTGGTCGGATTCCCCAACTTTGCCTTTTTAAAATTCTAACTAATGAAAAAATATCTATTGTTCGGACTATTGGCGCTCGCTTTCACAACAGCTTTTACAAACGATGCCCTTGCCCAAAAAAAAGGCAAGAAAAAATCTTCCAAAACGGACGAGTATTTTGACGAAAGTGGCTTTGCGAACAAGTTGTGGTACGGCGGAAGTTTTGTGCTTGGTTTTGCGGGAAATGGCGAGACCAGCCAGTTTGCATTTGGAGTCACGCCGATGGTGGGCTATAAAATCTATAAGGATCTTGTGTCGGTAGGGCCAAGAGTAGGTTTTACATATAATTACATAAAAGGAAGGGGCAGCGACGGAGCCATTCACAAAATACAACCACTTGCCTATACGGTGGGTGTGTTCACAAGGATAAGGCCATTTCAAAACTTCTTTGGACAAATTGAATACGAATATGAAAATTCCAAACGGTACTATGTTGATGCTTTCGGAAGGCTATTTATAGATAGCAATGGCGAGGTAGAAACGGTGAACGATCCACGCAACAATATCAATTTTGGAATAGGCTATAATAGCGGCGGCACGTGGGCTTATGAAATTTTGCTCTTGTACGTCCATAACCTTGAGGGTATAGATGATAGCTCCCTGGAGTTGCCGTTCGATTTCAGGTTCGGCCTTACCTATAAGTTTTAAAAAAACGAAAAGCGGTCATAAAACGAAAGCAAGGGGTATCTCCCCCTTGCTTTTGTCTTTTAAAAACGGTCGGAAAAATTTGGCAAGCTTCCAACACATCTTTATTTAAGGTTAACTTCCGTCTTCACAATATGTATTATTGTCTCATCTGCTCATTAAAATGATTGAACATGAGGCACTTTACAATTTTTATCCTATCCCTATCCCTTTTTGGCAACATTGGCCAGGGCCAATCTCCAACCGTGTTGAACACATCTCCTTCCAACCAAACCATTCAAGCCAACGCAGCATCAACTATTACAGTAAATTTTAGCCAAGCTTTGGATACCAGCAGCGTCAATACTTCCTCCTTTCGGGTATTTGGCCGTTGGTCGGGCCCGGCAACAGGTTCATTTTCTTTTTTTGATGAAAACAAACAGGTTATCTTCCTGCCCGACGAACCTTTTTTTGCTGGCGAGTGGGTCAGTGCCGCCCTCACAAAAGCCGTCAAAAGCGAAACAGGAGAACATTTGGCAAAACCTTTTGCCTGGAATTTTTGGATCGAAACTGCCCCAGGGCAGTTGGATCAATCCTTAGTCGAAATCATTAACCTCCACTTGCCAGGCGACCCTACTTATCTTCAAACCTATGGCGCTTATGCGGGCGACATGAACAATGACGGCTACTCCGATTTGGTGGCCGTAAACGAAAGTTCGGACGATCTACGCATTCTGTTAAACGATGGCCAAGGCATGTATCCTTCTTTTACGGTTTACGATACAGGCGACGATAGTACGCCCAGTCCGAGCGAAGGAGCAGATTTTAACAATGACGGTGAAATTGATATGGTAGTAACTACTGCATGGGATTCAGAAGTGAGGGTATTGACCGGAGATGGGCAAGGCGGTTTTAGCAACATGAAAACCTATTTTACCTCCAATGGTGTAAGGGGAGTGGTCGCAGGAGATTTTAACGGAGATGGTTGGGACGACATGCTGACTACCAATCGGCTGGCTGGTAATATTTCTATATTCATCAATGACGGTACAGGCAATTTTGCCATTTCTAATATGGATCTACCCGGCGAAGATGAGACAGCTTGTTCTTTGGCAGACATCAATAATGATGGTCTGTTGGATATTTTTTACGCTTCCTTTAATAGTCAAAAAGTAGGTGTGTTGCTGGGCGACGGCACGGGGAATTTTAACCTGACAAATGCCTTTCCCGTCCAGGGAAAACCGTGGATGATCGCTGCTGGCGATTTTAACGGGGACGGGAACGCTGATGTGGCCAGCGTCAACTCAAATGGGAACAATACCACTGTTCTTTTTGGGGACGGGCAAGGAGGTTTGAACCAAGCTACAGTCTATTCCCCTTCAGATCACAATTTCCCCTTGGCCATTGATGTAGGGGATTTGGACGGTGATGGCGACTTGGAAATGGTCACCAGCAACTATAGCTCAGGTACCTTCACAATATTTGAAAACGATGGTGCAGGCAACTTCATAGCCCCAGTCACTTTGCAAGCTTCAAATTTATCGTCCTGTGCCATCCTGCACGACAGGGACAATGATGGAGATTTGGATATCACTGCGACTGACGAGGGGGATGATGCCATTTTGTTGTTTGAAAACCCAGGACAAGCAAGCAACATTTCTGTTCAAGAACAATTCACGCCTCGTATCTACTTATTTCCCAATCCAATAAATTCTAAATTTTCCGCAGCTTATTCTCTTAAATATCCACAAGAAGTGACGAGTTCGCTTTACAGTCCATTGGGCATCGAAGTAAAAAAATGGAAAAAAAATTTAGGCGCTGGCAACCATTTGGAACACTATGATGTTCCCACCTCGCCAAAATCTGGATGCTATATTTTTCGCATAAAATGTAGCGAATTCGATTTCGTAAAGAAAGTATTTATTGTTAAGTAGCCATTGGGAAAACAATCTGAAAAAAAATTGAAAAAAATTTGGAGAAAGAATTTTTGAACTTACCTTTGCAGCCGCTTTTCAAAAAAGGTAATCACCTTAGATAAGTTTGAACTTCAAAAACCGAAAAAAATAGAGGCATCATCAACTGTACAGATGAGTGCAAATTGAAGATGCACCTAAACGAGTTCATTGACACCGATGGAGGATAAGAAAGGTTTAGACCGCACGAATTTAGTAGCCTAACAAGGCTACAGGCATAGCGTATCTATTTTAAAATACAGAACATCAAGCCTTATGGCTTTTAGTTCTAATGACATTTACTACGGAGAGTTTGATCCTGGCTCAGGATGAACGCTGGCGGGAGGCCTAATACATGCAAGTCGGACGGCAGCAGTCCCCTTCGGGGGAGCTGGCGAGTGGCGCACGGGTGAGTAACGCGTACGCAACCTGCCC